>JBASWW010000045.1:0-20994 GCA_049276675.1 Fimbriimonadaceae bacterium
CCCCCTGCCCCCTCCCCATTTGCGGGCACGAACCATCCCGAAAATGGAGAGGGGAGTCCGAATACCCCTCACCCCCTGCCCCCTCTCCCCGCCATTCATCGGGGCGAGGGGGTTCCGACTTACCCAACTCGCAGATCTCCTTCACGGGATAGATCTGTCCGTTCATGAAGGCGACGTGCTGAACCAGGATCATGCGCGTCTTCGTGGTGATCGCGTTTGCGTAGGCGTCGACCAGCTCCTGCTTGGAGGCGGGGGTCGGCGAGACATCTACCTTCACCACCTTGACACCTTCCCGCCTTTCTAGCTGCCGGAAGGTGTTGAGCATGCGGGGGTAGTCGTAGACGGTGGCTATGATCTCGTCGCCCGGTCCGAGAGGAAGGCCGAATATGCAGGTCTGGAGGGACTCGCTGGCGTTGCGGGTAATCGCAAGCTCTTCCGGGTCGCATCCGAACATCTTTGCCAGCCTGCTTCTAACTCCTTCGATCTCCGGGTCGAGGGTCTTCCACATATGGTAGCTGGGGGCGGTGTTGGCGAACTTCTGCTGCCTGGCGAGGCATTCCTGGACAACCCTGGGGGACGGCGAGCAGCCCCCGTTGTTGAAGTTGATGATGCTCGTGTCGATGTCAAAGGCATCTCGGATTCCGCGCCAGAAATCTTCGTCCACGGCAGCTTCCTTTGGCTTGGCGGAGGAGCGGCCGATGTGCTTTTCGAGCACGCCGAGCGCCCCATCGCGAAAGGCCGCAACAGCTCGAAACGCCCTGCTTCGTCCGCGCGCAATCATTAGCGGGAAGGGACGGGTCAGGCCTGGCGTATGATTCTGTGGGAGGAGTTAAGCCGGGGAGAATACGGGGTAGCTGCCACAGAATCACACAGATTCCACCGAGTGGGGTCACATCTACCTGTGTTCATCTGCGGCTTCTGTGGTTCCTTCAGGCGGTAAAAACGCCTCCCACAGCTTCGAATTGTAACGAACCTTCAAGAAAAGCGTCATAATAAATGTAAGCCCGAGCGGATGCTCTCTGCTCCGGCTCTTTTTAATGTCTGAAACAAACACACAGCGAGGCCTGCGCGCCTCGTCTTTCAAGGCCATGAGCCTTGCACCGAGCATCCTCGATAAGCTGGACCGCCTCGGATTCGTTACTCCCACACCTATTCAGCTCGAAGCTTTACCTCTAGGGCTGCAAGGACGGGACATCGTGGGCATTGCCCAGACCGGCTCCGGCAAAACGCTCGCTTTCGGCCTGCCGATCGCTTCCCGACTGAATCAAGGGGACGTCGCGCTCATCTTGGCCCCGACCCGCGAGCTCGCCATCCAGATCGAAGAGGTCTTAAATCAACTCGATATCCGGACGGCGCTCCTGATCGGCGGGGCGCCGATGGGCAAGCAGGTTTCGCAGATGCGATCCCGGCCCAGCGCCATCGTCGCAACCCCGGGCCGTCTACTCGACCACCTTTCCGGCGGGAGCGTTTTCCTCGGCAAGGTCACCATCGTCGTCCTCGACGAGGCAGATCGGATGCTCGACATGGGCTTCGCGCCGCAGGTACGCAAGATTCTCGATCGCGTCCCTCGCGAGCGACAGACCATGCTCTTCTCGGCGACCATGCCGCGAGAGATCAAGGACCTCGCGGACAGCTACCTGCGCGACCCCGTTCGCATCGAGGTGGACCGCTCCGGCGCCGCCGCAGCCGATGTCGAGCAGCAGCTCCTGATCGTGAACAAGGAAGACAAGGCGGCTATGCTGGAAGACCTTCTCAACGAGCATCGGGGCAGCGTTCTCGTTTTCGCCCGCACTCGGCATGGCGCCCGAAAGCTCGCTCGCAGTGTCCAGCGGATGGGCCATTCGGCAGCGGAGATCCATTCCGACCGCACCCTGCCTCAAAGAAGAGCGGCTCTTCAAGGATTCAAAGCTGGCACCTACCGGGTGCTCGTCGCGACCGACATCGCCGCGCGCGGGATAGACGTCAAGGAAATCTCACTCGTGATCAACTTCGATATCCCCGAGAAGGCGGAAGATTACGTGCACCGCATCGGGCGAACCGGGCGGGCCGGGGCCTCGGGCCTCGCCATCACTCTGGCCACGCCCGAGCAATCAAAGGATGTGCGCGATATCGAGAAGCTGCTTCGCACGGAGCTGCCGCTCTCCAAGCATTCGCCTCTGCGGATGGAGCGCCCCCGACACGTGCCCCAGTCTCAGCCCAATCGGCCGTCGCATGGGCGAAGGCGTGCCGAGGGCCAGGTTAGGTTCCGTAGCAGGTAGCCATCTTCGGGCGCAGCTCGATCTTGTTGTAAGCACCGAGGCAACAAGACACAATGATGTCGAGCCCTTGGTGTCTTCGTGTCTTGCTGGTAAGCCTCTCAACGTCGCATCTCGATCTTGTGTAAAGACAAAGGCGGCAACACACGATGAGGTCCAATCCTATCCCAAGGTTAAGGTCCTAGAGGCCTTTACGCTTCATTTCTTTGTAGAATCGTCGCCTTTCCGTCGGCCGATGATCGGTACCTCAATGACATCGCGCTCTACCCTGCAGATGATTCTGTACTCGCCGACATCGGCTCTTTTATGAGGCAAGGCGGTGCCCTTTAGAGATTCCGGATCTGGAGGGTTAGGTTCGGCGAGCAGAGAAAAGAGCTTCAGAGTTATCTGTCCGGCGTTTTCGTTCCACCGTGTGGAGGAATTTAATGGCATCTGGCCAAATATCCAGCTTAAGCATCGATCAGGCTTTTTAGAAGCTTCATCGCCTCATCGTGAGGAATTGGCTTACCTTCACGCCTCGCACGATCCGCCCTTGCCGACCAGATGGCGTCTTCCATGGCTTCGAACCGCTCATACTCCGCCTGAGACAATAGGACGGCAACTGGGCGACCTTTTTCGTGATCGTCACTGGCTCCCTTTGGGCTGTATCGAGTAGCTCGCCAAAATTTAGCTTGGCCTTGGCTGCAGCGTCGTCTTCATATTGATTATATGGCCCAAATAGCCTAAATGTACTATTGTTCCGGTGAGATTCTAAAAAAAGGGCGGAGATCGGAAGCCCATCCGGTCCGACTCAGGCCTAGCTCACGATCCCGAGCGGCTGCATCGTCTTCCACTTCCCCCGCGTGAAATCGGGCACATCCATCGACCGGCCCCGATTCGCGACGGAAGCTTCCGAGAGCGGTGTGATGACCGACCAAGCCGCCGCATCGTACACATCCTGGTCCAGCGGAAGGCCGTTGCGCAGGCAGTACACGATCCGCCACAGCATGACGAAATCCATGCCGCCGTGCCCGCCTTGGTTCGCGGGATCGTTGGCAATGCGCTTGTACAGGGGATGGTCGTAGCGATCGAACCAGGGCTTGAGGTCCGCACCTTGGGTCCAGGAATCGGTGCTGGGTGTTGGGTATTGGGGTTTTGGGGCGTCGGGCGCCGCTTCAATGACCATTCTGTTAGGAAATCCCGCCCAGACTCCCCTAGTCCCTTGAATGAGATTGTGTCTCGTGTACGGCCTGGGAAGCTGCTCATCCCATTGGATCATGAGCGTGTTGCCCTTGACGGTCTTTACGATCGAGGTGTTGATGTCGCCGCAGACGAATTTCAGCTTTCGGCGATCATGACCCGGGGGAAACTTCTCCCGCGCATAGATCTCCCTCACTCGTGAAGGGCACGAGACGGAGCAGAGGAAATCAAACCGGTCGCCGCGGTTGATGTTCATGTACTGGGCGACAGGGCCAAGGCCGTGGGTCGGATAGAGATTTCCGTTTCGCTTTGTGTAATGCAGGGTGCGCCAGGAGCCGGTGCCATGCTCGATCTCGAACATTTGGCCGCGGAGGTCGTGGATATAGGCCGCCTCGCCGTGCAGCAGCTCTCCGAAGACACCAAGCCGGCACATGTTGAGCACCATGAGCTCCTCGCGGCCGTAGTTGACGTTCTCCATCATCATGCAGTGGCGCTGGGTCTGCTCGGCGGTGTCCACGAGTTGCCAGCATTCGTCGATGGTGAGGGCGGCGGGGACTTCGGTAAAGGCATGTTTGCCGGCCTTCATGGCGGCGACGCACATTGGAACATGCCATTCCCAAGGCGTCGCGATGATCACGATGTCGAGATCTTCGCGCTGGACCATCCGCTCGTAGTCCTTCGGCCCGTTGCCATATCCGGCGGGCGCCGTTCGGCCCTTGTCCACGCACTGCTTGATCGCGGCGTCGAGAGAAGGCTTGTGGTTGTCGCAGATCGCCTTGATCTCGACACCATCGAGCAGGAGCATCTGGGAGACATGCCCTGATCCCCTGGCGCCGACGCCGATAAAGCCCACTCGCACACGGTCCATCTTCGGTGCCGCGTATCCGGCAACGCTCTTGCCCTTGGGCTTCGGGGGCTTTGCTTGCGCTCCCGTTTTTCCGGCCAGGGCGATCGCCGCGCCCGATACGGCGGTGGCCTGGAGAAGCTCACGCCTGCTCATTTTGCTCATGGCTTAGTATAGAGTGCGGTGACTTGTCACCGCTTTGTGTTCCGTCGCCGAAAGCGGTGACAAGTCACCGCACTCTAAACAAATAGATGTCCCCGTTGGAATCGTTTCCCCCATCCGAGCGCACATTTGCCCTCACGACGTACTTCGCTCCCGGCTTCACCTGCTTCAGCGACAGCTTGTACCGGTTGTCCTTGTGCTCGCCCCCCGCTCGGCCCGGATGCTCGTCCCGCGAGATTGGCTGGCCATTCTCGACAAGGTCAACCCATTCGATGTCCAACCGATGCCCGCCTCCACTAAAAAGAAACAGCAGGTCGTAGTCGCCGGCAGCTTTCAGATACTGGCTGAGGTCCCACTCTTTCACCGCCCACGACTCGCTCGTCTCGCCCGATTTCCATCCCCCTACCGGATCCGGGCCAGCTGGATCCATGCGCCGATAGTTCACATCGAGGACATCAAGCCGCTTAAAATGGCTCTCCATCCGGCCGAGAAAGTTCTCGTAATTCCTCGATGCTTTCGGGGACCACACCACCTCAGACAGGGCACTGAGACGCGGATAGGCCATGTACTCCATGTGCTTGGGATGCGGGATAAACTCCGACCATAGCTGGGCCTGCGCCCCTAGCACGCGCTTGCCTTCTTCCGGGGTCAATTCCTTCGGAATCGGCTCGTAGCCATACACTTCCTGAAGCGACGTAAAGCCACCGATTGCCTTGGGCTCCTTGTCGGTGAACCGGCTCTGATAGTGGTCGAAGTAGGTCTGGTCGTTGGGCGCCATCACCACGTCGTGCCCCGCCTTGGCCGCGGCGATGCCGCCCGCTTCGCCTCGCCAGGACATCACAGCCGCATTGGGGGCCAGCCCGCCTTCGAGAATCTCATCCCAGCCGATCAGCCGACGTTTCTTGGCAAGGAGGTAGGCGTCGAATTGTCGGATGAACCAGCTCTGCAGCTCCTCCTCGTTCTTCAGCCCCAGCGCCTTCATCTTTTCCTGGGCCCTGGGATTCTTCTTCCAAGGGTCCTTCCATACCTCGTCGCCGCCGATGTGGATGAACTTGGACGGGAAGAGCGCCAGTACCTCGTCGAGGATCTGCTTGATCGCTGAAATGGTCGAATCGTCCACGTTGAACACGTTGTCCCAGTTTTCTATGTGCTTGGCATCGGCGCCTGCGGCCAGGGTCTGCTGCATGTTGCCCCACTCCGGATAAGCCTTGATGATCGCAAGCGAGTGGCCGGGCATCTCGATCTCGGGCAGCACCGTGATCTGCCTATCCGCCGCGTACCGAACGATCTCCCGCACGTCGTCCTGCGTGTAGTAGCCACCCGGCCTCTGATTAATGCTTCTCGTAGCGCCGGCAGGGTTCATTTCCGAATAGTCGGTCCCCGACCCGATCGCCGAGGTCAGCTTCGGAAACTTCTTGATCTCCACCCGCCAGCCCATGTCGTCGGTGAGATGCCAATGGAACACATTGAGCTTATGAAGAGCCATCAAATCGAGGAATTTGAGGATGAACTCCTTGGGCATGAAATGCCGCGAGACATCCATATGCGCGCCCCGCCAGCCAAATCGGGGCTGGTCGCGCACGATCACCGACGGCATCGTCCACCTGGCGCCCGTCACCTTGCTCCGTCGGAAGATCTCGGCGGGAAGCAATTGCCGGATGGTTTGAATCCCATAAAAGAGGCCCGCCGGCGTCTGCGCGCTCAGGTCCACCCGGTGGGGCATCACGCTGAGCACATAGCCCTCCGGCCCTTGACCAGCCTGCGGATCGAGACGCAGCACGATCGAGCCGGGCGTCGGAGCGTTGGCCAGGGGCAGATCGAGAGCGGTGGCCGGCTGGAGGTAGCCCTGCAATTGCTTGGCATAGCGCTTCGCCGTGCCCCCCGCAACAATGGTCGTTGAAGAGGTCAGAGTGAAGGAACCCACCCGAATCTCCACCTGCGCCGGAGCCGGAATGATTGACACAGGCGACTGCGGCGTAAAGGAGAGCATCAGCGAGGCAAGTAGAGGACCCATATTGCCAATACTAGCGCATCTAGCCGTCTCCCGTTTCTCCCCGTCCCTGCCAAAAAAGCCCAACTGGTATAATCTCCGCGTTACGCTTCGAGTCTTGGATTTCGGCTTCAGAATTCTGCCTTCGGCGGTTCTCCGATCTCTCTGCCTCACGCAACAATCAGATAGGAGAATCAAAGAAATGGCAACGAAAACGCTTTACGTCGGCAACCTGCCGTATTCCACAACGGAGTCAATGCTCACCGAGCATTTCGCCGCTTATGGTGCATCCAACGCACGAATCGTCGAGGGTCGAGGCTTTGGCTTCGTGGACATCGAGCAGGATCAGCTCGAAGCTGCGATCGCCGACAAGCACAACACCCAGCTCGACGGCCGAACCCTGACCGTCAACGAGGCCCGCCCTCGCGAGAACCGCAGCAGCGGCGGCGGAGGCGGATATGGCGGCGGCGGCGGTGGCGGCGGCCGCAATCGCTGGTAAGCATTGATAGGTAGCCGCCGGGTGATTGCCCGGCGTCAAGAGTAAGGCCCTGCTCGTCGAGAGCAGGGCTTTTTAATTGACCGGCACGGCAGGCTCTCCCGCGTTCATCCTCAGCTCAACGCTCGTCCACTGCTATAACTATGGGCATGGACCCGCTCGAAACCTACTTCCGAAGCTGCGCTCAATTGCGCAACGTCGGTGTGGCCGAGCAATCCTTCTACCCCGCAATTAAAGTCCTCCTCGACGAGATCGGCGGTCACCTAAAACCCAAGGTCGTCTACGCCTCCCATCCCCAGGCCCACGAGCGTAACCTTCCCGACGCAGGTCTTTTTACAGCCGCCCAGCTAAGATGGGCGGGCGACATACTCCCATTTGAAGACCCAAATAGGCTAAAGCCCGATCGCGGCGTCGTGGAGGTCAAATCCCTCAGCGAAGACCTGAACGATCTCGTCGAAAGCGAGCAGGTGCGGCGATATCTCGCCTCCTTTGGCCAGGTCCTTGCCACCAACCTCCGCCAATTCGCCCTCATCCAACTTCAAAATGGCCAAGCCGTTGAAGTTGAGCGATACAGTCTCGCCAACAGTGCGAGCGAGTTTTGGCGGCTGACAGAAAACGCTAAGGAGTCGGCAAGGGTCCATGGCAAGTTCGTCGAGGAGTTCCTGAACCGTGCATTGCTTGCCGCAACCACGATAGCCCAGCCAAAAGATGTCGCAGCCTTCCTTGCCTCATATGCCCGCGAGGCGCGCGGCAAGCTCGATCTAAACGAAAACATCCTGGAGCTGACCGCCCTTCAGAAGACGCTCGAAGACGCCCTCGGAGTGAAGTTCGAAGGCGACAAAGGCGACGATTTCTTCCGCTCGACCCTTGTCCAAACCCTCTTCTATGGCGTGTTCTCGGCATGGGTTCTCTGGCATGAGCAGGGTCACTCCAGTCGTGGCCCGTTCGAGTGGCGTCAGACCCACTACTACCTCCGCGTTCCCGTGATCGAAAGGCTCTTTGTGGGAACAACTAGCGCACGAGTGCTGGAGCAAGCGGGCCTTAACGACACCTTGCGAAATGCGGAAAACGTGCTCAACCGCGTCGACCGTGCAGAGTTCTTCCAGGCATTCGAGCGCGGCCTCGCCGTTCAATACTTCTATGAGCCTTTCCTTGCCGCGTTCGACCCCGAGCTCCGCAAGCAGCTTGGCATCTGGTACACGCCGCCCGAGATCGTCCGCTACATGGTTGCCCGCGTCGACCATATCCTTCGGACCGAGCTAAACGAGCCCGACGGCCTCGCAAGCCCCAATGTGCTCGTCCTAGATCCCTGCTGCGGGACGGGCGCTTACTTGGTCGAATGCCTGAACGTCATCGCAAAGAGGTATGAAGAGCGAGGCGAAGCCAGACTCCACGGCGACGACCTGAAGAAAGCGGTAACCGACCGCCTGTTCGGCTTCGAATTGCTCCCTGGCCCCTTCGTTGTGTCACATCTTCAGCTCGGCTTTCTGCTCACCAAGCTTGGCGTACACCTTCAGCCGAGCGAGCGAGCGGGCGTATACCTGACCAATGCCCTCACCGGCTGGGAACCGATCTCCGCCGAACGCCGGCAGCTTGATCCGCTCAGCCTGTACGCGGAGAGCGACGCGGCAGGCGAGGTCAAGAGGGGCAAGCCCATCCTCGTGGTGATTGGCAATCCTCCTTACAACGGTTATGCCGGAATCTCCAAAATGGATGAGGAGAAGGACCTCGTCGAGCGGTACGACTCGGGCAAGCGTCGAGGTCAAGGACTGAACGATCTCTACGTCCGCTTCTTCGCCATGGCCGACCGCCGCATCGAGGCAACAGGACGCGGCGTGGTCTGCCTCATCAGCAACTACTCTTGGCTTGACGGCCTGTCATTCGCCCACATGCGCAAGCGCTATTTGGAGACCTTCGATCGCATCTGGATCGATAACCTCAACGGCGACAAATACGCTACCGGCAAGACGACTCCCGAAGGAAAGCCAGACCCCAGCGTGTTCAGCACCGAGTTCAACAAAGAAGGAATCCAGGTCGGCACCGCCATCGCCGCTCTTGTCAGAAGAGGTCCAACAGCCCACTCGCCCTACCCGTCCCACCTGCCCAACCCGTCCCAGTCGTCCGACCCTCCCGATCCGACCGATACGGCCGATCCGAGCCTCCTGTCCTACCGCGACTTCTGGGGAGCCCAAAAACGGCAGGAATTGCTCGAGCTGGCAGCGGAGACCGACCAGATCGGCCGAGCCAATCCCTATCATGGCCTCGCCCCCAATCCCGGCCTGGGACATCCGTTCAAACCGCGAATAGTCTCCGAAAACTATATCGGGTGGCCAACTCTGCCCGAAATTCTTCCTAAGAGCTTTCCTGGGATAAATACTGCGCGTGACAGCTTTCTAATCGACATTGATGAGGCGAAGCTCAGACAGAGAATTCAACTCTACTACGACCGGACGGCGACAGAAGCTGAAATCATATCGGTCGCCCCCGCCGCTCTCCAGGACACCTCGGGATTCGACGCCAGGGCAACGCGGAGCCATCTCCTTCGCAAGGGGATAGCGGAAAATGGTTTTCGTCGATACCTCTACAGGCCATTTGATGTCCGATGGATGTATTGGATCGGTGAAACTAAACTAATAGATCGCAGCCGCCATGAATTTGAGCCCTACTTCCAGACGCCAAACATCGGCATCATTTGCGCCGAAGCGCAACGCAGGATGTTTAGCCCGCCCATGGTCGTTCGCGCATTGCCATCTTATCATGTTATCGAGCGTGCAAGCTTGGTTTTCCCCCTCGGAACGCCGGAACATGGCGGGTCCGGCCTCTTTGGCGAGGACATCCCCGACCCTAGCCGCGTCAACTTCTCACCTCAAACCAACGCCCTGTTATCAGCCCTGCAAATCGCGGACGACCCTGGCGCCATCTTCTTCCACATCCTAGCAATCCTCCACAGCCCAGCCTATGCCGAGGAGAATGCGGGAGCCCTCCGCCAGGACTGGCCACGCATCCCTATCCCAGGTTGGACTCCGGGAACCCCCTCTCCATCTCTGGATGGGGAGGGGGCAGGGGGAGGGGAAGAAGCCGCCACAATTATTCGAGCCGGGGCCGCCCTCGGCCGCAAACTCGCAAATCTCCTTGACCCCGAGCAGCCCGTCCCCGGAGTCACGGCTGGCGACATTCCAGACCACCTGGCCAAAATCGCCGACTTCCAGTGGCCCCACAACCTCCCCAATCCTAGCGAAGACACAGAGGATCTCGCGCTTAAGGCCAACTGGGGCTATCGAGGACAAGGCGGAGCTGTCATGCCAGGTGGAGGCAAGGTCGTCTGGCACAACCGCCCAACCAACCCCGATCTATTCGCATCCGGAGAAAGCCCCTCCGGGTCCAGCCTGGCCCACCCGTCCAACCCGCCTCCCACCGTCGACATCATCATGAACGAGAACGGCCGCTGGACCGGCATCCCCGAAGCCGTCTGGCACTACAACCTAGGTGGCTACCAAGTGTTGAAGAAATGGCTCAGCTACCGTCAGCGCGAGGTCCTCGGCCGCCCCATGAAACTTGACGAGGTCCGCGAGTTCTCAAGAATCGCCCGCCGCATCGCGTCCATCCTTGCTATGAGCTCCGAGCTCGACAGCCATTATCGGAACTCCGCTGCAGCAGCTTCCCAAGCCTAGTCGCAAACTAGTGCACGAATCTTCTCGATCACGTCGCTGTCATTACTCGCGCACACGTCCCGAATATGCTGAGCAGTGCTCGGTGAGGGGGAATTAATAGCATCCACTAGCTTTGCCGCTTTCGTACCCATCCTGTACACAAGAACATATTCATGCTGATAAGCGGGAAGCTCCATCGGCGATACGCCGAGACCACGCTTGCTGAGCTCGTTCTTGATGGCCGCGCGCACATGAATACCTAATTTGTCAGAACCTTGCGCATCCCTCAGTTGCCCCATGTTCAAAGGGGCAACCTCTCCGTGCTCGGTCACAAAATCAGAAATACGATCAAAATTATCTAATGTTTCCATATTTATATGCTACCAGATTATTGGGCCGATTTTCAAGTATTTCGCAAATAATTCTGAGAATAATTCTGAATCCGTAGCCCGTGGACGTTGGACATCCTCTCAAGCCCTTCGCGACCTTCGTGGTTCTTCGTGCCCCTTTGTGATCCTCCCTGCTCCAAGAGCAGCTCCCGCTCGACCCAATCTAGCAATTTAGCAATCTAGCAATCGGCAGTGCGAATGGTTGACTTTTTCCTCCCCCAAGCCCTACAAGGGTATGGCCTCCAAGAAACAGCAAGAACTCATCGACCGGTACGAAGACCCCGTCCAGCGCCTCCAGTGGCAGCGCGAACTCGAAATCGAACTTGAGCGCCAGTCCCGTCTATTCCGCCCCATCTCCTTTAACCGAAGACCCGTCAAGTTCGAGCAGGACTTCCTCATCGAAGGCCTCCTCGCCGAAGGCTATCTCACCATCCTTGCCGGAGAGCCCAAAGAAGGCAAAACATGCCTCGCTACCGCTATGGCCGTCGCCGTCAGCACCGGAACCCCCTTCGCCGGCCTCGAAACCACCAAGAGCCCCGTCCTCTGGCTCAGCCTCGAAGAGACTCACGACGAGCGCGCTCATGTCCTCCAGCACGTCTCACAGGACATCCGCAAGCGAAGCGCCGAAGGTGAGTTCGCCCGGAGGGAAGCCGGGGAAAATGGATCCCTCGCAGGCGAGCTGCCCATTTACACGTGCTACAGCCACATCCCCATCGACACCGATGAGGGAGTCTCGGTCCTGCACAGTTGGCTCACCCAAACTGGCGCCCGATTCCTCGTCGTCGATCCGCTTCATGGTGCCCACTCGGGGAGGTCGCTTAAAGACGCCTGGGCCGCCCGCAAGACCCTCAGAAAGCTCAAGGAGTTCTGCGGCAACTACAACGTCTGCGCCCTTGTCCTCCACCACATCTCGCAGTACGCCGGCAACCTCAAAGTCGCCGAAAACGCCCAGCTCTCCGCCACCGCAAGCATGTTCATGCTCCTCACTTGCAGCCAGATTCCGGAGACCCCAGGGGGAGGGGAAGCAAATCCGAAATCCAACCGTCTCATCTCCCTGCAATGCCGGGGAAGAGGCGAATTCGCAAACCGTAGGTGGCACTTCGTCAGTCGCCACCCCCTCGACTACGAGCAGACGACTCCGCCCGAAAAGGCCGTTGATGGTGAATCCCTTACACCAACCTTGAACCCGGTCGAGCAGCGGATCATCGAAGTCCTCGCGGACGGGGAGAAGCTCACATCCGCCGACATACTCGACTATGTCGATGCAACTCCCGGCACAGTGCGAAATGCGCTCTCACGTATGTACAACCGTGGCGATGTGATCGTCGCGTACCTCGACTACGGCAAGCGCCATTACACGTTGCCTAAGCATATGCGGATGCCAAAGGACGAAGTTGCTCAGGACGCAAGTGAAAAATCGGAGGAACATGGGCAGTGAAAACAGTGAAAAGGATGAAAACGTTAGAAAGAAGGCGGATAAGCGAGATAATCGAAAGGACGGATGTCCCGCCTTGGGCCTGGCCATGCTCGGCGGAGGCCATTGGTATATCAGAGGGCGGCGGCCAGCTCAATAGCAAAAAGGAGGGCCGGCTGGCGAGGCCGGCCCGATGGGCTGGAGGGTGTGGAGGAAAGGCGTCTACGCTAGCGGAAGCACTCTACGGATTACTCGTCGAAACTTCCTCATCGCATATACACAGCCTGACGAGTGGCTCATTCCCTGACTGCAGCAGAGTCTGGCACTGCTCTTCTACCAGGCTGCGTTTCTATAGCCTCAAAACGGGTGCTATTACGCGCGCGAGTTTGCCGGGATGGCGTTAAGGAATGGGTGAAACCGGAAGACGGAGAGACGCGAAATGGAAGAAACCAAGAAACGGGGAGACTGAGAAATGGGGAAATGGCCGACGTCTGATCGCCGCAAGTCCGCAAGCCCGTAACCGCGCAAGCTGGCAATCCCGCAACACACCAATGCCCCGACTCTGCCATAATGAACCTTCAATGGCTGAAGATACAAGAACGCCTGCGCCGGAAGGCGCCGCTGATGACCGAAGGCAGTACTTCGCCCGTGACAAGGATTCCCTTGCGATGGGTGAAGAAGGGCGACGCTTTAAAGGCAAGCGCCGCCGGAAAGTAAGCTTTCTCACGACCAACAAGATCGACACTGTCGATTACAAGGATATCAATATCCTCCGCCGCTTCCTGAACGACCGCGCCAAGATCCTGCCCAGCCGCCAATCCGGCACAACCGCCAAGCAGCAGCGCATGATCGCGAGCGCCATCCATCGGGCACGGGAAATGGCCCTGCTGCCGTTCGTGGTGGGCGAGATGCAGGAGCGACGGGAGCCCGCTTATCGAAGGGACCGCGACCGGGATCGTGATCGTGGCCCGCAGACCGCGCCCGCACCAGCTGCCGAGCCGGTGGTCGAACAGGCTATTGTGGAGCCCGCCGAAGCCAGCACGCCAGTGGAGCCCGTAGCTGAAGTCGCAGCTGCCGAGCCAGTGGTCGAAGCCGCAGCCGAACCAGTCGTCGAGGCCGCCGCCGAGCCTGTCGCTGAAGAAGCCGCCGCTCCAGAGCCGAAGAAGAAGCGCGCCGCCAAGCCTGCGGCGGAATAACCGTGGGGTTGTCGTGCAGTAGGGAGCCCTCCGCATGATTTCCATAGGTTTTCGATATAGACTTGGAACACGAGCATGCGCAGGGGTACCGTAAACCCGGATCGAGCCAAGTGGGATGCTGCTATGCGACCTGCTGACGCTGATCCTGGACGCTGACGCTGATCTCGATCGAGCCGAGACCGTTGATATGGACCGGAATCGTTAAGGCCGGAGCCTCGCTGGAATTGAGCTTGGCGTTCTTCCCGCGAACCACGGCCGGGGAAGAAATCGTGCAGGCGAATCCCTCCGCCGCAAGCAGTTCGGCGGCGCGGGCGTGCACCATGCAGCCAAACTCGGCAATTGCGTTCGCCCCCTCGGCATCGAAAGTGACCACAGGCGCCTTGAGAATCTTGGAAGCGATCCGGTCCGCCGCGGCAAGGCTCATGCCCAGCATTACCATGCCCTGCAGATCGCCCGAGACTTCCGAGGCCAGGTTGATCGCCTGCGTAGTTTCGAGGTCGGGCCGCACCGCGAGCCCGCCACGATCAGGCTCCGAGCCGAAGAGCGCCCGGATAACCGCGCCGCAAGCCTCCGAAAAGGGATTGAGGTGCTCGACGCGCATGGCTAGGCCGCCTCAGCCATTTCGAGGAACAGCTTTTCGTAAGCCTCGACCGCCTCGATGAATTCGGCCGCAATCTCGTCGAAGGCGGAAGCCTCCAGCCCAATCCGCTGGAGCGCCTCCTCCTGGAAATCGTAGCGCAGGCCATCGCCGCCAAGCCCGTAGCCCATGCTCATGGTGAGGAAGTCGGCGACATGCACGCAGTCCACAATCAGATTCGGCTCTGGGCAGGAATTCGGCTCATGGTGGTATTGGATTGCCTCGATGAGCGGCTTAGGAAGATTCCATCGGTCCGCCATGTAGGCGCCGACTTCGGCATGATCATAGCCAAGCAGCTTCTTCTCGACCTGGTCGAAGGTGAGATTGTCGCGCGTGGCCAGGGCGAGCATGGCGTGAATCTTGTTCTCGAGCCAGATGCTGAGGGCCACCTTGCCCATGTTGTGGACCAGGCCGGCGGTAAACATCGAGTCCGTGTCCTTGAGCCTCGCTTTTTTGGCAAGCAGCTGGGCGCCCACGGCGACTCCGAAGGCGTGGGTCCACATCTCCTGCGGTCCGAGGCCATAGCCCTTGAGCGGCTTGGAGAGCCAGGGGTAGGTCGCTGCGACCATGGCGAGATTGCGCACCGACCGCATGCCAAGCACGACGACCGCCTCTTGCAGGTCCATCACCTGGCGCTGCAGGCCGTAATAAGCGCTGTTCGAAAGGCGCAGCACCCTGGCGGTCAAAGCCTGGTCTGTGGCTAAGTGGTGGGCCACGCTGTTGGCCGATCCGGTCGCCGATTCGGTCTCCCGCATCACGGCAAGCGCGGCGGCTGGGATGGTCGGCAGATCCGGTGTCTTCTGGACGATATCTTCTAAGGTTAGGTTGCTCAAAACGGCTATTCCCCAAGATTGCAGAGCAGCTTTTCGCCGCCGCAGGTCGACTTCACGGTGACCCGTCCGGTGGACGAATCCATAGCTAACGTTCGGGCCAATTCGCCGCCGGTGTCCTGGGCGACGCAATTCAGCTCCAGGGACCCGATGGCCGATAGAACCGCCAGAGTATTCCGGCCTCCGATATCGAGCGCTTCGCCGGCTTGCCCTGTGCCTCGAAATACTCGCGCGCCTCCGGCGATCGCGAGCTGGATACGCTCGATCTGTGCGCCCTCGGCGACCATTTGCTCGACGAGGTCCTTGACCGCAAGATTAGCGTAGCGGCCGGGATGATCAGAGCTTCCGGCCGATTGTGGAAGCATGATGATCGCTGCGCCGGAGACGCTGGCCGCTCGGTCGAGGGCAACGATTCCGAGACAGCTTCCCAGGCCCGGACAAATGAATAAGGCACTTGACCGGCGAACCTCGATCTGGCCTAGGCTGATCGATGTCGCTGATGCCGTGGATGGAGCGGTGTCAGTAGTTGGCATTTTGCAAAAGAGCTCGGTCGCAAGATGGATGTCTGCGTCGGTATCCTCGCAGATTCACAAGGAATAATCGGCAGTCCGAGTTCATTCGCTAACCCCCTTCTCCTGAGATTCTCGCTTTTATCGCTGCAGCGGGAACCGCGGCGGATTTGCCGCTGTTTCATTGAGACAGCGATACGACAAGCAAGTAAGAACCTCACAACAGACTCCTCCCTCAAGACCACGAACTCGTTTCGTGGTCTTTTTTTTGCCCGACCCTGCTTCTGCAGACAGGTATCATCGAACCCAATGGCAGGCGACTTCGACCTGATCCGGTACGCCTTGCGAGTGGCTCGCGAGCATAAGTTCGCGGAAGTATCCATGCACTCGGGCGAACTTGAGTTCACGGCAGTGCTACAGCCTGCGCACACCTCGACGCCGGTTGTCGCCGCGGTTTCCTTCGAGGACCTTGGGCCGGGAGTCACGCCGGTGACCGCGCCGGTGGTCGGCTATTACCGCGACGCGGCAGAGCCAATGGCAGTGGGCAAGCGCGTGGAGAAGGGTTCGGTCGTTGGTGTTGTTGCCGCTCTTGGACTTGCAAATGATGTGGAGGCGCCGATTGCGGGCGAGATAGTCGAGGTGTTGGTGGAAGCCAATCAGCCGGTAGAGTTCGGCCAGCCGATCGCAATGTTGAGGGCAAGCGCATGAGATCGATCCGAGCTTTTACGATTGTTTCGACCCTGATTACGGTTGCGCTGATCCTTGCACTCGCGGTCGCCTTTATGTTTGGCACGGGCGGCGGCAAGAGCAGCAGGAAGGACGGCCTTGGCAAGACGGTCCCGGGCGCTGTGGTGCTCTCTGCGAAAGACGACGTTTGCCGCAGCAACCTTGACCAAACCCGAAAGAGCATGTATATGCTCATGGAAGGCGCTGTGGAGGACCAGATGCCTACGCTCACCGACACCAAGATGCCTGCTGACATGGTGCGCTGCGTGATCGGCAACAAGGAGGCGTACATCCTCGATACGTCCACCTATGCACAAGATGGGGACCTGAAAAAGCTCGTCCGCTGCCCCCACCCAGGGCACGAGAAATACTGATGTTCAGGAAGGTGCTGATAGCGAACCGGGGAGAGATTGCCTGCCGCGTCATTCGAGCCTGCCGCGAGATGGGCATCCGCAGCGTGGCGGTGTATTCCCAGGCAGACAGGGACAGCCTCCATGTGCGGATTGCGGATGAGGCGATTTGTGTCGGCGCAGGAAGCAATACGGACAGCTACTTGAATCTGGGCAACGTGCTGATGGCGGCGCAGATTTCTGGCGCAGAGGCGGTGCATCCAGGCTATGGCTATTTCAGCGAGCGATCCAGTTTCGCCAAATCTCTTGAAGCTCTAAAGATCAAGTTCGTCGGCCCTCCTGTCGAGGCGATCGAGTCGATGGGCGACAAGGCGATGGCCAAAAAGGCGGCGGTCAAGGCGGGCTGCCCGGTGGTCCCAGGATCGGAGGGAGCGGTCCCCAACGACTCCGAAGCCCTAAAGGTCGCGGAGAAGATCGGCTACCCGGTCCTGCTCAAGGCGGTGGCGGGCGGCGGCGGTCGAGGAATCCGGCGCGTGGATGAGCCCGACGAGCTGGCGAACCTATGGCGGACCGCGCAGGCCGAGGCCCAGGCGAGCTTTGGCAGCGGCGAGATACTGATCGAGAAGTGCGTCATTGACCCTCGCCACGTGGAGATCCAGGTCCTGGGCGACCAGCACGGGAATCTCGTCCATCTCGGCGAGCGCGAATGCTCGGTGCAGAACCTGCGGCACCAGAAGCTAATCGAGGAAGCGCCTTTTGCGAGGATGGCTGAGAAGATGCGGCATAAGATGGGCGAGGCGGCGGTTCGTGTGGCGAAGTCGGTCGGGTACCAAAACGCAGGCACGGTCGAATTCCTTGTCGACAAGAAAGACAACTTCTACTTCCTCGAAATGAACACCCGGCTTCAGGTCGAGCATCCGGTCACCGAGGAGGTCACGGGCGTTGATATCGTGCAGCAGATGCTGCGAATCGCGGCGGGAGAGAAGCTCCCGTTCTCACAGAAAGACATCCATCTCCAAGGTCATGCGATCGAGGCTCGGATCACCTCGCAGGACCCTGACAACGACTTTGCGCCGAGCACCGGCTGCATCACGGAGTGGAATCCTCCGGGGGGATACGGAATCCGCCTCGACACCTACGTCTATGCGGGCCTCGGAATCAGCCCCTATTACGATCCCATGATAGCCAAGCTGATCGTGCGGGGCACGGACCGGTCGGATGCGGTGCGCCGGCTCCAGAGCGCGCTCCATGAGTTCCGCGTTTCCGGCATTACCACAAACATTCCCTTCCTCCGCCGCCTCGCGGCCCATCCTTCATTCATGAGCGGCGAGGTCGATACCGGTTTCGTGCCTCGCTTCCTAGCCGAGGTGGAAGTTGGCGTCCCGGTCTAGGCGCAAAGCGCGGGAGGCGGCCTTGAGGGCGCTCTATCAGATTGATATTGGCGGCCTGTCGCCAGCTAACGCCCTTCGAGGCGACCCGGAGGGCCACGACCTCGCGCCCGATCTGCAAGCCTACGCCGACCATCTCGTAAATGGCATCTATTCGCAGCGCGCGGCCATCGATCAGCTCATCGCGCCACTGGTCACGGAGTGGGATTTCACCCGGATCGCCGCAGTGGACCGCAATCTCCTACGCATCGCCGCGTATGAGCTGTTCCAAGTGCCTTCCGTGCCGCCCGCCGTCACGATCAATGAGGCGATCGAGCTAGCGAAGAAATACAGCACGGCGGAGAGCGGGCGGTTCGTGAACGGGGTGCTTGGCAGGCTCCTGATCGACTCGCCGAAATCGCAATGGGACCCCGCGACCGCCCCCGAAGAAGATTGGGAATCGCCCGCGCCACCCGAGGAAGAGGCGGCGGTCGAGGAGGTTCGCGAGGGCTCGCCGGAGGTTGCGGAGCTTGAAAGGATTGGCCTGTGGCGGGTGAAGACGCCGAACGGGGGCGATAGGGATTGAGCGCTCAGATTCTGGATGGCCTCGCTCTGTCGAGGCTGCTGCGCGCGGAGGTCAAGGAGCGGGTGGCGGCGCTTGACGTGGTTCCCCGCCTCGATGTGCTGGTCGCCGCGCAGGACTCAGCCAGCCTCGCCTACGTGCGGATGAAGCGGGCATGGTCGGAAAAGGCGGGAATTGAATCCCGTACCTACGAAATCACAGGTCAGACGACCCAATGCGAGCTGATCGAACTCGTCCACAAGCTCAATGGCGACCCGGAGGTGCACGGCGTACTCATCCAGCACCCGCTGCCAAAGCATCTCGATGAGGGAGAGGCGCTGCTCACTCTTGGGGCTGATAAGGATGTGGATGGGATTACGCCGCAGTCGCTCGGGCGGCTCGTCGCGGGTCTGCCGGGGTTCCGATGCGCGACTCCGCTGGGCATGATGAAGCTGCTGGACCATTATGGGATCGAATGCGAGGGCAAGCACGCTGTGGTGATCGGGCGGAGCGTGATTTTGGGCAAGCCGGCGGCGCTGATGCTGCTCGAAAGGAACGCGACGGTTACGATCGCCCATTCGAAGACCCGCGAGCTGGCCGCTCTCTGCCGCGGCGCCGATATCCTGGTTGCGGCGGTGGGGCGGCCGGAGATGGTGAAGGAAGATTGGATCAAGCCTGGGGCGGTGGTGCTCGACGCGGGCTACAACAAGGTCGAGGGAAGGGAGAAGGATGTGGGGGATGTGGATTTCGCCGCCGCTTCGCAGGTTGCATCCTGGATCACCCCCGTGCCTGGCGGTGTCGGCCCGATGACGGTTGCGAGTTTGCTCGGCAATGTTGGCGATGCGGCTGCCGCCAAAACATGCAGCTGAGGCGGCCGATATTCGCTGGCTCCGCATATAATGTTAAGACTCATGAAGACCTATCGCTTATTGTCTCTTGTCGCTTTGGCATCGCTATGCGCGCTGTCATCCGCCCAAGCCGACCCCGCCACCGTGTCCAGGATCGTTGACGAGGGCAAGAACCGGAACCAGGTGATGAAGCACCTGTGGTATCTCACCCAAAACATCGGGCCGCGGCTTACTGCCTCCCCGCAGCTTCAAAAGGCGTGCGAGTGGACGGCGATGAAGTTCCGCGAGTACGGGCTCAAGAACGTGAGGCTCGAACAATGGGGCGAATGGCCCGTTGGCTTCGAGCGGGGCAAGCGCCAGTCGGTCAAGATGGTCGCCCCGTATGAGAAGGCGTTCGTCTTCACCACCGCCTCCTGGACCCCCGGCACGAAGGGCCCGGTGCGAGCCAAGGCGGTGCTGGAGCCGCGCACGCTGGCTGAGCTGGAAGCCTCTCGGAAGAACCTGAGAGGGGCATGGATGGTCTCGACGAGGCAGCAGGGCGGCGGCCGTGGCGCTCCTCCTCCCACGCTCTCCGAAGAAGATACCAAGGTCGCTGAAGAGCTGGCCAAAATCCCCATCGCGGGCCGGGTCTCCGCCTCACGCAACGACCTCGTGATCACGGGCGGACGATGGAACTTCAAGTGGGAGGACCGGCCCAAAGAGATCCGGATCGTGCTCCGAAAGACCGACATGGATACGCTGCTCTATCAGTTCGAGAGAGGCCGCCAGCCGGTGCTGGAAGTGGACATCGAGCAGCGGATGATCAAGGGCCCGGTTCCGAATTATAACGTCATCGCAGACATCCCCGGCACAGAGAAGCCAGACGAAATGGTCATCGTAAGTGGCCATTTGGACAGCTGGGATGGCCCTGGTTCACAGGGAACGCTAGATGATGGAACCGGCACAATGGTCGCGCTCGAAACGGCCCGGATTCTGATGGCGGCAGGCGCAAAGCCAAAGAGGACGATCCGCTTCATTATGTGGACAGGCGAGGAGCAGGGGCTGATCGGCTCGCGGCGCTACGTGGAAATGCATAAGGACGAGCTTTCCAAGATTTCCGCGGTTTTCGTGGACGATGGCGGCACCAACTATCAGGGCGGCGTAACCGTCACCAAGGAGATGGAGCCGATGATGCGCGAGGCTCTTGCCCCGGCGATGGCCGCCTTCCCGGATTTGCCGATGGAGATCAAGATCGCCGTGCGGATTCCACGCGGCGGAGGTAGCGACCATGCGTCGTTCAATGCGGTGGGTGTGCCGGGATTCTTCTGGTTCGAGACTGGGCGCTCGGATTATAATTATGCGCATCACACCCAGCACGACAAGTACGAGCTGGCGATTCCGGAGTATCTGGTGCAGTCCTCGACAAACTCGGCGGCGGCCAGCTACATCATCGCGAGCGCGGCCACTCTGCTGCCCAGGGAGCTTCCTCCCACGCCTCCTCCAAGCGGTGGCGGCGGGAAGTAAGTTGCAGACATCTCAATAAGAAGAGGGGTGCCGATCGGCACCCCTCTTGTCTTTTGGGGTTCCCGAAACTCGGGAACCGGGTTTAGT
>JBASWW010000046.1:0-1898 GCA_049276675.1 Fimbriimonadaceae bacterium
CCCCCTGCCCCCTCCCCATTTGCGGCACGATCATCCGAAAATGGAGAGGGGGTTCCCAAGACATCTCCTCCCGTATTCCATAGCCAGACAATCCAGCCGGGCATCCAGTTGTCGAACTTAAATCCCCATTGCTGCTTTTCAGGGATCGTGAGCTTCTTGGCTTTCTCGATGAAGTCATCGTAGGTCCAATTGTCGCGCGGGTAGGGCACGCCCGCCTCGTCGAAGAGCTTCCTGTTGTAATACACGACCATCGGCGTGAAGTCGCCGGGAATGGCGTAGACCTTCTCGCCGCGCGAAGCGATCTTCACGGCGTTCTCATAGTAGTCATCCAGCTTGAATTCTGGGTCCTTGTCGATCAGCGGGCGGAGATCCTTCAAGACCCCATTTTCGATAAAGATCGCGGCGCTGGAAGCATCGAGCGACATGATGTCGGGCTCGGTGCCGGCGACAAAGCTGAGGAGCATCTTGGAGACGTACTCCTTGCTGCCGGGGATCTTTTCCTCGCGGATCACGACCCCCGGATTCTCCCTTTCGAACTCTCGCCAGAGTCCGCGTATGGTTTGGTTGAAGTCGCTATCCGTGTCTTCGGCCCCGCCCCAGGTGGCCAAGCGGATGATTATCTTGCCGGGCTCATCGCCGGGCAGGTACTGGCATCCGGGCTGGAGCAAGATAACGATGAGGAGGGCGGCGAACCGCATGGCTCAGTTTTACCGTAGGCGGATTACCGCTTCATAGACTGAATCTCGGCGGAATACTTCTCCTTGATCACTTTTCGTTTGACCTTCAAAGTTGGGGTTAGCTCGCCTGCCTCGATCGTCAATGCCTTGCCCAGGAGGACGTGCCGCTTGACCCGCTCGAAATCGGCGAGGCTCTTGTTCATGGCATCTATCTCTGACTTGATTGCCGCCTTGGCGTGCTCGGAAGCGACAAGCTCGGCATCATCTTGTGTCGACCCAACCTGCTTGCGCAAGGCCTCGAAGTTTGGGATGATGAGCGCGCAGCAGTAATCCATGCCATCGCCGAGCACAACAGCTTCCGAAATGAGCGAAGACTCCTTCAGCTTATTCTCGATCATCTGCGGCGCGACGTTTTTGCCATTCGCGAGCACAAGCAGGTCCTTCTTGCGGTCAGTGATCTTGAGGTAGCCGTCCTCCATCTCTCCGATATCGCCCGTGAGGAACCATCCATCCTGATCGATCGCAGCCGCCGTTTCTTCGGGCATGTTGTAGTAGCCGAGCATGCGGGTCGGACCTTTGATGAGAATCTCCCCATCGGCAGCGATCTTGACCTCCACTCCAGGAATTGGCGGGCCAACGGTCCAGGGTTTGTTCCTATCCGGGTGGTTCACGCAGCTTGCGGCGGTGGTCTCGGTGAGGCCGTAGCCCTGAAGGACCTTGAGCCGGAACGCCATGTAAAAGTAGCTCACATGCGGCGGCAAAGCGGCGCCTCCGGAGACAAAGAACTTGATCCTGCCTCCGGTCCGCTCTCGGATCTTTGCCCCGACGAGCTTATCGAGCAAGCCTGCGAAGGGAGCGAACCCCCCCTTGGCTCTGGCCGTGCCCTGGGCGAGCGCCCATTTGAACAGCTTTTGCTTCATCGGAGATTGCTTGCCGACGCCCTCGACGATCCGGTCCATGGTCGCTTCGAGGAACCTCGGAACGCACAGCATGATCGTCGGCCTTGCGGCGACCATGTCGTTGGCGAGGGTTGCGATGCTGCGGGCGTACGCGATGGTCGCTCCGCAGGATATCGGCAGAATCTGGCCGGCGACCCGCTCATACACGTGCGACATGGGCAGGAAGCTGAGAAAGGTGTCGCTCTCGACTATTGGCAGGCTGCTCGTAATAGACTCCATGAGTGATGTGAAGGCCCGGTGTTGTAGCATTGCACCCTTGGGG
>JBASWW010000047.1:0-15676 GCA_049276675.1 Fimbriimonadaceae bacterium
GTCTTTTCCCCTCCCCTGCCCCTCCCCACGCACGAAGCATCGTGGAGAGGGGTTCCCGGAGGCTATCTCCGATCTTCGGGGACGTATGCGAGGCCCTGGCCGCCTTCATAGATCGCGGTGGGGCGGATGAGGCGGTTGTTGCGGAGCTGCTCGATGGCGTGGGCGCTCCAGCCGGAGACGCGCGAGACCACGAAGATCGGCGTGTAGAGATCCACCGGGATGCCGAGCAGGTAGTAGGCGTAGGCGGCGGGGAAGTCCACGTTCGGATGGATGTTTTTCTTTTCGAGCATGGTGCGCTCGAGGATGTCGGCGATGTCCCCATAGAGTGTGTTGCCGGCCTCGCGGCCCAGCTCCTTGGCGACCTTGGTCATGTATTGAGCGCGGGGATCGGCCTTTTTGTATTCGCGGTGCCCAAAGCCCATGATCTTGGCCTTGGTGTCGAGGGCGTTGTCGATCCAGGCCTGCGCCTTGTCCACTGTGCCGATCTGGAGGATCATCTTCATGGCCTCCTCGTTTGCGCCGCCGTGAAGGGGGCCTCTTAACGTCCCAATTCCGCTTACGATGCCGGAATAGAGGTCGCTGAGGGTTGCGACGGTTACGCGGCATGCGAATGTGGATGCGTTGAATCCATGCTCGGCGTAGAGGGTGAGGCTGGCGTCCATGACCTGGACGGTCTTGGGCTTGGGCTGCTCGCCACCCATCAGATAGAGGAAGGACTCGGCGGTGCCGTGCTCGGGGTTGGGCTTGATCGGGTCCTGGCCCTTGCGGATGCGGTGCCCGTTGGCGACCATTGTGCCGGCTTTGGCGACGATTCTGATCGCCTTTCTGAGGTTGGCGGCGTCGTCGGTTGCGGGCGCTGTGTAGTCGGGATCGTGGGGTGCGAGGGCGGAGAAAGCCGTGCGGATCATGTCCATGGGATGGCTGTTCCTCGGCATGGCTTTGAGGGCGGTGTATACGCCTTCGGGGACTTCTCTTTGGGATGCGAGCTCTTGCTTGAAATCCTTCAGCTCCTGGCTTGTTGGGAGCTTGTCATGGAGCAGCAGGTACGCGGTCTGCTCGAATGAGCCCTGCTCTGCGAGGTCGTGGACATTGTAGCCTCGGTATTCGAGGCTGGAGTTGTCGCTGTTGATTTCGGAGATGGTGCTGATGCCGGCGACGATGCCTTCGAGTCCGGGGCTGTAGTTGGGATATTTTTCGGCGATTGCGCTCATTTGAACCTCTTGGCGGAGAGTAGTTTACCGTAGAGATGGTAGCCTTGGCTGTGACCTGGGAGCAACTAGCGAAGGAGAATATACATGCTGCGCAGACTTTGATCGCAGCAGGATTGCAGCGTGCTTGCGTCACACGCTGCTACTATGCTCTTTATGCTGGGATCGCCTCGACAGCAATAAGCAGGGGGATGACGAGCTTTGCCCACAGTTGGAATAACCCATCGCATGGCGCAGCGCCCGAACTTGCACGCAACAACCTGGGGCTGGCGTCTGCGGAGGGTGAAATGGTGGCTTGGCTGTGCTCGCTGCTTCGCGTTATGCGAGAGGACGCCGATTACCGCCCATCGCAGAACATTGATGACGAACTCGCGAGAGTTGCCTTAAGGGAAGCAAGCGCTGGACTCACATTGCTCAATATTGCTCTGTAGTTGGCGTACACTGAAGTGAAGATGAGCGCCGAGGAGATAGTTCAAAAGGTTCAGGAGCTGATTTCGTCGAATTCAGAGTACAAGAATCTCTTCGAAGCATTCTCCGACGGGGCGCACGAAGATCGCGGCTACTGGTTCGTGCCGGTTCGACTTACTCGCGTTGAGTCAAACGAGCGTCGATATGAGATCTATGGCAAGTTTGCCGATCTTGAGGGCTACCTTCAACGTGACCACGGTCTGAAAGTATTGTTATTGCCCGTCTTGTCCCAATCCATCGCCTAATCCCCAATCTCGGTCTTCTTCGACCATTCACGGTCTTGTTGGTTGTATGCGTCGTATTCAATGAGGTCGTAGAGCTCCTTCCTGGTTTGCATCACCTCGAGAAGGCCGGATTGGGTGCCTGTCTTGAGCAGTGTTTCGTAGGCGACCCCGGCGGCTTTGAGCATCATCCGGAAGGCGGTCATGGGGAAGATGACGAGGTCGTAGCCTAGCTCCTTGAATCTGGAAACGGGGGTAAGAGGGGTCTTGCCGAACTCCGTCATGTTGGCAAGGAGGGGAACTTGGACTTCTTTGCGGAAGGCTTCGAACTCCTGCTCGGACTCCAGACCTTCAGGAAATATGGCGTCGGCGCCGTGCCCTGCGTAGATCTTTGCCCGTTCGATCGCCCTGTCCAAACCCTCCACGCCGCGGGCATCGGTTCGGGCGATGATCAGGAAGCTTGGGTCGGCCTTGCTCGAAACGGCGGCGACGATTTTGCCCGCCATCTCCTTGGCGCCGATCACCTGCTTGCCGTCGAGATGGCCGCATCGCTTTGGGCTGACCTGATCCTCGAGATGTATCCCCGCCAAGCCCGCGCGCTCCATCTCGCGAACGGTGCGGGCCACATTCATCGACTCCCCATAGCCCGTGTCGGCGTCGGCGATAACGGGGACGGACGAAGCATGGCATACATACGCGGCCTGCTGCGCCATCTCCGTGAGAGTTAGGAGGGCGATGTCGGGGACGGCGAGAAGGGCATTGGTGACGCCGGCTCCAGAGAGATACAACGCCTGGGATCCGGCAGCGCATGCGGCCTTCGCGGTGATTGCGTTGAACACGCCTGGGAGGACCACGATGTCCTTCGACATCGCACCGCGCAGGACGGCTCCGGGATGCTTGGGCATGGAGTGAGAGTACCCAGGGGGTGAACGCGGATTGCTATTGAGAGACGGTCGCTGCGGTCCCTGCCTTCACTTCGGCGGCCCGCCAGCAAGCCGAAGAGTCTCCATCCGCGACCGGCATCAGGGTTGGCCGCTCGAAGCATTTCTCGATCGCGAATGGACAGCGGGGCCGAAAAGTGCAGCCCTCCGGCAGGTGCGCAAGATCGGGCGGCTGGCCCCCGATCGCCTCCAGCCGCTCTTGGCCCACCTTAGGCATGGCATTTAGCAAGGCTCTCGTGTAAGGGTGGGATGGGCGTCTCAAAACCTCTTCTGCAAGGCCGCGCTCGACGACCGTCCCCGCATAGAAGACCGCGATCGTGGAAGCGAGCGTGCCGATCACTCCGATGTCGTGGGAGATCAGCATGACGGCTGTGCCCTCCTTGGCTTTCAGCTCTTGAATGAGCCTGAGTATCTGTGCCTGCAGGGTCACATCCAGTGCAGTCGTGGGTTCGTCTGCAATCAACACCTTTGGCTTGCAGGCAAAGGCCATCGCCAGAACGACCCGCTGCCGCTGACCGCCGCTCATCTGGTGGGGATACTTGCGGGCGCTGCTTTCTGGGGCAGGCACGCCAACTTCATCGAGCATCTCAATCGACCGCTCCCAGGCACGCCGCTTGGTCATGCCTTGGTGCAGGGTGAGTGCTTCTCCAATCTGGTGGCCGATTCGCATCATCGGGTTAAGGCTTGTAAACGGGTCCTGCATGACGAGCGCGATCTGGTCGCCTCGTATGTCCAGCCACTCGCGGGGCTTAATTGTTGTGAGCTCCCGGCCATCGAGTTTGACCGAGCCCCCCGCTATACGGCCATGGGGCGGAAGCATTCCCATCAACGCGAACCCGGTCATGGACTTTCCGCAGCCCGATTCGCCGACGACGCCTAGCGTTTGCCCGGCCTCAAGGTCGAAACTGATGTCGCGGAGGATGGGTGCGGCTCCGATCACCACCTCGAGATTGCGGACTTCTAGAACGGCCATGAACCTAGATTATGCTCGCGACTCCGGTCGACATGTCGTAGAGCATGGTTGCGGCATGTATTCTGCCGTCGGCGAGAGCGCTGCGGAGGGCGTACGATTCATCGGCCAGCCGCTCGACTGTCTGCTTTGCGTTCTCGATAATCGACTGCAGCCATAGGTCCGCCGGATTCAGCCGCTGAGCCCGGTATACGGCACTAAGCACGTTCAGCCGGAGGGGTCCGCCTGCTCCACCGGTCTGGCCGTTCACCACTTGGCCCACCGCGAGGCAGCCGGTATGCCCCATCACAATAAGGAGTGGAACCTGGAAGTCGCCCACTGCGATGTCGATCATCCACTTTGCGCTGTCGCTTGCAACATTTCCCGGAACGCGGCTGACGAAGAGGGAACCTAGAGGCTGATCAAAAATGACCTCGGGGACGACGCGGCTATCCGAACAAGTCACGATGGCGGCCATAGGCGTCTGGCCCACGGCAAGCTCCGCGAGGTGGGCAGGAGAATAGAGTTGGGGTACGCAACGTCCTTCGACGAACCGTCGATTGCCTTCCATGAGCTCAAGCAAAACCTCTTCTCCCCTGTGCATCGGTGCGACCTGCTTCGAGAATACTAGGTTGGTGTCAGAGGGTGAAGAAGAATGTCGCCCCTTTATCGAGCTCGCCTTCAGCCCAAACGGATCCGCCATGCCGCTCGATGATGCGCTTGACCGTCGCAAGTCCGATCCCCGTTCCGCTGTACTCGGTCATGCTATGTAGCCTTTGGAACGGTTGAAACAGCTTCCCGACGTAATTTGGATCGAATCCAGCGCCATTGTCCTTGATGAAATAAACGGCCTTGCCATCTTTCGAGATCTTCCCGGCTTGGACCTTGGCTTGCGCTGCCTTGGCAGTGAATTTCCAAGCGTTCTGGAGGAGGTTCTCCATTGCTGCTTTCAGCAGCCGCGAGTCGGCCTCGACGATCATGGCCGACTCAACTTCGAATTCCACCTTATGCGATGTTGGGCGCGAATTGAGGTCCTGGCAAATTGAAAGGAGCATTTCGGTGAGGTTCACGCGTTCGCGCCGCATTTCGGTTCTCGTCACATACGCCATGTCGAGAAGGTCTTCGATCAGATGTCCCATGCGCTGGCTGGCGAGCCGTATGCGATCGAGATGTCCTCTTCCTTCCTCGTCCAGTTTCGGCCCGTAGTCTTCGATCAAGATGCGGCTGAAGCCGTCGAGGGCCCTCAGCGGTGCGCGGAGGTCATGAGACACGGAGTAGCTGAAGGCCTCGAGCTCGGCATTGGCGGCGGACAGCTCGGCGGTCCGCTCCACGACACGTCGCTCAAGCTCGGTATTGACCCTTCGCAATGCCTCCTCCGCTTCCACGCGTTTCAGTTCGGCCTCTTTTAAGTCCGTGATATCGAGTGTCACGCCTCTCATGCCGATCGGTTCGCCCGTGTCATTCCGAATGGAAATCGAATAGGATCCCACCCATACCACGTGGCCATCCTTTGCGATCCAACGAAACTGATTATTGCCCGGCTCGCGGCCTTTGAACGTCGCGGCTGCCGAGGCCGCCGCACTCTCACGGTCCTCCGGATGAACGATCTTCAGCCAGAAATTTGGCACGGAAAGCCATTCGCTCACCTTGTAACCGACCATCTTCTCGACATAGTCGCTAACGAAGTCAATCCTTTGATGGTCTTGGTCAGGCTCGCCCCAAGCCTCCCACACTACGCCAGGGACGGTTGCGAGCAGGTCGTTGAGGCGGTTCCGCTCCGATTCGATTGCCTCCAGTAGTTGCCGCTGAACCTTTTCGGCTAGCCTGCGTTCGGTGATCTCGCGATCGATCAAGGAGATGCCAACGATCTCACCTGACGCGTTTCGAATGGGGGCGGCGCCGATCTGCACATCCACCTCAGATCCGTCCTTTCGAATCCGGACCGTATCGAAATGGCCGCTATGATCGCCCTGCAGCAGCCTATTCCGAAGGTCAGTAAACTCTTGGCGCCTTTCAGCGGGAATCAGGACTTCCAAGCGCTGGCCGGTGATCTCCTTTCCTGAATAGCCGAAAATCCTCTCCGCCGCCTTGTTCCAGTTGGTGATCGTTCCATCAAGCGTGACCGAGATGATGGCATCGTCTGAGGACTCCACGATGTCCGCCAGCTTTTGGACTTCGGCCAACCGCTCCCTAAGCTCCTCGTTCACCGATGCCAACTGCTCCTCAGCCGTGACATCCCTGATGAAGGCGCTGAAAGAGATTCCGCCCTGGCCCTTGATCACAGAGACCGTCAGTTCTACCGGAAACTCGCGACCGTCGCGGTGAAGTCCATGCAAGCGAAGTCGGTGATCAAAGATCGTGCCCTCCCCGGTATCGAGGAATCGCCGCAGGCCGCGCTCGTGACTTTCTCGATATCTATGAGGAATGATCACTTCAGACATTATCGCGCCGACTGCTTCCTCTGCGGTCAGGCCAAACATGGATTCTGCTGCCGGATTCCATTCCGTGATCCGTCCGCCCGTGTCCATTCCGACAGCCGCATCCAGCGCATTGCGGATCGTCAGGAGCGTCCTCTCTTCGCTGGCACCCAAAGCCTCGGCCTGACGCTCGGCGATGATCCGACTTTGCCTCAGGGCGTGAGCCAGGGCAATAATGGCAAATGAAGCAAGCGAGAAAACCACCAAGCCGCCTTGATCCGCTGGCTGGCTTACTATGAGTTCGTACTTTGGAGGCAGAAAGAAATAAGCGGCTGATAGCGCGCTCAAAACGTAGGCGAAGAACCCTGGACCGGCTCCTCCAAATGCGGCCGCAATGAATACAGCAATCGCATAGATGATGAACAGATGCCGATCGAGGAGAGTTGGATCAAGCGCGAGCCTCAGCATCGTCACCGCAATGACTACGACAAGTGCAACACCGAACCGCAGCCATGGCGGCCATTCGACGTGAGGCTTATACTTTGGAATCGACCAGGTAGGCAAAGCTCTCCCGAAAAAAGATTATGATTGACGACCGGCTCTGTGAGGCCCATTAACAGATATTCCCGGCAAAAACACGGACGACCAATGAAACCCTCAGGCTGCGGATAGGGTCTGCAATAGAAATGCGGTACAGGAATGCCGGACAGCTAGGCGGCGGAAAGGCGCGGCTCGCCATCGCCGTCATCGTGGCCATCTTTTCATTTCTAGCCTACTGGCTCAACACATCCAAAAACCCCATAACTGGGGAAAGCCAGCGTATAGCCGGCATTACGGTCCAAAACGAAATCGAGCTTGGACTGCAGGCCCGCGATCAGGTTGCTGCCCAGTTTGGTGGATTCGAGCCCGACCCTGGTGCGAATGCGCTTGTGGACAAAATTGGGACGGAGCTCGTCGCGTCCTTGAAAGCCGACTCCATCCCCTGGAAATTTGAGTTTCACGTGCTCGACGACCCTAAGACCATCAATGCCTTTGCGCTACCCGGTGGCCAGATCTTTATCACCGAGGGCCTGATGAGGCAACTGGACACGGAGGGGCAGCTTGCGGGCGTACTCGGCCATGAGATCGGCCATGTGATTGAAAGGCACGGGGCGCAGCAAATGGCGAAAGCAAAGCTGTCGCAAGGGATGACGGCTGCAGCCGTCGTGGCAAGCGGAGACTATAGGTCGGGACAATTGGCGCAAGTCGTGGCGGGTCTTATCAACATGAAATACGGCCGTGCCGATGAGCTGGAATCGGACCGTTGGGGAATCCGGCTCATGGGCGGATCAGGCTACGATCCCCGTGCGATCATTGGGGTCATGGAAGTGCTCAAGAAAGCGGGAGGCGGCAAGTCCCAACCAGAGTTCTTCAGCACGCATCCCAATCCAGAGAACCGGATTCGTCGCATCAAGGACGAGATCGAGAAGACATTTCCCGGCGGTGTACCAAGCGGATTGAAAGGCTGACAGCACCCTTTTCCGCAGGCTCCTCGTCCTGAATCAAAGATGCTAAAGGAATTCAAGGAATTCGCGATGCGCGGGAACGTGATGGATCTCGCGATCGGAGTCATCATTGGGGCTGCCTTCGGCAAGATCATTTCCTCCCTCGTCGACAATATCCTCATGCCCCTGCTCGGCCTGGCCACGGGAGGACTTGACTTCAAGACGATGACCTTTACGGTGGGCAAGGCAACCGTAGAATACGGCGTCTTCCTACAAAACGTAATCGATTTCCTGATCATCGCGTTCGTAATCTTCCTCATGGTGAAGGCGATGAACCGCATGAAGCGCCCTGAGCAGGAAGCGGAGTCGGCTTCGACGATGAAAGACTGCCCATTCTGCCTTTCGGGCATCCCACTGCTTGCCACGCGCTGTCCACAGTGTACGAGCGACCTGAAATAAGCGCGCGGCCACCTGAAGAGCGGGACCCTGCATGCCAATAACACTGATGGGCCGGAGAATGGCTCCGCGGCTCAAGGATCGAGCTTGCGATGGCGAATGGATGCGCGGAAGGGACAACCGACCGCCATGCTCGACAATCTATTTGGACCGTATATCGATAATGTCGCGAAGGCAATGGGCCGCGCCACACAACGGCATTCGCTCCTATCCGCCAACCTCGCAAATGTAAACACACCCGGCTATAAGCGTCGGGACCTCGACTTTAGCATCACCTTGTCTCAGGCTATGGATACGCCCTCGCGCTTATCCGAATGGAGTGAGCAAAGGCAGCTCAGACAAGGCCAGAGCGGCAGCCTCCGTATCGACGGCAACAATGTCGATCTTGAAAAGGAGGTCATGTCGATCGCCGAGACCGAGTTGCGGTACCAGGCGCTTTCGGACATGGCAGCGCAGTATTTTGGAGGCCTGAAAAACGTGATCCGGGAGGGGAAGTAGCGTTAGGGATTAGCCGCTGAATCGAAATTCGACGGCCTACGCCGCCAGACGATTAAAGAAACTATCATGAATACCTTGACGAATGCAATGCGGGTCAGTGCAAGCGGGCTGAATGCCGAGCGATTTCGGATGGACGTAATTTCATCGAACATTGCGAACGCAGGCTCGATGAAGGTCAATGGACAGGACCCTTACCGGCGGCGAAGCGTGGAGATCATGGGCAACATCGATGGCGTCCAGATCACGCGCATCCTCGAGGACTCGCGGCCCTTCCGAGTTCAATACGAGCCTTCTAATCCCAACGCCGATAAGGATGGGAATGTGACGTACTCGAACATAGAGCCGATCAACGAAATGGTGGATATGATCGGCGCCAGCAGAGCGTATGAGGCCAACATCGCCGCTTTTAACAGTGCAAAGGGCATGATTCGTAGCGCAATGACGATTGGAAAAGTCTAGGAAATTAAAGCTTTAAGGAATCTAGCAATCGAGCAACCATGAGAATCAACCCTGTAGGCACCGAACTTCAGAGCCTCGCCAAGATTGGCGGGCAAAATACCGGTGCCGGCAAGGGAGATTTTGCGCAAACGTTGATGGACGTCCTGAAGGAAGTTAACCAGTCCCAGCAAGCAAGCAAGGACAAGCAGAACGCCTTTATGACGGGTCAACCGGTGGAGTTTCACGATTTGATGATCACCATGGAACGCGCGAGTATCGCTATGCAGCTCACGTTGCAAGTAAGGAACAAACTGCTCGAGGCCTACCAAGAGATCAATCGAATGCAAGTGTAGAGTGTGAGTGTCAAGTATTGAGACCTGGATAGCCATCTCAACACTCAACACTTAACCTTGGCACTGGTGGGCTCGCCGGCGCAACGGAATAGCGCATGGCAAGCATCTTACTAAAAGTTAGAACCTGGTGGGAAACCGCGGATAGGACACAGAAGGCAGTCACCCTTTTTGGAGGCGGCTTTTTGCTGCTTCTGCTGGTCGGCACCTTTTACTTCGCCTCACGGCCGAAGATGGAGATGGCGTTCGGCGGGCTCGCTGCGGCTGAGCAAGGCTCGGTCGTTGCTGAGATACAAAAGCTGGGCATCCCGGTGGAATTCGACGTCAACGGCAACGTTCTGGTGCCATCAGCCAAGGTCAGCGAGGTCAAGATGCGCCTCGCCACCGCCGGCAAACTCCCGAGTGCAAGCCATTGGGGCTACAGCGACCTGGACAAGCTCAGCAGCTTCTCGACTCCGCGGGTGGAGAAAGAGCGACTGAAGTCGGTCATGGAGGGCGAACTCGCAAAGACCATCGAGTCGTTCGATTCGGTGGACAGCGCAAGGGTTCACATCACGCTAGGCGAAGAAGCCGTATTCGCGAACGAGCGAACCCAAACTACCGCAAGCGTTACGATCGGAGAAGCATCAGGCGGAACCCTTTCCGGAGAAGAGGCCAAAGCAATCGCGAGTCTCGTCGCCAACTCCGTTCCCGGTCTCACGACCAAGAATCTGACCATAATGGACACCAACCTCAAGCCTATCTGGCTTGGCGACAGCGAGACCGGCGTCAACGGACTCGCGAACGAAAGAATTGCCGCAGAGATCTCAGAGGCCAAGCGCAGGGAGCGAGAACTCCAGCAGAAGCTGGACTACTTCTTTGGAGCAGGGGCAGCCGCGGTAACCGTGGACCTCAAACTGGATTTCGATACAGCCACCGAAAAGAAGACGGAGCCTATCGTGGGCGATCCCATCAGCGTCGAGAGCATGAGAGAGACGATGAGTGGCGGATCCGGATCAGCTCCTATCGGAGGGCCAGCAGGCGTTGGCTCGAATGCCCCGGGAGAAGCAGGTGGCGGGACAGCAGCCGGCGGCGGTCAAGAAGGATACTTGGCGAACCGCACCAACACGGTGAGCGCATCCGGCTCGCGGGAGACACAAACCCAAAAGTCCCCTGGCGAGGTCAAGAGCATGTCGATTGCTGTCATGGTTGACAAAAAGAAAGTCAAAAACACCGCCGAGGTGCAGGCGTTTGTGGATAGTTACCTTGGCCCGAAAAAGGGCGATCCGAATTTCACCGCTCTGGTCACGTCAGTCGATCGCAGCACCGAAGCAGATACTGCGGCGAAGACGGCCGCGGCTGCCGCAAGCGGCAGAGACCGCATGCAGCAGATCTTTTCACTCTTGCCGATCGTGGCCCTGTTGGCGGTCGCGTTTGTGGTGGTGAAGAGCCTTGCCAAAGCGGCCAAAGCGCAAAACGTGCTTGTAGCAGCTCTACCCGGCGGAAGAACCATGCCGATGGCACTGACGTCCGGCGATACCAAGAGGGAGCAGACCGCGCCTGACGTTCAAATGGCTCGCGCTCTTGAAGCTAGGTCCGAGCCCCTCGAAAACATTCCAGCCCGAATCAACAAACCGCTGGAGCAAATCAAGATGATGAGCGCCGATCGGCCCGAGGTGGTGGCGATGCTGCTTAAGAGCTGGCTTCTGGAGGATCGAAAGTGAGTACCGCTAAGAAAGAGGAACTGACGTTCCGACAAAAGGCCGCGGTAATGCTCATGGTCCTCGGACCGGAGCTGTCGGGCCAGGTTGTGCGCCACCTTCAGGATGAGCAGATCGAGGCTCTTTCGCTGGAGGTCGCGCGGATCGAACGTGTAACACCCGAAATGCGAGAGGCTGTACTCGAAGAGTTTTACGATAACGCGATCGCCCAGGACTACATTGCCGAAGGTGGAATCGAAAACGCCAAGCAAGTGCTCGAGTCGGCGTTTGGCAAGGACAAAGCGGACACCGTCGTCAAGCGGATTGTCCAGTCGATGCAAGTGATGCCGTTTGATTTCCTGAAAAAAGCCGATCCAGCACAGGTACAGACCTTTATCGAAGACGAGCACCCTCAAACGATCGCATTGATCCTAGCCTATATGCCGATCAGCAATGCGGCATTGATCCTTACCAAACTTCAGCCGGAATTGCGGGCAGAGGTTGCGGCACGGATCGCGATGATGGAGCAGACCCCGCCAGAAGTGATCAAGCGCGTGGAGCAGGTGCTTGAAAAGAAGGTGGCCAACCTCATTACCCAGGACATGAGCAACGCAGGCGGGCCCAAGGCGCTCGTGGACCTCCTGAACCGCGTGGATCGTTCCACAGAGCGCCTCATCGTCGACTCGCTCACGGAATCGAACCCTGAGCTTGCGGAGACTGTGAAGAACATGATGTTCGTGTTTGAGGACATCGTGCAGCTAGAAGACCGGGCCATTCAACAGATTCTCAAGGAGATCGACATGAAGGAACTCGCCACGGCGCTCAAGGGCACCAAGGACGAGGTTCAGCAGAAGGTCTACAAGAACATGTCCGAGCGCGCGGTCGGCATGCTGAAGGAAGATATGGAGTTCATGGGGCCAGTTCGGCTGCGAGTTGTGGAGGAGGCCCAGCAGAAGATCGTTGGCGTAATTCGGCGGCTTGAAGAAGCAGGCGAGCTCACGATTGGCCGAGGAGACGAGGAGGAAGTTCTTGTCTAAAGCTCTCCTTGGCGCAGACCCCAGCGCTCAGCCTTTTGCCGCGACCTTGCGGCCGGTCACCGAGCCGAAAGCGGCCAAAATTTCTCCGCGCGAGCGTTTCAAAGAAGCGGCACGAGAGGAGGGCTACGCCGCCGGCTACGGCGAAGGGCTCTCGGTCGGCCTTGCTGAGGGAAATGAGCGCGCACGGCTTGCTGCCGCGGCGGAGATCGCAAGGGTGGCGTCGGAGCTGGACTCGATCGGCGAGACCGTTCGAGAGGCCCTGGATCTCTGGTACAGACAGTCCGAAGAATCGCTGGCGCTCTTGTCGGTAGCCATCGCCGAGCGCATCGTCGCCCGCGAACTCGAATTGAGCGAAGAGGCAATTCTCAGCATCACTAGGGAGGCTCTGCGGGAGGTGACCCATGCTTCGACAGCCAGGATCCGCGTCAATCCTTTCCATTCTGGAGTGCTGGAAACCTATCGCGAGCAACTCCTGGCCGTGGCGCCCTCGTTGAAAAATATCGAGATCGTTTCGGATAGCTCGATGCTCAGCGGGTGCGTCGTTGAAACAGAAGGTGGCGCCGTCGATGCCTCGATCCGGGCCAAGCTTCGCAATCTGCTCGGGGAGGCTGCATGAGCCAGAGTTTGCAGGTTCCAGTGCCGGAGTTCCGGGAGTTCCGTGCTCACCTTGATTCCGCGAGGATGCTCACGGTTTGCGGCCGCGTGACGCAGGTCGTCGGGCTCGTGGTCGAGGCAAACGGGCCAAACGCGCGAATCGGCGATCTTTGCTCCATCGAGTCAGGCGAGGAAGACCTGCCGGCCGAAGTCGTTGGGTTTCGTGGCGATCGCGTGCTGCTGATGCCGCTCGGCGATCTTGCGGGGGTTCGGGCGGGGTGTCTGGTGCGGGGTTCGGGTTCGTGCCTGCGGGTTCCAGTGGGCTACCGGCTCCTGGGCAGAACCGTCGATGCCTTGGGGCAACCGCTCGACGATCTGGGCGCCGTAATCGCGGACACAACCTACCCCGTCCTGAGCTCGCCGCCGCCCGCGATGCAGCGCCAAATGATCTCAAGGGCTATGCCGACAGGCGTTCGCGCCATCGACGCTTTGCTCACGCTGGGCGAGGGCCAGCGGATGGGCATTTTCTCGGGATCGGGAGTCGGCAAGAGCACTCTGCTTGGCATGATCGCCCGCCATTGCAAGGCAGATGTCAACGTGATTGCGCTGGTTGGCGAGCGTGGCAGGGAAGTGCGGGAGTTCATCGAGAACGATCTTGGCAAAGAAGGGTTACGGCGCAGCGTGGTGGTCTGCGCGACTTCTGAGCAGCCTGCGCTTCTGAGGCTCAAGGCAGCATTCACGGCAACCGCCATCGCCGAGTACTTCCGCGATCACGGGCGAAGCGTGCTGCTGATGATGGACTCCATCACACGGTTTGCGATGGCCCAGAGAGAGATCGGACTTGCCGTTGGCGAGCCCCCGAGCACCAAAGGATATACACCAAGCGTGTTTGCCCTGCTGCCCAGACTGATGGAGCGGGCGGGCAACAGCGACGTGGGTTCGATCACCGCGCTTTACACGGTGCTAGTGGAAGGCGACGACACAAACGAGCCTATTGCCGACGCGACCCGAGCAATCCTCGACGGCCATCTCGTACTCAGCAGGAAGCTGACGAGCAAGGGCCACTACCCGCCGATCGACGTTATGCAGAGCCTCAGCAGGGTTATGCCGATGGTCGTCTCGCCGGCGCAGCTCGAAGGGGCGCGGGAACTGCGAGAGATGATCGCCGCCTATGACGATATCGAAGACCTCGTCAGCATCGGGGCATATCAAAAGGGAGCCAAGCCGCTCGCCGACAAGGCGCTTGACCGATGGGGTGCTATTAATGGATTCCTTCGTCAGAACAAGGCCGAGCCGTCTGAAATTGAAACCACCTTGGAAGGGCTGCAGGAGCTGAGCGTTGCCTAAATTTGCCTTTCGGCTCCATCGGGTTCTCGACTATCGAACCATGCTCGAAGACTGGGCCAAGCGCGCCTACCTCGAAGCGCAGCGCTCCAGGCTCGAAGGCGATTCCGTGCTTGCCCGAATCCATGAGCGGCGCGCCCGGGCGCTCGACCATCCCGCGCTCAGCCTCGAGGACCGTCTCGCGCTCGAACGAACGCTTTTCGCGATCGACGATCTGGAGCATCAGCAGAGGCTCGCCCTACAGGTTCTAATGGAGGAGGAGGGCCAGGCGCTGGCGGCATGGATCGAGCGAAAGCGTGACGCGGAGGCGCTCAGAAAGCTGCGCGACAAGGCTTATGCGGAGTGGGAATACGATCAGGACCGGCGTGAACAGGCGGACCTCGACGAGTGGTCCGTGCTGAGGAGGGCAGCATGAATATTCAACCCATGGGTCCGGAAGGCGTTCGGGCGCGGATGGAAGCGATCCGGGCCAAGATGGAAGCCGCCTTTCCAAGTAAAGTGCAGGAGTTCATCTCAGGCGAGGCAGCCCCGACGAGCGGTCTGACAGGAGGCATCGGCGGCTCCAAGCCAATGAATCCGTTTGGGGCAGGGGTCAGCGTGGCGGGCGCTCCTACTGAGCTGAAATCCCTGATTGAAAAGGCTGCTACGGAGGCGGGAGTCGATCCTGCGCTCTTCGATGCGCTCATCGCATCAGAGAGCGCCTACGACCCGCGTGCAAGATCGAGGGCAGGGGCGATGGGCCTGTCCCAGCTCATGCCTGGAACGGCACGGGGCCTGGGAGTGACCGATCCCTTCGACGCCTGGCAGAATCTGTCGGGCGGCGCCCGATATCTTTCCCAGATGATGAAGAAGTTTGGCGATCCAAGAACCGCGCTGGCCGCCTACAACGCCGGCCCTGGAGCAGTTGAGAAAGCCGGAGGAATCCCCAACTACGCCGAGACCAGGGCCTACGTCGAAAAGGTCATGCGGCTCTACGAGATGAAAAAGGGTGGTGGCTAGGCCATGAAAGCCCTCATCTTTATCCTCCCCGCGATTGCGATCGGAATTGGCGGTGCGGCGATGACGGGCATGATCAACGTGCCTGGCCTGAGCCCGCAGAAAGCCAAACCCAAGGTTGCCGCGAAGATCGAGCCGCCTGCCGCAAAGCCGGAGCCCGCACCTCCGCTGGAAAAGAGCGAGCCGCCGCCGAAGGTTGTGGCAAAGGAAGAGATCGCGATCGACCCCGATCTCGGGCAGCGACAACTGGCAAAGCTCTGGCGCGAGATCGAAACTCCCAAGTTATTGGTGATCGCGGCCAAGTGGAAGGATGCCGAATTGGCAGGGGTCATGACGAAAATGCCGGCTGCGAAGAACGCTGAAATTCTCTCCGCAATGCCGCCCGCCCGTGCTTCCCGCCTCAGCCGCGAAATTCAAAGATTGGCCTCAATCGCCCCCACACCGTGACGCCGGGCGCCTGCCAGAATGAAGTGTGCCTGAGCTGCCCGAAGTCGAAACCGTCCGCCGGGTCATGCGCCGCGCACTCCAGGGCAAGACGATCGTGGAAATCGAGGTCGTGCCCGATACCATTATCATGAAGGGCTTCGAACCTGCTG
>JBASWW010000048.1:0-8061 GCA_049276675.1 Fimbriimonadaceae bacterium
TCCCCTCCCCCGGTTCGTTCCTCACCGACCCCTCCCCATGCACGAGCCATCATGGAGAGGGGTTCCGGAGTTTTCCCACACCCCAGCGGGAGGTTTGCATAATGAAGGTTGCCGTTATCCGTTTTCCAGGCTCGAATTGCGATCAGGACGCGTTCCATGCGCTCAACGACGACATGGGCATTGCAGCCTCGTACGTCTGGCACGAGGAGACCTCGCTCAGCGGTTTCGAAGGAGTATTCGTCCCAGGCGGGTTCAGCTATGGCGACTACCTGCGCTGTGGGGCGATGGCATCTCGTGCCCCCGTTATGGAAGAGGTTCGGCGTTTTGCGAATGAGGGCAAGCCGGTCATCGGCGCCTGCAACGGCTTCCAGATCCTTTGCGAGGCGGGGATTCTTCCAGGCGCGCTGCTTCCCAATGAGAGCCAGAAGTTTTCCTGCCGCCCGGTCTGGCTCGAAGCGGTGAATCGGAGCTCCATCTGGACGCGCGACGTGGACCGCGTCCTCGAGATTCCGATCGCCCACTACGAGGGCCGCTACGTCTGCGAGGAAGAGACGCTGAAGCATCTTCAGGATCAGGATTTGATAGCGTTTCGTTACGCCCAATCTGCCTCCACACGAGGACGTGTGGAGGCATTTGACAAACTCGACAATCCGAATGGATCGGTTGACCGCATAGCCGGCGTAATAAACCGGAAAGGGAACGTGCTTGGGCTCATGCCTCACCCGGAAAGAGCCACTAAGGAAAGCCTGGGCTCGGACGATGGAAGATTAATTCTAAATGGCTTCACAAAGGTGCTCGCGACCCTTTAGCGATCCAAATTCGAACCAATCATATAAGTGAACGTCTCTAGCTCAGTGTGTTAGACTTTTCGAGGGGAATGAAACTAGCTCGTCTACTTCTTGTTTTTGCCGCGGTGCTCGCGGCGCTGCCCGTCCTTGCTGAAAAGAAGGTGTTGGGCAAGCTTGGGCAGGCCCTCAAGACGATGCCCATCTTCTCGAAGATGGATGCCAAATCGAAGGTGCTGTACCGCAGCAAGGCTTTCGAGTACATCGTCGTCAAGCCCGCAAAGTACAAAGCTTGGACGGCGGTCCTCCTTCAAAACGGCCGATACGGGTATGTCCAAACCGAGCGGGTGGCGATTCTTCCCTATGAGGTCACTACGGACCAGTCGCGAACCCAAACGCGCTCAACCTCGCACCCCTCAAGCCGAGGATCTTTTCCCTCCAACGGCGCCACGCCTCCCCTAGGAACCTCTCTAGCGGCGGTCGCAAAGATCTCGACGAACTATATCGGTGTCAAGTATGTGTGGGGCGGCAACGACCTAAACACAGGCGTGGACTGCTCGAGCTTCATGCAGAAGATCTTTATTCAAATCGGAAAGAAGCTGCCTCGAACGGCCAGAGAGCAGATCTTTGTGGGCCAGCCGATCAATCGGCTTGAAGACCTGCAGCCTGGCGACCGTCTTTACTTCTGGAGCTCGAAACGCAATATGGTAGGGCACACGGGCGTTTATCTCGGCAACGGATACTTCTGCCACGCGAGCTTTGGGAAGGGGCAGGTGCGAACCGACTACCTCTCCAAGAACTGGCTTTCGATTCTCGTCGCGGCAAGGCGCTAAGATTCCACCAGATACTCGGCAACCAGAAGGGCCGTGTCGTGGAGCGCATCTACATGTGTCCGCTCATATCCATGGCTGGTATCAACTCCCGGTCCGATGAGCGCGACCTCACCGCAGCCGCCCGCATGCCAATAAACCGTGCCGTCCGAGCTGTAATGGGGATAGATGTCGGTCTTTAGGTCTATGCCGGCATTGTCCGCAATCCCGCGAATCTTGTCGGTTAGCCTTTTGCTGTAGGGGCCGCCCGAATCCTTTACGCAAATTGTGCAGTGGAATTCATCGCCTTGGAGCCCCTCGCCTATTGCAGCCATGTCCAGCACGAGAAGCTCGGCCAGATCGTCTGGCATGCCGTCAATCCCTCCATGTCCGACTTCCTCAAAGTTGCTTATCTGGCACGTCGTGCGCTGAGCGGGAGTTATCCCGTTGTCCTGAAGAGCCTTGACGGCAGCAAGAAGACAGGCCACGCAGGCCTTGTCATCCAGGAACCGCGACCGGATAAAACCCGACTGGGAGCTCTCCACACGCGGATCGAAAAATACGAAATCACCGACCTCGATCCCCAACATCCGCGTTTCCTCCGGAGAGGTTGTGCGTTCGTCCAGCCTTACTTCGAGGGTGTCGGCGTTTCGGGCCTCTTTCGTCGCTTCCTTGTTGACGTGGATCGCGCCGTTTGCCAGAACGATCGAGCCGCGCACCTGCCTGCCTGAGCGCGTATCAACGGTCACGCCCTCGCTTTCGACGGACGGCCACATCACACCGTTGAGAGCCGCAAGCTTGAGTCGCCCATTGCTCTTGATTTCGCGTACCATCGCTCCGAGGGTGTCCACGTGTGCTGAAAGTGCCCGAGGCCGGTCGCTCTGGAGGCCCTCCAAGGTTGCCACGAGTGCCCCCTTCGTCGTTCTTTGGCCAACAATCCCCAGATTCTGGAATTCCTGCTCAACAGAGCTGATCGCCCACTCCGTGTGGCCGGTTGGGCTGGGCGAGTTCAGGAGGTCTATGAGGACCCGCTTGAGGTAGTCGACGTCGATTTCAAAACGGGCCACGCGAAAGGTTTACCCTATGCTAAATCCGAATCGCGCACCGTGTACTCTATCAGTCGTGGCTGTAAGCGACGCGATCCAGACGCTAACCGTGGCCGACGTCGTCATCGAGGCGCGCAGTGGTGGCGGCCAGGCGATCTATACGTATGCGTCGGAGCCCGGCCTCGGACGCGGAAGCGCCGTGCTTGTGCCACTTGCCAATCGCTCGGTTCTTGGGTTCGTGCTCCGAGAGCGAACCGTCCACCCGGACGATCTGGGATTCCGGCCCTCTCTACTGCGTAAGCCGGACGCCGTGGTCGAGGGACTTGCGCTTGAGGCCCCCTTGATGGATCTTGTGGATTTTGTGGCCGAGCAGTGCCTTTGTCCGCTGCCGGTCGCGATCTCCGCTGCGGTTCCGCCTGGACTCCGAGACAGGCTCAGTTCTGCCTGGGTGCTCATCCGTGAGCCCGATGACGATTTGCTCACCCCGCTGCAGCGCGAGGCCGTCCGCACTATTCGCGACGCAGGAGGAACGATCGTCCAACGCAAGGGCAAGCAGCAGGAGGCAGGATCGGAGAAAGCGCTGAAACTGCTGCGGGCAAAGGGGATCGTGCGGCAGGTCCTTCAGCTCATGCCCCAGCCCGACGGGCGCGAGGAGCCTGACCTTCTTCGCCTTGTTCAGGATGCCGACAGAGTCGAGAAATTCCTCCGCGAGGACGGGCGCAAGAAGCCGGCCCAGGCGCTCACCGTCATGAGGCTTCAAGAGGCATTCGATGCAAGGCTGACCGCAGCGGAGATCAAGGGCCTGAGCGGGGTAACGGATTCAACCGTCAAGGCGCTGCTCTCCGGAGGCCTGTTGGAGGTCGTCCAGGCCGAGACTCCCGCTCTTAAACTCCCGCCCAATCCCAATCCTTACCAACAAATCGCAATCGACGCAATTGTCGAGTCTGTCCGCGCCCAGCAGCCAAAGCCCTTCCTCCTGTTCGGGGTCACCGGTAGCGGCAAGACCGAGGTTTACCTCCGTGCGGCGTCGGAGGCCCTTCGGCTCGGAAGGCAGGTGCTGTATCTCGTGCCAGAGATCGCCCTCGCCACCCAGGTGATCGCTCAGCTCCGGGAGCGGTTCGGCCGTAGTGTCGCGATCCTCCATAGCAATCTCAAGCCAAGCGAAAGGATCGATAGCTGGATGCGCATCAGGTCGGGCGAAGCGCCGCTCGTACTGGGTGCCCGCAGCGCTCTGTTTTCGCCGCTCACCAATCTTGGGCTCATCGTTATGGATGAGGAGCACGAGGGCAGCTACAAGCAGGAGTCCTCGCCGCGATACCATGCAAAGGGGCTGGCCCGTTTTCTCGCCGAACGCCATAGCTGCCCCGTCGTGCTTGGGTCGGCCACGCCCTCGGTAGAGAGCTTTTTTGAAGCGGAGCAAGGCGGGCTCGAGTTGCTGTCCCTTCCCAAGCGCGTCTCCAACGCCGAGCTTCCGTCCGTCCATATCGACGACCTTACCGAGGGCTACAGATCGGGCAAGCCGGGCATCCTTGGAGAGCAGCTTCGAGAGCGGATGGGGGTGGCGCTTTCGAAGGGGGAGCAGGTCATCCTCTTCCTCAACCGCCGGTCGTACTCGCCGTTCTTGATCTGCCGGGACTGCGGGCATCCGTTCGCTTGCCCCCACTGCGCGGTTTCGCTGGCCTATAGCAAAAGAGAGCGGCGAATGCGGTGCCACCACTGCGGATATCAGACGCCGCCGCCCGATGCCTGCCCGGAATGTCAAGGGGTCCGGCTCAACCCGTTTGGCGTGGGGACGGAAAAGGTCGAGGAGGCGGTTGGCGAAGCTTTTCCGGAAGCGACAGTGGCTCGGCTGGACCGGGACATCGCACAAAAGAGAGGCGCCTTGGAGGAGGTTCTGGCGGCCTTTCGAAGCGGCGATACGCATGTACTGGTCGGCACCCAGATGGTCGCGAAGGGACTCGACTTCCCGAACGTGACCCTGGTGGGGGTGATCGCCGCCGACGTGTCGCTGAACATCCCTGACTTCCGGGCCTCCGAGCGGACCTTTCAGCTACTATCGCAAGTTGGCGGGCGGGCGGGCCGTGGGCAATCTCCGGGCCATGTAGTAATTCAAACGTTCAATCCCTTGCATCCGGCGGTCATAGCGGCCAAGGAGCACGCCTTTCTGCCGTTCTTCGAAGCTATCAAGAAGGAGCGGCAGGATGCAGGCTATCCCCCTTTTCGGCGGCTGGTCAATATCGTGATTAGCGGGGAGAATCGCTCTTCCGTTTTCAATCTCTCGAACGAAGCAGGGGCAGCATTGAGCGGCATTCCCGAGATTGAAGTCCTCGGCCCTGCGGACTGCGCGATCGAGAGACTTCAGGCTCGTTGGCGGCGGCATGTTTTGGTCAAGCTGCCACCGGGGTCTTCCGTCGCGCCCATCGGGGAGAGGCTCGGGGGCATTATCGCAAAGGACGTACAGGTAGTCATCGACGTCGATCCGTACAGCCTAATCTAGCCTGCTTCGTGCGCTTTGGGGACCGTGTGCTTAAAGATGTAACCAGGATTCAATCTGCCAACTGTGCTGCGAGGAGTCCATGCGCCGCATCCAATGCAGTGTCGCTCTGATCGGCGTTCTTCGCTCCCGCCGTAGCGAAGTCCGGCCGGCCTCCGCCGCTGCCGCCGGCAAGCTTCGCTATTTCGCGCACCAGATTGCCCGCGTGGGCGCCAGCCGACTGCGCGCCGGGGCCGACCTTGACGACAAAGTTCACGCTCCCATTGGCCCGAAGCGCCACCACGGCCACGCGGTTCGGCTGGTTCTCCACGAGCCGGTCGGCTCGCAGCGTCGCCTCCTTCATGTCGGCATCGGCCAGACTCTCGAGCGCAAGCTCCACCGCCCCGATCTGCTGCAGCTTGGCCGTACTTTCCGAAGGAGCCTGACTTCGCAGTTTCTGGACGGCCCGCTTCTCCTCGCGAACTTGCTCCTGAAGCTTCTCGATGGCCCGAACAAGCTCTTTCGGACTCGCCTTGGCCTTCTCCGCCGCGCATTCTAAAAGCGCTGTCTGCTCGACGACCCACTCATATGCCTTCTCGCCGGTCACAGCCTCGATGCGCCTGACCCCGCTCGCCGCCGAGCTTTCGTTGAGAATCTTGAAAAGGCCAATCTCGCTTGTTTGAAGCACGTGGCATCCGCCGCAAAGCTCGAGACTGAAGTCCGGTATTTCCACCATGCGCACGCGATCGCCATATTTCTCGCCAAAGAGAGCCATCGCACCCATCTTTCGAGCTTCATCTAGCGCCAAATCTTCGTGAATATGGACCGGTCGCGCGGCAAGGGCCTCATGGTTGACGATCTCCTCGACCTGCCGTAGCTCCTCGTCGCTCATCGCCTTTCCATGGGTGAAGTCGAACCGGAGGTGATCTGGCGCGACGAGCGACCCCGCCTGCGTGACATGCTTGCCGAGGACCTGGCGGAGCGCGGCGTGGAGGAGGTGGGTTGCGGTGTGGTTCCGAATGATCCTCGCGCGCCTTGCGGCATCAACCTTCGCTTCGACAGGCTTGAAGAAGAAGCCGGATTCGCAGATCTGGGTGATCGCGTCCGGTGTCAACCCCGTAGCCGCCGGGTGGTTCGTCCCGGCGCTGTCTCTTTCCCGCGATACAAGGACACAATCATGCCAAATGAGTCCAAGCTCCTTCCACGTATTTGTGACCTCAAACTCAAAGTCCGGGCCTTTGATAGTCCCCGTATCCCCGACCTGCCCGCCCGATTCCGCATAAAAGGGCGTCTCGTCGAGACAAACTTGAAACTCCCCCGTGGTCAGACCATCCGGCCCAAATCGGGGGCTGAGCTGCACTAAATTGGCTGAGTGCTCGGTGCTGCCGTAGCCGACAAAGATGGTCGCCGCATTCGCCAGGGCGGAAGTGTAAAGTAAAAGCCGCTCCTGCTCGCCATACACCGCATCCATGCCGCTTGCGCCCCGGCTCCGCTCCTGAGCCTCCTTCATCGCGATCTCGTAGCCCTCGATATCAACCTCGACCCCGGCCTCCGAAGCGATTTCCTGAGTTACTTCTAGCGGAAAGCCGTACGTGTCGTAGAGGCGAAACGCCAAACCTCCGCCAAGCACGCGCGTCGCGCCCTCATTGGACCGGAGAAGGATGCCCAGGTCATGCTCGAGCAGATCGGTCCCTTGGGCAAGTGTCCGCCGAAAAAGCAGTTCTTCGTTGCGGAGCGTCTCGACAATCACATCGCGGCGCTCCACCAGCTCGGCATAGTGATCCCCCAGCGCCTCGACCACGCCCTCATAGACCAGGTGGAAAAAGGGCTGCTCGAAGCCAAGAGCGCGCTGGCCTTTCAGGACCGCCCGGCGGATGAGCCGGCGAAGCACATACCCGCGTCCCGTGTTGCCGGGAAGGATGCCGTCGGCAATGCAAAAGGTTGCAGTGCGGATGTGGTCGGCGATGATGCGGATGGCCGGTGTTGCGGTGTTAGGGTGTTGCGATGTTGGGGCGTCGTAGCCGAAGCGTCCCTGGCCGAGTTCCACGATCCTTTCCACAATCGGCCAAATCGAGTCCACGCGGTAGACATCCGTGAGGCCCTGCAGAACGCACGAGGTCCGCTCCAGCCCCCGCCCATCGTCCACGCTTTTGAACGGCAGCGGGTCCATACCCTCTTTCTGGTAGCCCTCGCTCGGTCGATCCGGATTGCGCAGCCGGCCCTTCCACTCGTACTGGATAAACACGTCGTTGCCGATCTCCAGCCAGTTCCCAGCCTTGTCGTCGCGAAGGTAATCCTCGACGCCGTATGAAGGATCGCTCGGCGGAGGGGAATCCGCGGTCCAATAGAACATTTCAGCGTTGGGACCACAGGGTCCGGGCGGGCCGGCTGAAAACGAGCCCGCGGGCCAGAAGTTCTTGTCCTCTCCCAGGCGGAATATGCGGTTCGGCGGCAAGAAGCGGGACCAGGCTTCGTACGCCTCGTCGTCCTCCTCGAATACAGTCGCACAAAGCCTGTTGGGATCTATGGCAAGCCAATCGGGTGAAGTCAGGAACTCCCATGAGTAAGCGATTGCTTCCGCCTTGAAATAGTCGCCAAACGAGAAGTTGCCGAGCATCTCGAAGAAGGTCAGATGGCTTGGGTTGCCCACACTCTCAATGTCGCCGGTCCGGACGACTCGCTGGCAGTTCACAAGACGCTTCGCTGGCGGCTGGACGACACCGCGAAAATATGGCTTGAATTGGACCATGCCTGCGCCCGTGAAGAGCAGCGACTCGTCGAGCTTGCCGGTCACGTCGTAGGGCACGAGCGAGGCCGAAGGCACCACCAGATGGTCCTTCGATTGAAAGAACTCCAGATATTTTCTACGCAGCTCGCGAACGGTCATCCCAGGTTCAAAGGTTACCGCGCTTTAGAGTGCGGCAGCTTGCTGCCGCTTTCCAAGATCC
>JBASWW010000049.1:0-5493 GCA_049276675.1 Fimbriimonadaceae bacterium
GCGTTTCGTCCAGGATATCTCGGCCGATCCGCTTGTCGAATATCTGTACGATGCGCCCGCCAAAATAAGGAGAAATGGCCAGCCGAAGCAGGTCATTCTCCAAGACCACTTCTGGGCCTTCTTCGCTTGTCTGCTCGTAGATCTCAGTGGGCATATATTCTCGTCGTCGGATTCATCATTTCGAACGTCCTAAGGCCGGGAGGAAGGCTACCTGCCATAATGTGCCTATGAACCGAAGGCGTGGTCAAGTTGGTCTACTGCTGCTCAAATGGGTGGCCGTTCCTTTGGCGCTGCTTGTCGTGGGCTATTTCCTCGTGGGGCCGTTCGTGCCTAGAATCCTCGGAATGAGGGAGCCGATCAAGCCTGCGGCGCCCAAGGCGTTGGAAGTGGTAAGCGACGAACCCACCTACGGCGAGCCGGAGGTGGACATTTCCGCAGCTCCGGCGGGCAGAAGCTACTCTACGACCCGGTCATCGAATCAGCCTCGAAGACGCCGCCACACGACGCCCAAGGCACCGCCAAAGGAGCAGGCGCCCGTCGAGGAGCCGCCTGTTGACGAACCACCAGTGGATGATCCGCCGGTGGTTGATCCGCCCCCTACAACAGGCGGAACGACGGGTGATTCATCCACGACCGGAGGTTAGAGGCCGAAAAACCTCTCCGCATTGCTGGTCGTCAAGGCGGCGCTCTCTTCGGGCGATATCGCCAATGTTGAGGCCATCGCGCGGTTAATGATTGCGATATTGGCGGGGCTGTTCGGCTTGCCCCGAAAGGGCTCGGGCGAGAGGTATGGGCTGTCCGTCTCGAGCATGATTCGATTCTTGGGCATTTGCTTGATGAGCTCTCTGAGCGCATGAGCCTTTTTGTAGGTTATCGGCCCGTCGACCCCGAAATAGGCATCGAGGGACATCGCGCGGCGAAGGTCCTGGGCGTCTCCGGAGAAGCAGTGGAATAGCAGACGGGTGTTGGGTGTTGGGTGTTGGGTGTTCGGCGTCGAGCAATCGCCATTGTGTACTTCGTGACTCTTAGTGCCCTTTGTGACCTCCGAACGGGCTTCCAACAGGGAAAGCAGGTCGGGATAGGCATCGCGGCAGTGGAACACCACCGGCTTGCTCATGGATGCGGCGAGGTCGAGTTGATCTATCAGGCACCGCTCCTGCTGCTCCCTGGTCGCGAAGTCCCAATGGTAGTCCAGCCCGATCTCTCCGATCGCCACGGCTTTCGGATGCCTTGCCCATTCCTCGACTTGCTTGAGAACATCCGCGGAGTAGGTTGCCGCCGAGTTCGGGTGCCAGCCGACGACCGCAAACACCCATTGGTGGCGATCCGCAAGCTCGAGCGCCCGGATATTGCTCTGCTCGTCGATTCCGACCACGATCAGGCGATCGATTCCGGCCTCGCGCGCCCGCTCGATCTCACGCTCGGGCTCAGGAAAGTGCTCCAGGAGATTTAGGTGGCAATGGGTGTCGACCAGCCTAACCACTCTGCGCTCCGGCTGGATGCCCCATAGCGATATCGGCCTCAATTTCGAGCCTCTTTATGGCCGTTTCAAGGCTCTGCCGAAGTTCTTCGATCTGCTCGGCGCCGGCATCAGTGGGAACGAGCAAAGGGTCGCCGAAGATCATGATCGCCTTCGAGAAGGGCTTGGGGATCAGGTAGCTGTCCCAGGTTCCCAGGAGCCACCGGCGGCGCGCCGACACCCCCACTGGAATCAGGGCAGCGCCGGATTTCTGCGCCATCGCCATGATGCCGATCTGCACCACGCCACTGGGCCCCCTTGGTCCGTCGGGGGTGAAGGCCATCATCGCGCCCTTACGCAAGACCTTGATTGACTCGACGAGGGCCCTCGCTCCCCCTCGGCCGGTGCTGCCCCGGATGATATTGAAGCCGAAACGCTTGAATATCCGCGACTGCAGCTCGCCGTCTCGCGAATGGCTGATGATCGTCCACAGCCCCAGACCTTTGAAGAAGTTGGCTGCCACGAACGTTTTCCCATGCCAGCCGGCCAGAATCTTTCCTTGCGGCAGACTCTTGACCTTTTCCCAGCCGAGCGCGCGTATCCGAAGCGTCATACCGAGCAGCCGGGCAATTGAATAAGCAAGGCCCGAGATCAGAAAGGGCCGAACCCTGCGCCACCAAGCTTTCAATCCACCCACCCGCGCGCTCGCGCAAGCTCCGTTGCAGGATGAAGTGGGTGTTCGCGAACCAGCTCGTCCAGATAGCCCTTGGCCGATCCGGACCCGCTCTCAATTTGAAGGCTCGCCATTGCCAGCAGAGCGTCCGGCCGTTGCGCCTCGCCCTTTTGGTCTTCCAGCACGCTCTTTAGAAGCTGTTCGGCAACCGCGGGATCAGAGGCCTTGAACCGCTCTGCAAGCAGGGTCCGCCGTAGGGCGGGCATCCGCGTCAAGAGTCCGAGCTCGCCCAGCCGCGAAAGCACTTCACCCTGCTGGGATTCCGGCAGCTTGTCCAACAGGATCAGCAAAGTGCCTGCTTCCTGTTCTCGGTCGCCCAGCCTGGCCTGCGCTTCAGCCTTTTGGCGCAGACCGGACACGTCTTTGGGATAGGAGCCAAGGTGCACGTCCGCTGCGGTAAGAGCCGCCCCCGCGCTCCGCTCGTTCATCTGGCGAAGGACCTCGTGGCCAAGCTCGAGATCGGCCATTCGCGGCGCCTGAAAGAGCACGCTCAGCAAAAGTCCGGCGGAAAAACCTCCGAGATGAGCCCAATAGGCTACTGCCGCATCGTTATCGCCAACCCGGAACATCGCGCCCGCGACTTGGAGCAGCACCCAGACCGCCGTAACCGCCGCCACAGAAACACCTTTCCCCGGCATAAACGGAACTCGGAACCGGCTGTACCTAACTGCGTAGTAGGCGACACAAGAGGCGACCGCCGCGCTCGCCCCAATCAGAATCGGAGCCTCCGGAACCTTTCTCAGCACAAGAAGATGGACCAGCACACCCGCCAAACCTCCCGCAAAGTAGACAATCGTGAAGCGCACTGAGCCCGCCGCGAGTTCCACCGCCGCCCCGACCGCCGCGAGAAAGAGCATGTTGCCAAGCAGGTGCAGCAGGTTTGTATGGATAAAGAGGCTTGCGAAGGCGTCCAGGAGGGTGGGGTAGTTCGGATTGAACCCGTATTGAATCCACAGGTCCTGATCGCGCACCGCAAGGAAGAATGCCACGAGCACATTGCCGCTGATGACCAGGAGCGAAGCAATCGGAACTCGCCTGATCGGCCTATGCCTCCTGGAGCATTTCGTCGGGGATATCGACGTTTACATAGGTTTCCTGGACGTCGTCGAGGTCTTCGAGCATTTCGAGCAGTCGTATCAGCTTGGGATAGTCATCCGCTGGGAGATCGGCCTTGTTAGTGGGTAGGTAAGTTAAGCCCACTTCGGCCGCTTTCAAGCCGGCTTTCTCAAGGGCATCGTTTGCGCTGTGCAGACTGTCGACGCTCGTGTAGACATAGAAGCTGTCCTCGTCGCTCGTAACGTCGTCCGCGCCAGCTTCGGCCGCCAAGAGAAGGATCTCATCCTCGTCTTTGCCGTTCCGGTCCAGAATGATCTCCCCGAGATGCTTGAACTGCCAGCTGACGGAGCCGTTCTCTGCCAGATTGCCGCCGCACTTTGAAAAGGCATGACGAACCTCGGCGACGGTCCTCGTGCGGTTCTCGGTATAGCATTCGATGATGATCGCCGAACCGCTTGGCCCATAGCCCTCATAGGTGATCTCCTCGTAGTCCGCGCCCTCGATCTCGCCCGTGCCCCTGGCGATGCTCCGCTTGATATTGTCCACAGGCACCGACGCCTCGCGCGCTTTCTCGACCGCCACTCGCAGGCGTGGATTCATGGCGATATCTCCGCCGCCCATCTTTGCGGCTACGATGATCTCGCGGCTGATTTTGGTGAAGAGCTTGCCGCGGATCGCGTCCTGCTTGCCCTTCCGGATCTTGATGTTCTTCCATTTGGAATGCCCGGCCATGGATTCATTTTGGCAGACTCGCTCCGGATGGTCCCAAAGGGGAGAGTAGCCTGGGCTCTTCGCGTTTCATAATATGGCTGAGAAGGTGGCGCAAATGTCCATTGAAGAGCTTAGCGAAAGCGAAAGGCGTTGGCGGGTGGAGCATCGCAATCAGATACAGCTGTTCCTGCTGGGAATCTACGAAGGCGAGAGAAAGTCAGCCGGTCGTGGAGATGAGGCGGAATCCCTGGCAGGGTTGATCGTTGGTGCTGCGTTTGCCCTGTGGAGAGCGGTGTTTCTGGTAACCGAGGCACCCCGATCGCGCGAGGAGGTCGCTTCCATGTCGGTCCAGGTCCTTGAGAAGCTAGTCGACGACAATGCCTTTACCTTTGCGAACGAGCGCACCTTCGAGCGTTGGTGCAGTGGCTTCTACCTGAATTGCGCCTGCTTCCATATCGACGAAGCACTTCGGCGGGCAGCCTCGCAAGGCATGGTAGTGGACTCGCAAAGCTATAGCGATGCCCGTGGCAAAGGTATTCGGACACCACCCACCGTGCAGTGGGAAAGAGCCTACGAGCTGCTCGAAAGGCTCAATCTCGCCATCGCAATGGCTTGACGGCTATCGGTAAAGAATAGGGTTCGTCCGCCAGTCCTTGTCCTTATCGTGTCCCCACTCCAGCACCCGCGGCCTCCTTTCCCTGAGCCGCACCGACTCGATGCCGAGGAAATAGCCGTCCGAGCGCGGGTTTTTACCGACCAGATCCAATCGCAGGCGATACTTGCCTGGCTCCGGCCAGAAGTCCAGCAGGTGGAACTCCTTGTTGGCCACCTTCTCCGAATAGAAGTCCATCGGCCCGCCGAGCTTGTAGCTTCGGGACTCGCTTTCCGGTTTCAGAGACGCTTGGTACATACCGAAATCGTAAGAGGTCGTCATGTTCAGCACCAATCTTAGCGGCTCCTTCTTGGCGATCGTGAACGGAATCTCGACCCAGGCAGCGTCGGGCTTCAGTGGTTCGGGCTTCGGCATGTAGAGGAGCTGTGGCCCTTCGTAGATGTCGAGCTGTTGGGCCTGCGCCTCACCGATTCCACGGTACTGGGGCTGGAGAAAGTCTCGGCCATACGCAATGACCCGTTCGAGAGAGGGCAGCTTGCGGTTCGCCGGTGCCCTAGCCGTGAAGGTCGAAGGGCCCTGCTGGTACCAGAAGGCGACACTCGAATAGTCGTCTTCCCGTTCGTTCCAGGAGTTTGTCTTGTAGTCCTTGTTTTCGTCAGGCGAGATCCAACCGAAGTGCTCAATCGTAAACTTGAGCGACTTCTGGAAAACGATGGGATCGTTGATGTGCCAGCGGTAGGCGCTCGTGTGGCCGCCGACAATGCCCCATTGATCGAAGTAGGGCGTGCCCGCGTAAGGGGTGGAGGTAGTCTGCAGGCCCCATGCGCTCAGGAAGTAGTCCTCTGTGCCGGTGCCCCAGATGAGCGAGCCGTCTGCCCTCTCCCCCTTCCCCCTCTCCCCCGGGGCGGGAGAGGGGGTTTC
>JBASWW010000050.1:0-81953 GCA_049276675.1 Fimbriimonadaceae bacterium
GCCGCTGCGTCCGCCGCCATAGCCGCCGCCGCCGCCGCCAGATCGGGGCTCACGCGGACGGGCTTCGTTCACCGTCAGCGTGCGCCCGCCCATTTCCGAGTTGTGCTTATCGGCGATTGCCGCTTCCATCTTGTCCTCGTCCACATCAATGAACCCGAACCCCCGACCTTCGACGATCCGAGCCTGTGATGCGCCGTACGCTGCAAAGTATTCGAGGAGCGATTCCTCCGTGCAGGTGTACGGGAGATTTCCGACATATAGAGATTTCGATGCCATTTCCTAAGGCCTCCGTATTAGTTTCGCTGCGGGTTCGTCTCGCTGTGTCTCTCTCCATACGAACAGGCCCAAGGCGCGATCGGATTCAAGTAGGCAGGTGAAACCCGTAACGCGCATATTATGGCAGAGGGCGCAGCCTCAGTTCTTATCCGATGTCAAATCAACCGCCTCGCTGCCCTCGCCCCCTTGGCCGGATGTGGTTTGGGGCAGATCGACGATGTCGGCGGCCTCGGTGGCTCCGCGAAGGCTCGTCTCGGCATCCGCGCCGTGGCGCGAGCCGACGGGGCAGCCGGACAGCACGAGAGCGGCGAGAAAGAGGGCAAGCAGCGAAAGAATCGGGCGACGCATACCCAATAGTATGGCCCAGCAACCCTCCAAAATCAGGCGGGCCGGCGGTTCGCGGTCAGCCAATATTGCCCGAGCAGCTTGATCGTGTCGATGAACTGGACATAGTCCACGGGCTTGCGGATATAGCTGTTCGCGCCCAGGTTGTAGCTCATCATGATGTCCCGCTCCTCGTCGCTCGAGGTAAGCACCACGATCGGCACGTTCTTCGTCCGCTCCTCGCGCCGCATCCGCTGAAGAATCTCAAGGCCGCCGACCTTGGGCAGCTTCAGGTCCAAAAGCACCAGGTCGGGAAGCTGCCTGCGCTCGTCGCCATTGGGGAAAAGGTAGCCACAAGCCTCCTCGCCGTCCCGCGCGACGACCGTCTCATTGGGGATCTCGCTCTGCTTGAGCGCGCGCAAGGTCAGCTTCTCGTCGTCCGCATTATCTTCAACGAGCAGAATAAAAGCCGCCTTGGACTCACCGCTCATAAGCATTTACCCCCAACATCAGCATAGCACTCTACGCTCATTACGGGCAAACGTGCCAGATTTGCAGAACCCCCTCAGCCCGATGAATGGCGGGGAGAGGGGGCAGGGGGTGAGGGGCGGCGGATTACACCTCGGCATTGACCGGCTCTTCCCTTCCCGATTCGCTGCTCTTATAGATCGAATCGAAGATGGCATTGAGGATCAGGCCCTGCTCGCCGGGGACGGGGGACGGCTTGCCCTCGAGGATGGCGTCGACGAACGCCTGGACCTCGGCGGTGTGGCTGGATTCGACCCGGGGGACGTTGATGGGGATGATGTCGTAGACCTGGCGATGCTTTTCAGTGTAGATTCGGACAGCATCGTCTCCGGAGATTTTGACGGTGGCGCCGGCTTTTGTTCCCATGAGGTGGGTTCGGAAGGGATCGCCTTCGATATTGCCCATGAATGAGCTTTCGAGGGTGACGGCACGTCCACCCTCGAAACGAATGAATGCGGCAGCGTAGTCCTCAACGGTGAACTTGGACCGGTCGTAGTCGCCCCAGTTATTGTGCAGTTCGGGGTTTTTGCCGAGCATGTCCCACGTCATTCCGCTTGCGGAGATGGGCTTGGGATAGCCCATGAGATGGAGGGTCATGTCGAGGATATGGACGCCTATGTCGATGAGGGGCCCGCCGCCCTGCTTCTCTTTGTCGGTGAAGACCCCCCATCCGGGCACGCCGCGCCGCCTTAGTGCCCAGGCTCTGGCGTAGTAAATATCCCCCATTTCGCCTGCGTCGATGAAGGCCTTCATGTAGCGCATCGGGCCGGAAAACCTTTGCTGGAGGGCGACCTGGAGGATTTTGCCCGTCTCCTTTGCGGCGCGGCACATCTCGCGGCCCTCGTCGGCGTTCATGGCAAGCGGCTTCTCGCAGAGCACATGCTTGCCTGCTCGGAGGGCATCGACGGTTGGCTGGAGGTGGAATTTATTGGGAGTTGCGACGGATACGGCGTCGATCTCGGGGTTGCCGAGAAGCTCCCGGTAGTCGGTGCAGATATGGCTGATCCCGAACTTGTCCGCGGCCTCCCTTGCGACATCGGGGTTGATATCGCACACGGCGACCATCTCGCACTTGTCGGGGACGGAGGCATATCCAGGCATATGGCAGCTCTGGGCGATTCCGCCGCTGCCGATGATTCCGATCTTGAGCTTGGTCATTGTGTTGAGGTGTTACGGTGTTGCGGTGTTGAGGATCGTGATATTGACGGATAGAACTGATTTGACCGATTCGAAAGAATCCTAAGAACGCGCCTCTGTTGGCCCGTCGTCGTCATCGAACTGCACGCCGGTTGCTTCCTCGGCGATATCCGCCTTCGCCTCCCCTTCGGCCGAGAGGGGCCGGCCATGGCGCATGGCGTAGAAGGTGCCGCCGATCGCGATGATCCCCATTCCTGTCCAGAAGAGCCAGCTCGGCATCTCCGGCACATTGAACGGCAGAACGAAGGGCTGGAAGCTGTTTTTCGGGCTGATGTAGGAGTGGCCGGAGATGAAAAGCAGCTTGACGCCCGCCCATCCGACGAGCATATATGCGACGTGGTCGAGCACCGGATACCGCTCCAGCAGGCGGATGAAATAGCCCGCCGCAAACCGCAGGATCACGATGCCCAGGATGGCTCCGGCAACGACGACCCACAGTTTGTCGGGGTTCTTGACAGTATCCACCACGGCGACCGCCACGATCACGCTGTCGAGGGCGAAGGCGGTGTCCACCAGGTTCATGTACACCACGGTCGCCCAGAATCCCATCTTCTTGCCTTCGACCCCATGCGCTCCCCTTGCGACATCAATGAAGTGCTTGATTGGCAGGTAGAGGAGGTACAGCGCGCCGATGAGCTGGAGCCACCAGAAGCTGATGATGACGGCGGCAAGAAGGATAGCGCCCGTTCGGAGCACAAACGCGCCGCCCATCCCCCAGATCATCGCTTGGCGCTGCTGATGCTTGGGCAGATGCCGCACCATGATGGCGAGCACGAGCGCGTTGTCGGCTGAGAGCAGCGCCTCGAGCACGATCAGAAACGCTACGGTGCCGATATCGCCTGCAACAAAGCTCTGGCCAAACATTGGATTGGTGGTCGGGGATCAACGGTCAGTGGTCAGGTCAGAGCCCACTAACTCCTAGCTTATCTCCTGCGGCCTCTCTGTGTTAAGGGCTGAGTTGCCAAGATCGAAGAATCCTCCTTCAACACTGTCGTCAATCTGCCGACGTATAACATGAAGGATATGCCGATTTATGTGTACGAATGCGCGAGCTGCAGCAAGCAGTTCGAGATTGAGCAGAGAATCACCGAAGATGCGCTCAAGGATTGTAGCTGCGGAGCTGCGGGCAAGCTGCGGCGCCTGATCCAGCCCATTGCAGTGATGTTCAAGGGTTCTGGCTTCCACATCAACGACTACGCATCGAATACAGCGGAACCCAAGAGCGAATCGAAGGCCGAAGAAGCCAAGCCGGAGCCCGCGAAGGCGGAGGGATGCAGCGGCACACCTACCGCCTGTCCGGCTTGCGAGCCGGCGAAAGATTGATGTGGTTCAGCCCTTCGGCAGGCCCGCCACATACCTCTCCAGGCTCGCCATATCCGTCGGCACGACAAGCTCGCCGGAGATGATTTTCTTGCGCATTCCCTCGATCTTCGCAAGATTTTCCGGCCCGATCTTGTCCTTGGTGAACCGCATTTCGGAGAGCCCTACCCCGTTCGCCTTCAGATCGTAGGTCACGGCGCCTGCCGAGAACTTCCCTTCCTTCACATCCTTGATCGTCTGGAAAACGGCTTCGTCGACCCGCTTGATCATGCTCGTGAGCACAAGTCCCTCGGCCTGGTCGTCCTGATCGCTGTCCACCCCGATGGCATATTTTCCCGCTGCCTGTGCCGCCTGGAACACGCCCAAACCGCAGCGCCCCGCAGCATGATAAACGATATCCGCGCCCGCGCTGTATTGGGCCGCGCCGAAGAGCTTGCCCTTCCCCACGTCATCCCAGCTTCCCGTGTATTGCGGCCGCAGGACCTCGACCCTTGGGTTTGCCGTCTTTGCCCCTGCCGCGTAGCCAGCATAGAACTTCTTGATGAGGTCGATCTCCTGCCCGCCGACAAAGCCGATCTTGCCACTCTTGGTCATAAGGCCGGCCAGATATCCTGCCAGGAACGATCCCTGCTCCTCATTGAACCTCAGGCTGCGGACGTTGGGCGCATCGATGAATCCGTCAACGATGGCAAAGCGGGAGTCCGGGTTATCATTCGCGGCCTCGATCATCGCCTTTTCCATGTTGATCCCAACCCCGACGATGAGGTCGACATTCTTTGCAGCAAGTGAGCTCAGATTTGAGGCATAGTCCTTGTCAGCCGGGCTGTCGCGGCTGACCACAGCCACGCCCAATTCGTTTCTCGCACGCTCGATCCCTCGCCAAGCGCTGTCGTTGAACGACTTGTCCCCGCGACCCCCCTTATCGAACACGATCCCAATCGTGAGAGACTTCTCGCCGGAACTTGGCTCGACTTCCGCGGAGCGCTTTTCTCCCGAGCATCCGAGCGCGAATATAACGACTCCAATCAGTCCGGCGGACAACCTCTTAAGCTTCATTCGAACCTCCGACAGGGTAAGCTAGGACATTATGGCGCAGGCTTGACCGCGCCTTTCCCGGAGCTCCCTATTGACCACCTGCCAACTCACCAAACTCGAAACCGCCCTCGAACAGGTCCGCAAGTCCCATCCGAAGCTCAAGCCGGCGGACGCCGCATTGCTCGCCTCGGCCCTTACCCTCACAGGCCGACACGCACTCGCTCTTTACGACGGCCAGACCTACAAGTGGCCTGATGACTACGAAGGACTGACCAAGGCGATGGTGGGGCAGATCGAGATGGTCCAAGAAGGCATCGAGACCCCGAAGAAAACTACGAAGACAACTGTCGAGGAAGAGCCGATCAACGTCTCCATCGGCCTCACACCGAATCTCCCAGCCGGAGAACAGGTGCTCGAAGGGCGTAACGACCTGAAAACCTTGCTCAGCGACGTTCTAAAAGAAGGCGTTGAGTTCGTCTATGCGGCCAGCGATATTGGATGGCAGTGGGCGCTCGACAGGGCAAATTGGAGCACTCTGAGCGGATCTGAGATCAGCCGCCGAATCAAGATCAAGGCAAGCTTTACCGAAGGCGCGGTCGGCATCGAGATGGGCGCATCCGGCCCCAAGAAGAGAGCCTCGAAGGCCAAGGGTGCAGCAGCGCAAGCGGTCGTCGAGGCGCCAGCGGAAGCAGAGGAAGCTCACGAAGAGCCAGAGGCGATCGAGGAAGCTGACAAAGCCTAGCCTTTGAAAACCCTGACCGATCTCACCCGATAGACAATCACATTGAGCCAGGCCTTCTCGGTCTTCGGAACTACCTGGAAGGTCTTATCCAGCTTCCCGCGGAAGACGGCGATGCGCTGCCACATGATATCCCCGGTCCGCTTTGAGGACGTGAAGACCGCGAACTCGTCGGATCCCGATTGCTTCCAGCCCTTTGTCTTGGGCCGCTCCTGAGCTAACTTGTAGGCGACGGCTTTCAGGTTTCCCTGAAGATTGTAATAGTCAACCGTGACCGGCTGGCCCTGGGCGGTTTCCAGATTGGCGGAGCCCACGCGGGTCGCCTTTGAGAGCAAGCCGCTCTCCGGGATCGCCCAAGCAACAAGCGCCCCCAAGCTCGTAACAAGCATGGCGGCGCACAATTTCAGCCGAGTAATGCGCAGACCCATCAATGTAATCATGGACGGGTCTGCCCATTCCTTTAGCCTCCTTTGATCATTCTTGCGAAGTTCTCCTTATCCACGGCGCGCATGAGGCACTCCTCATACGAGCAGACACCGTTCTTGAACAATGAGCACAAGGAGCTGTCCATCGTAAGCATTCCCAGAGCCTGGGAGGTTTCGATGACCGAGTACATCTGATGCGTCTTGCCTTCCCGGATCAGGTTCTTGATGGCGGGCGTGCCCATCATAATCTCGAGTGCAGCGACTCGCCCTCCGCCGAGCTTGGGCAGCAACTGCTGCGAGACGACGCCTTCAAGGGTGTTCCCCATCAAGACGCGAATCTGGTCCTGCTGATCGCTTGGAAAGACATCGACGATTCGGTCGACTGTCGCCGGAGCGTTCCGAGTGTGCAGGGTGCCGAACACCAGGTGGCCTGTCTCTGCGAGGGTCAGCGCCGCCTCGATCGTCTCCAGGTCGCGCAGCTCTCCAACGAGGATGATGTCCGGATCTTCGCGCAACACCGCCCGAAGCGAACCGTGGAAGCTGAGCGTATCAGAGTGCATTTCACGCTGGTTCACCATGCACTTCTTGTGGGCATGGAGATACTCGATCGGGTCTTCGATCGTAAGAATGTGCGAGGTTCGATTCTCGTTAATGTCGTCGATCATCGTCGCGATGGTCGTCGACTTGCCTGATCCTGTGGGTCCAGTGACCAGAATGAGTCCGCTGGAGCGTTTGGCCATATCGCGGATGATCGTGGGCAGGCCAAGCTGTTCAAAAGTCGGAATCTTGGTAGGGATCACACGAAGCGCACCGGCCACGCTGTTGCGCTGCATGTACACGTTAAACCGGAACCGGGCCAATCCCTTGACACCGTAGCCAAAGTCCAGCTCGTGTGTCTGCTCGAACTTCTGGAGATTTTCGTCGGTGAGAGTCTCGTAAATCAGCCGCCGGGTATCGGGCGGAGACAAAATTTGATACGGGAGCGGGGCCAACTCACCGTCGAGCCGAACCATGGGCGGCATGCCTACCGTGAGGTGGATGTCGCTGGCCTTGCGCTCGATCGCCAAGCGGAGGATGTCATCAAGATGTGCATCCTTGATCGGCAGAGCGTTCTCCGGCTCTTCGACCTGCGGCACGGGGTAGTCGTTTTCTAGCCCAAGCTCGTACTTGCCGCCGACCTTGATATTGTGGATCGACGGGTCGACCCTGGCCGGGCGATAGTGCGGTTGGTCCTCTTCGGCGGAAACCACTTCAAGCGCCGGCGATTCGACCAGCTGGCCGTTGCGTGGATCAATGGGCAGCCCCTCTTCCGCAGCCGGATTCGCGCCCGGCTCATCTCCCAACACCTTGCTCCAGTTAAATTCAGCCATTCTTAATCCTCCTTCCTCGTCTCATATTCCACAAAACACTTACAATTGAATGCTTGCCGCTTCTCCAATTACCTGGGTTGCGGCGCTCACCAAATCGGGCATCTGATCTTGGCTAAAACCCATTTGCTCGAGAGCCCAAGTTGGCAAAACGATCAACTCAGCCTCGGAGAGGTCTTGCCCAACGAGAGCGAGATCTGCGATGCGGCTGCCGAGCATTACGCATGCACGGTGCGTCGCCCAGGGATCCCCATCGGGCGCTGGACGGTCGTACTCCAAGGCGACCACTAATTCGTCGGGGAAACCCCATTGAGAAGCGGCAGCGACTCCAACCTGGATGTGGTCGCATTTGTAAACCGCTAATTCCGCTCTAAGGTCGTCGACGCCATGCTCCATGAGCATCTCGACCTTCTCGTAGGGCTCTTCACCAAACCGGTCCAGCAGGGTCTTGCCGATAATATGAAGCAGCCCCACCGTGTAAGCAGACTCCGGCTGAAGCTCACGATTCTTCTTTGCAAGCCACCGGCAGCAGACGGCACTATCGACCGAATGCCTCCACCATCGACGCCGGCGCAAGGAATCTTTGTCGTTCTTGCCGATGAAAAGATCGAAGACTCCTACCGTCATCGCGAGCTGACGTATCGATTTGAAGCCTAAGAAGGTGATCGCCTCCGATACCGACGTCACACGCCTTGGCAGCCCGTAGTAGGCGGAATTAGCAAGCGAGAGCAGCTTGGAGCTGAATCCGGGGTCGATGACGATGGCCCTTTCAAGCTCCTGGCTCGAGGACTCGGCCGAGCCGGATATCTCCATGACCTTGTAGACCACGTGGGGAAGCACGGGAACTTCGCTCACACGGGCGAGGATCCTATCCAGGCCTGCTTCGTCGTTTAGTGCTGGTGCGGCTGACATTGATTTCTCCTGAACTTACGGCGCTGCTGCTTAGGCGTAGATCACCCTTAGAACCTCGTCGACGGAGGTGACGCCCATAAGGATCTTCTGAACTGAGTCCATCTGGAGCGTTCGCATTCCGTTGCCGATGGCCAGATTGCGCAATACATGGCTGGGCGACTTTTCGAGAATCTTGTCTCTGATCTCGTCGTTAAGCACCATCAGCTCGTGGATGCCGGTCCGGCCTTTGTAGCCCGTGTTCTTGCACCTGTCGCAGCCCCTACCCCGGAAGAGCGTCAGTTCGCCATGGGTGTCGGCACCGATTTCATCGGGAATGGGGAAGCCGTAGCGCAACAGGCTCTCGCGGGTGCCGTGATAGGCCTCCTTGCAATGCGGACAGATCTGCCGGACGAGCCTCTGGGCCAGAACCCCGATGATCGAAGAAGATATCAGAAACGGCTCGACGCCCATGTCGATAAGGCGGTGGGCGGCGGCGGGCGCGTCGTTGGTATGGAGCGTGCTGAGAACGAGGTGGCCGGTGAGCGCCGCTTCCATGGCGATCGTTGCCGTCTCGCTGTCGCGCATTTCTCCAACCATGATCACGTCGGGGTCCTGCCGGAGCATCGCTCTCAGGCCCGCGCCAAAGGTCATGCCTGCGCGGACGTTAACGCCGCACTGGTTGATGCCGGCTAGCTCGTACTCGACGGGATCCTCGATCGTGATGATATTGTTGTCGCCCGTATTGATCTTGTTGAGGATCGAGTAAAGGGTCGTGGACTTGCCCGAGCCGGTCGGGCCGGTCACGAGGATGATTCCGTAACTCTTGGAACACATGTCCTCGACTTGCTTGAGGTTGCTGGGCAGGAACCCAAGCTTGCCGAGCCCAACGTTGATACCCGTCTTGTCGAGCACGCGCATGACGATCTTCTCGCCGTGAATAAGCGGAAGCGTCGATACGCGGAAGTCGAATTCTTTGCCGCCGATAGTCGCGCTGATTCGGTTGTCCTGGGGGGCGCGCTTTTCGGCAATGTCCATCTCGGACATGATCTTGATGCGGCTCGTGAGCGGCGGCACGATTTTGCGCGGCAGCTTCATGCCGTCGATCAGAACGCCGTCGATGCGATAGCGAACCTGCAGACCATCCTTCATAGGTTCGATGTGGATGTCGCTCGCCTTGTCTGCAATGGCTTGGCTGATGATTAGGTTCGCGAGCCGGATGATCGGGGCATCCTCGCCCATCTCGCGAAGCTCAGCCTCGCTAAGCTCCTCTTCATCGGTGACGGCGAGTTCGACCTGGCCGTCGAAGTCCTTCATCACGCCGGCAAGCGCGTCGTTGACGTTTACATCGATCTTATAGTGGGTGGCGAGGGCGTTATTGATGTCCTCTTCAACCGCGATCATCGCCTCTATCTCGAGGCCGGTCGATAGGCGAAGCTCGTCGATCACGAAGATGTCGAGCGGATTCGCCATCGCGACGATGAGCTTATTGCCCTGCTTTTCTAGCGGGAGGGTTTTGAAGCGCTTGGCAAGCTGTGGGGAGAGGAGGGTAAGGACGTCGTGCTGGGGCGCCTGCTCATTGATGTCGACGAACTGGATGCCCCAGACCTTGCCAAGGCAGCGAACTCGGTCGCGCTCGTCAATGAAGCCCATGTTGACAAGCACTCGGGCGATCGGCTCATTGCCGCCGAGTTCCTTTTGCTTGTCTTCAGCCAGCTTTAGCTGATCGGAATTGATCAGCCCCTCAGTTACCAGCAGTTCGCCACTTAGCATCCCAATAAGCCCCTCTCAGCGGCTCCGGCCAAGGAGCACCACGTGATGAGTTCCACGATTGATCGGCGGCGCTCCTGGTATTCGTGTCGGGTGGTTGGGGAACTGTCAGGGATACGGGGAGTGTGGCGTCGGTATAATCACCCTTCACCTGCCCAGGTGGCGGAATTGGTAGACGCGCACGGTTCAGGTCCGTGTGCCCACAAGGCGTGGAGGTTCGAGTCCTCTTCTGGGCACCACTCTCATCGATGATTGATGACTGATGAGTGCTCGTTGAAGGTCGTCGTTCACAACGTACAGCCTGGGGGCCAGTCAACCATCAACCATCAACAATCGGTCATCACAATATTGCCGTGCCCCGCCCTATTGTTCTCGGTAACGGAAGACTCCTGGTCGCGTATGACGATCGCTATCGTATTCGTGAGCTTTGCTATCCCCATGTCGGCTTCCGTAACCATCTGAGCGGCAATGCGATGCGGCTCGGCGTTTGGATCGATGGGCGGTTTTCCTGGTGCGATTCGGATCAATGGCAGCGGCAGATGGACTACATGCCCGGCTCGCTCACGCTGCAGGCCACACTCGCCAATCCGGACCTCCAGCTGACCTTGGCCACAGAGGAGACGGCAGCGCACGACAACGACATACTCCTGCGGCGCATCCGGATCTGCAATCACGGCTCCGTCCAGCGTGAGATTCGGCTCTTCGTGACCCAGCACCTCGACATCGACGAGAGCGACATCGGCAACTGCGCGTTTCACCACCCTGGGCTCGGGGGATTGGTGCACTACAAGGGGTCGAGCTACTTCCTCTTTGGCGGCAGATCGCTGACCGGAGGCGTGGTCCAATACGCGGCTGGATTCCACGGAGTAAATGGCTCGCCTGGGACCTGGACCGATGCGGAGGACGGGATCCTCAGCATGAAGCCGATCGAGCAAGGTTCTGTGGACTCGACGTTTGCTATTCACGCGAACTTACCTGCCGGGGGCCAGGCGGAAGCCCAGCTGTGGATTGTCTGCGCGAGGAGCATGGGTGGACTGGAGAAGGAGTTCGGGGTGTTGCGGCAAGAAGGAGCGGCGGCACTCGCTGCGGCCTCTTATGAGCATTGGCAAGGATGGTCCAAGCTGGCTTTAGATGTTTTGGCGAACCTGCCGGATGATATTCGCGTTTTCGCACGGCAGAGCCTGCTAATCCTGAAGACCCAGATTGATGGCGAAGGAGCGATTCTCGCCGCAAATGACTCGGACATCATGGCTTCCAACAAGGCGAACTACAGCTATGTTTGGCCCCGGGACGGAGCGCTCGTGGCCGATGCTCTGGATCGAGTCGGCTATCACGAGGCGTCAGCCTGGTTCTTCCGATGGTGCAAGCCTCTCATCTCGACAGAGCAGCCATACTTCCTGCAGAAATACAACGTGGACGGCACGTTCGGCGCGAGCTGGCATCCGTGGGAGGGGGATCGGCCGCCGTTGCAGGAGGATGAGTCGGGCCTGACCCTTTACGCACTTGCCGGCCATCAGGCGCACACGCGGGACCAAGACTTGCTGGGCAATCTTTACGAGCCGATGGTCGTCCCGCTCGCCGATTTCCTTGTCGCCTTCCGAACGCCCGATGGCTTGCCCCAGCCGAGCCATGACCTTTGGGAAGAGCGTCGGGGCATTCACACGTTCACGGCCTTCACAGTCGTGGCGGGACTGCGCGGCGCCGCCCAGCTTGCGATGGCTCTGGGCGACGACCGCACGATGGGCTACGCGTTGGCGGCCGACGAGGTGCTGGCGGCGATCAAGAAGAAGCTCGTCCACAAGGCTTCGGGCGCTTTGATTCGCGGGCTAAAGGAGTCGGGGAAAGGGGTTTGGGCACCCGACGCCACGCCCGATGCTTCCCTGCTGCTTGCCCTTCAGCTTGGCGTAATCGAGCCCTCCGATCCAATTTATCGTTCCACGGTGGCGGTTTTGGGAGAAGCACTCTCGGTTTCATCTGGTATCGGCGGAGTAGCACGATATCCCGGCGATTACTACTTCCGGCAGAGCGAGAGCTATCCAGGCAATCCTTGGATCATCTGCACACTCTGGCTGGCCCAATGCAGGATCGCGATGGCTATCTCCGAGGAGGAGTTGGAGGGCGCTCTCGATTCATTGCGCTGGGCGATGCGCCACTCCTGTCCCTCGGGCGTACTTCCAGAGCAGCTTCATCCGGAAACCGGGGCACACCTCAGCGTGAGTCCTCTCACGTGGTCGCATGCTGAGTTCATCAAGACCTGTGCGGATTATTGCGAGTCAAAGGGGACGCTCTAGCCACCGATGTCGCGTCGCCCTCGTCCTTACTGATCGGCGATGGCAGAAATCTACGACGTGATCGTGTGCGGTGGAGGAACGGCGGGTGCTGCAGCCGCGATCTCAGCCGGACGCCAGGGCGCCAAGACGCTGGTCGTCGAGCAGCTTGGCGCGCTCGGCGGGACGCAAACCCAGGGCTGGGTGACGCCCATGATGCCCAACTACATTGGGCCGCACAAGCTCTCACGTGGCGTGAACCTAGATATCGTGCGTGAGCAGGCCGGAATTCAGCCTCCCTGGGGCGACCATGCTCATGGCGACGAATGGTACGACCCGACGGCGTTGGCGTTAGTCTTGGACCGGCTTGCGTCAGCTGCCGGCGTGACCTGCCTCTTCAATGCCTGGATATGCGGGGCAGAATCTGCCCCCAATACCCAACACCCAATACCCAACACCGATCCCAAGCGGCTCATGAGAATAGAAGTAGCTGCAAGGGGCGGCCGACAATGGATCGAGGGCAAGGCTTTCATTGACTGCACGGGAGATGCCGAACTGTCATTCTATGCCGGGGCTGAGCTTATGGGAGGGAACGAAGACGGAGTTCACCAGCCCATGACCCTGCGATTCACGATGGGCAACATCGACGTTCCGGAGCTCAGGGAAAAGAGTGGCGAATATCTTCGGCTCAACCGCGACGACTACATCGAAGCAGGATATGGCGAGGCCAAGGACGGTGCGATGGGCGCATTGGTCACAGAGGCCATAGGGGAAGGAGTTCTCGAAGAGGACGACCTCGGATACTTCCAGTTCTTCACTATCAACGGCCGCCCCAGGGAGCTCGCCTTCAACACCCCGCGCATCAGCGGCCTCGACCCCCTCGATCCCTTCCAGATGAGCCGGGCCTACCAGATCGGAAGGGAGAAGATCTTCCGGATTGCGAGCTTCATGAAGCGCTACATCGGAGGCTGCCAGGACGCCTACGTCAGCGTCATTGCCCCCCTTATGGGCATCCGCGAGAGCCGCCGCGTCGTCGGAGACTACGTACTCACCGGCGACGACCACGCCGCTTGCCGCAAGTTCGATGACGTTGTGGCAAGGAACCGCTACCCGGTCGACATCCACCTCGCCAAGGGCCTCGACTACCGCCGCTTCCCGCCCGGCGAATGGCACGACATTCCCTACCGGAGCATCGTGGTCAAGGGCTTTGACAATTTATGGGTGGCGGGCCGGTGCCTCAGCGCCGACTTCGTGGCCCAAAGCGCCGTGCGCATCCAGCCTGTCTGCAGGGCATTGGGAGAGGCAGCAGGAGCGGCAGCAGCGCTTTGCACCAAGAAGGCCATTTCAGCCCGCAATCTAGCCTACGAGGAGCTTGCGCCCCATCTGGATATGAGCGTTCCCGAAGCCTAGCCCCCGCCCATCATGCCGGGACTGTACTTGGGGTCAGGAGTGTGGGAGAGGTCGGAGATTCGGGCGACGAAGAAGCCCATCGCGTCCCCGAATTCCTTGAGGCCGATTGTGCTCTTAGGACCCGTTGCGAGCGGTCCAACCTTCGCCACGCACCCCCAGGCGATCAGCTTTTCCAGCGCGGACCTCTCCGCCCCTGCCACCAGCACCTTGGGATCGAAGCGCACTTTGCGAGGGGTGAATTTAAAGCTCGGCTTGGCTCTTTCGAAGATGCGATTCATTTGAAGGATGATGTAAGCGCGGGTCGCAGGCTTGGTGCTCGAGGGCTTGCGGGTTTGAGGCTTGATGTGCTTGAGCCCTGGGAGTGCGCTCAGTGCCTTCTCCACCTCGGCCAGCGTCGCATCCACCTCCTTCTGAGTGACGGGGGCGGCGGCTCGCGTTAGGCCGGCGGCGAGGATGAGGATGGCGGCAAGGACGGTTCGCATCGTTGTTATTGTAGACGGGAGTCGGGAAGTGTTAAGTGCTAGGTGTTGAGTTGTGACAAATATTCGGTGTCCATACTCAACGTTTCCCTCTTAGCGCTCCCAGCTAGATCGTCGTCAACGCCCCGCTCTGCCGGATCGCGGCAAGTTCTTCGAGCGCCTTGCCCGTGCCGATCACAACGCACCGCAAAGGATTCTCCGCCACGCGCACCTGGATATCCGTGATATCGTGCAAGAGCCGATCTAGGCCCCGCAGTAAGGCCCCGCCGCCCGTCATGGTAATCCCTCGCTGAGAAATGTCGCTCGCCAGTTCGGGTGGCGTCTCTTCGAGCATCGCGCAGATTCTCGTGGCGATCTGTTTGACAGGCTCCGCCAGGGCATCTCGCACTTCGTGACTGGAAATCTGCACCGATTTAGGCAGCCCAGCGAGGAGATCTCTGCCCCGTATCTCCATGCGGATTTCTTCCTCCAGAGGGTACGCGGAGCCCACCTTGATCTTGATTTCCTCCGCCGTGGGCTCGCCGATCATAAGGTTGTATGAATTGCGCACGTGGCGAATAATCGCCTCGTCGAACTTATTTCCGGCTATTCGCAGACTCGCCGAAGACACGATACCGCCAAGGCTGAGGACGGCGATGTCCGTCGTGCCGCCGCCGATGTCCACGATCATATTGCCGCCCGGACTCGCGATGGGCAGGCCGCAGCCAATCGCCGCCGCCATAGTCTCTTCAATCGTCATCGCCTCGCCCGCTCCGGCCTCCTTCGCAGCCTGAATGACAGCCCTGCGCTCGACATTCGTGACCCCGCTCGGCACGCATATCAGCACTTTTGGCCGAAAGAGCCGCGACCGACCGCACACCTTGTTCAGGATGAATTCGAGCATTTTCATCGTCACCGTGTAGTCGGCGATCACCCCATCCTTCAGCGGCCTGATCGCGGTGATGTTGCCCGGCGTCCGGCCCAGCATGTTGCGCGCCTCCTCGCCAACCGCGAGTACCTTGCCGCTGCCGCTCGCGATGGCGACGACCGTGGGCTCAGAAAGCACAACACCCTTGTCCCTTACATAGACAAGGATGTTGGCGGTGCCGAGGTCGATGCCGATCTCGGGAACGAATCTCAAGGGCTACCCATCGGCAGGCAGGAGCGCCTCCGCTTCGGGCATTGGAATCCGCTCGATGCTAGCGCCAAGGCTTCTCAACAGTAGCTCGAGATCCTCATATCCCCTGTCGATAAAGTGGATGTTCTTGACGATGGTCTCGCCTTCGGCGGCAAGCCCTGCCAAGCAAAGGGCAGCACCAGCGCGAAGATCGCTGGCTTCCACAACCGCGCCCCGCAATCGGGAGACCCCATGAATGAGCACAGATCGCCCTTGAGTGCTCATCTTTGCTCCCATCCGGTTGAGCTCCTGCACATGGCCGATCCTGCTTTCGTAGATGGTCTCCTCGACGACGCTATGACCCTCGGCAAGAGCAAGAATCGCGGCCATCGGCTGTTGGATGTCGGTCGGGAATCCGGGATACGGCATTGTCTTGATTTTGAGCGCCTTGAGCCTCTTATGAGCGGCCACGCGCACCCAGTCCGGCCCTTCCTCAGCGTCGGCTCCGGCTTCCCTTAGCTTATTGATAAGCGGCGTCTGATGCTCCGGAAGAACGCCCATTACCTTTACATTGCCCTTCGTGACGGCAGCCGCCAACAGATATGTGCCTGCTTGGAGACGGTCCGAGGGAATGCGGAACTCGCAGGGTTCTAGCTGATCCACGCCGATGATCGTGACCGTCGCCGTCCCCGCGCCTTCGATCCGCGCTCCCATTCGGTTAAGGAACTCGGCAAGGGTCGTGACCTCAGGCTCGATCGCCGCATTCTGGATAATCGTGACCCCCTTTGCGAGGGTGGCGGTCGTCATCAGGTGCTGGGTCGCGCCCGCGCTTGGAAAATCGAGGTAGATCTCCGCGCCGACCAGCTGATCCGCCTTTCCGACGTACGCTCCGCCGACGAGCTCGACTTCGGCGCCGAGCAGCGCAAGCCCTTTTAGGTGGAAATCCACGGGCCGCGCGCCAATCTTGCATCCGCCGGGCGCCGGCAAATGGGCTCGCCCAATCCGGGCAAGCAGCGGCCCGAGCAGATAGAAAGAAGTGCGAATCGAGCGGACGGTCTCCTCGTCGGCTTCGCCGAGATAGATCTCGGAGCAATCGATAAAGAGGGAGCCTTCGCGCCAGGCGACCTTTGCCCCGAATTTCTCGAGCAAATTAGCCTTGATGCGGGTATCGCTCACCCGCGGGACGTTGTGCAAAACGGTCGTGCCCTTTGCGAGAAGCACGGCCGACATAATCGCGAGGGAGGTGTTTTTGCTCCCAGGGACATCGATCTCCCCTTGGAGCGGCACACCGCCGGTTATCCTAAGAACGCTCACTTACAACCCTCCATCCTTGGTAGGTCAAACGGACACAGTAAATAAGAGACGGCCAAGAACGCGGAGTTTACCGGGATTCTTAGAGCGCGCTCACCTCAGAGTGCGGGAAACTATTACCTCTTTTGCAGACTCTGCCGAACAGCGGTAACAAGTTCCCGCACTCTATATTAGTTCGAATAGATGTCACCGACAAATTCGTCGAAGACAGGCAAATACATCCGCCAATCTTCCTTGACCCGCGCTTTGAGGTAGACGGGAAGCGAAAGATAGGGGATAAAATGCGGCCTCTTCGCTCGCCGCGCGAGCTTCATCTGCGCCTGCGAAGGGGTCTTATCGCCCTTTTTGAGGTTGCAGCGCCGGCAACATGCCACAAGGTTGTCCCACGAATGCGCGCCGCCACACCAGCGAGGTACGACGTGGTCGATCGTGAGCTCGCGGCCCTTGGCGCCGCAATACTGGCAGGTGTAACAGTCGCGGGCAAGAATCGAATGGCGCGAGAGCCTCAACTGAGGCATCGGACGCTTCACCTGGTAGCGCATCTTCAGCACGGATGGCGCGGTCACGTCTCCCGCCACCGTCATCAAGGGCTCATCGTGCTGGTGCACCATGTCCGCCTTCCCGAGGAGCAGCAGCGCAATTGCCCGCCTCATATTGCAGACATTCAGGGGCTCGTAATTGCTATTGAGGAGCAGCACTTCGTGCAAAGCCAATTCAGATCGATCTCCCTATAGAATTCGAGCCGGCTGTCCCAAAACGCAAAGAAGGCCCGCATGCGCACGCATGCGAGCCTTCGCTCGTTATAGACCGCGCGCGTATGATCGTGTCCCGCCACGCTGGCGGGCGGGACAGATAGTTCGATATGAGCGGAATGGATGCCATGCTCGTTTCTCGTTTAGACGCACCAGAAACCAGAATTGGATTACCGGTTTGTTAAGAGCAGTGGCCTCAGAGAAACCCTTTGGGAGGCATGACCACGATCTCGTCGAGATTGCGATCAGGCGGACTCAGAACGACGTCCCGAATCACCTCGGCAACAGCTCTTGGTTGCATCATATCCGATTTTTCTGGTGAAAAGTTTAACTTATCCCAGAGAGGGGTGTCGGTCGAACCGGGGAGGATTGAGGTCACACGAATGCCTTGCTTGCGGTAATCGGCGGCAATAGCTCTTCCGAACATGTGGAGTCCGGCCTTGGCGCTGCAGTATGCGGCCCCGCCTGGAAACGCGGTAGTTGCGGCGATACTGAGCACATTAATGATCTGTCCCCCGCCCCGGGCCAGCATGTGAGGAAGGATGGCATGGCACATGCGCAAGGGCACACCGAGGTTGGTCGCCATGCTGCCCTCAATCGCGCTCCATTCCATCTCGGCATACGGGCCGAATTCCGCGACTCCGGCGCAACTGACTAGGACCAGTGGCGAGGTCGGGCTATCGCTAACCGCCTCCTCGACCACCTCGGCCGAGTTCCGACTCGGACCCAGCTCGACCGCGATAATGTCGGTCCGAACCGCGCCCCTTGATCGGCACTCTTCGGCAACCTCCCGAAGCCGCTCTTCGTCCCTTGCGATAAGGACCAGCTCAAAGTGGTCTTCGGCCAGAAGTAGAGCAGTTTCGCGCCCGATTCCGCTGTTGGCGCCAGTGATCAGGATGCGCTTGGTAATCAGAGCCCCCTCGCCTCTCCGGAAGAGAGGAAGTTGGAGATGTAGGGAGCACTAACTTCAAAAATGTTTCTTGCCGTCTCGTGCAGCCTGACTCGCACCAGGTTTCCTGGAACCTTGTCGACAAGCCTAAACCAAACCTCCTGGACGACGCGCTCGGAAGTTGTGGCCGAGTTCTTGAATTCAGGGAGATCTTCGTTTAGGTTCTTGTGGTCGTATCGCTCGATCACTTCACGCTCGACCACCGCATCTAGTTCTTCGAGGTCGATGATCATTCCAGTCCGCTCGTCCGGCTGGCCGGACACCGTGACCTCGACGATGTAATTGTGCCCATGCCCGGCGGGATTGTTGCACTTACCGAAGAGCTCTAGGTTCTCTTCATCGGAAAGCCCAGGAACATGCAGACGATGCGAGGCGGCGAATTCGTAGGTTCGGGTTAGAGTCATTTTCCAGTCCTCTTCATGGATGTGGTCCAGATTTGCCCAAAGCGTGGGCATCTCTTCGAGCCTAAGTCCCACCAGCTTGGCTTGTGGGGGGAGGCCGTCGAGCTCGCTGCGGATGTAGCGGATGATGTTCTCGAGGCTAGCCGCGTGGTCATTGAAATACGGGACCTCGTCATTGATGCTTCGGCCGTCAAACTGTCCGACAATCCTGTCTTGCAGGACTTCGTCGATGTCCTTGATGTTGACGACCATGCCGGTGCCAAGGTCAACAAGTCCCTCCGTAGCCACATCTAGGACGTAATTGTGGCCGTGGTTGTAGGGCGACGCCCATGTGCCGAATATGGCACGATTCTCCCCTTCGGACAAGGTCGGAATCCAATAGCGATGGCCGCTGGAGAAGTACACGCGGCGAATTAAGCGGACCGCCGCAGGCGAGCTCACTTCTGCCCCCAATACGAAATCCAATAACCAAAATCCAAAACTGCTATCGCTCCCTCCGATAGGGTTTCGCCAGCGCGCTCGGCGCAGCCGACCCTTTTCCGGCAACTACCAGCACGACCAGCGCAAGCACGTAGGGCATCGCCACCAGCAATTGATAAGGCACCGCCACCCCTTCCGCCTGGAACTGGAACTGCAAGGATTCCGCATAGCCGATAAGCAGCGACGCGAGCAAGACCCAGATCGGCTTCCAGCGCCCAAAGGTCACCATCGCGATCGCGACGAAGCCACGGCCCGCCGTCATGTTCTCGGCAAAGGATCCATTCACTCCTAATGCAAGATACGCTCCCGCAAGCCCCGCAAACAGCCCTGCAACCGCGGTCGCTCCAAACCGAAGCCTCAAAACCGAGAAACCAGCAGCCTCCGCTGCGATCGGATTCTCGCCCGCCGCGCGCACCGCGAGTCCCCATCTCGTCCTGTAGATGAGCCATGAGGATGCCAGCACGAGAACCGGAACGAAGAAGAGCAGCACGTCCATTCCGCCCCATCGAGGGAGCGGCGGAAGGCTTAGCAGCTTGCCGCTTTGTCCATAGGCTCCTCGAAACAGAGTGGCGGTTACCCCGAGCGCAAGCAGGTTCATGGCGGTGCCAACCACGATCTGGTCCACCCCCATCCGAATCACAAACCATGCGAAGATCAGGGCGAGCGTGACGCCGACAGCGGCCCCAAATAGCAATCCCAAGATGGAGCTGCCCGTGCCCAGTGCCAACATTGCCGCCGCATAGCTGGATGCGAGCATCATTCCTTCGAGCCCGACGTTGATCACGCCCGATTTCTGGCCGACCGTTTCCCCGGTTGCGGCGAGCGCGACGGGGGTCGAGAAACGGGCTACGGCGAGGAGATCGATCATGCTGCTTCCTCGCGGATGCGCCTTCTTAGCGCAAGGGTTTGGACGGTGAGCAGTGCAAGTACGGCAAGGGCCTGGATCACGTATACCATCGCGCTCGCCCCGGGAGTAAATCGCTCGAGGTTCTTCGCCCCCGCCATCAATGCACCGAAATAAAGGCTGGAGAGCACGATGCCTAACGGGTGAAGCATGCCCAACAGGGCAACCGGAATCGCGATAAAGCCCCATTGCTCTGAAAAGCTCATGCTCAGTTCCCGCTGAACCCCTGTGTATTGAACGGCTCCGGCCAGTCCACAAAGCCCGCCAGAGATCAGCATGGCAAAAATCTGAGTCCGGGGCGCATTGATTAGATTTGCCCTCGCCGCTCTGGGATTTTCTCCCACGACCCTCAGCTCAAACCCCCTTCTCGTGCGGAAGAGATACACGTAAACGGCAACTGCCGCCAGGACCGCAATGAAGATGCCTGCATGGAGGTCGGTTTGCGGATCGAATCGCATGAGCATCGCGCCAGTTGGCAGCGCAGCGGTTTGAGGCAGTGCGCGGTTGGGCTCCTGAAGCGGCCCTGTGACCGCCCAGCTGAGGAGCTGCAGCGCTATAAAGTTCATAAGGATGGTGGATATCACCACCTGTACGCCTCGATGAACCTGCAGCCAGCCGGCCAAAGCTCCGTAGAGCGCGCCGCCCACAATCCCGCTAAAGAGGATCGCCAGGTTTAGCGCCTGAGGAGGTAGCCCTGGCACCATCGAGGCGATCACAGCCCCCGTGAGCCCGCCGACAATGTATTGCCCCTCGCCGCCGATGTTGTACATCCCGGCCCGCCAGGCGATCACGATCCCGAGGCTGGCCAGAATGAGCGGTATGGCCGCAATCAACGTTCTCGCGATGCCGAACTTGTCGCCCGCCGCTCCATCCACAATCAAGCGGAGCGACTCGCCGAGCGGGAGCCCGAAGATGACCAGGGTCGCGGCCAAGATAAGAACGAGACCAGTGATCGTCCCGGCAGTCCAAGCCAGGCGCTTCAGCTCTGGCCTCCCAGTGCGCCCTGGGCGGTCGGGTAGAGCCGGCCTCCGCCCAGATAATAGGTTCGGTCGGCGAGGGCTGCAAGCTCGTCAGGATCGTTGCTGAAGAGGGCGATCGCCGCTCCTTGCCGTCTGGCCGCGAGGAGCTGGTCGTGAACCATCCTCGTCGACCCCACGTCGAGGCCCCGTGTCAGGTTGACAGCTACCACCAGATCTGGGACGCGATCCAGGCAGCGGCCCACCACGACCTTCTGCTGGTTCCCTCCGCTCAGGCTCCCTGCCGGGTCTGACAAGCCATCCATCTTGATCGAGAATCGGCTGGCGACGTCCTCCGCCCAAGACCGTATCTTGATGGCCGATAGGAGGGGTCCCGCAGACAGTTCTAGCCTGCGATACGCGCCGAGCAGAAGGTTTTCTTCGATCGTCATGGCGAGCGCAAGACCCTCATGCTGTCGATCAGAGGGTATGTACGCAACGACTCCATTCGCGTCGATCATGCCCGAGCTCACCGGTCGGACTCCCGCCAAAGCCTCCGCAAGCTCGATCTGCCCATTACCCTCGACTCCGCCGAAACCCAGGATCTCCCCTCTCGCAATCTCGAAGCTCACGTTGAAAACCGCGCGATTGCCCCGCTCACCCAGCACGACGAGGTTCTCAACACTTAGGGCGGCCAGCCCCCCTGCGAAAACCCCATCGCGGGGAAGGGGCTCCGGAAGATCGCCCACAATCTCCCGTGCAAGTTCTTTCTCGGTAAGACCCCCGCGCGGCCAAGTGCCCACCAGCCGCCCGTCACGCAAGACCGAAATGCGGTCCGCCACCGCCAACACCTCCCCCAGCTTGTGCGCAATTAAAATCACGCACTTCCCTTCGTCGCGCAAAATGAGCATCACGCGCAGCAGATCGGCCACCTCGGCCTCGCTCAGAACCGCCGTCGGCTCGTCGAAAATCACTACCCGAGCATCCCCCGCCAGGGCCTTCAGAATCTCCACGCGCTGCTGCGCCCCAACCGGCAGATCCGAGACACGCGCATCGAGCCGGAGGTCCCAGCCAAGCTCCCCAGCCTTCCGGGAAGCGGCCTCTGAAGCCCCCGTAATATCGAGCAAGCCATAGACCGAGCCCATCCCCGCAAGCGCGAGGTTCTCGGCAACCGTGAACTCCTGCACGAGCGTGAAATGCTGGTGCACCATCGCCACGTCCAAGACCGTCACCGAGCCGGAAGTTGGCGAAACGAAGCCCGAAAGAATCCCGGCGAACGTGGACTTCCCTGCCCCGTTCGCCCCAACCACCGCGTGGACCTCGCCTGCAAAGAAATCCAGCGAGACATCTGAAAGCGCGCGAACGGACCCGTACCTCTTGCTCAGCGAGCCGACGGAAACGAGCGCGCCCACGGACTAAAACTTGGCCATCGGCGCCTTGATCTCGCCCGCCCGGAGCTTGGCCTTCGTGTCCATCAGCTTCGCAAGCAGTGGCTCGGGAACAAGATTCTGGAGCGCGGGATTGACAAGAAAGTCAATCGCCTCCTTGTCCATGCCCATCAAAATCACCTCGCCCTTGAAGGAGCCGTCCTTCACGCGCTTCGCAAGATCGAGAAATGCGGGCCGCGCGTTGATCACCGCCGAAGCGATCACGACCCCGCTCGCGTTCTCGTTCTGATTAAGGTTCGCGCCGAAAGCATAGACCTTCCGTTCCTTGCAGGCGTCGAAAACCCCCTGCGCGGCGGCGTTGGCCTGGTGGATCACGAAGTCCGCGCCGGCGTTGATGGCGGCAAGCGTGGCGAGCTTGGCCTTGGCGACATCGTCCCCGCTGCCGGTAAAGGTTTCGATCAGCCCGATACCCGGCTTGGCGGCACGGGCGCCGGCTTTGAAGGCTTCGAAAGTGGAGCGGATGCTAGGCACATCCGGCCCGCCGATCATCGCGATCTTGCCTGTTTTGCTCATCTCGGCCGCCATCATCCCGGCGAGGTAGAAGCCCTGCTCCAGATAGAAGCGGAAGGTCCCGACATTGCCCGCCGCCTTATCGCCCGACGAGCTGACGAACACGGTGTTGGGAAAATCCTTGCCGATCTCCATCGCGGGCGCATTGTATTCGTAGCCGTGCCCGAAGACGAGGTCGTAGTCCTTCTGGGCATAGGAGCGCATGGCGTCGCGAATCTCGGCGGAGCTGCTCGCCTGCTGGTTGCTGACCTCGGCGCTCATCTCGGTCTTGATGGCTTGGAGCCCTTCGTAAGCCATGGCCGACCAGCCTGCGTCGCTCACGGGTCCGGGGGTGAGGAGCGCGACCTTGAAATCGGCTTTGGGGCTTGTGGAGCTGGAGGGGCCGGGGCTCTTGCCAGGCGCACAGCCGAGGGCGAGCATGACGAAGGAAAAGAGAACGAACCAGCGCATGGGGCTAGCTTACTCGCGGCGTTCGGTTTTCGGTATTCGGCGTTCGGAAACCCCTCTACCGCGATGCGGTGCGCATCCCTCCACTGCACCGGCAAGGCAAATCGCACAAGAGCCGCGGTCGCTCTGCCGGTGCCGTGGAGGGTTCTATTCGAGTCTAGGCAGGGGGCGCGACCTCAGCCAATCCTTCGCAACCAGCCCCTTCTCGTAGTCGTCGCATCCAGGGCCCGTTACCTTCCGCGGAGCCGGCTGATAGATCGGTGCTTGGGATTGATTGTGGGGCCGGCTCAGTGGAGGGATGAAGCCCTACGGATTTATTCATCCCTCCACTGCACCGGCTAGGCAAACCGTCCAACGTCGTCAATCTACCTGCCGGTGCCGTGGAGGGTTCTGATTTCAGTCTAGGCAGGCGACGCCAGTGTCAACCATAGCCAGCTCTCGTCCGCATTCGCAGGCTTAAAGCTCTTTTACCCTCCACGGCACCGGCAGCCAATCGTAGCTGGCGAAGGATTGTCGAGCCGGTGCAGTGGAGGGATGTAAGCAGCCACGACCACTATGCCGGTGCCGTGAAGGGTACTGATCCCAATCTAGGCAGGTGGCGCCAGCCTTAGCCAATCCTCGATAGACAACCCCTTCTCGTCGTCCCAGCATCCGCCCTCAAAGAGGCAGGCGCTCGACCAGCGATACTCGGCGGGGCGCTTGCACAGGTTCGCCTTGACCGGGTTGTTGTGGATGTACCACACCTTCTGCGCAAACATCTTCCCCTCCGGGACCACCACGCTCCGAAAGCTTCGCTTCCAGAACTGGCGGTCGTTCAGCCCTCGCTGATCATCGAACTTCGCCGCTTGGCGCGTATCTAGTAGCACCTTGATGTCCTTGCCGGCGCTCGCCTTGACTCGCCGTACGAAGTGACTCACCGTCAAGTGGGCGGGCAGGCGGGTCAGGAGATGGATGTGATGTCCCATCACGACGAATGCATGAAGCGCGGCACGATGCCTCTCATGCTGCCTGAAGAGGTGAAGGGTCATCTGCTCGGCAAGCATGGGGTCCGCGAAGGCGTATACGAAGTCGAGAACGGTTGTCGTGACGAAGACGATGTCTCCCGGCTCGCTACGGTTCTGATAGTGCTTGTATCCCGAGCGCATCTAGGGCTCTTTTACCCTCTACGCTGACCTGGATTGGAAGAGGAGACGCGTGCCCTCCACGGCACCGGCTGGCAGATGGCGGCTGACGGAGGATTACCCACCCGGTGCCGTGGAAGGATCAACTGGACCGAGTAGTCAGCGGAAACGGCGAGACGCGTACCCTCCACGGAGCCGGCTGATTGATCGGTGCCTGAGATCAATTAAGAAGCCGGGCTCAGTGGAGGGATGATCGCCCCCCCTAGGTCGCGACGCGCGGATCGGCATCGAGGAGCATTGCCTTGGTGTAGATGAAGTCCTCGCGGTGGTAGTCGGAGAGTTCGAAATCCTTTTCCAGCACGATGGCGCCGGTGGGGCAGGCGTCCTGGCAGTATCCGCAGAAGATGCAGCGGATCATGTTGATTTCGTAGCGGACGGCGTAGCGCTCGCCGGGGGAGAACCTGGCCTCGTCGGTGTTCTCGGCGCTCACGACGTTGATGCAGCGGGCCGGGCAGGCGCCGGCGCATAGGGAGCACCCGATGCACTTTTCGAGGCCGTTGTCGTAGCGCTTGAGGGCGTGCTTCCACCTCGTCCGGGGATATTGCTCGCGCTTTTCCTCGGGATACATGACGGTGACCTTCTTGTGGCCGAGCCGCTTGAAGGTGATGCCGAGGCCATGGAGGATGGGCTTGGCGACGTCGCTGATGATTCCGCCTCGCATCTAGCTCCCGCTCCGTGTGGCGATGGGGCGTGGGGACGGAGGGAGTGAAGGAGCTTGCGAGTGAACGACCGGCCGCCCGTCCATCACGCCTCCACCTCCTCCAATTCCCTCGCCCCGGAGATTCCTTCCACCAGCCTGAGCTCCTTCATCGTGCGTGCGCCGCTTCCCCGCTTGATCTTTTCCTGGAGTTTGAGGACGCCATAGATGAGAGCGTCGGGCGAGGGCGGGCAGCCGGGCACATAGACGTCGACTGGGACCACCTGGTCGGCGCCTTGGACGATCGCGTAGTTGTTGTAGACCCCACCCGACGATGCGCACGCGCCCATGCTGATCACCCACTTGGGCTCGGGCATCTGGTCGTAGATCTGCCTAAGCACGGGGGCCATCTTCTTGCTGAGGCGGCCTGCGATGATCATGACGTCGGCCTGCCTGGGGGTTGCGCGGAATGCTTCGGAGCCGAATCTTGCAAGATCAAAGCGGGACGCGACAGTGCTCATCATCTCGATCGCGCAGCAGGCGAGGCCGAATGTGAGTGGCCATAGGGCGTTTGCGCGGGCCTGGTTGAGGAGAGTTTCGAGGGTTGTGACGACAACACTACCTCCTTTTTGGATGTCTCCGAAGATCGGAGTGCTGCTGTCGTGCAATACAATGGTTTCGACGCGTTTCGGCATACTCGGCTCGCCCCCAGATTCTACTTCTTTATACGTCGGCTTTACGCAGGAAAGAACCACCCTGCGGCTACACTGACCGGGGCATGATGACGGTCTACTATCCGACTTTTCCTTCCGCTGCGGTCGTGCTGGCCCTCCAGGAGAGGGTTGGCTCTGCGGCGCGGATCGTCACAGAGGGAGAGCCTCCGGTCGAGACGGAAATGCTGATCGAGGGGCGCCCTTCGCGAGAGCTGCTGGACAAGCTGCCTTCGCTCCGCTGGGTGGTCATCCCCTTTGCGGGAGTTCCCGAGGCTACGCTTGCCGTGCTTCGGCAATCAGAAATCTCCCTCCACAACCTCCACCACAACGCACCCGAAACCGCCGAGCTCGCGATGGCCCTCCTCCTCGCTGCGGCCAAGCAGACCGTGCCGATGGACATAAGGATGCGCAGCCACGACTGGACGCCGCGCTACGAGCTCTCGAAGACCATGCGGCTGGAAGGCAAGACGGCTTTGGTGCTGGGCTATGGCGAGATTGGCCAGAGGGTCGCGCGGGCTTGCGAGGGCTTGGGAATGAAGGTGATAGCCGTTCGCCGGACCCCTCACCCCCCGGCCCCCTCTCCCCGCCATTCATCGGGGAGAGGGGGAGAACCGGATGCCCGGTCCATCTCCGAGCTTCCGAGCCTACTGCCCATCGCCGACGTGCTCATGCTCTGCCTGCCACAGACGGCCGAGACCATCGGCTTGATTGGTGCAAAGGAACTGAGCCTGCTCAAGAAGGGCGCGATTCTCGTCAACATCGCAAGGGCGGTGATCGTGGACGAGGAAGCACTCTACAACGCCCTCAGCACCGGCCATCTCCACTCCGCGGGGCTCGATGTCTGGTATCGCTATCCGCAGGACCGCAAGGGCCACGGCGGGGAGACCGTCCCGAACTACTACTCGAAAGAGGAGACCGCTTCGAACACGCCTCCCTCCAGCTTCCCGTTCCACGAACTCGAGAACCTCGTGATGAGCCCGCATCGCGGTGGACTCTCTACGGAGAATGAGAAAGCCCGCACCGAGCACCTGGCCCGCATCATCCTAGCTGCATCTCATGGAGAAGACGTACCGAACCGCGTTGACCTGGAACAAGGCTACTAGGGGCGGTATCCTCTCCGAGGCAAGGGCGAGTGGCGAAATTGGTATACGCGCCAGATTTAGGTTCTGGTCCCGCAAGGGGTGAGGGTTCGAGTCCCTCCTTGCCCACCATCCTTGATCTCCAAGCAGGAATGCCGGATTCGCGCATATTGCGATGAAAAGAGCATTTTGTGAATCCACATTCTTGCCGATATCAACCATGTGAGACTGCGACGCAAAGGAACCACCCTGGTCGAGCTGCTCGTCACGATCGTCTTCATGGCGGTCGCCGTCGGGCCGATCGTCTCGCTTATCACGGCCAGCCATACCCGGGCAAACGTCTCGAAGCAACGCATGCTCGCTCTGGGCCTTGCGCAAAACGAGCTTGAGTCTCTCAAGACCCTTGGCCGAAAGGGCAGCGTCTCCACGAAGAATCTCACCAGCAGCCAGACCCCAACCGGGGCGACCTTCCCGATGACCGTATCGAGCAGGGTGGTCGCAGGCCCGCTGCCCAATACATTTGATGCGACAGTGACCGTGACCTATTCCGAGGCTGGCCACAAACTCACCCTCTCCACGAGGTGCAAATCATGAAAAGACGTGCTGGATTCACCCTTGTCGAAGTGCTCTTGACGAGCATCATCAGCGCGATCACCGTCGGTTCCATGGCAATGGTTTACAACTTCTCCGCCACCCGGACCGCCATGGCCTTCGCAAACAACTCCGCGACCATCCAGATGCAGACCCTTTCAAGGGAGCTGGATGATACGATCTCACGAGCAACGTCCTCGACCGTCATCACAGTCGGCGGCAGCGTCGGGCTCAAGTCCGTCATGCCCGCCACAGAAGCCGATACCGATGGCGACGGCACTAACGATTCCTATTCACCCGTGAGCATGGCCGGGGGCGCCCCGAAGTGGGGCACCGGCAAGCGCGTGTGGTTCTATATGTCCAATGCCACGGGCAACTTCCTAACGCCCGGCACCATCCTTTGGAAAGCCGAGCGAAACGACGATGCCTATCCCACCGGCGCAAACACCGACGCGTCCTTCACCTACATCTCCGGCAGCTCCATACCGAGATTCGGATTGATCGACACAATCACATGGGCCACCAATGCCACCGACAAGACGGTCACCTACACGGTCCGGGCCAATTCCCTGGCAAGGGGCGACCGTAAGTCGGCGACGGCCTACACCACCGACAGCGCCCGCGCCCAGGTGGTGAACCTCACCCGCACGGTGCTGAACGAGAACTGGCGACAATGAAGCACCAGCGAGGCAGCGCCTATATCTATGTGCTCCTGATGGTGGCTTCCATCACCGTCATCGCGCTCGCCATCGCCGATTCCTCGCTCAGCTTCTCGCAGGCCCAGGCAAGGGCCGAGCAGCGTTCGCAGGCCGACTACCTACTCGATGGCGGCGCGCAGCACGTAGAGGTCGCAAGGGTCTATTCGCGCATCCCTCTGCCCTCCTCGAATACCGCCACCATCGACGGGAATGTTGTCACCCTCGACTTCCGAGCCACGCCGGACCCCAAGCAGATGCAGGTCACGGCAAAGGCAACGGTCGCCAACCGCGAGTATAAGAGGGCTTTCTACACAGGCCGCAGCCGGCCGACGCCCTTCTATTTCGGGATGGCGAGCCGCTCGCCGGTTTCTAATCCCAGCAAGAAACTCATACTCGGCTCCTCGACCGCACCGGCCAGCCTCTATGCGTACGGCCCCGTGTCGTCAAGCGGCAATAACGGGAACGTATATGGGGACATCGAGGCGGTCGGCGCCATCGTCACTGACATGACGGTCTCTGGAGCGAAATATCCCAACCTCACCGCAGACATCTTTACCACCACCGGCCTCCTTGACTACCTCACCCTATCGTCAACCAAGTATCTGTTAAGCCAGACGTGGGATGGATACACATTTAATACCGTCGGGCCGGGCGCGCCCTACCATCTCGTCCACATCACCGGCAGCCTTACGCTCAGAGGCGTCATCTCAGGAAAGGGCACGATCTATGTTACGGGATCGGTCACCATCAACAACGACGTCACCTATGCCGACGCCGACTCCAAGCTCGTCATCATCGCCAACGGCAACATAAACGTGAACGACGACGCGGTCGGATACTACTACACGGCCAGCAACACAAACATCAAGGACAAGGTGCTGACCGGCGGGCTGTATGCGCTCGGAACTCTCACCTGGGACAACAATGCGGTGGTCTACTTCGACCCCTATATCGCTATCAATCCCGAGGAAGGATCGCGGTTTCGCCTGCCCGGCTACTAATACACTTCAAAAGGAAGCAGGCCCAGACGCAGAGCCATCCGAACCGCATGCATCCGGTTGTGCACCCGGAGCTTCTGGTAGATGTTGTTCATATGAAAGTCGATGGTCCGCTTTGAAACACAAAGGACCTCGGCGACATCTCTGCTTGAATGTCCTGCCGCAACGAGGCGGAGGATCTCGAGTTCGCGGTTGCTGAGCCTTACCGGGCGAGTGGCTGCGGGTGTTTGGGTGATTAGTTCCATGATCGCTCTCCGCCTATATTGTACGCCATGCTTTGCAGGGCCCGGTTAAGACTTCATGAACACCCTCCGAATCTGTCCTCGAAAAGAAGGACTTGCTCCCCACCGCGATCTCGTGCAAAATGGTATCCGGTAGGGTGAGAAAATGCTGAAAACAACTTCCAATGACGCCGTGATCGCGCAGAGATTCGCGGACATGGTATTGGACATCCATCCGAACGAATGCCTGGTCCAATTCGAGATTCCGGATTTGGAGCCCGCTGCCGTCATTCGCGAGTTTGAGGGGAGAGGGTACGCCGTTTCGTGCTCCAACCATCACGCAATCGCGCGGCGGCAATATCGGCCCCGGCATAGGTCCCGCACCGAAACCGGCAATGGGACGGCATTAGGCGGTTAACCGGTAATAACCCTGTGAGGAGGCTCCTTCCTTCTCCGATAATCCGGGTATGGGAGAGTTTAATCCGATGGTCGCTCGGACGTGGAGCGAGCTGGACAACACGCTTGCCAGCCTCGAGAAAGAAGACCGGCCAACGCTAAGGCGCCTGGTTTCCGAATATCTCGAAGGAAAGGTCGCGCTGCAGGTTTTCTGGAAGGGCCTATCGCTCGAGGTCGTCCGCGTGATTTCGGCCGATCGGTACGAAGCCTTCGAGTTCGAATTCCCCCGTCCGCAAGATCCAAAGCATTTCTGCTCCGCATTTGAAGACCTTTGCGGACTGCTTGGCAGACCATCCCCGGCTAATGCGCCTACCTAAGGCAAAAAGAAGGGCCGTGCTGTGACGGCCCCTTTGCTCTCCCCTGATAGAAGACTATCCGCCGGTGGTCGTGGTCGTTGTGCTCGGCGGGGTCGTGACATTGACGTCTGGCGGATTGACGTTCACATCCGGCGTGTCCTTCTCTATCACGGTCGTGCTACCCGGCGTCACGACATCGGGGGTGTCATCGGCATCCACCGCGCACCCTGCTGAAATGACCAAGGCCGCTGCTGCGGCGATGAAAGCTCTGCTGAATCTCATTTTGCCTCTCTCCTGTTGTCAAGTGCTTTTTTATAGCAGGAAGCCGCCAGCGGCGATTTCCTTCCCAATTTTGACCCTTGAGCGAAACCGCGGCAGTGTCCCAAAAAACACTTACAGATTCGGCCTGTCAGGCTTTCACAAAAAAACCCGCCCCGAATCCGGGGCGGGGGCAAATCCTGAATTGATGCTTATGCCTTGCGTCGCTTTCTGGCCAAGGCAAGCAGGCCGATCGCAACCGCGCCGAGCGTTGCAGGCTCAGGCACCACCGCCGCCATCTTGCCCGAATCCGCGCCGGGGATGCCCTGCACATGGATCATGGAAAGCACGTCGGTGCGGTTCTGCCCCTGCGGCACAGCGGTCGAGAGGAAGTCGAGGGCGTCGATCCCTGCTCCGGAGATCATGAACTGGACGGATTCGCCCGGCTTGAGCCGGTTTGCGCCACCGCCCGAATTGCTCGTCACGAAGCTCTGGTTGCCATCGAAGTTCAGGCCTGCGTTCTGCACGGTATCCATGCCCTGGCTAAAGCCGCCGAACTTGTTGCTGGGCGTCTGGCCGGATGGAGTCATCGTTGTATAGGGGCTGAGGTTGAACCATAGCTCGCCGATGAACTGCCCGCTTGCAGAGGTTGCGTTGTGGCTGAGGTTGAACTGAACCATGTCGAGGCCCATGTCGGTGATGGTGAGCGTGGCGATATTGGAGCCTACGGGCTGGTCGCCGGTAATGAGGGTATCGAAATTGAGGGTGACGACCGCGGATTGCGCGCTGACCGCGCCCGCGACGATTAGTGCTGAAAGAATTGATTTGTAACGCATGCGAGAAGCTCCTTTTGTGGTGAAATCACCGAAAGATTTGACCTCTGATTGTACGTCAACGTCCAAGCCCTTCGGGCCCGAACGCAGCATTTCTGGCGAAATTGCCGGTGTGATCTTTGAGGCATATTTGTCGCGAACTGCCGGAGGCCTGTGAGCGGGCGCGGCTGAATTTGCACAAGAAAAGTGCGCATTTCCTAGCAATATCACCAGCAACAGCGACATCCGAAGGGTCTACACTGTAACTTGTGGTAAGGACTTTCGGCGTGGCAGGTCCTTCAGGAGGGCTTTGATGAAACTTTTAACTATCAGGATGTTGCTTGCTACGGCAGGCGCATCCCTTGCGGCACTCGGCACGGCGCAGACCTATACCGTGCTCGACCTCAATCCGCCGGGCTCGACCGACTCCGGCGCAATGGGCATCTCGAACGGCGTGATCGTCGGCTATTCCAATCCCGGCGGATTCGGCGTGGAGGCAACTAGATGGGACCTGAGCGGCAATATGTCGCTGGTCGCGCTTGGCGCCCGTGCCCTTGGCGTGAACGCGACCACGATCGTCGGCACCGATGAGACTCTGAACAGGGCCACGGTTTGGCCGGTTGGCGGCGGCGCGGGGACGACGCTCGGTTCGGCGGGGCTTTCCGCGGGCTATGCGATCTCCGGCAATATCGCGGTTGGGGCTGCCGATGTCGGCTCAGGAAACACGGGCGCCGCCTATTGGGATCTTTCCGATCCCTTGACCGCAATTCCGCTCGCTGACGACTTCAGCGTTGCGAATGCGATAGACGGCAGCCGGATCGTAGGCGTCAACGAGCTGAGCCGAGCCACGATATGGGACATTTCGCCCGCTCCAGCGGTTGATCTCCAGCGGGATGACCTTTGGGGCTTTTCCACGGCGACGGGCATTTCCGGCACGACGCAGGTCGGCTGGGCTCAGACCCTCGCTGGTCCGATTCATGCAGTCGCATGGTCCGGCTCGGCAGCATCGGCCGTAGACCTGCACATCGCCGGTGAAGCAAACACGTTCGCACAGGCCATCTCCGGCGACACAATCGTGGGCTTTATAGACAATGGCGACAGCACACAGGAAGCCGTCGCATGGATCGGGCCGACACGCACGGTGGTAAACCTCCATGCCCTACTAGGCGCCGACTATGTCTCGTCCAATGCCTACGGCGTGGATGCACAGGGCAATATCGTCGGCCTCGCGAGAAGGACCGGCGGCGAGAACCACGCTGTGGTATGGAAGAAGGCGCAGTACACCTTCGGCAACTTCCATCACCCCCTGATAGATCCCGACGACCAGCAGATCGCCTCATTCCGGAAGCGCACGGTCATTCCCGTGATCATCCAGGTCTTCGACGCGCAAGGCGCGGTGGCTCCGAACCTCGATTTGCAGATCAGCGTGACCCAGGGATCGGGTGCCGGTCTCGAGGAAATCCCGGTAGACGACTTCGACACTGCCTTCGACGTAGGGGATCGTTTCTTCTATGTCTTTGGCTACTACGTGTACTTCATGTCGACACGCGATCTCGACCGTGGAATCTATACGGTCCATGCCAAGATCGTCACGACGGGCCAGACCCACAGCGTGGACTTCCGAATACGCTAAATGGATGGCGGCTGGGCCGGGCGTTCGCGCCCGGCCCTTTTGCATTTTTCCATCCTGTTAATTACGCCTGAACATCGGCAGTATAAAAGCCGATAAAGACCTTGGGTGTCCGGCACAAATCGGGGAGTAGCGCCACATTTCCCTCCGAGCGTGCCCAACCGGGTTATGACGAATCGAATAATGCGCTCATTGTCGGCGGAGGGCCTGAGCCTCAAGCTGCGATGGCTGCTGATTGCAGCCGGCGCGTTGATGCTGCTCGAGCGCCTCTCCAATCCGTATGTGATTGCCACGCTCGGCGCTTTGTGCGCTTCGAGCGTCGCGGCCATGTATCTGTGCCGCAACCGCGAGATTTATGACCAGCGCGGCAAACAGATGGCGCGATGGCTACGGGTGGCCGACGGGGTTATCGTTACCGGCGCCAGTTCGGTTCCCTTCTTACGCAACGACAATCTCTGGCTCCTTGGCATCCCGATCCTATTCTCCGAAGCCTTGGTATCCCGATCAAGGGTGAATGTTGGCGTCCTTGCGGTCGTCATGCTTTGCACCCAGGCCGCAGCCCTGGCCACCAGTCCGAATGCGAACGTACACGTGGCGATCCCGCTTGCGGTCCTGGGCAGCGCCGCCGTTCTGGGCCTCGTTCTTGCCAGCTTCCAGTCCCGAGATGAAAGGCTCGTGTCACACGACCGTCGCTTGGGCGCGGTGCTCGACTGCGGTTCGGCTCTCGCATCGAACAGGGACCTTGCCGCGACGATTCTCCACACACTCCAATCGGCCGTTCATGAGACCGGCGCCTCGTGCGGCTACGTCATGCTCGTCGAAGACGAGGAAGAGCATTGGATGCGCACGGAGGCTGCCTACGGCGTACAAGGCTCATTCAATTTTCCTGATAGGATGGCGGTCGGGACGGGCCTTAGCGGGTATGTCGCGAAGATGGGCCAGCCAATCGCGATCCGCGGCGCTTCCGATGAGCAGGAATACGACGGCGTGACCGCAGGGGTCAAGTCCGCCGTGTGCATCCCACTCTTGACGCGCGCCTACAACCGTTCCGGAAATTCGGCCCCGGAACAGGTCGTCGGGGTAATGACCCTTCTCAGCCTAGAGAGCAGCGAGTCATTCGACACGCAGGACATGGAGCTGCTCCGCACGCTCGCCTCGCTCATTGCCGTTGCCGCCGCCAACGCAAGTATGGATCGCGCCCAGCGGACAACCTTCCTGCGCACGATGGAAAGCCTCGCCTCCGCACTCGAAGCGCGCGACCAGTACACCCAGGGCCACTCCCAGCGCGTTTCGGAAGTATCGATGATGATCGGCGAGCAAATGGGCCTCAGCGAGGAAGCACTCAACGAGCTGCGCGTGGGAACGGTCCTCCACGACATCGGAAAGATTGGCGTTCCAGACTCGATCCTCAACAAGCCTGGCAGGCTGACCGCAGAAGAATTCACGATCATGAAGTCGCACCCGGTGATCGGGTTCGAGATCTGCAAGCCGCTGAGATTGCCCGAGGGGGTCCTCATGATCATCCGCAACCACCATGAGAAGCTCGATGGCAGCGGATATCCGGATGGGCTGAAAGGCGGGGAGCTTCCTCTTTCGCTGCGCATTGTGTGTGTTGCAGACGCTTTCGATGCCATGAGCTCACGCCGGCCCTACCGAGAGGTCATGGACCCCAAGCAGGTGCTGGGCGAGCTGAGCCGGTGTGCCGGTACACAGTTTGATCCCGTTGTTGTGGAGAGCCTGAAGAACCTCCTCGATACCGACCGCATGTGGGAGCTTTACAGCACGCACTGGGTCGATCGCGAGCAGGAGGCGGCGTGAGCCTCTTCAGCAAACAGCATCAGCCCACCGGCCAGGCGCTCGGCCTCGATATCGGCTCGCGGGTGGTCAAGGCGATCCTCATGGAGCACGGCACGGGCACGGTTGATATTCGAGCGGCCGGCTCGTTCGCGGTTCAAGAAGGGCTTGTCGAGGGAGGCGTGGTTCTCGACCCGCCCGCGTTCGGCCGCAAGCTCGCCGCCCAGCTCCGTTCATGGGATATATCCGCGCCTTCCGCAATTCTCTCCATTCCCAGCAGCCTTGCGGTATTGAGGTGGGTCAACCTTCCCCAGCTGGAGGGCGATGAGCTGCGTGCAGCCGCCCGCTATAAAGCCAAGCGGCACCTTCCCTTTGCTGTCGACACGGCCTACGTCGAGGCGACTCCCGTCGACACATCGCCTGGCGGCACAGGCAGCTCGCTGGTCATTGCCGTACGCCGTGACGTTGTCGATTCCCGTGCAGAAGCGATCGAGCACGCGGGCCTCACGCCGATCATTGCCGAACTGGAGGCGCAAGCCATCCTGCGAGTGATCGAAAGAAGACTGAACGAGCAGAGCGCCCTTTGGCGCGATGCCTCCCTCACGATTATCGACATCGGCGCGGTGAACACGCACATGTACGTGGTTCAGAACCAGCAGCTCCAATTCATTCGGGGCATCAAGTTTGGGGCCGGGCGATTTGCGAGCGCGCTTGCGGAGCAATTGAGCATCACACCCGAAGAGGCGATGGAGATGCTCCGCGACCCGCAGACATCGGTTACGGCCGAAGGCATGCTGCAGGTTCAAGCGGGCGATCTGCCCCTTCGCGTCAACGTGCAGATCGAGTTTGAAAAGCTGACGCGAGAGTTTCTGCGCCTCCTGCGCTACTTTCGGAGCTTGCATCCCGAACGCAGCTTCGCCGGAATCCTGGATCACCTTATCCTTTGCGGCGGGTTCAGCGGCCTAGAGGGCCTTGCCGAGTATCTGGGCGCCCAACTCGGGCTGCGTGTCGAAAGGGCCAAACCATTCGCGGGAATGATGGGCAAATTCGACGAGGAAAGTTTTCAAAGCATCTCCAATCAGCAGGAGGCGTTCATCGTTGCAGTCGGGCTGGCACTTGCCGGCACGCCGGGTCGCTCGGAAAGCGTGGGGGTTGTCAATGACGGAAGTGAGTTCGTCTGGGCGCGCAGCGCCTAAGATCAAAAGCATCGACGTCCAAGCTAACCTCCTTTCGCAGCGTCTTGCCGACCGCGAGCGCGTCTGGCGGGCGTCCAGGCAGAAGCTGTTTGCGATCGGAGCGGTGGTGACAATCGCTGCCGGTTCACTTCCGAGCCTGTATACCGGCGCCGCTGCTGCCTCCTCGAAGGCGGCAAGGGCTGAAAAGACCGCCGCCACCGTGAAGGAGTCGTTGACCAAGACCCGCGAAGCCGCAAAGGTGGCCGAACCCAAAATTCAGAGCTTCGAAATGCTTCAGGGCAGTAAGAAGTATGCCCGTGCCTTCCTGGCTCAGGTGGTTGCGACATTGAACGCCCCATCCGATCGGGTGGCTCTGTCTGGGCTCCGAGCGGAGGTCATTGGCGGCGAGATGAAGATCTCGGCGAGGGCCGATGCTGAGGACTATGCTGCCGCCGAAGAATTCCTAGCCAAAGCTCGCCAGGGCGCGAGACCGGAGGACGTCGGCTTCAACTGGACCCGTCGCAGCGATCTCCTGAAGCTCGGCGGTACCAGCTTTGAACTATCCAGAAAGGTGGTGCTAGCGTCTCCATGAGCCGGCTTTGGTTGAGCAACGAAGCTACGCTGAAGGCGCTTACCAAGGCGCTTTATGGCGTCATTGGCATGGCTCTCGTGGTTGCTTTGTGGTGCGGGGTCCAACTGATCACCGCAAACGCCAGAGCAACCGAGGCCATCCAGATTTCCAAGAGCCACCGGATCAAGCTTGCTGAGCTGCAGACCGTGGTCGCCAAGGGAGAAGGCATCGTGGCGCCCGATCTTCCCAGAGGTCTGGCCGCGATCGGCGCCTTCCAGTCGGCGCTTGAAAAGGCGGCTGCGCAAGCAAAATGCGCTTTGACCGAGTTCACGAGTTCACGGACGCCCGCCGCATATCTCAGCCGGTACTCGAAAGACGCGCCGGGGACCACCTGGTCGCAGGTCGAGGTCAAGCTGCAGCTCCAAGGAACGGCTCGAAGCATTCTACAGACCCTGGATGCCCTTGCCGGCCTGGATATCCCCTTCGAGATGGTTTCTGTAGACCTCACACGGCAGGCCACGAGAGACCGCACCGAGGCGACGCTCAGCGCGAACGTCGAGCTCAACGTATTGATTCAAACCGCGGAGGTAACCCCATGAAAACAGGCGACCCTAAAAAGGCTGCGATGCTTGGCGTCGTGGCCGTTGTCGTCCTCGGTGCGGCAGTTTTTCAGATTCTGCCGAAAGGACAGCCTGCGACACCCCGCAAAGCCCCACCGGCGGCTGAGCAGACCCCCAGCGGCGATGTCGGCGCACTCGTTGTATCGGCTCAAGAGAGATTGCAGAAAGACCCGTTCACCCATCCCAAACTACAAAAGGGTGTCGGGGAAACAGAGGCCGCGAAGGAAGCAGCAAAGCAGGTCACAGTCCCTCCGCCGCCGCTTTCAGGCGACCTCGGCACTCTCCCTGAGATTGGGGGAAATGATCCAGTGCGCCCACCTGCTCCTGGTGGAAATGCCAGCACAAGCCAACAATCAGAAGGGGCGAAGCTCAAAGATACAGGGAAGCAGGTCATGCTCGAGGCAATTGTCAGCGTTCAGCGCTCCAAGGCGTTCATCAAGGTCGGCGGAGAGGATGCCCTGGGATATTTGGAAGGGCAGAAGCTGCCCGGCGTCGGCGTCGTTACCCGTATCGGGGATGCTTCGATAACGATTCGAACTCCAAGAGGCTCCAAAACACTTCATGTCGGGTCGGAGAAGAAGCTATGATCGCAAACCTGGCCGCCTCTCTTACTGCGCTAGCCTTTCACGGTGGAGGGATATCGGATGCCGCTGCCGTCAGCCATGCCATGAATCAAGAAGGGGGGCTCGCGACGATCCGCGCCGGGAGAAGGGCGCCAATCAAGGCCACCCAATCGCTTCCTCCACCCGACCAACTAATCCGGCCCTCCTATCTGGAACCGCTCTTCCCGCGCTGGAACCCGTTGCAGGACACCTCATTCTCCGGTGGCCCTCCCCCCAACGAGCTTGAGCCCGGCGGGGCTCCAAAACTCTGCTCTATCAACGTCGCGAATTACGAGCTCTCAAAGGTCCTTCAGGAATTGAGCACCCAAACCAAGACCAACCTGATCCTGCTCACCAATCCCGAAACCAAACTCACACTCCGGCTTAGCAAGGTGAAGCTGACCGACATGATCCGTCACCTGGCGGCCGTTACTGGGCTCAGTTATCTAAAAGTTGGCGAAACCTATGTGATCGCTACCGACGAACAGCTCAAGAAGGGATACACGGCAGAGTGGAACAAGGCAAATCCTGCCAGCAAAGGCGTTACGGAAGCTGGCAAGCCCGATCTTGTGGTCGAGACTTATATGACCAGAAACGTCGACAGCGCCCAGATCGCGCAGGCCCTTGACAAGCTGTATTCAACACAGATCACCGTGATCGCCGGACCGGCCCCCACCAGCCCGAGCGTGATGCAACAGAATACGAATGGCTCGGTCGGCTCAGCCGGAGCGGGCGTACTTCAAAAGGAAACCGCAGGCGCCCAGAGCGGAAGAATGCTCATCTTCAAGGGGCCGCGAGACATCGTAGATGCCGCCCTCGCATTAGCCAAGCGCATGGACTATGCGCGGATGCAGTGGGTCGTCAAGGTTACGGTCCACGATATATCGAACGATGCTTTAAAGGAGCTAGGTCTGAGTTGGAGCTTCAGTAACGTAACCCTGACGGAAGGCTCTACTAGTGGGCTGGGCTTCGGTTCCTTCTCCCGGACGCCGCTGAGTTTCTTGGCGACCTTGAGCGCGCTTGAGAAGCAGGAGAAGGCAAAGCTGTTGTCAGCGCCTCAAATCTCCGGAATGGATGGCGAAAGGGCCTTCATTCTGATTGGAGATAAGATTAGCTTCCCAAACTTGGTTGGCTACTCGAATGCAAACACACCAATATTCGAGGCTAAGGAGATTCAAGTCGGCATCTACCTGCAGGTTGCTGGAGCAGTTAGCGACGAGAAGAACGTAACCCTCAGCATCTATCCACAGGTATCAGCAATCAAGAGCTTCAACAATGTGAATGGCGCCCTCTATCCAACGATCGCCGCGCGAGAGGCTCAGACGACGCTACGGGCTCGATCGGGAGAAACCATCGTCCTTGGCGGGTTGCTGCGCGAAGAAGAGATCGTTCAAATGTCCAAAGTCCCGCTGCTGGGCGACATCCCATTCCTTGGTGAGTTGTTCCGCCATCGCCGCCGATCCAAGGTGGCCTCACAGGTAGTTATAACCCTAACTCCCACGATTATTCCGGTCATTTCAGATGAATCTCGATAGATCCATATCCGACATCTTCGTCGAGGAGGGCTATGTCACTCCCGCCGAGTTGATGGAGATCCTGGCGACTCGGATGGACACGACCGAGCCCCTCGGCGATCTGCTCGTCAGGCTCGGAAAGATTACGGTCAAGCAGAAGCTCAAATGCGCCGGTCTTCAGATCGGCGTGCCCTTTGTCGACCTGTCACGGATGGAGATCGATACGGATGTGGCCCGGATCATTCCCCACACGGTGGCCATGCGACTCCTCGCCATTCCGCTCGAAAAAACCGAGGTCGCGGGCAGCGTCGCAATGGTCAATCCTCTGGACCTTTCCGCCATCGACGAGCTCTCCGCCCTCACGAATCTCGATATAGACCCCCTGCTCGCTTCAGAAGAGGACATTCGCGAGGCAATATTCCGATCGTTTGGCGCCTATGATGATCTCGGCGAGCTGGTGGGCGAGGCCGTCAAGGACGCGGACACCGATTCGCTGCATCTTGCCACCGAAGAGGAATCCGAGGAGCAGGTCAATGTTATCGAGCTCAAAGAGGTGGTCGAGGGCGCTCCCGTAATCAAGCTCGCCAATGCTCTGATGAGCCGGGCCATCTCGATCCGAGCCAGCGACATTCACATCGAGCCGCACAAACGCAAGGTGAGGGTTCGATGCAGGATTGACGGAATGCTTCAAGAGATCATGGCGGTGCCGAAGGATCTCCAGCACCCGCTGGTTTCCAGAATCAAGATCATCGCCAATCTCGATATTGCGGAGCGAAGGACCCCTCAGGACGGCCGATGTACGATGGTGTCGCCGCAAGGTGAATTTGACTTTCGGGTCTCCACATATCCGAGCGTATTTGGAGAAAACGTCGTTATTCGAATCCTCGACAAGCACGCAGCGACCATGGACATGGGCCGGCTCGGCATTGCCGAGGACAGCATGTCGGCTCTGACCGCGCGCCTGGAAGAACCGCAAGGACTGATACTCGTCACCGGCCCAACCGGATCAGGCAAGACGACGACCCTTTACGCCGCCATCAATCAGCTCAACGACATCACCAGAAACATTGTCACGATCGAAGATCCGGTCGAATACCAGTTGGACGGCGTGGTGCAGGCGAGCGTCAATCCTAGGGCGGGAGTCACCTTCGCGACCGGCCTGCGGTCCATTCTGCGGCAGGACCCCGACATCATCCTCATCGGCGAAATCCGCGATGGAGAAACCGCCTCCATAGCCGTGGAAGCTGCCCTTACAGGACACCTCGTCCTCACAAGCCTCCATGCCAACGACAGCGCCTCTGCAATAACCCGACTTGCCGATATGGGTATCGAGCCGTTTCTGCTCGCCTCATCGCTAACCTGTAGCGTGGCTCAGAGGCTCGTTCGATTGAATTGTCCGAAATGCCTCGAAGACTACAAGCCTGAACCCGAATTGCTGACTCGGCTGAATCTCCCGACGGATCGCACCTATCAGCGTGGCCGCGGGTGCGAGCATTGCACGAAAAGCGGATATCGCGGGCGGCTCGGCGTCTATGAGGTCCTCGACATTTCACCTCCAATCCGGCGGATGGTGCTTTCGAATAAGCATTCCGTCGAGATCCGTGAAGCTGCCGCGGAGGCCGGAATGCGGACACTTCGGGCGGACGCACACGACAAGGTGCTTGCCGGCGTTACCACGATCGAGGAAATCCTGCGTGTCACGGCGGAGGGAATCTAGCGATGCATGTTTTCAAGTACAAGGGTTACGATTCGACGGGATCGGTCGTTCAGGGCGAAATCTCAGGACCAAGTATCGATGATGTCGAGCGCCGGGTGGCTTCGCAAGACGTGACGATCATCTCGATCGTCCCGGCGGGGTTCGGCCATAAGTCTTCGCAATCCGCCGCGGGCGAAGTCTCTGGAACACCAGGCAAGCTGGGGCGAACCGTATCGAGTGCGGATCTCGCGGTCGTCCTTCGCGACTTGTCCGTCATGGCGGAGACGGGCGTACCCTTCGTCGAGGCTCTTGATGCGCTGATTGCGAGCGCAAAGTCTGCCACGATTGGCAATGGATTGAAGCAGCTTCGAGCACAGATCGTCGGCGGCAAGGGGCTGTCCGCGGGCATGCGGACGGCTCCAAACCTATTTCCACCCATGGTGTGCGACATGGTCAAGGTCGCCGAGGAAGGGGGAAGGCTCGACAAGGCCCTGGCAAGCGCCGCCGTTTACGTCGAGAGATCTGCGGACCTCAAGAAGAAGGTCCTGAACGCAATGATCTACCCGATCGTGCTGACCATCATCGCGGCGATTACCCTGGTCGTCCTCGTAGTTTTCGTTCTGCCCAAGTTTTCCTCGATCTTCTCCAAGATGGGAGCTAGCCTGCCATGGACCACGAAGATGATGCTCTTCTCCGGAAACGCGATCCGTGAAAATCCGATCCAGACGATGCTCATTCTTGCTGTCGGCGCCACGGCACTGTTCTTCCTCTTGAAGACGAGGGTCGCCAAGAACGTGGTCGGCTCGGTCGTGCTCCGCTTGCCTGTGATCGGAGAATTGGTCAAGAGATTGTCCTTTTCGCGTTCGTTCCAGTCAATTGCGACGTTGATATCAAGCAACGTCTCGCTCCTTGCGGCGATCGAGCACGGCGCAAAAGTGGCGGGCAACCCAGTCATTCAGCGAGCATTCATGTCCGCCAGAGATGATGTGGAAAAAGGCGTCTCCCTGTCCGATGCCCTTGCCGAAACCAAGGTGTTTCCGCCGATGCTTGTTCAGATGGTTAGCGTCGGCGAGAGAACGGGGCGGTTGCCGAGCCTGATGAAGAGCACGGCCGGCCATATGGAAGAGGATGCGGACTCCCGGCTCAAAGCGCTCATATCGATCGTGGAGCCGATGATGATAGTCGTGATGGGCACGATTGTGGGCTTCATCACCCTTTCGATCATCATTCCGATCTATTCATTTGTGGAAAAGGTCAAGTAGCTAAAGATTTCTGCCGATAACAAGTATGCGAGGTTGTGGAATGAGAGACCCTAGAAAAAACACCCGAGGCTTTACCCTGGTAGAGCTCCTTATCGTCATTATCATCATTGCTGTGCTGGCTGCAGTTGTCGTTCCGAAATTCGCCAACTCCGGTATTCGCAGCAAGGAAGCGGCCCTGCGCTCCGACCTGAAGGTCATGCGCAACGCGATCGATCTGTTCCGAAGCGACACCGGTGTTTTTCCGGCCGCCTTGGTGGATCTGACCGTCGAGACCGCCCCGGCTTCTGGCAAGCAGAAGGATGGCACCAACAAGGCCATCGTGAGCACCGACTTCAAGGGCCCGTATATGGAAGCGGTCAAGACCGATCCGGTATCGGGCGGCAACTACACTTACTCGGTGACTTCTCCGACGGTCGGAAAAATTACGGCCCCATCTGGAACTGCGAGCGACGGAACCGACTACAATACGTGGTAGCTGGGCTAGTTCTCTAGCGCTACCTTGCAGGAGCGGCGGAAGGCAATTGCCTTTCGCCGCTTTCATACGTTTCCGATGGTCGTCCAAGCGATCCAGATCGCGGCGTATGCGAGCGATCCCAATGCGCACGCCTTTCGGCAAAAGGCAGGATTCCGACGAAAATACATGGCCACTGCGAGCCAGAGGCCGAGCAGGCCGGAAAGCTTGACCGCTGTAAAGGGTGCGAACCCGGCGTCGAGGAGCGGCCTCATGAGCGGATTGAGCTCGGTCATCATTCCATTCGAGCTCCAGTACAGAGTGGTTGCCAAATCCAGCAGCGAGAGAAGAAGCAGAAGGGAGAGCCATGGAGTGGGCAATAGGCGACGCACCCTCGCATTCTACGGCAAACTGCGTGCCAACGCAAGGGCTGCTCGTAGAGATTCTTCTCTAACGCCTCGCATTCGAGTACTCTCAAGAGCGAATGTCACGACCGACCGCTCTCAAGGACAGAGGCTTCGGCAAAACCTCTCGGCGCGACACCTGGTGGCTGACTCCTGCCGCCACGTTTCTCGTCCTTTCCGGGTTCATCGTTTATGCGACCTGGGCAGCCCTTCAAAATGCCCATTACACAGCCGGGCCCTATCTCTCGCCCTTCTATTCACCAGAGATCTTCGGAAGCTCGCCCCACGCATGGTTCGGACCCCAGCCGGCTTGGTGGCCCGCCTGGCTTCCTTTCTCACCGGCCCTCATTATCCTTCCCTTCCCTGCCCTCTTTAGGTTCACGTGCTACTACTATCGGGGCGCCTATTACAAGGCTTTCTGGGCAGACCCGCCCGCCTGCTCGGTCGGCGAGCCCCGAAAGGGCTATAACAGCGAAAACGCCTGGCCCCTCCGCATCCAAAACATCCACCGCTACTTCATGTATGTCGCGGTTGCCTTCCTGTTCTTTCTCTGGTACGACGTGTGGCTCGCACTGTGGTTCAAAAATGGCTTCGGGATTGGCGTCGGCACCCTGGTGCTCGCCTTCAACACCACAATGCTCACCTTCTACACGCTCTCATGCCACTCGCTCAGGCACCTGATCGGCGGACGCAAGAATTGCCTTTCCAAGAATCCCGTTCAGAGCGCCTGCTATGTATGTGTGAGCTCCCTGAACAAGAGACACATGCTATTCGCCTGGATCAGCCTGTTCGGGGTCATCCTCGCCGATCTCTACGTCCGGCTCGTATCGATGGGCATCTGGACCGACTGGAGGATTATTTGAATTTGTTGGACGTCTACCGCGACCTTTCCGAGGGCACGGTATGAGCGAATATCGAAACCATGAATACGATGTCCTCGTGATCGGCGCCGGCGGAGCGGGCCTCCGCGCCGCGATCGAGGCCTCGGCACAAGGCTGCAAGGTCGGCGTCGCCTGCAAGTCCCTGCTTGGAAAAGCCCATACCGTGATGGCCGAAGGCGGAATGGCCGCGGCAATTGGCAACGTCGATGACCGCGACAACTGGCGGGTCCACTTTGCGGACACCATGCGCGGCGGCCAGTACATGAACAACCCGCGAATGGCCGAACTCCATGCCAAGGAAGCCCCTGAAGTGGTGAAGGAGCTCGAAGCATGGGGCGCACTCTTCGATCGCACCAAAGACGGCAAGATCCTCCAGCGAAACTTCGGCGGCCATAAATATCCCCGTCTCGCCCATGTCGGCGACCGCACCGGCCTCGAAATGATCCGTACCCTTCAGGACCATGGCATCCACCAGGGGATCGAGTTCCTCATGGAATGCACGATGATCCGCCTGCTCAAATGCGGCGACCGAGTGTGTGGTGCATTTGGCTACTTCCGCGAGAGGGGCCAGTTCGTGGTGCTGAAGGCCAAGGCCGTGATCCTCGCGACAGGCGGAATCGGCAAGGCCTATTCGATCACGAGCAACAGCTGGGAATACACCGGCGATGGCCAGGCGCTCGCCTACGAAGCCGGCGCCGACCTCATGGACATGGAATTCGTGCAGTTTCATCCCACCGGCATGGTCTGGCCGCCCTCCGTGAGAGGCATCCTCGTCACCGAGGGGGTGCGCGGCGAAGGCGGGGTCCTCACCAACAGCAAGGGCGAGCGCTTCATGTTCGGCGACATCCCTGACAACTACAAGAACCAGACCGCCAAGGACCCTGAAGAAGGCTGGCGATATGTGACCGGCGACAAGAATGCCAACCGCCCCCCGGAGCTCTTGACAAGGGACCACGTGGCCCGGTGCATCGTCCGCGAGGTGAAGGAGGGCCGAGGCTCGCCCCACGGCGGGGTTTTCCTCGATATCGCCTGGATCAAGGAGAAGATCCCGAACGCGCCCGAGCACATCAAGAAGAAGCTGCCGAGCATGTATCACCAGTTCAAAGAGCTTGCCGGAGTGGACATCACTCAGGAGGCGATGGAGGTCGGGCCGACCTGCCACTACATCATGGGCGGCGTCCGGGTGGACGCGGAGACCCAGATGTCGACCGTGCCGGGCCTGTTTGCCGCTGGGGAGGTCGCGGCGGGGCTTCATGGGGCGAATAGGTTGGGCGGCAACTCGCTCTCCGATCTGCTGGTGTTTGGCAGAAGGGCCGGTGCCGGGGCGGCCGAATATGCGAAAGCCGATACGACGGATACATCCAATACGACCTATATGTCCAGTGAGGCCGATAAGGCCTCGAAATGGGCCCTATCTGCCTTCGAAAGAGCCGAAGGCGAAAACCCCTACACCATCCAGAAGGACCTCCAGGTGATGATGCAGGAAAACGTTGGCATCGTGCGTCAGGAGGAAGAGATCGCCACTGCGATTGGGGAGCTTGCCAAGCTGAAGGAGCGCTATGCATCGGTCGGCGTGGTAGGCAACCGCGAATACAACCCGGGTTGGCACACCGCCCTCGACCTTCAGAACCTGCTCACTATCTCCGAGGCGATCGCCCGCGCCGCCCTCCTCCGGAAAGAAAGCCGGGGCGGACACTTCCGTCTCGACCATCCCGACAAGGACCCCGAGCAAGCCAAGGTAAACAGCATCATCCGCAAAGGCCCCGACGGCTCGATGCAGGTCACCCAAGAACCCGTTCCCGCAATGACGGAAGAGCACAAGGCGATTATCGAGGAGATGACTTAATGGCACTGGCGACGTTCAAGATATGGCGCGGCCAAGGCGCAACCGGAACCTTCGAAGACCATCAAACCGAGGTCACTGAAGGGATGGTCGTGCTCGACGCCGTACTCCAAATTCAGGCCGAGCAGGTCAATGATCTCGCCGTCCGCTGGAACTGCAAGGCGGGCAAGTGCGGCTCCTGCTCCGCCGAAATCAACGGCAAGCCGCGCCTCATGTGCATGACCCGATGCAGCGATATTGACCTCACCGAGCCGGTCACCGTCGAGCCGATGAAGACCTTCCCCCATATGAAGGACCTGGTGACCGACGTGAGCTGGAACTACGAGGCCAAGAAGAAGATCAGGCCCTTCAAGCCACGAAAGCCGGACAACCCGGACGGTACGTGGACGGTCTTCCAGGAGGACATCGACCGCGGCCAGGAGTTCCGCAAGTGCATAGAGTGCTTCCTGTGCCAGAACGTGTGCCACGTGCTACGCGATCATGAGAAATTCGATGGCTTCGTCGGGCCGCGGCTGCTCATCCATAGCGCCTACCTGGAGATGCACCCGCTCGATACCGAAGACCGCCTCGGCGACCTCAAGAAGGAGCACGGCATCGGCTACTGCAACATCACAAAGTGCTGCACGGCGGTCTGCCCGGAGCACATCACCATCACAGACAATGCGATCATCCCCCTGAAGGAGCGCGTCGCGGATATGTTCTACGACCCGCTGGCTATGCTGTTTCGCAAGATCACTGGGAGGAAGTGATGAGCTGTTGGAAGTGGCTCGTCTTCGCGCTCGTCCTGACCGGATGTGGATCAAAAGGCAAGGATGTAGGGCCATTAGAAGGAGATTATTCCTTCATCGATACTTACCTCTCAAGCTGGCATGCTTTCGCGAACGGCAAGAATGAGTTGGTTCCCTACTTGAAGGATAACAAGGCTGCATTCGAGACCGCCTTGTCCGAGCGTCTCAACGAAAGTGATCGTGGTGCGCCAGCGCGGATGGTGTTCTATGGTGTGGTGCAGGTCGTGGGGATGTTCCCTACGGAGAGCGAACTTAGCAAAGCAATCAAGGGCCTCGTTAAGGATGAAGTCAAGCCGGTCAAAACTGGCGAAGGCTATTTTTCCGGCGATCTTTACTACTGGTGGAAGAAGAATGAAGGTAAATACGAGCCCTATGAGATGCTTACAGATTGGGAGAAGAGCGCCTTCGCGAAGGAGACGGTGATTCCGATGTACGAGGCGTCAGCGAAGAAGTGATTTCGGACGTTCCAGATTCATCACTCAGCATTCATCGTTCATCATTCCAGGTCGGCACCTCCTCCGTCTCTTCCTTGCTCCTGCGGCCCGCCGATGCGACTTGCCTATACGTATTCGGCCATGGAGCCGGCGCGGGGATGTGGCACCGCTCGATGGAGGCAATCAGCCAGAGCCTGGCGGAAGTTGGCATCGCGACCTTCCGCTACAACTTCGTGTACATGGAGGCTGGGCGTGGGGCGCCGGACAGGCACCCTCTACTGCTTGCCACTGTAAGAGCAGCGGTGCAGGCAGCCCATGAAGCAGCCCCCGATCTGCCTCTGATCGCCGGAGGGAAGTCGATGGGAGGGCGAATGACCTCAATGGCCCAGGCCGAGAACCCCCTCTCCGCGATGCCCGTGCGCGGGGAGGGGGCAGGGGGTGGGGAAATCAGCATTTCAAATTCGGCTGTGAGGGGCCTCGTCTTCTACGGCTTTCCCTTACATCCGGCGGGTAGACCAGGCGTCGAGCGGGCTGAACACCTCGCAAAAGTTAACATCCCCATGCTGTTTCTACAAGGCACCCGCGATGACCTTGCCGATCTGTCCCTCCTGACTCCCATCGTCGAAGGTCTTAAAACGGCTTCCACCCACATCGTCGAAACCGCTGACCACAGCTTCCATATCCAAAAGTCTTCTGGCAAGACGGACGCACAGGTGCTGAACGAGCTTGCACGGAAGGTCAGAGATTGGTGCGGCTCAGCTCTCGACCTGCCGGGCGCCATCGGCCTTTGAGGGGGCAGTGACCAAGAACGCGGCAAAGAGCCCGACGATGCCCGCAAGAAAATAGGGACCCTCCGGAAGCAATTCGAACAAGATTCCACCCAGAAGCGGACCCGCCAGGAATCCGATTGAACGCGCCGACTGCAGCAGCCCGAACATCTCTCCCTGCCGCGCTTCCGGCGTCACATTGCTGCACAGCGTGCTGAGAGTCGGATTGGCAAGGCCCAGACCGAATGCCGACAAGGCGGTGATGATGAAGAGGGCGAGAAGCGGAGGGCGAATCCAAGCCTGGGCAAATCCCAGATACTCGCCCAGATTGCCCGCAAATGGCGTCAGCATCAGTCCGACCGCGAGCATTAGATAGGCGGCTTTCAAGATAGCGCTGGGACTGTATCGGAATGCCAAACGACCTACAGCCAGCCCAGCTAAAGCCCCTGCCGCAGACTCAAAGCTGAACACCCTTCCAAATTCGCTTTGCCCGTAACCCAGTTTCAGTTCAATTAGGCGCCCAAAGGTGCCTTCGAGGCAGGCCAGGGCGAACCAGCTGATCGCGCCGAGCAGAAAGAGCTTCTTCAGCGCCGGAATATCGAAGATCAGGCGCAAGTCGCCCATCGGGTGTGTTCCGGGAGAACGGACCTCTGTTGGGCGAGCTCTGGGAAGAGTGATAAGCAGCCAAAGGAAGCTGAGCGTGGATGCGCCCGCCGCCGCAAGCCCCATCAACTTGTTTCCGCCCATCGCAGCAAGTTCGCCCCCGATCGCCGGACCCGCAATAAGGCCGATCGTGATCGCGGCGCCGATCCTGCCCATCTTGGCTGCTCGATTTGCCTCGGTCGTCGTGTCGGCGACATATGCCTGGCCGACGACGACATTCGCCGCTGCTAGGCCAGCCAATATCCGGCTCAACAGGATGCCCGCAATGCCGGTGGCGAACGCGTAGACTAGCATCGAGATCGCGGAAAGCGCCGTGCAGAAAAGGAGAACCGGCTTGCGGCCAATTCGGTCGCTCAGCCTTCCCCACTTAGGAGATGCGAGAATCTGCACCAAGAAGTAGGTCGAAAGCAGGAGCCCGACGATTGCCCCGACCAGCACCCCCTTAAAGCCAGCCGCACGGGCAAAGTCGGCTGCCCTAAGCTGCAGGTCCGGAAAGCTCATGCCAAATCCGATCAGGTCGAGAAAGATAGCGAACAGAAGGGGGGATTCGACCCTCCAGAAACCTCCGGCCGAGGAAGCTCCGTTCTGTACGAACTTGGACATTCGCGAAGATTCTGCCATGATTGCTCAACTCTTGCGGCGAAAGGCGCAATTATCCATCACCCGATCGGCAGTCAATGGCGGTCAAAATGATACATAGCCTTCCGAACTGCTTTTGCTCTCCCCTTTGCAGTGAAGAAGGCCTATTTTTTTGCCTCGCTCTCTCCTGCTATCATATTGCCAGCGTTTCCACGTATAGGTGAACACATGAAGCTTCTCCGCAAATTGTCAATCTTCGCTGCTTTGGCCATCTTGGCCGTAGCCGCCTTCGCTCAGGGCGATCCCAAGGCGCTTCTCAAGGAGATTAACGCCTTCCGAGATCAGAAATTCACGGAAGTCCGAACCTCTGGCAAGCAGCTCGATCAAAAGACCTTCGATGCAATCTTCGCAGAGGTAAAAGCCAAGGCTGTCGCCGCAACGAAGAACGTCGACACCACTAAGGTTGCCGACAAGGACGCCTACGATTGGGCGCAGATATTCGCCACTGCCGAGCGGCACAAAGATGTCTGCATGCTCGCACAAAAATTCCTGAATTCGAATCCCACGCCTGAGCAGCGCTACGCCGCTCAGATGCTCATGATGGAGAGCTGCAATGAGCTGGGCGAAGCCGATATGCTCGCATCTACTCTTGCCGACGTGAAGGCGACCAACGGCATGGAGTCGTCGCGGCTTGCTCAATACGCAACGATGTACGCCGAGACGATCAGCACGAAGAAAGGCGTCGATGCAGCTCTCAAGACGCTTGACCAGGTTGAGAAGGGCATGGTCTATGAAGATCCTCAGGTGATCGCAGACCGAAACTTCACTCTACAGAAGCAGCGCTTGGCCGCCAATCCGAACGCAAAGCCGATGACCCCGGAGGACGAGGCCAAGCTGAAAGAAACCCTGCTCGCCAATGCCAAGACGCAGAACGACATGACCCGCTCGACCTTTGCAACCGCGAAAGCCGAGTTGCTCGTCACTGCCAAACGCAAGGATGAGGCGGTCAAGGTTCTCGATGCCTTCCTCGCCACGCTCGATGCGAAGAATCCTGCCCGCCGTGGTGTGGCTATGTCAAAAACCCGGCTCACACTCCCCGGATCACCAGCCCCCGCGCTCGATATCCAGAAGGGATATGGCGGAGTGACGAGCCTCGCCGCCCTGAAGGGCAAGGTCGTCATCGTGGATATGTTCGCCCACTGGTGCGGGCCCTGCATCGCCAGCTTCCCAGACATGCGGAAGCTCTACGACGACTACAAGGACAAGGGCCTTGAAGTGGTAGGCGTTACAACTTGGTACGGCTATTACAAGGCTGAGCGGCCCCTCGACAAGGATGCCGAATATGCGCGCATGGCCGACTTCATGAAAGAGAACAACATGAATTGGCCGGTGGTTTACGGCGAACGCTCGAACTTCGAAAACTATGGCGTGTCCGGCATCCCAACTGTCTTCCTGATAGACCGGAGCGGCAACGTTAAGAGCCTCCATGTCGGCTACAGCAAGGAGTCCTTCGCCAAGTTCCGCAAGGAAGTCGAAGAGCTGATGAAGTAGATCGCTTCGCGTTGTTGGTTGTTGGTTGTTGGTTACGGAATCCGGCCTGATAACCAACAACTAACAACCAACAACAACCATCCCACGGGACCTATCGCCCGCCTAGCATCGTCTCACAATCGGGAGACAATCATGAAAAAGATCCTATTAGCCTGTAGCATAGCCCTGATCGCCCTTGCCGGATGCAAGACCGACGACACGGCGGTAAACGACGCCGGCAAGCAGGTGGCCGAAGGCGCCGAGAACGCGGCCAAGGCTACGGGCAACGCGATAGAGAATTCGGCGATGACGGGCAAAATCCTGGGCGCCTGGAACTCCGCGAACGCCCTGAAGATCGAGAACGCGGATGTGGACACTGCCGGCAAGCAGATCACCCTCCGGGGTTATGTACCATCGCAGGAGATGAGGGACACGGCCGAGCGCATCGCCAAGGACCAGGCGGGTGCCGGGTATACGATAGAGAACCAAATCACCATTGCCCCGCCAAAGCCTTAGGGCGTCCTGCCGACGCAGGCAACGGTCAAGCTATGCTTCAAAAAACCGGTAAGTTACCGTTTGGTTGTTGGCGAGGCTCATTCGTCAGCAATATCGCGTGGAGGTGAACATGACTTCCCTAATCAAGAATGGAATCGCAGCGGGCATCATCTGTCTCTGCGCGTCAGCCAAGGCAGACCTGCCAGTTGAGTTTCCGAATTGCGCAGTTGATAAAAACGGCCCCAACTGCTCCCTTCAACCCAATCTTACCTACGGCCTCATCTGTTGCCGGAATACTGGCTGCACGATCGAGACACAAAGGGTCCAGCGCTCGAATGCCTGCCAGGATAAATTGTGACCTTGATCAAGGCTAGGCCAATTATTCTTTGGGTTTGCGCTGCGATCCTTGGCACTCTTGCCGGCATAAACTATGCTAAGTTCGGATCTGCCAAGCGTCCACCAGCGAGCCTGGCCTCGCAGGTGGGATTTGACAGCAGCGAAGACTTGCAGGTGATCTCCAAAGTGGTTGATACTCCCAAGCTTGTATCGGTTACCCCCGAGGAGTATAGGCTGCTCGAGCGTTACGCAAAGGGTCCGCCAAGTGCGGCGGTATTCGTTGCCGCCGCCTTGTCGAACGTGCAGGACGAGGGTACGGCGCAGCAGCTATTACCTGTCGCGAGGCAGGTTCTCGTGACGTTGCCAAACCATCCCATTGCCTTGAACCTGGCTGATGCTTGGAAAAAGAATGGCTGCCTCGCTGCCAGCAAATCCCTGGCAGCAGGAATTGAGTGATTTAAATGCTTTGTCGGAAAAGCACCCGGCGAATAGGATTGACGCTCGTTGAGACGCTGGCCGTTATAGTGATCGTTGCCTCACTGTCGGCATTGCTGTTCCCTGTCATGGCTGGAGCGCGCAAGTCTGGATGGCAGGTCGTATGTGGCTCAAATCTTCAGCAAATTGGTAGAGCCACCGGCCTGTATCTTGCAGACTACGACGACCACTTCCCGACTAGCGTCAATGCTTTCGAGCGGGAGGATCCAAGCATTAGACTGGGGCGAGGTAAGGAAGACGATCCGAACAACTTCCCGACACCCCTCGAAGTCCTTTCTCCTTACACGAGGGAGCCTAGGTTGTTCGTTTGCCCGCTCGATCTCGGGGCATCTATTGGCGGAAAGTTTAGAGCGTATCCCCGGCTGCATCCGAGAAATGGGGGAAGCAGCTATCTTTTCGCCGAGCTGTTTCAGGGCCAGACGCAGTCCACTTGGAGCAATCCATCGAGGGCAATCTGGGCATGCGACGGCTCGCCGTCCTGGCACAGCCGATCTTTTAATGGATACGATTTTTCAACCTTTGCAATCATGGCAGTTCACTATGACTTCAACGTCAAACTAGTGCGCAACCAAAATGCGCCAACTTTTCTCGAATGAACAGTTATGAGAAGGGTTGGGTAGTCTCGACGTTCCTTGCCACTTTCCTGACTGGGGCGACCTGGCTAGTCGCGGCCCCAAAGTTAGTGTTTCGATCCCGTGACGGCGAAGAGCGACGCACAAGATGAGCGCTTGACTCCGGCCGTACCCACCGTCAGCTAGGCGATGGCGATTTCATCGGGAACAATGCCTTCTCGAACCCTGACAATGTGGGCTTGAAACGAGGACGGGCGGATTTTTCGGGTTCGGTGCGGGGTTGTCACGTTGCAGGGGCAGTTTGCAAGGGTTCAAAGAGGGTTTGTTTCCTTTCAAAGTAGGTTTGTCACATTTCATGGGCAGATTGAAAGTTACAAATCCATTTCGTTTCGGTTCAAGTGGACTTAGTTTCGAAATTTTCCACCACTAGTTCATCCGACCTTCCTCCCTTCAAGGGGGAGGCATTTCCCTAATCCCGCTCGCGCCGAGAGAGGGGAGTCACAGCCCGAACTCCGCGGCCTTCAAATCGGCAACCTTGGGCTTCTGACGGATGATCTCTGCGAGCTTGTCGGACCAAGGGTCGAGCTTGTCGAAATTGCCAGTGATGCCCACGCCCATCTTCAGCACGTCATCGTCGTCCGCATAGAGCTCGACGAAATGGCCCTTTGACATATCGCCGAAGACTGTCGTGTTCTTGCCTCCCTTGGGATCGCCCCTTAGGATCATGCCGTAGTCGAGGAAATCGGAATAGAAATAAGGCACCTCATCGTAAGGGGCGACGTCGCCCGCCATGTTGGCCCCGGCGCGCTTTCCGGTCGCGCGGGCGTGCAGGAAATGCTGCGCTGCCCACTTGCGGCCGACGTTTTTGTCTGGATAATAGGCAATGTCGCCAGCGACCCAGATGGATGGATCGCTTGTTCGGAGCGTTTCATCGGCGACGACCCCTTTCTTCGGCTCTACCTCGAGGCCGGCTGCCTCGGCGAGTGCGATGTTCTGTTCATGGCCGACGCAGGCAATCGCGATGTTCCCTTCGGCGATCTGGCCATTCTCGGTTGTAACCCTGAGATATTCACCCGGCTTTGAGATCGAAGCGACGCTAGAGCCGAGAAGGAACTTCGCACCCTTATCCTCATAAACTTTTCGCATAAAGGCGCCGAGCTCAGGACTCGCAAACTTGCTCCACGGCATCTGCTCGCCATCCACGATCGTGGTCTCTATTCCTCTTAGCAGGCAGCCGGACGCCGCCTCCATCCCCATGTAGCTGCTTCCGATCACGACTGCTCTTCGGGTTCTATGGAGGGCGGCGCGTATGCCCTCAGAATTCTCGATATATCTGAGATAGAAGAGATCGGGGTTATCTCCTCCCGGGACATCGAGCTTGCGGAGATGGCAGCCGGTGGCGATGAGGGCCTTCTCATATCCGATCTCGCTTCCGTCTTCGAGGGCTGCCCTCTTCCCTGCCCGGTCAATGCTCTTGACCGCTTTGCCCTTGATAAGGTCTATGTTGTTGTCGGGATAGTAGTTGTCGAACTTGCTGTAGGGGTCGTCGGTCTTGAACTCGTCGTTGGTCAGCATCTGCTTGCTGAGCGGAGGGCGATCATAAGGCGGATGCGGTTCGTTGCCGACGATTAAGACCCGGCCTTCCTTGTCGCGCTCGCGAATAGCCATGGCGGCATGCAGGGAGGCATGGCCGCCGCCGATGAGCAGATACTTGGTGCTCTCCATGTCCCATGTTTACCCGTAGGTGCGGCAATGTTGTGGTGCCTACCGTTTTGCAGCGGCCTTTAGAGCTCGAATGCTCTGGCCAATTTTAGATGAGCCCCGCCCGTCGTCCCATTCACGAGCCAAGGAATCAACGAGCCAGCTCCCGACCACTGCGCCATCCGCGACTTCGCAAACGGAGCGCACGTGCTCGGGCTTGCTAATCCCGAAGCCGACACAAACGGGAGTTTCCGTGCAGGCCTTCACCCCAGCGACAAGGCCCGAAACTTCGGCGGGCAGAGAATCGCTCGTTCCCGTCACCCCTGTCCGCGAAACCGCATAAACGAACCCGGTCGAGTCCCTGCAAGCCATTTTTATCCGCTCAGGGGTGCTGGTTGGGGCCACGAGGAAGATGGTGTCAAGGCCTGCCTGCCTGCTCGCCGATACCCAAGGTTCAGATTCCTCTGGTGTCAGATCACTGATGATTGTGCCGCTTGCGCCCGCTTCCCGGGCCTGCTGAGCAAACTCCCGCAAACCGATGCGCAGCACAGGATTGTAATATCCCATCAGCACAACCGGCACTCCGACAGAGCACTTCGACAGGCTTTCTATAACCGCAGAAGGTGTAACCCCCCTATCCAGGGCACGCTGGCTGCTCGCTTGAATCGTAGGCCCGTCTGCAATGGGATCGCTGAACGGGATACCAAGCTCGATGACGTCGGCTCCCGCTTCCTCCAGGCATGCGAGAATCGCGGGCAGCTGGTCGAGTGGGGGATCGCCCGCCGTGACGAAAAGCACAAGGGCCTTCTCCCCTATCTCGGACAGCTTCCGAAATCGGTCCTGGAGCTCTGGCATGTGGGCAATTATACGGCCCTAAGCCCTGCGGCCGGGAATGGGGAATTTGGGCCCGAGCATCGCATTCCACTTTGCGCGCTGCTGTGAGGTGAGCAGGGCAAGCACCTTGGCATCGCTTTCCCGCTTGAGGGTATCCGCCCTCTTCTGATCCGAGGAGTTTCTTGTCGCGAGAACCTTGCTGAGCTTGGCCCGATAGGCGTCTACCTGGACCTTGTTGTTCGGATCCTGTGGCCGAGGCACGGACTGCGCGACGACTGCCCGTTCCTGAAACAAAGCCTGCGCCTTCCTTACGCTCTCAGCCTGCAGCGCGCGCATTTTCTTTTTCTGAACAGCCGTTAGACCAAGCTCCTTCCCGACGTCGGGCGATAGGATCGCAAACGGACCGTACATCTGCAGGCCAAGTTGCTTGAGCCGGGCCTTTTGTGCCGGATTCAATGCCGCCAGGGCCTTGTTAGCGGTCTGAAGCTGCAGTCCCTCGATCTTTTCAATCGCCGACTTGCGATCCTTTGCCGTCCGCTGCACGTTCTTTCCCTGCTCCTCAAACCCCTTGAACGTCGCCATCAACGAGGAAATCTGCTTCGAATTGAGTTTGAGGTGCTTCTGGACATACTTCTGAGTAAGCAAGGCGGAGCTAGCCTGCATGAGGGACACGGTCGGCTTGAGCTGGGCCAGTCCGCTGCATGCGGCGAGGATGAGAGCGACGATGCCGGTTATTCGCATGACCTGTTATGACGTATGGCGGGCCCGCACCGTTTTCCAATGCGCTACCTCCAAACTAGGGGCAGCCCCGTCCTTTATCCGAGCCATGTCACAACCTCTAGTCCTGCCCAACATCACCGCTGCCGTGGGCAATACCCCAATGGTTCGCCTCAACCGTATTGGGCAGGAGTTCGGCTGCGAGATTTTTGCCAAGTGCGAGTTCTTGAATCCCGGCGGCTCGGTGAAGGACCGGATCGGCGTGCGCATGCTCGAAGAAGCCGAGAGGGAGGGGAGAATCAAGCCGGGGGACACGCTAATCGAGCCAACCAGCGGAAACACCGGGATAGGCCTCGCCCTAGCTGCCGCCGTCAAGGGCTACCGGCTGATCATCACGATGCCGGAGAAGATGAGCTTGGAGAAGCAGGTCGTGCTTGAAGCCCTCGGAGCCGAGATTGTGCGGACCAAGACAGAACTTGCACACGACCACCCCGAATCCCTTTTCGGAATCGCCGAGAAGCTGCACAGGGAGACCCCGAATTCACACATCCTCGATCAATACAAGAACCAGGCGAACATAGATGCCCATTATTTCGGCACGGGGCGGGAGATCGTGGATCAATGCGAGGGCCGGCTCGACTACTTTGTTCTGGGAGTCGGGACAGGAGGGACCCTTACCGGTGCCGCTCGCAAGCTCAAGGAGGAGATCCCGGAGGTCAAGATCATCGGAGTGGATCCTGTCGGCTCGATCCTTGGCGGGGGAGACGAGGTGGCTTCCTACAAGGTGGAAGGCATCGGATACGATTTTTTCCCAGATGTCCTCGACACTTCGCTCGTGGATGAATGGATCAAGACCCGGGACAAGGAATCTCTGCTCATGGCGCGGCGAATCATCCGGGAGGAAGGCATGCTCGTGGGCGGGTCCTCTGGTTCGGCTTTATGGGCAGCCCTCGAAATCGCGAAACGGGAGCCTGGCAAGCGTATATGCGTGATTTTCGCGGACTCGGTTCGGAACTATCTCAGCAAGTTCATCTCGGATGACTGGATGAAAGAGAGCGGCTTCCTGTAGCAGCCGGGTGGTTTGTCCCGGCATTGTTGCACAATATAGCCATGCCAGCGACCGGACAACCGAAAGTGGATGAATTAATCGCCCGAATCGACGAAGCGGTGGCGATAACCGAGCAGAAGGGCTGCTGCGAGGCGGTCAAGCAGGTGTTGGAAGACGTCGTTCGCAGCGGCGAGGAGTTCATCGGGGCCGAATTTATGCGCCCGGCTGAGGGCTGCTATGCGAGGAGGCTCCTTCACAAAGATCCCGCAGGGCGCTATTCCGTGCTCGTCATGGTCTGGGACGTGGGCCAGGGCACCGCGCTCCATGACCACGCCGGCCAGTGGTGCGTCGAATGCGTGTACCGAGGGCGCATCGAGGTCGAATCCTATGACATTCATGGCGGCGAGGATGACCCGGTCGTAGACTTTTCAAAGGAGCGGAAAGTGTTTGCCGGCCCCGGCGAGGCGGGCGCGCTGATTCCGCCATTCGAGTATCACACGATCGTGAACGCCAGCGACCAGCCCTCGGTGACGATCCACGTCTACGCGGGCGAGCTAACTTGGTGCAACATATTCGCGCCGGTCGAGGGCGGCTACCGAAAGCAGCGCAAAGAGCTCTGCTACACTGACTAGCAACTATTCCCCTCCCCATGCACGAACCATCATGGAGAGGGGTTTAGACGACTCGATAAGCCTCGTCGGTGGGGCGCACTGCCCTATCCAACCAGAGCGGGCGTCGAAGTCCACCCGGACCGGGCGCAGGCTTGGTCTTGGCCAGCCACTCCCGATAAACCTCCATCGACTTGTTCGTGTCCACCACCACATCGCCATAAAGGTCCTCCGGCCCGGCTAGAGAGACGACCACCCTTTGGTGCCAGCAATGCTGCCCCGACACCGGATCCGGCTGAACGGGGAACGTCAGGTTCTGATGCACGCCGCCGTCGGTCCACCAGATTCGCTTCGTGTCTGCGTCCTTGCTCTCGTACGGCGCTATGTGCTCTGCCCGCCTGAACTGGACCACGCCCGGCGAGACCTCCGTCCGAATGACCTTGACCGCGGCCATTCGATCGGTCCCCGGATCGTGCAGACGCCACCGTCCAAGATGGTGCGAGCATGCCACGATCCCCGGCCTCATCGATTCCGTCACCCAGGCTTTATTCACATAGTGGCCTATGCGCGTTGAGATTCGAAGGAGATCGCCCGTTTGAATGCCGAGCCTCTCCGCGTCGGTCGGATGAATCCAAACCGGATTCAAATTGCTCAGCTCGTAAAGCCATTTGGCGTTCGCCGAGCGCGTGTGGATCAGGGTCGGAAGCCTGAAGGTCGGGATCAGCACGAACTCGAATTCGCCTGGCTTCATCTCCGCACGGTGGACATGGCTTTTGATATAAGCGGGAAGCGTCTGCTCGCCCCAGCCCCAATCCTCCATCGTCTGGCTGTGGAGTTCGAGCTTCTTGGAGGGAGTCTTGAAGCCGAGCGGCTCGTTTTCCCCTGAAGCGTAGGTCATATAGGTCCCATAAGACTTATCCTTGACCTCGAATGCCCCGAACCGGCTCATATAATCGAACGCCGTCAGGCCCCTCTTGCCCGCCGCCTCAGGCAATCCAGGCACCGAGTTTTCAAAGATCCAACGATAATATTCTTGAATCTTGATCTTCTCCCCGGGCCGGTAGGGCGATTCGTAATATTTGCGAATGCCCAGCGATCCGTCCGAGTCGATCCGCCATGAAAGCTCGATCCAGAACTCCGTCTCTTCCCAGACCTCGCCAGGGTTCGCCTCGTAGGTGAATTCGAAACTCTCGCCCTTCCGCTCTCTCGCCACTCTCTGCACCGGCTGGCGGAACCCGATCCACTTGCCCGCGTGCGTCTCCTGGCTCATGAGGTCGTAGCGCTCGGCGCCGTTTCCCATCGGCAGCACGTAATCGGCATATTGGGCGGTTTCGCTCCAGACCGGCGTCAGGGCGGCATGCAGCTCGATCTTGGACTCATCCTTGAGCGCCCTCTCCCACATAATGCCGTCGGGGTTGGTCCAGACAGGGTTGTACACCCGCGTGAAGTAAGCCGCTACCTTGCCCCTTCCTTCCTCCAAGAAATGGGGAAGAAGATATGACAGCTCGTGGAAGGCAAGCGGATATTCGAGTGGATATAGAAGCTCGCTCCAGGCGTTCTGCGGCGGAGGCTTCAGGAAGGTCGGCGGGACGTATTTGTTGTCGGTGTTAAGGTTGGTCCCGCCTTCGGTTCCTACCGCGCCCATCAGCACAACGAGGAACTCGAGGCACCGCGAGACCTGCCATCCGCCGAGATTGCCCGCCGCCGCATTTCGCCAGACATGGGTCGATAGGGCTGATCCCGCCTTCCCGATCTCGCGGGCGATCTCTCGGATGGTCTCGGCCTCGACCCCGCACTCTGCGGCTGCGGCCTCGGGCGTCGCCCAGACGTAGTACTCGCCGAGGGCGGCGATGAACTCATCGAAGCTCTCCCCAATCTCTCCGGGGATCTCCCCGCTCGTAATGGGGATGTCCCCTTTCGGATTAGGGATGTCCTTTTTCGCGCTGGGGACATCCCTGTTGGAGTCTATGACATCCAAATCGCCATCATGGGTGGCAAAATTCGCATTTTTGCCATCCATTTCGCGAATATTGCCATCCCTCAAGTAGGCCAACGTCTCCTCCCAATTAACCCATTTCTCGATGAACTCCCTGTCGTAGAGCCCCTCGTCGAGGATGATCTTAGCGATCGAGAGAAGCAGCATTGCCTCTGTACCCGGCCACGGCGCAAGCCACCAGTCCGCCTTTGAAGCGGTATTGGATTGCCGCACGTCGATAACGCAGATCTTCGCTCCTGAAACCTTGCCCTCGATGATCCGCTGCGCGTGGGGATTGAAATAGTGCCCTGTCTCGAGGTGGGAGGAGAGCAGCAAGATGAACTTTGCATTGGCGTGATCAGGCGACGGCCTGTCTGCGCCCGCCCAAAGCGCATATCCGACCCGGGCGCTCGACGAGCAGACGTTGGTATGGGAGTTGTGCGCGTCGACCCCCCAGCTCTGCAGCACCCGATTCACGTATCCGTCCTCGCCGGGCCGGCCGACGTGATACATCACCTCGGTCTTGCGGTCTTCGACGATCGCGGCGCGAATCTTGGCCGCGAACGTATCCAACACCTCGTCCCAGCTCGTGCGCTCCCACTTCCCTTCTCCTCGCGCCCCCACGCGCTTGAGGGGATAAATGATGCGGTTTGGGTCATTGACCTGGTTGATCGTCGCCGGCCCCTTGGCGCAATTCTTCCCCCGCGAGCCTGGATGATACGGGTTTCCCTCCAGCTTGCGGATCAGCCCGGAATCTTTGTCGACATAAGCCATCAGGCCGCAGGCTGCCTCGCAGTTAAAGCAGATGGTCGGCACCAGGCTGTATCGCTTCTCGACCTTTTTCGGCCAGACCGCTGGATCGTATTCCGACCAATCCTCCCACTCGCCCTCCGGTGGGAAGGATTCGAGCGGGGTCACCGTCATCTTGTCGGGGTCGTGTGATCGCATATCGGGTTTTGGGTGTCAATGTATTGGGTATCGGGCTCAAGATAGCGGAGGAAGCTGGCCGGCGCGGATATAGGCGCTCTCGTAGAGGAAGAGCAACGAAAGAACGATGAAAGCGAGAATCGCCACCGGCACACTCTGGGCCATGGTTAATGCCTCGCTATCATAGATCGCTTTCACCAAAATTATCCCAATGGATGCACAGCCAAAGATTAAAGCGTAAGTGTGTTGCTGAATGCGAATGCCAAGCAACCGCGTTTCGTGCATGAACCCCCGAGCTTGCAGGAAGTTGTCCGTTTGATCGACGGGTTTGGCCGGAACCAGGTGGAGCAAACCTAGACAAGCCGCGCCACAAAAGACGAGCGCAAGGTTTAGAAGCGGGGCAATTCCCGCCAGAGCGTAACATGCTGCCCCGGCCGTCACACTTTGAGCAATGAGATGCCAAAACAGGCCGTCCGCCTCCCACAGGTCGCGGCCCTTGCACTGCTTGAACAAGAACGCGGTATAGCCCGCAACAAGAACGGCCACCGCCGCGTTGGCCCAGCGGAGCGGTTCGATCAGACCCATTAAACCCAAGGGTCGTATGAGCCCTATCAGAAGAATCACCGTGGAGAGCCCACCGAACACCGTCAGCACAATCCCGCCCTTGACGAGCCAGCTGTCCCAGTTTGGCCTCGTGAACAGCTTGTAGAAGTGCATCGGCTTCTTGAGGTCCTCGATAAGCAAGAACACGGTCACCAGCGTGAAGAACAGGGCGATCGCCTCCGGCGCCCACCAAGGGACCGCGACATCGAACAGCCCGAAGAACGGCGCGATCATCGCCGCCCCCGCCGCGATCCCTTTGGTCACGAGGTACAGCGCCACCGGCCAGCCCCATTCGATCTTGTGGTCGGCGTTGAGCACTTCCATTGCATCGGGCTGGGTCCCCACCTCGGTCGGCCACGGCTCCGGGCGTAGGTTCCGCCGCTGGCTCCACATGTATTGGTCCGGCTTCTCCGCCATGCCCGGATTAAGGGAAGCCTCGCTAGCCCCGATGTAAAGTACATTGGGTCCGGTTCCCTGCTCCGGACGGCGCGAGGTTAGGAGCTGGGCCCTCTTGATAAGCGAGACTCTCGATTCCGGGTCGTCGAAATCGCCTGGGATAATCGCTCCGACAGGGCACACGGTCACGCATGCCGGCTCTAGTCCCTTCTCTATCCGATGCGCGCAAAAGTGGCACTTCTCGACAGCGCCCAAATCGTCGTTCAGATAAAGCGCGTCGTACGGGCAGGCCTGCATGCATGCCCGGCAGCCGATGCAGGCGTCACGGTCGATATCGACGATCCCATCCTTACGCTTGGTAAGGGCGTTGACCGGGCAGATGGTCACGCACGGCGCGTCGGTGCATTGGTTGCATCTTTGGACCAGAAAGCTGCGCTTGACCTGGGGGAATTTGCCAACTTCGACATATTTGACGTTGGTTCGAAATCCGCCGACGGGGACGTCGTTCTCCGCCTTGCAAGCCACCGTGCAGGCATGACAACCGATGCAGGCGTCCTGATCGATGACAAAGCCGTACTGCACCGACCGATTCTACTTTGCCGCGTTCCGAACAGTTCTAAGGATCAGACAATCGGCGAATGATATTCGGAACAACCGTTATACTCAAATTCATGAGCCGCCGACTAATGAAGCTGATCCTCCTTGCAGCTTGCGCTTCAGCTATGAATGCTGCATCTGCCCAATCCGGTCCGGACGTCGTCATTTCCGGCGAGCACGGCTACCTTTTGAGCTATCCAGAGGTGTTGAGCCAGCCGGTTGTCGAGAACTTTCAATGGTCGTCCGATGGACAATATCTGCTCTTCGTCCGCACCGAGGCACCAACTCTGGCCGACTTCAAGCAGTTCTTCACCGACAGGACCAAGCCTTCGAGAACGATCTCTGCAGTGGTCTGGAATTCGGCGACTAAGAAGCAGCAAGTGCTCTGGCGGGTCACAGGGAAGGAGCAGGCGGAGTTAAGGGCTTATTGGCTGCAGAGTTCTCACTCGCTTGTCATCACCACCGTGGGTCCAACAACTAATCCCGAGAGCTTGGCCAGGATCGAATTTATCCGTGCAGACGCAGATTCGGGCAAGACAGAAAAGATCTATTCCGCCGAATCGAACGACGGAAATGAGCTACTCGCATACCCCTCGCCGCTGGGTCCAATCGCCGCCGTCATGAATAACTCGGAAGAGGTTGGCGAATCAGCGCAAGGGACTCAAATCTGGTTTGTCAAACCGAAGGGGCCAATGCCAAGGCCAATTCGGATGCCCGGCAGGATCGGCCACTTGGTTTGGGATAAGGAAGGCAAGCCGAGTTTTCTCCTTTATCCTATGCAGCCACAGCAAGAGCCATCGTTGAATTTCTACGCAATCGATCTCTCAACCGGCAAGACCACCAAGCTGACAACGCCGCCTGAAAGTTACGAGCCACGCCCGCCACAGGCGCCAATCGAGGCTCGCGCAGAGCTGGCAGACATCGGAACCGCTGATTCTCCAAGAAAGAGCGGGGTTGGACGGCTCGTCGCTCAGACGAAGAGCAACAAAATGGTGGCGTTCATCGCAGCAGATATTGGCGGCGTCCGACTTGCTCCAAAACTTGACTTTGTCGCCTACATATCGCAAGGCATCCTCGCAGTGCGGCCAATCCTGAGGATGAAGGCTTCAGAACTTGAAGATGCGCTTGATGCCGCCGAGCGAGAAGTTTTGATGTCGAACGCTAGACAGGTTGGTCTCGCAGCCCTGATGTACGCAGCTGATTGGGACGACGTCCTGCCAGGAGCAAACGCCGACATTCGGGCATTAATCTTGCCTTACGCCAAGAACAATTCCATGCTCGATGGCTTTGTCTACACCTTTGCCGGCGGTTTGCTATCTGGCATCTCCAATCCTTCGGAAGTAGAGCTGGGCCATATTCCGGGCAAGGGCGGGCGGGCTGTGATCTACTTGGACGGCCACGTGAAGTGGGTCAAAAACTAAGAGCGCTGTGGCGGGTGTTGAGGATGTTTCCAATTCACGCGTCCTGATTGATAACAAAGCCATACTGCACCGCCGCAGTCGAGTCGCTTGTCGCAAAGGGCTCGCCCATTTGCGTTAAGCTGTGAGAACCATGGGTTGCCAGGAAATCCGTCCATCAGTTATGAAACGAGTGATTCATGCATGGCTCGGCTTGACGTCCCTGACCACGCTGGGTTTAGCACAGGGAAGCACTGATATCGTCATCTCAGGTGACAAGGGCTACGCGCTGATCAGCCCCGAGGTCATTTCGCAGCCGATCGTCCAGGACTTCAACTGGTCTGATGATGGCAAGTTTTTGCTCTACATTCGCCGAGAACCGCTGACGGTCGGCGACCAGAAGACCCTTCTTTCAAAGGGCGAACCTCCGACTCAAGTCTCCCTCAGCGCAGTTGTCTGGAATGCAAGCACAAAGAAGCAGCACGTCCTTCGCAAGCTCTCGGGCCCTAGCGTCGAGCTGGAAGCCCATTGGCTAAAGGGCACCCGCACGATTCTCCTCAACACCATGGGGCCGACCACGAGAGAAGGAGCGGAAGCCAAAGTAGAGCTGATTAGAGCAAACGCTGAATCAGGCGCCACGCAGATCATCTACTCAGCAGACAGATTCGTCGAGAATCCATTGACGGTCAGTATTTCTCCGGCGAGCGCAAGGGCGGTCGTGGTCGATTATCAGGATAGCGAGCAGGGCTCACAGGACACCGTGGCTTTTGAAATCGGACCCGCCGGCCCACCAACGGCGTCGATCCGGATTCCCAACTCCTCCGGATGGTTTTCGTGGGATGATCAGGGGCAGCCATACACGCACCTTTACAAGCGCATGCCGGGCGCAAAGCCGGTAACCCGTTTCCTTCTCCTCGACTTCGCATCCGGCAAAACCGCTGAAGTGACGAAGCAGCCGGATCCCTACAACACACCGCAAAAGGACCAAGCCATCGGGGTCGAACTCGACAGCGGGATCGCAATTTCGCCGGAGACCACTCGCCCAAGCCGCAATGCGTGGGTCACCAGCGCCAAAAAAAGTAGGCGTAACTTCGCGTTTGTGGCCGCAAACGTCGAACTAGCGACCCTGTCGAATGGGCTCGACTATGTCGCCTATACAAGTGAGGGCGTGCTCCTGGTGCGGCCCATCGTCATAGGCAAAGCATCCGACTTCGAGGAAGCGCTTGACGCGGCTGAGCGAGCGGTGCTGATATCGAATGCAAAGCAGGTTGGTCTTTCTGCCTTGATGTATGCGGGCGACAACGATGATGTCTTGCCCGGCCCTGGCCAAGACGTCATGAACCTCTTTTTGCCTTACTCCAAGAACTCCGCGCTGTATGACGGCTTTGTTTACACGTTCTCGGGTGGAGCGCTCCAAAAAGTCGCGAACGTTAGCGACACAGAAATGGGCTACATCCCCGGCAAGGGTGGGCGGGCGGTCATCTACGTCGATGGGCACGTGAAGTGGGTGAAGAACTGAGCGTTAAGCGCCGGGCGGTGTGCACTGAGCCGAGAATGAACATGCATCCTCAACCCTTCGCCCTCTGCGCAAAACCCTTGAGGTTCTCCAGCAACTGCCCGACAAGCTTGATCGCCATTTCGTCTGTGAGCTTCCCATCGGAGTCGAACTTCTCGTGCGCCCTCGCAAGGTAAATCTCGGGTGCGGTCAAGGCGTGCATATCGAGGAAGACCGCCGTCTGCCGGAGCGAAAGTTGGGCTCGAATCGTCCCAACCATGCCGGGCGAGGCTCCCATGATCGCCAGCGGCTTTCCGCCAAACGGCGACGTGCCGTACGGGCGGGAGATCCAGTCGATCGCGTTCTTGAGCGGACCAGGGATACCGTAGTTGTATTCGGGCGTGGCGATGAGAACGGCATCTGCCTCCGCGATCTGTACCTTAGCTTGAGAAACCGCTTCCGGCAGCCCGGCTTCCTCGATATCCTGGTTGTAAACCGGAAACGCCGAAAAGTCGAGAACCTCGATTTCGATCCCCTCTGGCTTGAGGCGGACAGCCTCATTGAGAAGCATGGTGTTGAACGAGCCCTTGCGAAGGCTACCGCTGATGCCGACGACGCGCACTATATTTTGCATAGTGTTATCTACGCATCAATCAAAGAAATGTCAGCTTGTCATCGTAAATTGGGACATCGCCAATAAAAAAACGCGCCCATACTTTCTCTAGTTGCTCTGGGGAGAGCAAAAGCAAACAACAGAAGCAACAGCAAACAGCAACATCCTGGATACCTGCGACGACGCAACACGTCGCGGTTTGAGCCTCCGGACCACGCACCCGGGGGCTCTTTTTTTATAGATCAGGGCTGAGTGATGAATGATGAATTCAAGAGGTTCCCGCTCGTCACTCCGCATTCATCATTCATCATTCCAAGCATGCACTTCGAAACCGCAGTTATCCACGCAGGCGTCGAGCCTGACCCGCTTACCGGCGCGGTCATGACCCCCATCTATCAAACCAGCACCTACGCCCAAGCTTCCCCCGGTGAACACAAGGGCTACGAATATTCCCGCACCGACAACCCGACAAGAACGGTCCTCCAAGATCAGCTCGCCCATCTCGAACAAGGCGACAAAGCCCTCGTATTCGCGTCCGGCCTCGCCGCAACCGACGCCATTCTCAACCTTTTTCAATCCGGAGACCACGTCATCGCCGGTGACGATCTCTATGGCGGCACATACAGGCTCTTCGAAAAAGTCGCGACCTACAGAGGACTGAGCTTCACATTTGCCGACCTGGGCAACCCGTCCAACCTGTCCGACAACTGGCGACCAGAAACCAAGCTCGTCTGGTTCGAAACCCCCACGAACCCGATGCTCAATATCTTCGACATCCAAAAGATCTGCAAGCTCGCACACGAGAAGGGAGCGCTCGTCGTCGTCGACAACACCTTCATGTCGCCCTACTTCCAAAATCCGCTCGCCCTGGGCGCGGACGTCGTCATGCACTCGATGACCAAGTACATCAACGGGCATAGCGACGCGGTCATGGGCTGCCTCGTGATGAAGGACATCCAGATGAAGGCGCCGAAGAAAACCTGGAGCGACCCGAACTTCTCCGCCCCAAAGACCCTTTACGCCAGGTTGAAGTTTCTCCAGAATGCGATCGGCGCAGTTCCCGGGCCCTTCGACTGCTGGCTCGTCCTGCGCGGGATCAAGACGCTCGCCGTCAGGATGGAAAGGCACGCCCAAAATGCACAACGCATCGCACAATGGCTGTCAGAGCATCCCAAGATCGAAAGGGTGATCTATCCCGGACTCCCATCTCATCCCGGCCACGAGCTTGCGAAGCGGCAGATGAAGGGATTCGGCGGAATGATGACGTTCTTCCTGCAAGGCGATCTCGAAGAGTCCCGCCGGTTTCTTTCCAGCGTCAAGCTTTTCACCCTCGCCGAATCCCTCGGAGGAGTGGAGAGCCTCATCGAGCATCCCGCGATCATGACCCACGCCTCCGTCCCGACCGAGATCAGGAAGCAGATCGGAATCCATGACAACCTGATAAGGGTCAGCGTGGGTATCGAAAACGCCGACGACCTCATCGCGGATTTGGATGATGCTTTAGGCTAGGCCAAGCTAAAGGGGCGGACGGTACAATCAACCTCCATGATCTCAGCACAAGAGGCGCGAGAGCGTGAACTCCGCCACTGGGCGACCGACAAATGGGAAGGGCCAGAGTACGAGGGCCTGGATTCCCGTGTCGTGAAGCTCCACAATGCGATGCTGTTTATGCGCAGACTTCGCATTTGGCAGAACCGGTTCGTCGGAAATGTTCTCGAACTCGGAGGACAGCTCCATTGTTCGGTCCTCCTCAAGGGGCTCCTCCCGAATCTGACGGTCTATGGTTCCGACATCAGTCCTGCGGCGATCAGCGTCCTGCCCGTCTGGGAGCGCCTGCTTGAGGCTAAAATAGATGGCTCATATGCTTGCCCCGCCGATGAAATTCCCTTCGAAGCGGAAAGCCTTGACACGGTATTTGCTTTCGAAGCCGCCCACCACTTTCTCACTCACCGAAAGGCGCTTAAGGAGATCCATCGAGTGTTGCGGCCCGGCGGCACGTGCTTATACATTCAGGAGCCGGTGTGCCGCCGGTGGATGTATCCACTAATGTACCGTCTCGCGAACCGGGCGGCGCGCACGCCAGGCGGATTCGTGCACGAGGACGTGATTGTGTACCCAAAGCTGCTCAGGATCGCTCGGGAGGAGGGTTTTGAAACCGAGATCACCCTTTACCCGCAGGCAATCACGCTTGGCCGATTGGGCGCATTCCATAAAGGCTTCGCCGCCATTCTCCCCGCATTCGGCCGATTCACGTTCAGCATGGCCGACATGATCTTTTCGAAGCCGAAGTAATCGCCCCTACATTCGGCCAACTGGCATAATGCCGTCGTGCGAGGTCACTTTCCGTAGGGCATCGAGAACGCAGACGACCTCATCGCGGATATAGAGCAGGCGCTGAAGCAAGCCATCCCGTCGAGCGGGCGGAGCGAGGCGAATGGGAATCGGAGTGAGGAAATTGCGAACCGGTTGTAATCGAACGCCAATCGATTACAAAGGATTTCCGGCCGATTGCAAAAGATTTCCTTTCGGCGACATTAAATCGAAGAGCGCCAGGTTCAAATTGCATTTTTTACGGTTTCAGCGCTTCCAATCCGCCACCACTCTCTCCAGCCAAACTCCCATCGTGGGCCGCGGGGTGATGCCGGCTTTCAGCTCGATTTCGGCCTTGTATTTGAAAACGTCCACATCCCACCAGCGATAGCCGGGGTAGACCCTCTTGTCGGAGTCCTCCTTATTGCTTATCGAGTGGATTCCTACAAGCTGCCAGGTTCCGCAGATTTCGCAGAATTCCTGAAGCGTCGGGCCGCCGGAATCTCCGCCAAGCACGTAAGCATCGCCTGCAACAAAGCCCCTTTCTTTATTTTCCTTGCGTATCCCGCGCTGAAAAGCGAGGGAACCCTCGAGAGCGTCGAAGAGATATTCGATCGGATGGTCTGCATCTTTATCTATCTTGAAGTCCTTGGGCCTGTCGTTTAGCATGTCGAGCCCGATGCGCAAGGTGCCGATCGGAATGGAGTTGTCTATTTGATACCACTCTTTCAGCTCGTTAGTATCTTCGACAAATGCCTTGGCGGTTCTTCCATAGCCCGCAACGAAAAGCTGCTTATCCTTGTCGACTTCATGAATCTCCGGCACCTTCATATCTCTGGGAAGGTCTTTGATATCCGCGATATTCACCTTGAGAATGGCCAGGTCTATCGGCTTTCCCCGGACAGGCGCCTTGATGTCCTTGCCGCGAATGATTTGCTGCGCCTCGAACTGGGGAAACTCCCTTTCCGCATTGCCGAAGCCGATGAATACGCCCAAAAAAGCCCTGTCCTTTGCCGGCTGCGTGACGTGGTCGGCGGTCAAAACCCATACGTCTGCGCTTTTACCGTCATCGGCGATCTTCACTCGGATGACGACGCCGCTCGATATGGGCCCGAAGAATTTCTTACCTAGCTTTCCGAGCGGCTTTCCTACCCTGACGATCGCTTTCTTGTAGCCGTCGGGCACGGCCGCGTCGGTTTTGAGGTCATCTCGTGCATCTCCCGAGATCCAGCGAGCGATCGGGATTCCCGGTAAGGGAATCATCGCAAGGCCAGCGACGGCGACTCTGCAAATGGCTTTCATGGCAGCCTCCGAATGGATTGTAACACCAATTGCGCCGCAATTTACGCTGAAAGAGCAATTGGAGCCTTTCATGCATCCAGGTTATTGTGGCGCCGAGGAGAGTGCTGGGTGCTTAGAGGAACCGCTTCCTCAATACTTAACACCCAACACTTCAACGGTCTCTCCTATCCCTTTCTGCCGCCGCGCTTTTGTCGGTTCTGCATCTGCTGCTTGCGCTTTTCGAGCATCAGCTGCCTTTGCTTTTGCTTGGCAGTCGTCTCCGGGCGAAGGTCAACGACAGGGCCGCTGCCTTCTTCCTTCTTGTCATATTTGGCCCTTCCGTAGTCGGAGAAGGATACGACGTCGAACTCCTCATACTTGGCGAACGGCTGCCTGGCGAGGCGCTCGTGGAAGATCACGTCGGTGGTCTTGAACACGGGCCCGCCCATTTTCCCGCCCGTCGTCGAGAGGATGGTATCGGATGATGCGAGCCGCTGCTTAGCTTCGAACTTCTGGTCGAAGCCCTGCATCTGACTCCTTCTGACCATCGCCTGCGGATGATCGGTGATATGGCCCAGATGTGCCGCGGCAAACTTGGCATCCTTCTGCGCTCGGGTGAGCTTTGGGTCCTTCCAGACCGCATACAGCTCATTGGCGACCTTCAGCTCGAAGGCGAGATCCTCGGGATTCCAATATCCGGGCAGGACGGTTAAGACGGTCTTGTCCGGAGCCATGACGAACATCTGGATGTTGTGGGGGCCCGCGCCGTTGGTGGTGACGACGGCTCCTGCTTCGAGCGAGTGGGTTCCTGAGAATCCAGACCAGGGCTCGCCTGTGATGTCGCGGGTCCCTACGACGAAATCGTTCTTAAGGAGCGAAAATGCGGGGTCTTGCGAAAGCGACACGGCTCTCAGGCTTTGCGCCGCGCTTCATGTTTCTCCGGCGATCTTGCCCAGCATGTGCATGTAGAAGACGAGCTTGCCCTCTTCCTTCGCCTTTGCGGTTGCCGCATCGAGCGAATCGTACCAGGTGATCGAGCTGAGGAGCTTGACCGCATTGGCGTTGGCGACCTCCGGGGAGACGGCTCGCTTATTCGGTTTTTGCATCTGCTGAGCGAGCCCGATTGACGCGATCAGAGCGATGGCCAGCAATGCAAGGGGCGTTTTATAGGTTTTCATATGTTCCTCCTTCCCTATCGTTGGAGGCTATGACGGCCTGCGCGCGCGGTGGTTCAGTTTTTTGTATAGCCACTCATGCGCGCATGAAATATGATGGTATAACTATCAAGTGCGGGAACTTCCCGCCGAGAATACTTGTTGGAGAGTTTGATGAAAACTCTCGAAGGAGGTCGATTAATGTACAAAACGTTGGTTAATCCCATCAGCGAGATGCAGCAAATGTTCGACCTGATGGATCGTGTCTTTGTCAACAATCAGAGTGTCAGCCGCCGGTCCGAGGACTCGGCTCTGACTCTGCCCGTGGATATTTGGGAGAAGGATAACGCCTTCTTCGTCCGGGCTGCGGTTCCGGGAATCGAGCCAGAGGAGCTTGACATTACAGTCGAAGACGGCATACTCACGTTGCGCGGAGAGACCCGCAACGACTGGGCAACGGAAGATTCGCGGGTGTGGCGCAGCGAGTACAGCTATGGCTCGTTCGTTCGTTCCCTCCGCCTTCCGGAGAATGTCAGCCTCGATACCATTGACGCGAGCTTCGACAACGGCTTCGTGACGATCGTCGTTCCGAAGGTCGCCGAGCAGAAGAAGTCGCTTAAGGTCCCGGTGCGCACCGGCCAGCCTCACGGTGAGCCCAAGGCGATCCAAGATCGGACCAACGGCACTCAGGCCGCCGAAACGAGGTCAAAGGAGCCGGTCAGCGCGGCCAAGTAAAGTCGGTAAATCGCAGGGAAAATGCCGGGCCACATAGCCCGGCATTTTCATTTCCGATACGAACGCCGCAGATGTAATTGGCTTATTCGCGTGAATAGCCTAACCACTTGGGCATGTTTTCGTCGCACCACGGCCGAAATTTCTCATCGTCTCGAAGGATCGATAGGGTTCGTCGTCGAGGACCGGCTTATATGTCCGGATGAATCCGTAGCGGATCCGCTGGCTCATCGGACGCTTCGACAGACTCTCGCCCGTTCATGCCTACTTCAACAGGGCCTTGGAAATAACCAACCGCTGGATCTCGCTCGCGCCTTCCCCAATCTCAGTCAGCTTGGCATCGCGCCAAAGCTTCTCGATCAGATACTCCTGCATCATGCCGCGCCCTCCATGGACCTGGAGCATTTTATTAGTCACGTCGCGGGCAGCTTCTGAGGCGAAGAGCTTGGCGTAAGAGGCTTCTTTGATGATCGGCATCCCCTGGTCGTACATCCACGCCGCTTTCATGACGAGGAGCCTTGCCGCCTCGACCTGCATCGCGCTGTCCGCGATCATGTTCTGCACGGACTGCATCTGGGAAAGGGGGCGGCCGAACTGCTCGCGCTGCTTCGAATACGAAATCCCTTCTTCCAGGGCCCTCTCTGCAATTCCCAGCGCCATGCCGCCGATGCCCACTCGACCTCTGTAAAGTAAACCGATCACCTGTTCGAACGAACCAGGCGTATGCCAAGCGACGGCATCATGCATCTTGAATCTGAGCGTGTAAGAGGCGGAGACAGAGACGGTTGGAATGCGGCCGAGATCCTCAAAGCCGGGTTGATCCTTCTCCATAAGGAAGGCGCTGAGGTCAGTCTCACTGAGCCTGGCAATGATGATGAAGAGCTTGGCGAAGCCCCCGTTCGTGATGAACATCTTCTCGCCGTTGAGGTGGTAGTAGCCGGGTTTTCCCTCGATCGGCGTCGCAAAGGTTTTCACCCGGCGCGCGTCGCTCCCCGCATCCGGCTCGGTGAGGCCCCAGGCAAGCGGGATATCGCCGCTCAACACACCAGGAAGATATCTGGCGCGCTGCTCGTCGCTCGCGAAATGCTCGAAGTGCGCTACGCAGAGCGCATTGATGGCGGCGACATTCATCGCAAGCGCGGGGTCGGCCTTGGCGATCATCCTGCACATGTCGGCATAGGTCTGGCACGAGTGGCCGCGTCCGCCAAATTCCTTGGGCAACACGCAGCTCGTGATCCCGAGCTTGGCAGTGCGCTTCCAGATGTCCGCTGGAAAGGTGTCCTTTTCCCAAGCGCGCGTGCAGGGAGCGACATGTTCATTGACGAATCGCTGGACTTCGCTTAGAAACTGCTGCTCTTCGTCGTTGTAGACTGGAATCATGCCGGGGAAATGATACCGCTAGCTGGCCTCCAGGTAGGCTCTCGTTCTCATTTCGAACAACGAACCATGATCCAGATCGAAGAAATACTCGAAGGCGGCGGAGAAGAGGCCAAACCTGGCGACACCGTCGAGATTCATTATACCGGCGCGTTTCCCGACGGCAAACGCTTCGACTCCAGCGAAGGGCGCGCGCCATTCAAGTTCAAGATCGGCGCCGGCACTGTCATTCAGGGGTTCGATCTGATGGTGGCCGGCATGCGCATCGGTGGCACCCGCAAAGCGACAATTCCGCCGAAAATGGCCTATGGAAGCAAGGGAGTTGCCGGCGTCATCCCGCCGGATTCGACGCTCGTGTTCGAAGTCGAATTGCTCAGCATCGTCTAGGTGTGGGAGGAAAGTCGCACCTACGCGATCTCGGCCATCACGAACGTGTGGTCGCTCGGCTTGGGCGCAAACCGCGCATCCCGATCGATCACGCACGAAATGCACCGCTCAGCAACTGGAGGCGAGGCGTAGATGTGGTCGATCCGCCAGCCGAAGTTCTTGGGCGCGGCGGTGATAATCACGAAATCCCAGTAGGTGTAGTGCCCCGGCCCCAGGGTGAACTTTCGGAATAGATCGGTGAAGCCCCAGTCCACAATGTTGGCCAGCAGGTCGAATTCCTGCGGATGGTGCCCAACCCCGCCATAGAAGCGCTTCGAGTTGTAGACGTCGTCGGGCGTCGGTGCGATGTTGATATCGCCCATCCAGACCACGTTCTCGCTGGGCCGATAGCGCTCATCCATGAAGCGGCGAAACCTCTCCAGCCAGCGCAGCTTGTAGTCGAACTTCTCGCTCCCAACCGCGGTCCCGTTCGGAACATATGTGTTGATGATCTTGAGATCGCCCACCTCGGCGGCGATGATCCGGGCATCGTCGGGCCAAAGCGGATCGCCGAAGCCCGTCCGCACGTTTTGGATGGGGAGCCGGCTGAGGATCGCCACCCCGTTCCACGACTTCTGCCCATGGATCGCGAGATGGTAGCCCATATCTTCGAATTCGGCAACAGGAAACTTGTCGTCCTCGACCTTGGATTCTTGGATGGCAAGCACGTCCGGCTCGTTCTCGGCCAGCCATTCGAGCACGAGGGGGAGCCGTTGCCGGATCGAGTTCGCGTTATAGGTTGCGATCTTCACTACACCGATTTTAGCCGTGGGCGGGTTTACTTTCGCGTGTCAGCTCCTAACTCTCGCGCGTCAGCTCCCGGCGCTTGCGTGTCAGCCGCAAACACGCCAGTGCCATGAGCTGATTCCCTTCGTGTTACACGAACCAAACACACATCAATCATCAACCATCGTTCATCATTCGAAGCATGGCCAAGCTCTACATCGGCCTCTCTGGCTATTCCTACAAGGAGTGGCAGGGTGAGGGCCGGTTCTATCCGCCCGAGATGAAGCAGGCGAAATACCTCGAGTATTACGTCTCGCGATACAACGCGCTCGAAGCGGACGGGACGTGGTACCAGATGCCGAGCGAGTCGGGCGTGCAGAAATGGATCGACCAGAGCCCTGCGGAGTTCAAGGTCTCGCCGAAGATGCATCGGCAGGTGACGCATTATTCGAGGCTCAAGCCGGACGGCATGGACTCGCTGAAGTTCTTTCTCAAGCGCCTGGAGCCTCTGGAGAAAGCGAGCAAGCTCGGCGCGATCCTCGTGCAGCTTCCGCCGAATCTCAAGCGCGACGACGAGCGGCTTGCGGGCTTCCTTGCGGAAATCCCCTACCGCGACACTCTCCCCTGGTGTATCGAGTTCCGCAATGAGACGTGGCACGCGCCGGAGGTCGAGGCGATGCTTCGGGGGCGCGACGTGGCATGGGTGGCGGCGGATACGGACGACGCGGATGCCCAGCGAAGGGATACGGGCAGCTTCATCTATGCGCGGCTCCGCAAGACCGATTATCCCGACGACTTACTGCAAAACTGGGCCGCATACTTCCGCGGCAAGATGGCGGAGGGCAAGGATTGCTATGTGTATTGCAAGCACGAGGACGCCGAATCGCCCTGGGTTTGGGCGGACCGCATCATAGAGCTCCTGCGCTAGGCGCTATCATTAGGCGGTCATGAACAAACTCTCCGGCATTGCGCTTTTCACCCTGCTCGTCTGCTCCGGATTCTCTCAGTGGGTCACCCAAAAGGATGCGGCGTTCGGCTACTCGGTTTCCATGCCGACGCCGGTGTCGAAGCAGGACCAATCGGAAACCGAGGCCAATCTCGTCATAAAAAACCGGCTCCTCCTGCATCAGGGCCCTGCGCTGACCCTCGTTTTCGCCGCGTGCAAGCCAAGTCGCGCAATGACCGCCGCGGAGAAGAACAACTTCACCACCGCGCTCAAGGCAGCCTTCCTCCGTTCTTCAGGCGCAACCAAGACGGGCGAAGCAAAGGGCACGATGAACAAATACAAGGGCGAATACATGGACTTCACCCGGCGAGACGGGCGCAAGGGCAGGATCTGGCTGATTATATCGGCGGCCAATATCTATGCGCTGACCGTGGTCTGGCAGAACGATGCGACTTATAAGTCCGGGGCGCTGAAGTTCTTCAATTCCTTCAAGCCGAGCGGGCGCTAGGCTGCTGCTGGCCCAGCAGTGCCGTAGGTAGACTCGAATCTATGGCCAGCAGCTTCGGCACGCTGTTTCGAATCCACACGTGGGGGGAGTCGCATGGCGGCGGGGTTGGCGTCGTGGTGGACGGCTGCCCGCCGAGAGTGCCGATCAGCGAAGAAGACATTCAGTTCGAGCTGGATCGCCGCAAGCCGGGGCAGAGCAAGATCGTCAGCCAGCGAAAGGAAAGCGACACCGTTCGCATCCTGAGCGGCATCAGCGAGGATGGCCTGACCCTCGGCACCCCCATCCTCATGATGGTGCTCAACGAAGACGCCCGGGCCCGCGACTACGAAGAGCTCAAGACCAAATATCGGCCGAGCCATGCGGACTTCGCCTACGATCAGAAGTACGGCATCCGGGCCTGGTCGGGCGGGGGCCGGGCGTCGGCGAGGGAGACGGTTGGGCGGGTTGCGGCCGGGGCCCTCGCCAAGAAGGTATTGGGCTATTGGGGTGTTGAGGTGTTGGGATGGGTGGAGAAGGTGCACAACATCCGGGCTGATATCAACCCCGCGGAGGTGGCCATCGAACAGGTGGAGGCCTCGATCGTTCGATGCCCCGACTCTGTCGTCGCAGCCCGAATGATCGAGCATATAGAGGCAATTCGCAAGGATGGCAATAGCGTGGGCGGAGTGGTTGGATGCGTCGCGAGGGGGGTTCCGAGCGGCTGGGGCGAGCCGGTCTTTGATAAGCTGCAGGCCGACCTCGCAAAGGCGGTGATGTCGCTGCCTGCGTGCAAGGGGTTCGAGGTCGGGTCGGGCTTTGGGGGAACCGACTTGACCGGCCTTGAGCACAACGACGAGTATTGGGCCGAAGATTCCCCTCACCCCCCAATCCCCTCTCCCCGCCATTCATCGGGGCGAGGGGGAGCCGGAGATTCCCCACCCCCCAGCCCCCTCCCCGCGCACGGGCATCGCGGAGAAGGGGAGCCGGAATCCGAAATCGAAAAGCCCCGCGTCTACACCCCGACCAACCACTCCGGCGGCATCCAGGGCGGAATCAGCAACGGCGAGATCATCACCATGCGCGCCGCATTCAAGCCCACCGCCACCATCCTAAAAGAGCAGCACACCGTCACCATAGACCACGAAAACACAACGATCGCAGGCAAGGGGCGCCACGATCCATGCGTCCTCCCGCGAGCCGTACCCATGGTCGAGGCGATGGTCGCCCTCGTGCTCGCTGACCATGCGCTACGCCAGCTTGCTCTGTCATCATATTCTCTTAACATGCCGACGCTAGATTGACGAAAGGATGGTCGTCTTGCCAAAGCTAAAGAAGCCGCCGATCCCGATGCCAAACACCGAGGAAGCCCCCGTGCTCGTCACGCCAAAGATCACGGCCAAGGACGTGAGCTTCTTCTACGGCGCATTCCGGGCTCTGAGCAATATCAGTCTCGAACTGCAGCCGAACAAGGTCACCGCGCTCATCGGCCCGTCCGGATGCGGCAAATCAACCTTCCTCCGATGCCTCAACCGCATGAACGACCTGATAGACGGAACACGCATCGAAGGCACAATCAAAATAGACGGGCAGGATATCTATGGCCCCGGAATAGACCCCGTTCAACTTAGAAAAGACGTCGGAATGGTCTTCCAAAAGCCAAACCCCTTCCCTATGACGATCTTCGACAATATCGCCTATGGGCCGAGAATCCATGGCATCCGAAAGCGTGAAGACCTAGACAAAATCGTTGTAGGCTGCCTCAAAAAAGCCGCCCTCTGGGAGGAGGTCAAGGACGATTATCGCAAGAAGTCCGGACTCCAGCTCTCAGGCGGCCAGCAGCAAAGGCTCTGTATCGCAAGGACCATGGCCGTCGAGCCCAAGATCATCCTCATGGATGAGCCCTGCTCCGCCCTCGATCCGATCGCCACCTCCCGCATCGAGGATCTCATCTTCGAGCTCAAAACCGATTACACAATCGTCATCGTCACCCACAACATGCAGCAGGCGCAGAGAACAAGCGACCACACCGGCTTCTTCATGCTCGGCCGCATGGTCGAGTTCGCTCCAACCCAAAACATCTTCCTCTACCCGCAGATGAAAGAGACCGAGGACTACATCTCCGGCCGGTTCGGGTAGGGCTTCCCCAGAATCCCTATACAATATGGGAATGAGCACCATGAAATTGTCTCGAAAAGAGCAAGTCCTGGTCGCCATAACGTACACGATCTTCATCCTGGCGTTCTTCTTGCCTGCGTATGATGGCGCGTTCTTTACGGATCCGGGCAAGGGCATTAGGATCAGCGGATGGGAGGCATTTCGAGAGGCCCTTGGCGGCGGCTGGTATGCGGTCGTGAGCGCTCTGACCAATTTCCTGGTCCTAACCAGCCTCGCCGCCATCTTCTCCGCCAACAGACGCCTGGCGATGGTTCACCTTATCGCCATACCGGCGAGCTTCCTCTTCAATCTATGGTGGCTGCTCGATTCCAAGGACATCCTCGATAGCGGCCTGTCCTGGGGATACTTCCTCTGGCTTGCCTCGTTTGCCCTCCTGACATCCGTTTTATGGATCCGGACTACTTATCCGAAACCAGCGTCATCGTCGTCCTTCCCTTGATCCGCTGCTCCTGGACGGGCTCGTCGGAGTCCGTGACGACCACTTTGAACCCGCCGGTGGAGGTTGCGACCGCCCTTAGGGTCTTGCGGGTCGAAAGATCGAGGTCGAAATCAATGTTTGCATCCAGGGTTAGGCGGAGCTCCTTGAGGTGCGACTCTTCAGGTTCCTGCTGCATCATCTGGTTGACGAACGGGGCCGCATCGGTATCGAGCTTGAGAGAGGCGGTGATTCTGTGCACCTTTTTCGCCCCTGCCTGGACGATTCCCTTATAGGTGTAGGTGTAGTCGAGCCTCTGCACAGCGCTTTTGCCATCCTTGCCCTTGATTTTTTGAGGGGAGTAGCCGACGGTTTTCTGCCATGTGTCTCCCGGCTTGATCTCGTCGAATGGGAGCTTGGGGGAGAAGTCGATCGCGCTGTCGAGCGAGCCGATGAAGAGCGAGAGGCGATAAAGCTCGTCGACGAATGTGCCTATGCCGGCTTGGAGCTCCGGGAACCCCCTCTCCATTTTTGGGATGGCTCGTGCCCACAAATGGGGAGGGGGCAGGGGGAGGGGTGTCCCGCTAGAGAGAAGTGGTGATCCCCCCTTCTTCTTGGGCGGCGTCAGGTCCTTCATATCCGTGATCTCGTTGATCGGCGAGAGGGTGAGCGCGAGGTCCACGTTCGTCTTGATGGTCCGCTTGATCGGGCCCGAGGGATTGGAGCTGAGATCGATCTCGATGGTCGTCGGCCGCTTGTACCGGATCAGGGCGAATCCGTCCGGCTTCATCTGTGTGACCTCGTAGGTGAAGGTGTAGTTGATATCGTTTTCCTGGGGCATGAAGGTCTCCTGTCCCTGGCTCCGCACTTCGATTTGGAGATTGGAGAGGACTTTGTAGGTTCCCTTCTCGCCTTTTTTGAAGACTCTTTCGAGGGTGATCGGCTGGTCCTGGCCGGCGAGGAGAAGCGAGGCTGCGAGAAGGGTCTCGATGATCATTGGTATAGATTACGCCGAATGGGGTCGCGATGACATAGTTTTGAATGGGAGCCAGCCCGCCGCGCACTCGGATTGCGACGCGCGAGGCACTGATGCTCCTCTCGCTTCAGCCGGGCATGCCATGCGATTTCCATCAGTCCCTTGAGCGCCTCCTGCTCCAAGAATGGCAGATCCGCGGCCACGAAAGTCCGTGTGCCCATGATGGGCCGATTCATATGCGCCCTCGAAAGAGAGCGCAATCGCGCGAGCTTCGTCCACGGTCATCCTATCGCCAGCCGTAGCTGCCAAAGTTGGCCGGGGCGACCTTTTCCGCGGCCGACGATCCGGCAAGGCCAAGGAAATAGCCGACCGGCGCCGCGCCAAGGTCATCGTATCGCCCGTTGTACTGGGTCGCTCCGGAACGCGTTCCCAAAGCGATCATCTCAAAGCTCATGAATTTCCCCTGGTCCGCGCTGTAGGTGCCGGTGCCATAGAGTTTGAGGCTCATCGAAAGGCGCTGCTGAGTTGGCGAGTTCATATCGCGGAACCCGGCGACCGCCCATGTGCCGACCCGCTCTGCCTTGGTCGTGCCTCGGAAGCGAACGGTAGCCACCCCGCCGGCCACGCGCACCACCTCGGTTTCGAGCAAGGCCGTCACGATGTCCTCCTCACGGTACTGCCCTGTCTGGCCACGCACGTTGTCGACGAAATTGAATCTCGCCAGCCGCCGAATAAGCGCCGCAGGAACCTCAGTTTTCTTACCCGCGGACAAGTCGGCTGGCAGCATCGAACGGACCTCGTCTTTGGTAAACCAGGCATAGTCCTGATTCCAGGCATCGGCTCGCCAGTCGCCGGGACGTGCCGCGCGGGGCAGATCGCGTGAAAAGATGCGCAGGACAAGGCCGCCCTGGGGATAGCGGCTCTCGGCGCGAACGATGGATGCCTTTTGCCCGGCCGGATCGGTTCTCAGGAGCCTTTCCGAGGTCGGCATGGCGTTCCATTTGGCGAGTGCGCGGCGGAGCATTGACGCCATCTCGCCCGCATCGGTCGTGTTGATGCTCGCGAGCAAAGCCCCACTCGGAGCCGTCGCATAGGTGCCCTGACGAGTGTTTGTCGGTTGGGTCCTGCCTGCATAATGGCCCTGCTCAAAAACCTTCTGGGCGAGGAGGCATTCCGGATCCTTGCCGTTCTGTAAACGCCAGACCTCGTCGGCGGAAACAACGAATCCCTTGAGCAACTGTTGGATTTCGGGGTTCGACCAGACGTTCCGCCTGGCAATCACGCCATTGTTTCACGTACAGGCCATCGGATGCCCGTTCATCGCCCAAAGCAGGATCGGCTTTTCCTTTTGCTGAGCCTCGACGACCGCTTCCCAAAATGTCGGCTTCCAGTTCAAAAGCTCGAAGGCAAGCTCGGCCTGCTTCGGACGGATGTAGTCGCGCCACCTCGCGAAGTTCTCGGCATTCGGGTCCGGCGCCTGCTGCGCGGCCAGGGTTAGGGCGATGATGTAGCTCAGCATGATGGTCCTCCTATTTTATCAGCCAATCCGGCCGACTACCTCACCTCGAAGCGGAAGGGTTTGGAAACCAACTTGGCCGGGCCTGGCGGCTTCTGGCGCTCGGAATAAGTTGCGACGAGCGAAAACTTCCCCTTGCCAAGCTTGAAATGCTTCCGAAGGTCGATCTCGCCGGACTGGAACGCCGAAGATGGCTCGATGGCAAAGCGCGTATTCTTATCCCTGCTCGGGCGTCCGAATGCGGCGAGCCTCTGCCTCCCGAGCGGAGTCTCCGGCACGCGCTTGCCGAGAGCATCGGTCAGGGTGAGCTTGTGGTTGGGCCAAACGCCCGACAGCCAGATCGAATAGGGCCGCTTGCCCTTGTTCTGGATCGTCACATACACCGTCGCCGGCTTTCCAGACTCAAACACGCGCTCGCCATGGAGGCTCAGGCTGACTCCGGACTGGACCGACGAGAGCAGCACGGCTAGAAATGGAAGTACGGACATTGCACTCCATAGAGTATCGCAAAACACCCCCTCTCCGTCCCGCTCCCAGCAAACGTGCGGGGATGAATCCGAAGGAGCCTGTCATATAATGCAACAGTGCGCCCGACGCGCTCAAAGGAGACATTGCCGTGAAAAGGACCGTCGCATACCTATCGTTTATGTTCGTCAGCATTGGGGTCGTTGCCTGGGCGAGGATGGGAACCATGCCCCAAGATCCAACCTCGATTCCCTTCGTTAAGAGGCAATCAAGCACACCCGGAATCCAGGAGAACGGCCACATCAACATTAGCGGCACGATCATCGGAGGAGAGCATGTTGGTGGCGGCATTGGCCTGACTGGGTTGAGTGCAACAAACATCGGTAGTGGAATACTAAGCGACGAGCGGCTGAGTTCTAACGTTGCCCGGTTGTCGGCGCAGAACGTGTTCACCGGGCAAATCAACAAGTTTAATGCCCAGGTCGGGATTAGAGACTATAGTCCAGTTTCGGCCCTAACGGTTAGCGGGTCAGCGCTTGAATTTGCGGTTTATACATCAAGCAGTTCCGGGTACCTCGGCATCCTCACGGCTGGCTCGTATGGGGTCTTGGGTATGAGTTCGTCTGGTTACACCGGATTGTTGGGTCGCCCGACTGAGGCGGTGCTTGCTCTGTCACCCGGAGGCGACGTTGTAGTAAGGCTAGCTACCAACGAAGCTGCCGTCGTGGCGAGTGCAGGCCAGATTCCTGCCGTGAAAGGTACGTCTTACGCGAGTTACGGAGTGTTAGGCGAAGCAACATCTCCCGTTGATCCGAATTACGGCGTGTACGGCGCGACACATAACCTCACGTCAGGATTCGGCGTCTACGCCAGCGGCGACTTCGGCGCGAGCGGTACAAAGGCATTCCGCATCGACCACCCGTCCGATCCGCTCGGCAAATACCTTCTCCACTATTCGACCGAGAGCCCCACGCCGCAGAACTTCTATGTCGGCAATGTGGTGACCGACTCAAAGGGCTATGCCTGGGTCGATCTTCCTGAATACTTCGCCGAGATCAACGCCAACTTCAAGTATCAGCTCACCGTAGTCGATGGGCCAAACTCGGGAGAAGACGATTTCGTGATGGTAAAAGTGAGGCGAAAGATCGTCGGCAATCGCTTCCAGATTAGAACCAGCGCACCGAATGTCGAGGTCTCGTGGCGCGTCGACGCCGACCGCAACGACCTCTACGTCCGCAATCGCAAGCCCAAGGACGTCGTCGAAAAGGAAGGCGAGGAGCGAGGCAAATATCAGCATCCCGAGCTATACGGCGAAGGCCCGGAGCGCGGAATGGACTACCAGCCTAGGGAGAGAGCCACCCGGCCGCCGACCGCCCCCAAGCGCAAATAGAAAGAGCCCCCGCCGAAGCAGAGGCCAAAGTGTTAAGTGTTAAGTGTTAAGCGTTAGGCGTTGAGACGGAGTCCGGTCTCAACACCTAACACCCCTAAGCCGCGCCCTGCTCCCCGTCCCAACATTGAAACCAATCCTCCGGATCTCCCCCTCCTGCCCGGCCCATCAGCCTGCAAAATCCAGCCAGCGAGGAAGAGTGGCGGGAGGGGGTTCCTAGAGAAGTAATCGAGTGCGCGCGCAAGGAACCGCCCCCCTTTGCGGCGGGTCAAAGCAATAGCCGCCACCAGCGGCAAGCATCTACTTTCAGGGAGAGAATCAATGAGCTCACCAGCCAATGTATCCGGA
>JBASWW010000051.1:0-11607 GCA_049276675.1 Fimbriimonadaceae bacterium
GTGGTAGGGATGGCGGAGGCCGTGGCGGCTTCGGCGGCCGGGACCGCGATGGCGGCGGCGACCGTGGCGGCTACGGCGGACGCGATCGAGGCGGCTACGGAGACCGCGACCGCCCAGCCCCTGTCAATCAGGGCAACGGCGAGGGCCAGGGTAGAGAAGAATCTCGCCCGGACCGCGCGGCGGTCGAAGCGCCCGACGTCCCCAGTGAGTTCCCAAAGAAGGCCCGCGGAGACGAAGACGTCAACGCCCGGTTCCGGCCCAGACGATAATGGTCAAAGAAGGAGCCCCGGCCGAAGTCTCGGCCGGGGCTCCTTTGTGGTTATAGGCCAACATGGATGCGTGCCGCTATACCACTTCAGCGAGGAGGGCAGGATTGGCAGGTTCAAGCCGCGCGCCCCTATCGCCCATCCGGAAACCAGGCCCTACGTGTGGGCGATCGACGAATGGCATGCGCCACTCTACTTCCTACCGAGGGACTGCCCGAGAGTTTGCTTCTGGCCCTTGCCGCATACGATTCAGGAGGACTTGGAAGGATTCTGGGGACAGGCGGCAGGGCGGATAGTCATCTGCATCGAGGCCGCTTGGTACGACCGGGTTCGAGTTTGTCGGCTTTACCGATACAGCTTTTCGGAAACCGATTTCGAGTCGGTGGAGGACCACGGCGTACACGTGAGCCGGCACACGGTGGAGCCTGTCTCGGTGGAGATTCTCGAGGACCTTCCGGTACGGATCCTAGATGCGGGCGTGGAGCTTCGGTTGTGCCCTTCGCTGATCGGAGTTGCCCGTGCGGTGATGCGAACCTCGCTACACTTTTCCTTGATTCGGATGCAGAACGCGTCAGGATGGGACCTTCCGCCGGGGAATCCTGCTCTGCCTAAGTAAACTATGTAGTCATAGGAAGACCGACGACCTTCGGGGTTTTACCTCCTATCTGGCTCTAGTCTAGAGAGGTTGATGTCATGTTGGGGGCCACCAAGGCCCAACCTGGCAATATCTATCACCCCAGCTGTTCGCCGGGCGAGGTATAACTATTGACCGACCGCGGGAGTAGCTCAGTGGTAGAGCATCTCGTTGCCAACGAGAGGGTCGCGGGTTCGAATCTCGTCTCCCGCTCCAAGAAATAAGCCCCCCAATCACGCGGGGGGCTTTTGATTTCTGCCCGCAAACTTAGCGGGTGAAGGTAACCCGACCTCCCATGCCCCCACCGCCTGGTGCGTCCATGTAGAAGGATTTGCCGTTCTTGGCAATCACGAAGGGCTGGGGCTTCTTCGTCGTGGAGGCTTTGCCATTCTCCTTCAGAGAAGTCAGCCAAAGCTTGCCACCCTGGACCTTCCAAGTGCCCTCACTGGCCTGACCCTTGGTGCCGCCAGGCACCCCGCTCACGGTCGCCGTATAGGTCTTATTGGCTCTGAGGTTCACGGAGATCCTCATCTTCTTGACCACCGCGAGGCTCGAATCGATCATCTTTTGCTGCTCAGGGTTTTGGCCCTTGGGCATCTTAGAAGCGTCGATCTGAACCTTGCCGGTCCATGTGCCAATCAGGTTCTGGGCGACGCCGGCAACGGCCAACACCGTCAGGGCAGCCGCAACCGCAAAAAACTTATAAGCAAATTTCATTACAAAGAGTTTATACGTATGAATCTGCCCAACGGGAGGCGCTTGGGCCCTAAGTTGGCCCAAAAATGGCTTCGGCCGCCCGAATCGACACGGATTCGCCGCCCAATGATGCAATCAATTCGCCTTCTGAGCCTATTCCCAACGCGACCGCCTCATCCCCAGCTGGTGTCCTATATCGCTTACCGGCCGTGTCGTCGAAGAGCCGCCAGACAGGCTCGATGTCCTGCCAGCTCACGGGCTCAGGCATACCCTCGGCACGCAGCAGAATGGCGCCGAGGGTCTCTTCGGGATTCGCTTGCTGGCCGATGTGGCTCGCAAGGGTCGTCGCTATCGCATCGAGCTCCGGCGGAAAGTCGATCTGACCCAGATTAACCCCGATGCCGACCACGGGCACGAGAGTCCCGCCTGGGCCAGGCAGCAGTTCGGTCAGGATGCCGCCCAGCTTCTTGCCTCCTACGGTCAGATCGTTGGGCCATCGCACTTGGCAGTGTAGGGCGCCCGCGGCAGCAGCGGCCAGAGCCATGCCGATCAACCAGGGACGCGGGTGGTCTGCATATCCGGCGAAGGGAATCGAAGCGGCTAGTGAACCGCCTCTTGGGCTGAGCCAGGTGCGGCCAAGCCTGCCTTTCCCGGCAGTTTGGTGCAGGGCGAGGATCACGGAGGGCATCCTTTCTCCCTGGCTCAGAAGCTCGGCGGCGATGTCTTGCGTTGAAGAGACCTCCTCGAGTACGAGCCACTCGCCCTCAGGGAGCCTCATTCGACCTCGAGGTGGAATGGAATCGCGGGAGCGGAGTGGGTAAGCGCGCCGACCGATATCAGATCAACTCCTGTCTGCGCAACACCGCGCACGGTCTCCAGCGAGATTCCTCCGCTGGCCTCGAATATCGCTCGCTCCGAGTGGGTCTTGACCGCCTCCCGCATCATAAACGGGTCCATATTATCGAGCAAGATGACCTCAGCCCCGGCATCGATGGACTCCTTGATTTGCTCCAAATTCTCGCACTCGACCTCCACCTTAGCCATGTGCGAAACCATCCCCCGCACCCGCTCGACCGCCTCTGTTATACTGCCGACCGCCCGGATGTGGTTGTCCTTTATCATCGCGCCGTCGAAAAGGCCCATGCGGTGGTTGTGGCCGCCGCCGCAGCGCACCGCATACTTTTGGAGCGCGCGAAGACCCGGCAAGGTCTTGCGGGTGTCCAGGATTCTCGCCCGCGTTCCCTCGACCTTGTTGACGTATTGGGCGGTCAAGGTCGCGACGCCGCTGAGATGCATGATCAGGTTCAGCACCGTCCGCTCCGCCATGAGGAGTTGGCGGGTTTGGCAGCTGCCCTCTACGACCCGGTCACCCCGGAAAACTCGCTCGCCGTCGCCTTTCAGCACCTCAAGGCGTGCCTCCTCAGGATCGCCAGCGAAAGGTGAAAGGAGATGCTCGGCGATGCCCACCCCGCAGAGAATGCCCTCGGCTTGTGCTTCTATGTACCAGCTGGAATACTGATCCGGATCGAAGCAAGCTGCGGTGAGGTCGCCCGATCCGACGTCCTCCTGCATCGCATCGTCGACGACGAGCGTCCAGAAGGCGGGTTCGGGCTGCTGCCAGGCTCTCACGGGGAACCGGAGTATATCAGGCGGAGGGCGTTGGACGCAGACCTCTGCTTACCGAAAGACGACATCCTTTCCGCAGCGGGCCGCGATCTCGTCCAGCAGGATCGCGTAAGGCACTTCCATGCCGTTGCGCACCCACCCGACAGGGACCCGAATCCGCCCGGCGACGATATATGCGTGCGGCTTGATCGTGATGCTTCCTTGGTCCAGGGTTAGCATCAGCCGGTCGCCCTTTTGCTCGAGACCGGTGATGTCTGCGTAGCGGTAAGTGCGTGACGAGCCTGACCTAATGACTTCGAAGCTCTCTTCTCCGAGCACATATTCGCTCGCCATCGCCTGGTGATGGGCAAGTTCGGCAAAGGCGCTCCGACCCATGTCATAAATTGCGCCCGCGGCTTCCTTGATATCTTTGCCGAGCGACCGGTGGCCCTCTCGCCGTACGATGCCCTTGCCCTTGCGCGCAGCGCTCTTCCGCATCGCTTGAGCGCCGCTTTCCAGCCAGCGCACGGCTTCCCCAGGGCGGTACCGAATCGCGTCCACGATAAAGAGACACTCGGAGAGGGGCGAGGGTTGCACGACGCGACAACAGGCCAGGAATACGCCTGCCATTCCCGTTCGACGTCGCTCTACCGCCTTAGCTTGATCGAAACCGGATCCGACTCTCTTCCTTCGGCGCTCACAGCAGCTACGGTCACCGTATACTCCGCACCCTTCGTCGCTGCGACTCCGGATATTTCGATTTCCCCGCTCGTCCAGTTCCCGTTGGCATCCGCTTCAATCACGCGATCGTACACGCGGCCGTTTAAACGAAGCACCCCAAGTGCGAGCGCAGAGTAGTCCACGCGAAGCCGGATACGGCTTCCCCTTTCGGCTTTACCCGAAAGAACCAGGGTTTCACCAACGCGATCCCCATCTGCATGAGAAGTGATCCTGGGCGCGCTCAGGGGACCTGCGTTGAGCCCAATTCGCGATGGCGATTCTATCGTAAAACTGGAGCCGCTCTTGGTCACGAGTGTGGCCGTTACGGGCTCGTTCGTAAAAATGTCGCCTTTTCGAATGACATACTCGCCAACGTAGACTCCAGGCGAAGTTTCTCTCATGCTTCGGTCGGCAATCGATTTCCCGATCGAATAAGTGGCGCGTCCGCCCTCTTCGCCTTTCAGCGTGACCGTAATCGTATCGCCGGGCTCAAGGCTGGAGGTCGCATTGTGCGTGAGGGACTTCACCATCTCGCTCACATCGGCGATTGTAAAGGTCCATGAGCCCCGAACCTCGTTCCCCGCTTTATCCGAAGCCTGGATCTCCACCGTGTGTGCTCCGCCGGACAGATTTGTCCTGGGTGTGTAGCTGACAAACGTGTCCGTGATTTCAGCTTCCCTAGCCTGATCAACTCCATCAACCCGGAACACAACGCTTGTCGGATCTAGTCCACTGCCATTCTGATCGTCGAACAGAACAGCGATGGTCGGCCTTGGGTTCGAAATGCGCGCCCGATCCGGAATCACGTTCCGAATCCCTGGAGGGATTGTATCGATCGATAGATTGGTACCCGCTTGGATAAGCCGCTCCCTGCCCCCGATTTCCAGCCGGCCAAGGACGGAAGCGCCGTTGATCGCTTCGTCACCTCTGGGACGGAAGGTTCCAACATAGGTGCCCGCAGTCGTCTCTCGCATCGCCACACTGCCTTTGGTAACGCCAGGAATCTCGAAGCTGGCGTTCGCGCCCGGCGTTCCGTTCAGCGTGATCAGTACGTCCTGATTGGCTCTGACCCAGGATCCTGAATTGACCCTGAACGACATGATGGAAGGCGCACGCGAATCAGTCGAGCCGCCAAGGCCCGTGGGAGGATTGGGATCCACTCCAGGGCGATTGCCGGCGGTGTAAATCTTCACAGTCGAGGTCGCGGCGTCCCACTTGACTTCGGTTCCAAGCGCCTCGGCCACAAAGCGTAGGGGCACCATCGTGCTCCCACTCATGATTTGCGGCGGCACGTCGAGCAGGGTCTCCCGTCCGTTGACCTCGGCGATTCGGTCGCCGATCTTGAGCCGAAGCTCGATATTGTCCTTGACTGCGCCCACCGTTTGGCTGGCCGCATTCCAGGTCACAACCGCCCCTAGAGCCTCGAAAATTCCTCGCAATGGTACAAGTGTCCGCCCATTGACGGAGCGCGGTCCGATGCCGCTAAAGCGCAGCGGCTGATTGTCGATAGTGACGGCGATTCCTTGCCCGTAGCCAGCAGCAACAATCGTTGTCGCTCCCATGCATGCAAGCGCAATTTTGAGTGCGTTCATTGTTTCTCTCCCTTGTCCTTCAGTTCTGTCTGACTGCGATCGCCGGGTTTGGGTTCAAATGGCCGACGCAGGGCGCGTTATTGCACGATCGGCGTTGGCTAAACGTCTAGAATCCTCATATGTCACGCCTGAGACTGCTGCTGCTTGCGATCGCCCTTCCCCTCCTCGCCCGAGCCGAAATCCAATATAAAGTCACGCCTTTGCCAGAGTCGAACCAACTGCGCGTCGAGATCACGGCCCCTGTGGATTCGTCATCCGAAGTGTCTTTCCAAATGCCAAATTGGGCGCCGGGCAGCTATCGCCTGGTCGACCATTACGACCGGGTTCGAGACCTTAAAATCACCGACGAAATCGGCAACGAACTCGCCCCAACCCAGCCGAACAAATACACCTGGACCGTTCCCACTGCGGGAAAAACCACCGTGAAAGTGGCCTACTTGCTGGCTTCGGCAGTGATAGACGGCGCAATGCACTACTCCGGGCCGAGCACTTACATGTACGTGGTGGGACGTAAAGGGGAAGCCACCAAGCTAGAAGTCGCATTGCCCGCCGGGTGGTCGATTGCCACGGGCCTCGATGAGGACGGCTCGAAGACCCGGTTCACAGCCCCCGACTTCGACGTACTCGCGGACAATCCGGTCAGCCTTGGCGACCTGCTGATCGACACCTACACGCTCAGAGGAAAGCCGCACTTCATCGTCATGCGAGGCGCGGCCAAGGCGGATGTGGACCGGGCCAACCTTCTCAAGGCATGCAGGCAGGTCACGGAATCGCAGGCAGATTTCTTCGGGGGCCTTCCCTACAATAAATACATCTGGCACTTCTCGGTCAACGATAGCCCCGATGGCGCGGGCGGCCTGGAGCACCTCAGCAGCACGCAGATCGGGCTAGCCAGTGGGGTCGGGCCGCGAGTCGTAAGTGTCCTCTCGCATGAGTTTTTCCATCTTTGGAACGTGAAGCGAATCCGCTCCAAAGCGCTCGGGCCATTCGACTATACGCAGCTTCCCAAGACGGGCGCGCTATGGTGGCTGGAGGGCGTGGACGACTACTACGCCAATCTTTTGTTATTCCGATATGGCGCGTGGAGCGAGAGCCAATGGCATAGGAGCGTAGTTGGGAATCTATCCGGCGTCAGGGGAAACCCGGCGAGGATGGAAATCAGCCCCCACGATGCCAGCCTACGAGTAGGCGAGGCGGCAAACGGCCGAGGCAACAGCAACGGCTTTCGAATCAGCTACTACAACACCGGGTTCCTGGTCGGACTCTGCCTCGATATCGAGATGCGGGCCAGGACGAACGGGCGGCGATCGCTCGACGACGTCATGAAGGCGCTCTGGCAGCTCTGCAAGGGTGGCAAGCCTGGCTTCGAGGAGGATGAGATCCGCAAGCAGCTGGTGCGGTTCGGCGGGCCAGGAATGGGCGACTTCTACGACCGGATCGTCATGACGCCGGGCGAATTGCCGGTCGAGGAACAGCTTGCGAAGGTCGGCCTCAAGCTCGCGCAGGGGCCGGAATCATTCGCCGACCACGGCATCCTGTGGTTTGCGAGCAAGGCGAATGGCGGGGCGAGAGTGCGGATCGCGCAGGGGCCGGCCGAGGGCAATCTGATGCCTGACGACACGATTCTCGCGATCAATGGGCGCAGCACCGAACTCAAAACCAACAAGGACATCTCGCTCGTCATGCAGGCCGAGCTTGATAAAGCAAAGATGGGCCAGGCGATTGCGCTAAAGGTCAAGCGAGGCGAGGCGACGATGGATATCTCGGTGATTCCAGCCGCAGGAACCCGCACAGTCTGGCAGATCACGCCGCTCGAGGACACGCCCGATCAGAAGAGGCTCAGGATGGGCTGGTATTACGCCGGGAAGCGCAAACCCTAGCTTTTTTTCGAGATCTGGCCATAAGCGGGCACAAAGCTAGGCGTATGTCGTCAAAACCATTGACACGCCCTCGCGCTGCACTTGCTCTCCCCTAGGCGGCCGGGGGCTTCTTCTATTGTCGATGTTCGGCTCTCGCTGCCGAAATCTGGACCGGTGCCCGCCGCGAATTTCTATGCTTGAATTTCGGCTCGCACGACCTGACGATGTCTTTTGCAGGTCGGATAGACCTTTCAGCAGATCGCTGGAACTCTTCCGGAGACCTGTTAAACCCTTCCACAGATCGCTGGAACTCTTCCGGAGACCGCGCAAACCTTTCCAAAAGCCTGCCGGAGCCAAAACCCGCGCCCGGCGCGTAATCTATGGGCATGTACCATCGCCTCCGAGTGCTCCACCGCTGGATTGGACTGATCGGCTCGCTATTCCTGGTTCTGATCTCGGCGACGGGCTTCCTGCTCGCAACCAAAAGCACCTTTGGCTGGGTCCGGCCTCCTGAATCGAAGGGAACGCCGCTCCAGAGCCTCTCCGATCTGGTCGCGGTCGACCTGGCCGCCAATGCCGCCTTCGCCCTTGGGATCAAGGAGCTGAAGACCTACAAGGACATTGACCGGATCGACTACCGGCCCAAGTCCAACGTATTCAAGATCGTCAGCAAAGAGGGATATCAGGAGGTGCAGGTGGACGGCAGCACGGGCGAGGTGCTCCAGGTGGGCTTTCGGCTTGATCAGATGGCCGAGAACATTCACGACCTATCCTATTTTTCCGCGACGCTGCGCACCTATTGGCTTCCCGTGGTCGCTGTCCTGCTCTTCCTGCTCGGGGTCACGGGGATTTTCCTCTTCTTCGTGCCGGTGGTGCGCAGATGGCGGTATCGGCATTCGCAGAGGGCATAGGGCAGCCATCCGGTGCCTTCATTCATAGGATGGGCTCGCGAGTGCTGGTTGACTGTCCCAGCGGCTCTTGCGCTTCACAGACCCTCAGGCGCAAAATTGGCTGCAACCTGCCAAGATAGTCGGAAATGGATTGGATCTCTAACCCGACGGTCTGGATCGGCCTTCTCACGCTGACGCTGCTCGAGATCGTGCTCGGCATCGACAACATCGTCTTCATCTCCATACTTGCAGGCAAGCTGCCGCCGGACAGCCAGCAGAGGGCCCGCAACATGGGGCTTCTGATCGCGATGGTGACCCGCGTGATCCTGCTCTTCGGGATCGGCATCATCCTGCGATTGACCCAGCCGCTCTTTGCCAATCCGATTGCCGGCATGACTGGCTCAGACCACACGGGAATCTCGGTCAAGGACCTCACGCTGATCGTGGGTGGCCTGTTTCTGATCGCCAAATCGACGCAGGAGATCCATGCCAAGCTCGAAGGCGAGGAAGGCGAGGCTTCTTCTCAAACGGCCCCGACCTGGAGAGCCGTCATCACCCAGATGTTCATTCTCAACGTCGTGTTCTCGATTGATTCCGTGGTCACGGCGATCGGCATGTCGGACCTAATCGGGGTCATGGTTGCGGCGGTCGTGCTCTCATCGCTCTTTATGCTCGCCTTCGCGCGGATCGTTTCGGGCTTTGTCGAGAAGCATCCGACGGTGAAGATGCTCGCGCTTGCCTTCCTGATCCTGATTGGCGTGAATCTGATTGGAGAAGGTTTTGGAGTCAAGATTCCAAAGGGCTACACCTACTTTGCAATGGCGTTCTCGGTTGCCGTAGAGATGCTGAATCTTCGGATGCGGGCTCGCAAGGAGGTGGAGCCGGTCCATCTCCGCAAGCCCTATTCCGAAGGTTGAGTCTATTTGCCGTGCAGTGTAGGATGCCATCAGCCGATTATCCAGTAGGGTGGCCATCACTTTGCTGCGGTTCGGGGAGGCTTAGGCATGAGGCTTTCATTAAGAAGGCGCTTCCTGTTGTTGGTGGCAAGCTCCATCGTCGCCGTGGTATCGGTGCTGCTCTATTGCCTAACCTTGGTCGCTTCTGAGCAGATCGAGCAGTCGGTTCAGGCAAAAGTTCGTTCGGCTGCGTATGTGCTATCCCAGCTTCTCCACTCTCGTGGAACGGAGCTCACCGATCAGACCCGAACACTCGCCCGAGCAAGCGTCCCGCCCACAGGAACGAGCCTTTACTACGTCGCGAAATACGCCCGCGAGGCGAAATCAAGAATCAATGCCGACGCCGTGATGCTGACCGATGCGTCTGGCAAGCTCCTCGGCGACAGCTCCTACCTGCGAGCCAACAACACCGTGGTCATCCCCAAGAAGCGAGACTACAGCGCCCACCCAGCCGTGCGGTCCGCTCGGAAAGGCAAGGCGTGGCGAGGGGTGGTGGTACGAGGAGACAATCTCTTCCTGGCCGTTGGGATGCCGGTCAAGCGAGATGGCAGGATCATTCGGACGCTCACCACATTCGTACGGCTCAATGCCGAGCTGGCCCAGCAGTTAAAGAGAGCGCTCATGACCGACGTGGTCTTTGTGCATAACGGGCGCGAAATCGCAGGCACGCTGCCCTACACTCTCAAGAACCTCGACAAGGCCGCCACGGCAAAGGAAATCGAAGCCGGGCGGCGATCATACTTCGCTGGATACGCCCCATTGCCTGGGACTTCACTAAGCGACCGCATGGGGATGCTGGCACTCGATGAGCAGGACGCTGCGATCAATCCGTACCGAAACATTTACGGCGCCGTCTTTCTCGCCGCCACAATTACCCTTGCGGTCGCACTCTTACTCGGAATGTGGGTTGGGCGGAGCTTCAGCGTCGCCGTCGAACAGGTCATTGACGCAGCCAAGCAAATCAGAAAAGGGGATTGGCCGCATCCCTTCAAGATTAAGGGCCGGGATGAATTTGGGCACCTCCAGAAAGCGTTCAACGAAATGGCCATGTCCCTGAAGAGGAGCAACGACCGGATGCTCTCCATTATCGACGCCGATCCGCTGACCGGCCTGGACAACCACCGCAAATTCCAAGAACAGCTCGAAGAGGAGGTCACGCGCACAGCCTTTTCAGAAGCGCCGCTTTCTCTCATGCTCGTCGACCTCGACAAGTTCCAGGAATTCAACCAGAAGCATGGGCACGCTGAAGGCGACGCGGCGCTCACGCGGATTGCGAAACTCATTAAGAGGGCGTGCCCGGAAGAGGCCATCCTTGCGCGGTATGGCGGCGAGGAGTTCGCGGTTCTCTTGCCCGGCACAGGCTTGGAGCAGGCCGAAACACTGGCGGAACAGATTCGGCAAGCCGTCGAGAGATCGTTCGGGAAGAAAGGCGAAAACACCGGCATGACGATCAGTGTCGGTTGCGCGCAGCTTGTGGACAATCGCCAGCATAAAGGCTTCGTCCTGACTGCCGAGCTCGCGGTGACCCGCGCAAAGCATCTCGGAAGGAATCGTGTGTGCCGGTTCGATGCGGTGCCGGGCGTTGACGCAGATTCAGACCCGTACCAGCTTCACCGATTCCTCCAGGACGGCAGCTTTGCAACCATTCAGGCTCTCGCCGCAGCCGTCGATGCGAAGGACCCTTACACTCAGGGCCACTCACAGCGGGTCGCCGAGTATGCAAGAGACCTCGCCCAGTTTGTTGATCTGGGAGAGGACTTCGTGAACCTGGTCTACACCGCCGGGGCGCTCCATGACGTCGGGAAGGTTGGCGTGCCCGATGATGTGCTCAAGAAGCCGGGCAAGCTCACGGATGAGGAGCGGGCCGCGATGCAGGCCCACCCCGTGCTCGGGGAGCTGATCGTGCGCAAGGCGCCCCACCTGGCAGACACCTTGCCCGGAATCAGGAGCCACCACGAGCGATGGGACGGCAACGGATATCCCGACAAGCTCGCCGGAGAAGATATCCCCCTGCTCGGCCGGGTCCTTGCCGTAGCCGACGTGTTCGACGCCATGACCTCCGACCGACCCTACCGAAAGGGAATGCACTTTTGGGAAGCCATTTGGGAGATCGAGAGGCAGGCCGGTGCCCAATTCGATCCAAAGCTTGCTCTAGCGTTTGTCGCCATGATGCGGCATCGCTGCGATTGGTCAACCAGCAACATGGGCTCGGTGGGCCGCCGCACTTCGCGCAACTCCGATTGGGCCGGCAAAGAGCGGCGGGCTAAAAAGACGGCCTAGGCGCTACCAGCGATTGCCGCCGCCGCCACCGCCACCGCCGCCACGGCCGCCGCCACGGCCGCCGCCACCGCCGCCACGACCCGTGTGGGGGCCACCGGCGCGCTCATCC
>JBASWW010000052.1:0-28101 GCA_049276675.1 Fimbriimonadaceae bacterium
CCGGTTTGCGTGTCGTCGTAAAAGAGCTTGCCCGCGGCGATCCGGTAATGCCCGAGCGGATGGTTCTGGAACTCGAAATCGAAGACCTGCTGGACGGTGGTGCCGCGCTCCATGTCGGTCAGGGGTATCTCGAATTCGCGGTCTCCGGGGCTCGCGTCCTGGGCGTGCTGGCCCCGTAAAGAGACCCAGCGGGCGAGCTTCAATTCTATGCGGAGATTGCGCGCGGAGACGGTCATGAGCTTTTCGAGCTCGGTTCGGAAGACCTCGGGGATGAGCTGCGGCTGGGGGATGAAATAGTAGTTTCCGCCCGCTTTTTTGGCCATGCTTGCGAGCAGCTCCTCGTTGTAATCGGGCCCGAAGCCGAGGAATGTGATCGTCACGCCCTTGCTTTTGACCTCTCCGGCGAGCCCGACGAGGGCGGAGAAATCCTTGATTCCGGCGGTGGGATCGCCATCGGACAGGACGATGAGGCGCGTCGCTCGGCCCGGATCGGTGACCTGCATGACCTGCTGCGCGGCGAGGGAGATGCCTCCGTGGAGGTCGGTCGTATTGCCCGCCATGAGGCGCTGGATTCCGGCCTTGATCGGCTCCTTGTTGGTGACTCGCTGGGGCGGCATGAGGACGTCAACGGTTTCTTCGAAAGTGACGATGCTGAGGACGTCGTTGGGGCTCAGGAGATCAACGACATAGCTGCAGGCCTGCTTGACATATTCGAGCGGCGGGCCTTCCATGGAGCCGGAGCGATCTATCACGAGGCAGAGATTCATCGGGGTGCGGGCTCCACTTGCGATGCCGGGGATGCCTGCGCCGCCGGCGTGGAATTCGATGAGGAACTGCTCTCTCGCGGGGCCGTTCGCCATGGCGGCGTTCCTTCCGGGAATGACCTCGGCGGTGAGTGCTTTTCCGTCTATCTGGGAGAGGTCCATCGCCGAGGTTTTGTTGGGGTCCATTCCGCTTGGGATGGCCTGCGTGCGCATGGGATCGAAGCCTGGGGCTCCGGATAGGACGGTTTTGTTGGGGTCATTCATTACGATTTTGGATTTCGGATTTGAGGCTCATTCAACCCGAAAGGTCGTGGTTCCTATTCTGACCACATCGCCGGGCCTCAGTACCGCATTCTGGACGCGCTGCTCGTTCACGAAGGTTCCATTGGTGCTGCCGAGGTCGGTGAGCTGGAGCCCTGCTGGTCCGGGCGAGACGGCTGCATGGCGGCGGGAGGCAGAGGCATCGGATGCGAGCGCGATTCCCGTGCCTTCCCGACCGATTTCTAGCGGGCCATGGACGGTGAATCGCTGGCCCGCGAGCTGTCCGGCCAAGGCAACGAGGGTCGAGGCGTGCGCGATCGAGGGTACGGCTTGGGCAACCATCCCCGGCGGCGGGGCCATCGTGGCAACCATGGTCTGGGCTCCGACCGGCGGCGCGACTTGCGGCTGAACCGGATACTGCGACATGGAGCGGAGCACTTCTGGGCCATAGACCGGCGCCTGGCCCGTGCGCATCATGAACTGGAGGTCGAAGGTTCCGATGCGGATCACCGCGCCATGGAAGAGGGGCATCTGCTTGACGGGCTGCCCATTCAGGTAGGTGCCGACCGGCGAGCCGCCATCCATGAGGATGTAATTCGGCCCTTGGCGGGCGATGCAGGCGTGCATTGGGGCGATGCTGTTGTCTCCGAAGAGGGGCACGTGGGCGGACTCGCTGCGCCCGATGAAGGTCTGGGGAGCGTCTACCACCCATTCCTTGCCCTCGTTTCGTCCGAGCGTCAGGCGCAGCCAGGCGGTTCGGGTTGCGCGATCAAAGACGCCCATAAAGAGCCCGATGCCGCCTCCGACGAGGATGCCAAGGAGGGCGCGTCCGAAGATTCCGACCTCCACGACCCCGCCTGCGCCCGGCTGCGATTGCTTCATCGCGACGACGATCGAACCGAGCGTGAACGAGACCGGATCGAAGAGCAGGCCGGCCAGCACTCCGCCCGCGAACCCACCGAGCGCGCCAACGAGAATCCGGCGCTTTGTCCAGCCGACCAGTCCGATGCCGAGTCCGATGCATAGGCCAAGGGGCGCCATGAACATGAGGCGGCCCATCATGATGTAGAAGATCGGATATTTGTCGGTTGCCGTGGACAGATCGCCGGGGAAAAGGCGGAGAAACGCGCCGCCAATTCCATTGCCGAGCGAAGCGCCGAGCAATCCACCCAGGAGCCCGAATCCGAGGCCCTTCAGGGTGTGAACGCGGCTGCCCTGCAGATAGCCGTTGACGCCTCCCAGGGCGATCCCGACCAAGCCACCGATCAGCAAAACAAGGAGCAGGCTCGCCCGCTGCCAGCCGGCTTCGTCGTACACATTGGCGGGCATCTGCGGCTCGCAGATCACCCATGCCAAGGTGCCCGCAACCGCGCCGACCAGCATTTTGAAGAAGACTTGACCCATTTGCTGTTTACACGAGTCGCCGGGAAGAACCACCCGGCGGCTACTGGAACCTAAATTTGACCGCTCCGAACTGCACCTGGTCGCCCGGGCGCAGCGGGACCTCAGCCTCAACTTTGACCCCGTTGACAAACGTGCCGTTCGTGCTTCCGAGATCCGTTAATGTAACGACGCCTGCCGAGCGCACGATTTCCGCGTGTTGGCGAGAAACCGTGCTCTCTCCCTCCAAACTTACGGGCAGCCCGGCCTCCCTTCCAACGGTGGAAAGGCCCTCCGCGATTTCGAATTCGCTTCCGTTTTCGCCTACCAGCTTAGGGTCCGCCGTGCTCGGAATTGGCGCTGGAACATAGGGATCGAGGGCGGTGGGCGGAGGGACGGGCGCGGCGTCGTCGAGGATGATCTTCTGGGGTGGCTCGGGCTTTGTCGGGATGGCGGGCAGGGGGTCGCTCTGGTCCTGCTTTGCCGGATCTGGAACCTGCACCCCGAGCGCTTCCAGCCGATCCTTGACGAATCCCTCCTTGCCCTTGAGGATGTGGAGGATCAGAAATACCGCGCCCACGGCGAACCCGATCGCCAGGAGATAGGTCATCAGTGTGCCGAAACCGCCTCCGCCGCTGCTTTCCTGCTGTTTCTTGGGTGGCGGCGCCTGAGGATCCGATTTGCCGGCGACCGTCTCGACATCGTCAAGCACCGTTACCGGGAAGCGGGGAACAGCCTCGTCGCGGCTCATGGCGAGCTTGAATGTGACGGAGGACGTGCCGGTTTTGCCCTGCAGGGTTCGGTACTGGGCCTCGACGTCCAGCTGTCCAGGAGGCGCGGCCCAGAGTTCGATCGTGCCGCCTGCCTTGGAGTCAAGCACAAACTCCGCCGGCTTCGATCCTTTTTGACGAACCGTCACATGGCCCGAAGCGAGCGCCTTGCCGTCGTGGTTGACAAAGAGGATCACCCTGGCCACTCTTTTAAAGTCCGATGACGCGACCTTCCACGCACCTTTGAGATCCTTCAGGGGCTTGTCGGCTAGGTTGCCTGTTGATTTATCCCAGATGAAGAGGCGCGACCCTTTGCCTGCCGAGTACTCGAAGACCTTTCCCTCGACCGGGTCGGCATCCGCAGGGGCCGAAGTGCCGTAGCCGTCGGCCGCCCAAACGACTCGCTCGGCCTCGCTGGGAAATTCGAGGCGCACCTTGGTCTGCGCCAGGCAAAGCGAGGCTATCGGCAGCAGGGCAAGAAAAGCTAGTCTTCTTCGCACGACTCTACGATTGTAGCCCTCGCTCGTGGCAGCGCGTCCGCGACATCAGAGGCGGAGTATCCGATGGGGCCGATTTCAGCCGCGCACATATCGCCGCTCATGCCGTGCCAAAACATCCCTGCGCTGGCCGCATAGTAGCCGGGCAGGTCCTGCGCGAGCAGAGTGGCGATGATCCCTCCGAGCACGTCGCCCATGCCACCGGACGCCATGCCCGGATTTCCTGTACAGTTCACATGAAGCGGCTGGCTTTGCTCGCCGACGATGCTGAAGGGTCCCTTGAGAAGGATGGTCTTTTCGAAGCGCTCGACCGCCTGCCGGACCGCCTCAAAACGATTGGATTGAACCTCTGCGATGCTGCACTTCAGAAGCCGGCTCATCTCGCCAGGGTGCGGGGTGAGCACGCAGTCGGCATCCGGCAGGGAAAGGCCGTGGCTAATCGCGTTCAAGGCGTCGGCGTCGATGCAGGATGGCGTTTTCCAAACCTCCCACACCCGGGAAAGGAACTCGCGAACCGGCTCATCGTGGGTCATGCCGGGGCCGAAAAGTGCGCCTTGATAGGAGGATTGCCGCTCGATGACGAGGCTCGCCCCTTCCGGAGAGATCACTCCATCAACCTCCGGCAAGGGGAGCATCAACGCTTCCGGGATGCGCGAAGCGACGGCTTCGCAGACGGCTTCGATACCCGCCACCGTGATGAGCCCCGCTCCCGACCTGAGTGCCGACTTGGCCGCCATGACCGCTGCTCCACGCATCCGCCGGCTGCCAGCCACGATCAGGATCGAGCCGTTCTCCCCCTTATGGCTGGATTTCAGCCTTTCGGGTAGCAGATTAATCACCCATTCCAGATCGACCAGCTTGGCTTCACTGGGCTGTTCCACAAGCTCAAGCGGATAGCCTATGTCGGCTACCGACCAATATCCAGCATGTTCGAGCCCTATTCCTTGGAACAGGCATGGTTTGGGGAAACCGAAAGTGACTGTTCGCATGGCCCAGATGCTTTCGGATAATTCGTCGCCGGTGTCGCAGTGAATGCCGCTCGGTATGTCGACCGAGATTACGGGCACCCCGCTGCGATTGATCGCCTGGATGGCTTCTTTGGCGGGTCCTTTCACCTCACCGCTTGCCCCCGTGCCGAGCAGGGCATCGACGATGAGATCCCGCGAGCAGAAGCACTCCGCCTTGCGATCCCACTGACGGTCGCCGTAAAAAATAGGCGCCACACCCGCATTCTTGGCTTGGTCGAGTTGAAATTGCGCGTCAATGCCGAGGCAGCCTTCTTCTGCGGCGATTAGGCAATCGACTTCATAGCCGTGCTCTTTTGCGAGCCTCGCGACAACCAGGCCGTCCCCACCGTTATTGCCCTTGCCGCATGCGACAGTAATACGGCCGCTGCGGGGAACTGCCTCTCGAACCGCTTCGAATACGGCAATCCCTGCCCGCTCCATGAGCGTCGCCGCCGGAATCCCATATTCATCGGTAGCGATGCGATCAATCTCGCGGATTCGGGCGGAGTCAGCTATCCACATGGCGGCACGCTGATTTCTACGAGGTGGGTACTGAAGGAGTCGCTTCGCGAGCCCATGCAAAGCGGATCGGGCCGCCGCAAGACGTGTGGAGATATTTCCTTTTGCGGGGAAGTCTGCGATTTCGCACGATCGTTCCTCCGCACTTTGCGCAGATATATCCGACCTGCTGCCTTGGCTTGTTTCGCTCGACTTCGTAACGGTGCCGAACGGCAGGCTCGGCGCCCAAATCGAGCATGGCCTGCTTCCAGCACCGGCCGTGGCCCGCCGCTTTTTTGCCATGCCGAGCAACCGCCAAGAGGTGGGCATATTCGTGGATCAGGGTGTCGCGCAGGCGGGCCTCGTCGGTCAGCAGCAGGCCGCTAAGCGCGATCTGACGGGTTTCGTAATAAGCCAGCCCAGCGCTAACTCGCAGCTTGCGCCAAACCAGGCTGGGGATATATCCCAGGGGATGTTGGGCGCAGAGCTCGGTGAGAAGCGCATTGGCATATTGCTGCAATTCATGGTCAGGCATATTTGCGTGATGCTCCACCCCCTCCCCAACTATAGACGGGTGCGGGCACGACTATTGCGTACATACACTCCTCGCCTGTATTGCCAGCCGCTCCGGCCCACTGGAGCGGTCTGGCAGAATTAAGCGAAGGGTCATAAACGTGGTCAACCTTTTCCGCTTGCCATTTAGGGAGACGAAAGGGCACGCTTCCGAGGACGCGCTCGTTCGTGCTGCCCGCCGTGGTGACCGCCATGCGTTCGATGCGTTGGTTCAGATGTTTCAGCTTGAGCTAAGAAGGTTCATCGCCAGGAGGGTTCCTGCGGGCGACCTTGAGGATGTTCTCCAGGAGACGTGGCTGGCTGCTTGGACGGCACTGCCCAATTTCGACCGTCGAAGCCGCTTCAAGACCTGGCTCTACGCACTATCGCTCAACAAGTGCCGTGACCATCATCGGCATCTGAAGCGAATCGAGCCCACGCAGGATGGCCTCAGCGACGGCGCGATCGACGACAGCGACATTCAAAAGCAGACCGAGGACCGCCAAACGGCGAGCGCGCTTTTGGGCTCACTTACGCCGTCGCAGCGCGAAGTCTTGGAGCTGTATTACTTCGCCGAGCTCACCTTGCCGGAGATTGCGCGCGTTTTGAGCCGAAACTTAAACACGGTGAAGTATCAGTTCTACCGAGGGCACGCTCAGGCGGGCGAATTCCTGCGGGGCCAGGGGTTCGCCCCCGTCGTGCGCCAGGAGGAAGAGGCACAATGCAAGTAGCTTGCGACAAGCATGACAAGGATCTGTTATTCCTTGCCCATGGGCTAGTGGGTTCGATCAAGGGCTTCATCTTGAGGCTCCATCTACGGCGCTGCGGCGAATGCCGGAGCCGTCTCAAGGAGTTTCAGACCGCTTCGAACTCCCTTCGGGATGCGTTCGAAGGGCCGGTCCCGCAGACGATCCCCTTCGTGCCGATGCTTCGACGCCAGCTGGTTTTGATCGCGCTCGCTGGACTACTGCTCGCGACCGCCTTCGGAGCCTATTACTTTGCGGCCCCGGATTCTGCATCCGATCTCAGTGCGCCGATACCTGCTACTGATTGTGAGCCGGGAGAGCTCAACGCACCGCTGTAGCCTCTGACCCACAGGCTGGTAAACTCTTGGCTCTCGTGGGGATTTAGCTCAGTTGGGAGAGCGCTTCCATGGCATGGAAGAGGTCAGGGGTTCGAATCCCCTAATCTCCACCACGACCTGAATCATCGGTAAAATCCGTGCCAAGTTGACAGTAAGGCATTTCCGTGAGGGCGGCGGGTGAATCTCGCGTGGACGGTGCGCGTCGGTCTGGCGCGTGATGGATCTGCTAGGGTCCGGACCCGGATGCACGGACTCGCCATCGGGCAGCCTCTTGACTTCGGAGCCTCCTCCCCTAGCGCCTCTGCTCTCGAAGCCCTGCTAGGCGCGCTCGGCGCCGATGTTCTTCTTCGGTTCCGCGACCTGTGCGAGCGCCGCCGACTCCCCATAGACCAAGCCGAAGTGCGTGTAGACGGCCAATTGGGCAATGCTCTCGTGGCCTTGGGTGTTGTCGGCGAGGAAGGGGACCCAGCCCTCGCACAAGCTTCGGTAACTCTCTCCGTCGCGAGCCCTGCTGAACAGAATCAGCTTGAAAACGTATGGCAGGAAGTGCTCGCGCGCTCTCCTCTCGTCGCAACCTTGCGCAAGAGTGCAAGCCTTTCGCTAGAACTACAAATGCTATGAATCCTTACCGCCTCAATCCGGATCAGTTGAAGCTCATAGATCAGCTGAAAACACTGGCCGACACTCATATCGCGCCATATGCGGCAGACGTGGATGAATCTGCGCGATTCCCAACCGAGTCCCTCAGCGCTCTCGCGAACGAGGGCTTTTGGGGCCTCAACGTATCTACCGAGCATGGCGGCCTTGGTCAGAGGCTTCGCGTCGTTGCCGCGGCAGTGGATGTGGTGGCTCAACGGTGCTCGTCGACGTCGATGGTGTATCTGATGCACCTTTGCGGCGTCGCTGCTTACAACGCAGAGGCAAATCGAATGGGGGATCAGCTTCGCGCCGCGGCCGCCGGCAAGCACCTGAGCACCCTTGCTTGGAGCGAGCGAGGCAGCCGAAGCCACTTCTGGGCACCGATCAGCCAGGCGCAAGAGGACGGCGATCATGTTGTTCTCGAAGGCGTCAAGTCGTGGGTCACGAGCGCGGGGCACGCCCAGGGCTACGTCGTCTCGACCCGTGCGGCTGGCTCGGATGACCCGATGGCGCTCACGCTGTATTTGGTCGAGGACGGCGACGCGGGCTTCCGCATCGAGTCGCCCTGGGACGGCCTTGGAATGCGCGGAAATGCAAGCGCGCCCATGGTGATGGATAACCTTCGACTGCCTCAGACTCGCGCGCTTTCGGAACCGGGCAAAGGGATGGATACGATGATGGGCGCCGTCCTGCCAACTTTCGCCGTGGGCAATAGCGCGGTCTCGATCGGGTGTTGCGAGGCGGCTTTCGCGGCGACCCAAGGGCATATGGTCGGTCAAAAGCTGCTTCACCTGGGCCAGTCGCTCGCCGACCTTCCAAACCTCAGAGAGCGCCTCGCCCGCATGCGTTTGCGCACGGATCAAGCCCGGGCTTATCTTGCGGCCACTGTTGAAGCTCTGGAATCGGGCGACGAATCTGCGATGCTTTGGGCACTCGGAACCAAAGCCCAGGCCGGAGAAGCGGCTCTGGAAGTCACGGACCTTGCCATGCGTACGTGTGGGGGAGCCGCCTTTAGCAGGCATCTTGGGCTCGAACGGGTGTTTCGAGACGCCCGCGCAATGTCCGTTATGGCCCCGACAAGCGACGCTCTCCACGATTTCGTCGGCCGTGCCCTCTGCGGGATGGAGCTGTTCTCATGAATCACAAACCAATTCTGGTCGGCGCGGTCGTCTATGACCCCAAGGTCACGGTCATCTGGGAAATAATCCGCAAGTTCTTCGAAGGCAGGGGCTGCCCCATGGACACGGTCTATTACACCAATTACGAGCTCCAGGTTCGCGCCTTGCAGGATCACCATCTCGACGTGGCGTGGAACAGTCCGCTGGCTTGGCTCGATTCCCAGCGTCTCTCCGGCGGGACGTGCAGGGCAATCGCAATGCGGGATACCGACCGCGACCGCGTCTCGCACATTCTCGTCCGCACGGATTCGGATGTCGCCTCGCCAGAAGATCTGCGTGGCAAGACGATTGCGTTCGGGGCAAAAGATTCGCCCCAGGCGACCCTCATTCCCCAGGGGTTTTTGCTCAAGCAGGGGCTCACTAAAAGGACAGACTACGAGGAACTTCGCTTTGACGTCCTGGTCGGCAAGCACGGTGATCATATTGGCGGCGAGAAAGATGCCCTCGGAGCGCTCCTCTCCGGCCGTGCGGACGCCTGCTGGTGTTTGGACCTTAACTGGCAACTCTGGTCGGGAGACGGAACCGCGGACCCTAATCGTGTGCGGGTGCTTGCCACGACCGAGCCTTTCGACCACTGCGTCTTTGCCGTACGGGAAGATTTCCCGTTCCAGGATGAGCAGCGGTTTCTCGAAGCGCTGTTTGCGATGTCCTATGACAATCCCGAGCACCGCGAAATGATGGACATGGAAGGGCTGAAGCAGTGGGAGCCCGGCCGAACGACCGGCTTCGGCCCGCTCAGCCATGCGGTTGAGGCTCTAGGATATTGGACTTGAATCTCCCCGTCACAATGGTGGGCTCGTGGCCGCGGAGCCGGGAGTTGATCCTTGCCCAGCGAGCCATGCAGTCTGGCCGAGGGTCGAGGGAGGAGTTCGATCAGGTCGCCGATCGGGAGGTCGAGCGCGTTGTCCGCCTGCAAGAAGAGATCGGCGTGGACATTCTCACCGATGGAGAGCTTCGCCGCGATAATTTTTACTCCTTCGTCTCGGAAAAGCTGGACGGCGTGCAGCTGATGACGCTTGCCGAAATGATGGATCACGTTGAGGACAAGGAAGGTTTTGAGGAACTGCTGACACGGCTCGATGTTCCTTCCTTCGCAATTCGGAACCCGACTTGCATAGGCGAGATTTCTGTCCGTGAGTCCTTGGTCGCCAACGACTACCGCTTCGTGCGCAATCTCACTGATCATTCGGTGAAGGTGACCTTGCCGGGCCCGTACATCTTGACCCGCGCGCTCTGGGTCCCCGAAGTCACCCAAAAGGTGTATCCCGACAAGGAAGCGCTCGGACAAAAGGTGGTCGAAATCCTGTCCCAGGAACTGGGAGCCTTGGCGGAGCTTGGTGCGTCTTTTGTCCAGTTCGATGAGCCGGTCCTCACCGAGCTTGTCTTCACGCAGGGCAAGACCCGAACGTTTATGTGTGCTGCCCTGGCCTCTCGCAACGATCCGAGCGAAGAGCTTGAATGGGCGGTCACGATGATGAATCAGGTCGCCGAATCCATCGAGGCGCATCCACAGCGGCCGCGTCTGGGGATGCACGTTTGCAGGGGCAATTGGAGCACTCGCGAGGAAACCCTCCTCGTGGGAAATTACGCCCCCTTGGCTCCGTGGTTTGAGCGGATAAACATTGATCAGCTCGTCCTCGAATACGCGACTCCCAGAGCAGGCGATCTTATGCCCTTCGGCGAGAAGGAGCTAGGGCTGGGGGCTGTCAATCCTCGCATCGCCGAGATCGAGTCCCCTGATCTGATCGCTCGCCGCATCGACGAGGCCCTGGTTCATTGGACTCCCGATCGGCTCTTCTTGAATCCAGATTGCGGCTTCGCGACTTTCAGCGAGCGCGAAATGAATTCCGAGGCCATAGCCGCAGAAAAAATGCGCTCACTTGTCCAGGCAGCGTCGCGTTACCGCTAGCGGTTATCGCTTCTGAGCGAGGTCGGCGGGTTTGACCCCTTTTCGGAAGCCGTCAAAGCCGAATTTGCTCGGCAGGTAGGAGCCGACCAGGTCGACGTTTGCGAGGCGGGGAATCCGCTTTTCAATGCCCGCCGCCCAGTATGCGCCGTTCACAAGCAGGCGGCGGAATCCTTCGTCGAGCAAATCGGTCCCCGCACCCATCGTGGTGGTGAAAATCTTGTTGACCTTGCCCGCCTCGTTTTTATGGCGTCGGAGCCATACTACCGGCATCATCGGATCGTTCAGCGGCTGCTGCACGCCCTTTGCCGTCTGTTTGAGTCCGGTCGCGGGAGGGTCGCCAGACTTCATGCCCGAGAGGACCTGTCCCGTGACGAGGATCTCAGCATCAGGTGGCGGAGCCGCCTCATAGACGTCGGTGTCTCCAAATATCGAGTGCACTCCGCGCAGTATCGGGTGGGTCTTGGCGCTCGAGGGAACGACGCCACGGGTCGCCTGCGTTCCGTGGATGCCCCAATGGCTGATCCACGTTTCTCCCAGAACCTGGCGGCCAAACCCGCCGGACCATTCCTTGCTCTGCCACCCGAACCTCCGGTAGGGGCTTTCAGAGTCGTCGCGGTAGTCGAAGGCGTGGGTGCTTGTGCGCAAAGCGATGATCGGCTTGCCCGCCAGATAGTAGTCCACAAAGGGCTTCATCTGCGCATCGGGCCACTCGCGGAATCGGAGGAGCATGACGACCAGGTCGGCCGTATAAAGCGAGTTCATACCAGGTTGGTTGTTGCGTGTGTTCGGGTCTATCTCACCCTGGGCATTCAGCGAGAAAAGGACGGTGGTCTTGAATCCGTGGCGAAAGGCGAGGATCTTTGCGAGCTGCGGGAGAGCCTCTTCAGAGCGATACTCTTCGTCGCCGGCAAGCAACACGATGTGTTTGCCCTTGCCGGGACCAGATGAGCCAGTGTAGGTGACGCCCTCGGTCGCTGCCTGAGCGACAAGAGAGGCGAGGGCAATCAGAACCATGTCGATCTACGGCTCGCGAACCAGGCGAAAACCCGCGAACGGCCCGTCGGAGAGCCACCACCGGCTCTTAGGAATCTGAGGGTCGGTTTCTTGCCACTTGGGCGACCATTTGCGGCGCATTCCCGGTGTGACAGCTTCAGCCTTATCGGAAAAGATTCCGCCGCAAAGCACAGGTTTGCCGTCGAGATCGGTTGCCCACTCGCCCGCGTTGCCGAGCATATCGAAGAGACCATATTTATTCGGCTCCTTCTTGCCAACGGGATGGGTCATGCCTCCGCTGTTCGCTCCATACCACGCGCTGCGGTCGAGGAGGGCTTTGTCGGGCGTGCCGAGAGCGCCGGCGCGGGCTGCCATTTCCCACTCCGCTTCTGTCGGCAGGCGATATTTCTTTTTGGTCGAGACGGAAACCCAGCGGGCAAACATCTGCGCGGAGGTGAAAGTAAGGCTGATCGCGGGATATCCGGCATGGCCCCATCCGCGATCGGGAAGAACATAGGTTTTGCTGGGCCGGGCGACCGCATCGGGTGGGAAATCAGTCTGATCATAGGGAGGGGAAGGCTCGCCACTGGCCAGAAAGGCATCGAACGCCTCCCAGGGGGTCTCGGTGCTGGCCATCCAGAAGGGCTTGACAGTGACCGTCTTCGCTCCTATCTTGATCGTTCCGCCAGGTATCGGAATCATTTTGATCTTGACCACCGAATTGGGTAGCGTTTCTTCGAATGGTTCGAGCTTCGGCGGCTCTTGCGACGAACCAATGGGCACCGAGATCAATATTCCCAGGGCAAGCATGGCTAAAGTCAACAAACTCCAATTCCTACTAGTGTTTTTCATCGTGGGATGCCTGTTTGCCGCGCACACCGCGGCGGCCAATCAATCTGACGCGCTGACCCGCTTTACTTATACGCAATACCACATGGGGGTTGATGCACGGCTCGTGGTATATGCGCCTGACCGGCAAACCGCCGAGAAGGCTTGCGCGGCAGCATTCGCCCGCATGGCAGCGCTTGATTCCATTATGAGCGACTATCGCCGAGACAGCGAGCTCATGCGCCTTTGCGACCGGGGGGGCGGACGTATCTCCCCTGATCTGTTCAAGGTTATAAGTGCAGCACAGGAGGTGTCGCGCAAGTCCGATGGCGCTTTCGATGTGACGGTCGGCCCGCTCGTCCAGCTTTGGCGGACGGCCAGGAAGGCTCGTGTATTGCCCCAGCCTGAAGAGATCGCGGCTGCTCGGAGGCTGGTTGGATGGAAAAAGGTGCGGCTTGACCCGCGTACGCGAACCGTAAGGCTCACCGTTCCCCGCATGAGGCTCGACCTGGGCGGCATCGCCAAGGGCTACGCGGCGGACCAAGCACAACGCATCCTCAAGAAGCACGGCATCACGCGCGCGCTTGTAGAACTGGGAGGTGACATCGTAGTGAGTGGGCCCCCGCCCGGGACGAAGGGCTGGACAATCCGCGTGCCGAATGCAGGGAAGGGCAAGGCACCCGTAGATATGCGCCTTGCCAGTTGCGCGATCTCCACGTCGGGAGACACGGAGCAGTTTGCAGTTATTGGCGGCGTACGATACTCGCACGTGGTCGATCCCCGAACTGGCCGAGCGCTGGCCAACCGAGTGCAGACGACAGTCGTGGCAAGGGATGGCCTTACCAGCGATCCGCTCTCGACGGCACTGACCGTGCTCGACCCAAAGGGGCGCAGACAGCTTCTCAAGGCTTATCCCGGCGCCAAGAGCTTTGTGCGAGTGCTCAATACTCGCGCGTCGCCTTGAGGCCGGGCTGGGGAACTGGATAGCGGCCGCTGGCATCGGGAATTAGAGGCGAGACGGACTCCCGCGTCAGCTTGTCCAGGCCAGGCGAGAACTCGTGTTCGCAGTTCAGCATGGCTTGGTACGTGATCTCCTGGCCGGTATGCGCCGCCATGCGGCCCATGCTGGTCACAAGGCTCGCCTCCACGCCGCGTCTCAGCTCGTTATGTGGCCGGTCCTTGCGGATGGCATCGATCAGCGTATCCCACTCGTTCTGATACGGATTGCTCGTGTCGGTCGATTGCCAGAGGAGCTTCCCCTCGGCCATGTTCTGTCCCTTGTAGATGGCAGATGGCCCGCCGCAATCGTTGGCTCTGGCGGCGATGGCGATCCCCTTGGTGCCGTGCACGTAGCTCGAGTAGATTCCCTGCGCACCTTCAACGCAGCGTCCGTCAAAGAAGAATTTGGTTCCGTCGGCGAAGGTGTACTCAACCGCATATGTGTCGAGGTTCTGATCCACGTAGGTCGTCCCGTCGGGAGCCTGCCGGTAGTGGCGTCCTCCAAGGCCCTGAGCGCTGATCGGCCAGGCGTTCTTCATCCAGCACAGATGATCCACGTGATGGATGTAAAAGTCGCTATAGGCGCCGCCGCTCGCCCACAAGAAGCTGTGAAACCTGCGGATTTGGTAGTCAAGGTCGCTGATGCCATCTGGCTTGGGCGGGGACAGAAAGTATCCGGCCGGAGCATGCATCCGGTAGCCGCGCATAAGAAGGACCTCGCCGAGCTCGCCGTCTTGGATGCGCTGGTGCAGCTCCTGGAGAGGCTTTGCATGGCGTGACATAAGGCCGACACCCACCTTGAGCCGTGCCGCAGAGGCGTCCTTCGCCAATTGCAGCATCCGCTTGCTGGTCGGGCCATCCACCGTGACCGGCTTTTCCATGAAGACATGCAGCTTTTTGGCCACCGCGTATTGGAAGTGAACCCAGCGGAACGCGGGTGGCGTGGTGAGGATGACGACGTCGCCCGGCCTGAGAAAGTCCATCGCCTGCTTGTAGGCATCGAAGCCGACGAATCGCCTTTCCTGGGGAACATCCATCTGGCTTCCGACCGCCTTCGTGAGGTTCTCGTGGCTGCCCGCAAGGCGATCTCCAAAAGCATCCGCCATCGCGACGAGCTTAATGGGACCGCTCTTGGTTGCAAGGGCATTTACGGCCGCTCCGCTGCCCCGTCCGCCGCATCCGACGAGCGCGACCTGGATAAGCTCGCTGCCCTGGGCGTTCACCGTGGGAAACCGAAAGCCAGAAAGGGCGGTGGCCGCCGCCACGCCTCCCGTTGCTTGGAGGAACTGTCGTCTGGACGGGCGCGCAGCATTGTCTTTGCTCATGCTTCTATTATCCTCGGAACTCCCCCCTGAAAGACTCCTAGTTTGCTGTGCCCAGTTCGATCCGCTCCGCAAGCTGCCCGGCGACGCCGGTGAACTCGGTTCCATCACGGTCCAGCCAGTCGAGCATTTTGCGGATGCTCGCCTTTGCCATGCAGATGCTGGTGTCCGCAGCCCCATAGTAGAGATGCACGGTGTCTCCGTCGGGCAAAACGGTGTAGCCGCACGGAAAGACCGCATACCCCACGTCGCCTGAAATCTCGTAGGATTCTTCTGGGCCAAACATCCACGACTGGCCCCTGCTGATGCAGGTCTCCGGACTTTCCTTGTCGAACAAGGCGAGCCCCATGCGGTAGAGCGACCCCGCGGCGTGACGCCGCACCCCGTGATACATCACAAGCCAGCCCCGGTCCGTCTCGATCGGCGGCGGCGAGAGCCCAATTTTGTTTGCATCCCACCAGGCGCCACGGCGGGCCGGCATCAACAGCATATGTCCGCCCCAGTTGCGCAGGTCCGGCGAAAATGAAATCCACATATGCGCCGCAAGATCGGTGGACGGGCGATGAATCAGCGCGAACTCCCCGTTGAACCGGCGAGGGAAGAGAGCCGCGTCTTTGTCGTCCGGCTGCATCGCAAGTCCAAATCGCTCGAACTTCTTGAAGTCAGTCGTCGAGGCAATGGCGACCCCCGGCCCGGACTTGCCAAATGCGGTGTAGGCGATGATATATTCACCGAGCTCTGGCACGAAGGTGATCCGCGGATCCTCGATGCCCCAAAGCTCCTCGGGAAAATTCAAGGGGTCAGGCTTAAGCGTCGGCTCCGGGTCGATCTCCCAGCCGTCGATGCCGTTTTTTGATCGGGCTGCGCAGAAGTGGGAGATGCCACGACGATCCTCTACCCGGCAAAGCAGAAGGGTTGTTCCATCTTTGAGCAGAGTTGCGCCGGGGTTGAAGACGGTGTGAACGGGATAGGGCCATTGGGCGGCGGTCAGGATAGGATTTTGAGGATGTCGTTCCAGCAGGGTCTCGAATGTGTTTGGCTTCATGGGTGGATATTGTCGCGTAGCCTTCGGTTGCGGTTTAGCTAGTATTTGGGACGAGCGATCCTGGCAGAGGGAACGTCCCGCCTTCGCCTTTTGCGTTTTCCTCTAATCGTTTGCTTCTCGGCGCGAGGAAGTGGTCCCCGTACCGCCGGCATCATGCAAATCTTCACCAATCGCTACCCCAAAAACCGCTCGACAAGGCCTTGAACCCACTTGCGCTTTCCTTCAAGAAGGATCATGGAGGGTGGTTGGCACCTCATTGTGCAGAATAGGACGTGGGCCAGGGGTTTGTAGCGGTCGATATGGGTGCTTCCTCGGCACGCTTTGCGGCAGGACGGATTGAGGGCGGCCGGCTTGGGTTCGAGGTTATCGAACAGATCGCGCATGGGCCATCCGATTCGGGATTTCGGGCCTCCGGAATACCCAGTTCCCAATACCCAATACCTAGATTGACCTGGAACTTCGACCTCCTGCTCGGGCTCTGCAATCGCGCCGTCGAGTATGCGAGCGCTTCCTTCGATGAAGCAACGATCGGCATCGACACATGGGGCGTGGACCATGGGTTCCTTGACAGCAAGGGCAATCTTGCTCAGCCAATGGCGGCCTACCGCGACGAATCCCATGCAATGGCGATGGCGACGATCGAGGAACACCAAGCGCGGCTCTATAGGCTTACCGGCATACAAAAGCAGCCCTTCAACACCCTGTGCCAGCTCATCGCGCGGCGGCTCGAAAACCCGAAGCTGCCCGAGCAGGCGACCTGGCTGCTGCTGCCTGATCTCTTCGGGTTCTATCTCCATTCTCAGCGCCCAACGCTAAACCCTCAACACTTCGGGAGCGAGCTGAGCATCGCATCTACCACTCAAATGGTGGGTCTCGATGGACAGTGGTGCGACGAAGCGTTCGAGATTGCGGGCTGGCCCGTGCCCGATCTACAGCCCGAGAAACCGGGCCGCATGATTGGGCACGCGGCAAACAGTGTCGAGATCATCCGCGTTGGAGGGCACGACTCGGCCGCCGCGGTCTGTGGCCTGGGCCGGATTGACGACGATACCGCCTTCATGAATGTAGGCACTTGGTCCATTCTCGGATGCCTGCTCGTAAGCCCAATGACATCGGAGGAAGCCAGGGAGGCGAATTTCACGAATGAGCGCGGGGCGGATGGCCGAATCAGGTTCCTTGCCAATATCCCCGGATTCTATGTGATGAACCGGCTGAAGGAGGAGCTTCAGGTCGAGGAGCCGATGGCGGACTGGCTCGCTCGCGCAGACCGAAGCGTGACTGACCGGCTTGACCTCTTTGCGCCCGGACTATTCAGCCCTGGGAGCATGATCGGCGCGATCACAGAGCAAATCGGCTGGCAGCCCGCGCGTAGCCAAGAGTGGGCCGGAGTCGCACTCATGAGCCTTGCCGAGACGACCGCAACCCAGCTTCGCACCCTGTGCTCGGTGACTGGCCGAAGGTTTTCCCTCATACGGGCAGGCGGCGGGGGATCGGCTAGCATGGCCTTTTGTGAGGCGGTGGCGGATGCGTGCGGGATTCCAGTTCTGGCCGGTCCAGCAGAGGCGACGGTGCTGGGCAATCTCGGGATGCAGGCCCTTGCCAAAGGGGTGATTTCGGATTTTGACGAGCTTGAAGAATTGATGCGGCGGAGCGCTGAGGCGAGAATCTATCATCCTAGGGAGTAGTCTCTCTGGGAGAACGCCGGGATGAACCAGCCGGCGGCTACGTTGCGCGCCTCTGCTATGCATGTATCATTGATGCTGACCTGCTTATGCGATGCCTTCTATGGCGAGGTGGGCATCGCGTGCGTGAAGGTTCTTGAGCATGCTGGATGCACGGTGGACTTCGACGATCGGCAGACCTGCTGCGGGCAGCCGCCATTTAATGCCGGGGATTGGACGGCAGCGAGGCAGATCGCGTCGCATGCGCTGGAGGTGTTTCCGCCTTCGACCCAATATTTGGTGACACCGTCCACGTCTTGCGCGGCGATGTTCCGCGAGGGCTATCCGATGCTCTTCCCAAATCGGGATGTGCCGTATTGTTATGAGCTGGCCGAATTCTTGATCGAGGTTATGGGCATCAAGAAGTGGCCGTTGAGCGGCAACGTGATCACTCGAAGGCGCCGGATCGCATTCCATCGAGCGTGCCATTACCGCGCCCTATCTCATACGGCTCGACACCCCTCAGATTCTGGGAGGTCACACCAAGAACGGCTGCTCGCCATGCTTCCGGGCGTTGAGATCGTCTCGTTCGCTCATTCGGATCAGTGCTGCGGCTTTGGCGGAGCATTCAGCGCAACCCACGGCAGCATAAGCAGCGGCATCGGGATCGAGAAACTGAAAAACATTGTCGATGCCGGTGTCGAAGACATAGCCAGCAGCGATATGGGCTGCCTCATGCAGTTGAACGGGCTCATCGAGCGGCACGAGTTAAGGCTCCGAACCAGGCATTACGCCGAATTGATGGCGGAGGCTCTTTGATGAAGGTGCCCGCCGTGGAGGAGTTTGCAAGGTCGGTACCGCCGGAGCGGGTGGCTTCAATACGAGCAGCGGCGAGCATTAAGAGCGAGGGGCGAAAGGGCGCGCTTATGGTCGCATTCGATGACCCCGAAGCCGCCCGAAGCGAAGCGGCCCGGATCAAGGACTTCGTTCTCGACAACCTTCGCGAACTCCTGGTCCAGCTTGAGCAGCGGTGCGAGGCGAATGGGATCAAGGTCCATTGGGCGCCGGATGCCGGCCGGGCAAAGGAGATCATTCTCGGCATTTGCGCCGCCAAGCCCGGCTGCACGATAGCCAAGGCAAAGTCAATGGCGACCGAGGAGATCCACCTCAATGAAACCCTCGAGGAGGCAGGATTCCACCCGGTGGAGACCGACCTAGGCGAATACATCGTGCAGATCGATCACGACACGCCGAGCCACATCGTGATGCCGATCATCCACAAGAACCGCGTCGAGGTTGCCCAAAGCTTCGCCCGCGAAGGCCTCGGACCCTATACCGAGGAAGCCGGCGAGCTCACCATGCAAGCCCGCGCAAGGCTCCGATCGAAATTCAAGGAAGCCAAGGTCGGGATCAGCGGCGTGAATTTCGCGGTTGCCGAGACGGGGCGCATCGTGCTGATAGAGAATGAGGGAAATAACCGCCTTTGCACAACTGCGCCCGACGTGCACATAGCAGTGATGGGCATTGAAAAGATCCTTCCTTCGGAAGCCGACCTTGCTCTCTTCATCAAGCTCCTGACAGCATCGGCTACAGGGCAGCACCTCCCGGTTTACACGCATTTCCTTTCCGGCCCGCGTCGCTCGGATGAGCAGGACGGGCCAGGAGAGGTGCATCTTGTGCTGCTCGATAACGGCCGGACGCGCGTTCTTAACGGCCCGTATCGCGAGATTATGCGCTGCATCCGGTGCGGCGCATGCCTAAACGTCTGTCCGGTCTACCGTCAAAGTTCCGGCCACGCCTACGGGCACGTCTATTCCGGTCCGCTTGGCGCGGTGCTTGCCCCGGCGATGGATGGCGTCGAGGCGAGAGGAGACCTGGCCAAGGCATCATCGCTATGCGGAGCGTGCGAAGAGGTCTGCCCGGTCAAAATTCCGATGCCTTCGATGCTGCTCCGGCTCCGGGATGAGGCGGAGCGATCGGACGCTGCGGAGCAGCCGATTCCCTGGAATCTCTATGCCGAAGGGGCGACCTCAAGCTTCAAATGGAGGACCGGCCTGAAGCTGCTGCCAATGGCCTCGTCGCTGCCCCATCCGCTCAAGAACCTCTGGACCGAATTCCGAGCGCTGCCCAAGCCCAATGGCACCGACTTCAGAGCATGGTGGGCAAAGCGATGACCGGGAGAGAGCGAATTCTAAGCTCCCTTCAAGCAAGCGAAACATTCGCTTTGCAGCGCTCACAGCTTTCAGCAGTTCGCGAAATCCCCGCCGCCGATCTTTGGGCGGTATTTCAGGATCGCCTCCAAGCTCTTGGCGGATTCGTGAAGGCCCCTGCGGACCTACGGGAAGTGGATTTGAGCCTGTCGTGGATCGACAACGACGCGGCCGTACTTCTATCTAGCTACGGCATCGAATCCGGCGCCATTGAAAAGAAAGGCATCTGGGAGGCCGAGATCGGGCTCACCGCCGCCGACCTTGCGATTGCCGAATCCGGCTCCATTCTGCTTTCCGCGGGGCCGGGCCGGGCGCGCCTGGCGAGCCTCGCTCCGCCCATCCACATCGCGCTGGTCCGGAGCAGCAACATCGTCGCAACACTAGAAGAAGCACTGGAGAGAATGTCGGACCGGACAAGCGTGTTGGTCACAGGTCCAAGCCGAACCGCCGACATCGAAGGGATACTGATCCGTGGCATCCATGGGCCGGGCGAGCTATGGGTCGTTCCGCTGTAAAGGACGTACAATCCACCGATGGCCATCGCGAGCGTGATCGTTGGAATCCTGATCCTGCTCGTCGTGCTGGTTGATACTTTTGAAACGGTCATCGTGCCGAGGACCGTATCGCGGCCTTTGCGGCTTGCGAACTTGCTCGTATCCGTGCTTTGGAAAGGCTGGCGAGCCATCGGGCGACGTCTCACGAGACGCCGAGAGGCATGGCTCGGCAGCTTCGGTCCACTGTCGCTCGTTGTGCTCATCGTTTGCTGGGCGATGCTCCTTGCGCTAGGGTTCTCTTTCATCCAAGCGGGCCTTGAAACCCCATTGAGCGGCGATCCAAATCCTAACTTTGCCGTGCACCTTTACATGAGCGCGACCACGCTATTCACGCTGGGATACGGTGACATGACCGCGCTGGATGGGCCGGGACGGGCCGTATCAGTGATTGAGGCAGGCGTGGGCTTCGGGTTTCTCGCGGTCGTCGTCGGCTATCTTCCAGTGCTCTACCAATCCTTCTCACGCCGCGAAGCCACCATTCTGCTTTTGGACGCAAGGGCGGGATCGCCACCTGCCGGGTGCGAGCTGCTCTGCCGGAGCGCAGACGACCTGCGCTCGCTTGCGCGCCTGCTCGGCGAGTTCGAACATTGGTCGGCGAGCCTGCTCGAGAGCTACCTGTCCTATCCGATCCTTGCTTACTACCGATCGCAGCATGATAAGCTGACTTGGCTGGGCTCGATCACCGCGGTCCTCGATGCATGCAGCCTCATCGAGCTCGGATTCAAAGAAAAGCTCGAGGGACACAAGGAACTTGGGCGGCAGGCCGAGCATACGTTCGCGATTGCGCGCCATCTGATCGTCGACCTTTCTTACATAGTCGGGGCGCCGCCCATGCAGGGGACCGCGGACCGACTGCCCAGCGAGGTTATGCGTGCTATCCATTTGAAGCTAGATTCGGTTGGGCTGCAATTGCACCGCAGCGCCGATGCGGAAAAGGCATTGGCGCTGCGCCGCCGCGAATACGAGCCTTATCTGGAAGGTCTGGCCCACCACCTGCTGCTGACTGTGCCGCCCATCTGGAATGAGAAGGACGCTCCGGATTCCTGGCAAGCAAGCGCCTGGGACGACGTCGCGCACTTTTGAACCTAGACCGCGGACGGGGGGACTGCCAGTCCGGTCTTAGCGCTTTCCAGGGCTGCCAAGGCGATGCTTACCGCCATGGCGCCGTCATAGCCGGTGACGGGCGGCTCGCTCCCAGTCTGGACTGCATTCACGAAGGCGCTCAGCTCCTGGAAGTAGGGATCGTCCTCGGGAGCGAAATTAGCTTCCGGAACCGTCTTTCCGATGCCGTCTATCGCGGTATGGGTGCGCAGGGACGGCGTGAGGCGGGAATCGTACTCTAGAATGCCTTCGCTTCCCGCGACCTCTACCGCCACCCGGAATCCACTCGGGTCCATCCAGGTCGACTCAACGTGCGCAACCGCGCCAGAGGCGAACGACAAGGTGGTCAGCGCGTAGTCCGGGCCGCTTCCGCGCGTGATTCCGAGCGACCGGCTATACACCAGAGTGACCTCACCAAGGGTCCAGCGAAGCCAATCGAAGTCATGCACGGCAAGATCGAGCAGCACGCCGCCCGAGCGCTCGTAGTCGCGAAACCACATGCCTTCTCCCTTTGGCTGGCCTCCCCCTCGGCGCATTCGGGCTGCCGCGGGCTTGCCGACAGCTCCCTCCACCACCAACTGATGGGTTCGCTTGAACTCGGGAAAGAATCGAACCACCTGGCCCGTCATGAGTGGGACCTGTGCGACGGAGGCCGCATTGATGAGGTCGGCGCACTCTTGGAGGGTTCGCGCTAGCGGCTTCTCGATGAAAACGGCCCGGCCTGCCGATATCGCTCTGAGCCCAAGATCGTGATGGAGGTCGGTCGGCAAGCATATATCAACGATGTCGGAACTGGCTATGAGGTCGTCCACCGTCGTGGCGGGTGAACATTGCCACTGGTGAGAGAACGCTTCGGAGCGCTCGATGCTCTTCTCGAAGAATGAGAGCTCGACCTCCGGCATCTTTCGGTAGTGCCGCGCGTGCGCAGTCCCCATGCCGCCAGCGCCCAGGATTCCGACTCGGATCACGGGGCTATTTTGGATGGTCGCGCGCGCCCTATGCTCATCTCCTAGCGGATTTACCAGGTTTTGCCGGCCACTTCTGATGCATGGCGCTCTGGCACCGTCCAGCTAACGGAGGGTTTTCTTTGTTATGCGTCGTTACATCGTCCCGCTGCTCGCCGTTCTCGTCCCGTTGATCGCGATCCTATCGATCGCTCAATCTCCGCCTGCCTCGCCGTTGACCGTCAAGGCCGCGATGGATGCCCTCCGTGAGGACTATCCACGCATCAAGTTCTATATGTCTGGCCAGCGTGTTTCGAGGGTTTATGGAATCCCCTTCGGCGAGGGCGAGACGGCTGCCGACACAGCAAAGAGCCTTGTCTCCCAGTTTGGCGCCGCATTCAATCCAGGCGATGGCACGTATGAATTCGACCGCACCCAGGACGTCATGAACGGCAAGTTCACAGCCGTATACTTCAATCAGAAATTAGGCGGCTTGCCTGTGGACAAGGCGGACCTTACCGTCCTCGTCAAGAATCAGCCGGGCTATCCGGCAGTATTGATCAGCTCGAATGTTCGAGATGTGGAAGGGATTTCCACGAGCCCCCGCGTAACGAAGGCCGAGGCCCGCAATCTGGTTCGAAACCAAGATCGGACGCTCAAGTCTATCGGCGAACCCGAATTGATCGTCTATCGGGGCGAATCGGACACGTACCTGGCTTGGAAGCTTATTGCCGACAACCTGATCAAGGAGCGCCCGAAGAAGTTTCGGGTCTTCGTCGATGCCAATTCAGGCGCGATCCTGGAATGGCGGAACATGATCCTCACCGTCGATGTAAATGGCAACGTTCAAGGCAAGGCGTCGGCTGGCCTCAAGCCTGACAACAACCTGAACCCGCCCACGCAGATGGCAATTGCGGGCCTGCGCGTGGCGATCACCGGCGGCAACATCGCTTATTCAGACTCACTCGGCGACTTCGTGATCGCCAACGGCGGAAGCTCGCAGGTGACGGTCACGGCCGACATGACCGGCCGCTGGGTGCGTGTTATTCCTGTGCGCGGCACACCGCTCGCTCTTTCGCAGAATGTGACCCCTCCGGGACCGGCAAACTTCGTGTTCAATCCGAGCCCCACCGAATTCAACACGGCGCAGCTCAACGCGCTCCGGCACACCGAGATGGTCCACGACTTTGCCAAGGCGATCAACAATTCCTATCCTGGAATCGATATTCAGATGCCGGCAAACGTGAATCTGAACGACACATGCAATGCCTATTACGACTTTAGCTCGATAAACTTCTTCGGCTCCCAGTCGCAGTCGGGCTGCCCTAATACGGCGTACAGCACGGTCGTCGATCACGAGTATGGGCACCATATTGTCGACAGCGGGCATCCAAACGCCTCAGGAGACTATCACGAAGGCATGGCCGACACGACCGCCGTCATGCTGACCAACCAGCCCGGTACGGGTGAGGATTTCTTCGGACCCAACACAGGACCTCTGCGAAGTGCCATCAACAACTTCACCTATCCCTGCGGAGGCGAAGCCCACGACTGCGGAAACGTGATCAGCGGCGCCTTCTGGCTGACCAAGGAGGCCCTTAAAGACACGATCGGCGATGGACAGGCACTGATATTGGCTCGCAGTTGGTATCTCAACAGCATTCTGCTTCGCCCGAGTGGAATCACGCCCGAGATCACGATCGACGTCCTCACGCTCGACGACAACGATGGCGACATCGGAAACGGCACACCACACTACACGGAGATCGCTCAGGGTTTTGGCGCAAAGAACCTCGACGCACCTCCGCTCAATTGGCTCGCGATCACGCCTCTGCAGATTCCGGGCGAGTTCACAGTTCTTCAGAATTCCACGTCCCTTGTAATGTTTAAGTTCCGCGTGGACAACGTGAATGGACAGCTCGATCCTGCGACGTTCAAGCTGAATTATCGCTACGACCAGGGTTCGTGGCAGCAGGCAAGCGTTATTAGTACGGGGGGAGGGATCTTCCCGCGACCGCTGATCGGCCGCCTAGGCTCCACGCTCCAGTACTACGTGAGCGTAAAGGACACGCAGGGGCACACGGTCCAGTACCCATCGGAAGGACAGGCGAATCCGCTGAGGGCAACCTTCGGCAGGGGGCTCTCTACAACGTTCGCCGACACCTTTGAATCCAACCTTGCCTGGACAGTTGTGAACGAGAGTCTCAGCACCGGCGCATGGACTCGGGCGAATCCCAATGGCACCACCTACAACGGACGCCAGTACAACCCGGAGAACGATTCGGGCGACACGGGCGGGCAGTGCATGTTCACCGGGCAGGGCAGTCAAGGTGGCGACGTCGGCGAGAACGATGTCGATGGCGGCCCAACGAGGCTGGTTTCCCCAACCTTCGACATGAGCTCAGGCAACCACTTCATCTCGCTCCGCCGCTGGTTTGCCAATACGACCGGCGAGGATTCGATGAGGCTGGAAATCTCGAACAACAACGGCGCATCGTGGGTAACAATTGAAACCGTGATTGATACGGGCTCGACGAATCAGTGGACGCTCGTGAAGTTCCCTGTGACAGCCTATATCACGCCCACGGCCCAGATGAAGATCCGAATCAGCACGTCGGACAATCCCAACGACTCGATCGCAGAAGGCGGGGTAGACGACGTGATCGTGGAAAAGATCTTGAAGTAGGGCAATCGGGGTGAATGGAAAGCCATTCACCCCGAGTCCCTGGCTATCAGACGAGCTCGTATCGAGTGTTCCGCCGCCGCGCTTCATAGCCTGCGCCGCGGATGAGGCGTTCGAATTCCTCCGAGCTGAGGATGAACTTGTTGCCCTTCGCCGAGACCACCTGCTCTTCGATCATCACGGAGCCGAAGTCGTTCGCCCCATAGCCGAGGGCGAGCTGGGCGATCTTCGGACCTTGGGTGAGGATCGAAACCTGAATGTTGTCCACGTTGTCCAGGAAGAGCCGGGACACGGCGACTGTGCGGAGGTAATCGAAGCCGCTCGCCTTTCGAGGAATCGCAAGATTGGTTTCTTCTGGCTGGAAGTTCCAGGTGATAAACGCCCGAAATGGCGCACACTCGTCCTGCAGGTCCCGGATTCTCCCGAGATGTTCGACCCGGTCTTCCAAGGTTTCCACGTGGCCGAACATCATGCTCGCAGTGGATTTGATGCCGAGGCTCGAAGCGGTTCTCATGCACGCCAGCCATTCCTCGGTCGTGTCCTTGTAGGGCGCGATTATCTTGCGCACCCTGTCCACCAATATCTCGCCGCCTGCGCCAGGGATCGAGTGGAGGCCCGATTCCTTTAGCCTGACGAGGCAATCTCTGAGCGTGAGCTTGCTGATGTGGGCGATATAGATGATCTCTGCAGGGCTGAGCGCATGCAGGATGACCTCGGGATATTTGGCCTTGATCTTCCTGAAGATGCCCTCGTAGTAGTCGATCTTTAGCTTCGGATTGAGCCCGCCTTGGAAGAGGATTTCAACGTGCTCCCGATTTTGGATTTCGGATTTCGGATTCGGGATTGAAGAAGATCGTTCCGAATCCGCAATCCGCAATCCGCGATTCGCAATCGAAACCGTCTCTCCAACCTTCGCGAGAATCTCCTCATCATCCAGCAAGTAGCCTTCCGCATGGTTGGGAACGCGATAGAATGCGCAGAATTTGCAGCGCACCCAGCACACGTTTGTGTAGTTCAAGATGCGGCCGATCACATAGGTAACCGTTCTTCCGGGCACTCTCTTCTGGCGCTGGAAGTCCGCCAGCGCAGCCAGCTCATTCAGATTCGGATGATGAAAGAGGAAGAGCGCGTCATCAGACGTCAGGCGCTCGTTCGAATAGACCTTGTCGGCGATGGAATCAATCGAGATGCCCTGCTCTAGCGAGATCGTGGCCATCGGCCCCTATTTTACCGGTAGTGCTCGATTGCTCCGGCTTCCCCACGGGCGTATGGGGTAAGTATTCACGGGAATCCATCATGAAAAGACTTCTACTGCTCGCCCTTGTCCTCCCGCTCCCGGTGTTCGCTCAGGAAGGCGTCCGCGACCTCTATACCAAGCAAGAGGTCTCGATACCGATGCGTGATGGAAAAAAGCTGTTCACCTCGATCTACATCCCCAAGGACAAAACCGAGAAGTGGCCTTTTCTGATGGTGCGGACGCCCTACAGCGTCGGCCCGTACGGTGCTGATGCATATCGAACAAACCTCGGGCCCGACGGAAGCTATGGGCCAAGCAAGTTCATCTTTGTCTTCCAAGATGTACGCGGCCGATACATGTCCGAAGGCGACTTCAAGTGGATGACGCCCTTCATTCCGAACAAGAAACCGGGGCAGGTGGATGAGAGCACAGACACGCGCGACACGATCGACTGGCTGCTCAAGAACGTGGCGAACAATAATGGCAGGGTTGGGATGGTGGGAACGTCCTTTCCAGGCCACTATGTCGCCCAGGCCCTCATCGATCCACATCCCGCGCTGGTTTGCGCCTCTCCTCAAGCGCCGATGGCGGACAATTGGCTCGGCGACGACATGCACCATAACGGCGCTTTCTTCCTGCCTCACGCATTCGGCTTCATCACCTGGTTCAATCGCCCCCGCACCGGCCCCACCACCGGCGACGGGTACCAGGGCACCGGGCTCCAGCCGAACACTCAGGATGGCTACCGCTTCTACCTGGAAGCAGGCCCTCTCTCCAATCTCAAACGCTTCTACACCGGTACACGCCCGATCTGGGACGAATGGATGACCCGCGGGGACTACGACGCCTACTGGCAAGCGCAGAACGTGCCGCAGCACCTCAAGAGCGTCGGCAAGGTCGCGGTCATGACGGTGGGCGGCTGGTTCGACGCGGAGGACCTGCAGGGCCCGCTATCGATCTACCAGGCGATCGAGAAGAACAATCCGCAGACGACGAACACGCTCGTGATGGGGCCCTGGTACCACGGCTCCTGGAACGGCGGTCCCGGCGACAGCCTGCACGACATCAAGTGGACCACCAAGACCAGCGAGGATTTCCGCAAGCTGCAGATGAACTTCTTCAATTATCATCTCAAGGGCAAGTCACCCGAAGCGGTCCGGCTCAGCGGCATGGACATTAAAGATCCTGCGCCCGAAGCGGTGATGTTCGACGTAGGGGCTGACAAGTGGCGCATATTCGACCAATGGCCCCCCGCGTCGAGCACTCTTCGCAGCGGCTATTTCAACTCTGGGCCGAGCCGGATTGGCACCATCGCTCCCGCTCCCAAGACCTCTGCCAAGCCCTCCTTCGATGAGTATGTAAGCGACCCATCGCGGACGGTCCCGAACTCCGCTACGATCACGACCGGAATGGCGCGCAGCTACATGCTCGAGGATCAGCGATTCGTTTGGACCCGCCCCGACGTGCTGTCTTACGAATCGCCCGTTTTCACAACCGACACGACCTTCGTCGGCCCAGTCACGGCGACCTTATATGTCTCCTCGACCGGCAGCGACGCCGACTTCATCGTGAAGCTGATCGACGTCTTTCCAAATGACTACTCCATCGCCTCTCCGCGCGGGCCGGAAGTTCAAATGGGTGGCTATCAGATGATGGTCCGCGGCGAGCCGATGCGCGCCAAATACCGCAACTCGTGGTCCAAGCCAGAGCCGCTCAGGCCGGGCAAGATCGAGAAGGTCCAGTTTGTGCTTCCCGATGTCTGTCATACGTTCAAGAAAGGGCACAAGATGATGGTGCAGATTCAGTCGTCCTGGTTCCCATTGATCGACCGCAATCCGCAGAAATTTATAAATATCTATAAAGCCAAGGCGAGCGACTTCCAGAGAGCGACCCAAAGGATCTATTTAAGCGGAAAGACAGCGTCACGCATAACAGCGGCAGTGCTGAAGTAGGAATCGAGTAGCCGCCGGGTGGTTCGTCCCGGC
>JBASWW010000053.1:0-53280 GCA_049276675.1 Fimbriimonadaceae bacterium
GCCGAAGGGTATGGCTGTACCTTGAGGCGTCCAATCATCGATTTCATCCTCTGCCATTTCCTCTTCGCCGAACCAAGATACCCCCACCTTGGGGGCAAAAAGCGCAATTACGTCGACCAGCAACAGATACCCGAGGCCGCACTTGAGCAGCGAGCCGACCGATTCGGGCTCATAATCCTCTTCTTCGGGCGGCTCGCTCTTGGGAAGATCACCCGATATTACTGGCAAGCCCGTCCCAACTCCGGCCCCTGTAGCAGTCGCTTGCTTGGGCCGAAGGGCCATATGGGCGATGCTTCCGATCAGGCCGATGGGCACCGCGATGAAGAAGGCGGCTATGACGAGTACCGGTCCGAGCATTGCGCCAAGGCCGCGCGCCATCTTGATGTCCCCATGTCCCATCGCATCCTTTCCGAAGGCGACTCGCCCGAGAAACGCGACGCCCCAAAGAAGGCCCCAGCCGACCAGAGCGCCAAAAACCGCATCCATCACATTGCCGAACATCGCATGGTAGCCGACGCCGACAACCAGCAAAAAGGCGTTGATCTCGTCGGGGATGACGTAGTGCTCGAGGTCGGTCACAAATGCCACCAACAGCGCCGAGCCAAAGAGCGCATACGCGATGCCCTTGGCCGGATTCGATTCCACCACGAGGTATTGCCACCACAGGCCGCCCCAGATTGCCCCGTTCATGAGCTCGACGATGAAGTACCGGGAAGCGATCGGCTCCTTGCAGTAGCGGCATCGCGCGCGCAGAAAGAGCCAGCTAAAGAGGGGAACGAGGTCTGGGATTCCGAGTTTGTGCTTGCAGTTCGGGCAAAAGCTGTTGGGCGGCTTGGAAAGGGATAGCCCGCGAGGGAGACGGTAAATGCAGACATTCAGGAAGCTGCCTATCGCAGCTCCAATGAAAATCCCTAGAATCCATGTCCACTCAGGGAACATGAATCTCCAACGCGTTACGCATTAAGCCAACCATCCGTCCGTTACCATGACCGCACCTGCGGCCCGCGAACGGCGCAGTCTCTCCCAATGCGCCGAAAGCCATCTACCCGATGGCACAAAAAGCCTCTGTCACCTTGGACCCGCCGCTTTGCGTGATTGTTCCAGACAATTCACATTTTTTTTCATAAAGCGGCCCGCTTCGAGATTTCGAAGCGGGCCCATATGCTATCCCAGCTGGAACGGCTATTCCGAGCTACCAGACGAGAGGCGCTCGATGACCCGCACGAGCGGCAAGAACATCGAGACGACGATGAAGCCGACAATGAAGCCGAGCCCGATGATCATGATGGGCTCAATGGCGGCCGTCAGCGACTGCAGCGCCGCCTCGACCTCCGACTCGTAAAAGTCGGCGATCTTTTGGAGCATAAAGTCGAGCGAGCCTGACTCTTCTCCGACGCCGATCATGTGGACGACCATGGGCGGGAACAGCCTGGACGCCTCTAGCGGCTCGCCGATGCGGTCTCCTTCTCGAATTCTCGCGCGGGCTTCGAGCACGGCGTCGGCCATGATCGTGTTGCCCACGGTGCCCGCAACCGTCTCCATCGCCTGGAGGATCGGAACGCCTGAGGTGAGCAGCGTGCCCATCGTGCGGCTGAACCGGGCCATGCACACCTTGTGGTGAAGTTTTCCGAAAACCGGCACCTTGAGCTTCATCCGGTCCGCCACCCGCCTACCGAAGCGCGTGCTGACGAACAGCTTCCACGCAACGATAACGATCACAAGCGATAGAAGCATGATCCACCAGTTGTGCTCGATATTATAGGAAAGGTCGATCAGGAACTGCGTCGGCGCGGGAATGTCATCTTTCTTGAGGCCGAGGTCAACAAGAATGACCGCCCAAGCGGGGATGAACCATGCGACGAGGAAAATGACGATGCCGATTGCGGCGATCAAGACGAGAACCGGATAGGTAAGGGCGGCCTTGACCTTGCGCCGAAGCTCAACGTCTTTTTCGAGGAAGTGGGACAGCCTCTGGAGCGATTCTTCCAGGACGCCGCCGACTTCGCCGGCTCGGATCAAACCGATAAACAGGTTGTTGAAGGTTCGCGGATGCCGCTGCATGGCGCGCGAGAGGCTTTCTCCACCTTCGACCCGCTCGCCGATATCGAGCAGAATCCTTTTGAGCTTCGGGTCCTGCGTCTGCCGCGAGAGAACGTCGAGACAGCGGACGAGCGAGACGCCCGCATCGACCATCGTCGAGAACTGTCGGCAGAACACGGCGAGGTTGCCGAGTTTGACCTTGCCATAGCTCCTTGCTTTGGCGCCTCTGGCCCGGATGACCGTGACCTCGGTGATAGTGAAGCCCTGCTCTTCAAATCGTTTGCGCAGGACCTCTTCGCTTTCGGCTTCGGCGGTTCCCTTTTGGGTTCCTCCGCTAGCGTCGCGGAATGTGTATCCGTAGACTGGCATTGCTTTCTCCTGGAATCACTATCGCCGTGTGGTGGGGGATGCTCCCGTTCCTCCGGTTTGCGGCGTGTTAATCATCTTCTTGAGCTCTTCTGTGTTGATGGCTCGCGACATTGCTTCTTCCAGCGTAATGTAGCCCTTCATGTAAAGGTCACGCAGGCTCTGGTCCATGGCGATCATGCCGTGGGCAGCGCTGGTCTGAATCATAGACGGGATCTGGTGAGTTTTGTTCTCGCGGATGAGGTTGCGGATGGCGGGGCTCGCGATCATGACCTCGATCGCAGGCACACGCCCCGGGGCGCCGGCTCGCGGCATGAGCTGCTGGGAAATGACGGCCTGGATGTTGTTTGCGAGCTGGACGCGGATCTGCTCCTGCTGTCCAGGGGGGAACACGTCGATCATGCGGTCCATGGATTCAGCCGCGTTGTTGGTGTGCAGCGTGGCAAAGACCAAGTGGCCCGTTTCAGCGGCGGTAATGGCAAGCTGGATCGTCTCAATGTCTCGCATTTCACCGACGAGAATCACGTCAGGATCTTCACGCAGTGAGGCACGGAGTGCTGCGGCAAAACTCTTGGTGTCGCCGCCCAGCTCGCGCTGGTTGATGACGCTCTGCTTGTGGCTGTGGAGATATTCGATCGGGTCCTCGATCGTAATGATGTGGACAGCCTTGCCCAGGTTGATATGGTTCACCATCGCGGCGAGCGATGTGGACTTTCCGGAACCCGTCGGACCAGTGACCAGGATCAGGCCTCGCGGCTTGTCGGTCAGAGTTTCGAGAACGGGCGGAAGGTTTAGGTCGCGAACGGTGGGGATCCGACTGGGAATCAATCGGAATGCGCCCGCGCATGAGCCCCTGTCGCGGTACATGTTCACACGGAATCTGGCGCGGGCCAGCGGAAGCGAATAGGAAAAGTCCAGTTCCAGCGTCGTTTCAAACCGGTTGATGTTTTCATCCGAGAGGATGTCGTACATCATCCGCTGGAGGTTCTGGGGCGTGAACTTCTCGAAATTGAGTCTTTTGAGAGCGCCGTCCTCGCGAATGACCGGCTCAGAATTCGAGCAGATATGGAGGTCCGAGGCATTCCGATCCACAACGATGTGCAGCAGGTCGTCGATGTGCAGGTCATCGATCGACTTCGGCGCACCGGCTTTGGCCACACCTTCTTCTTCCGCAGTGGTGGTGCCTCCCGCGCCAGGCAGTGGGTCTGAAAAGGCCCTTGGATCGTAGCTTTGATTTTGCATAATTAGATTCTTCGTTCCTTCCCTTCTATAAGTGTAAATGCGCTCAACGGAACCGTGGGTTCGTATCCTCCCAATTGTCCATTTAGCTCATTTACACCCATTTGCGAATTAGTAGCCCGCCGTGAAGACCACACGCATAACTTCGCGCGGGTCGGTCAAGCCGGCCAAAACCTTGTGAAGCCCGTCCTCGCGAAGCTCCTTCATGCCGTTCGCCTTGGCTGCCTCCTTGATGTCGGCAAGCGGCGCACGCCGCACGACGAGCTCGGCGATTTCGGCGTTCATGAGCATGAGCTCATGGAGTCCGGTTCGTCCGCGATAGCCGGTTTGGCGGCATTCATCGCATCCGACTCCACGGTAAAGCGTTACCATCTCCTCGGGGTCGGTCACTTGGAAGCCAAACCTGCGAAGATCCATTGCGGGCACTTCGTACGCTTCCTTGCAGGTGGAGCAAATGCGCCTGCCCAACCGCTGGGCGAGAACACCGATGACGGTCGCCGAAATAAGGTAGGGCTCGACGCCCATATCGATCATTCGGATCGTTGCCGAGGGCGCGTCGTTCGTGTGCAGCGTCGATAGGACGAGGTGGCCCGTAAGCGACGACTCGATCGCGATCTCCGCCGTTTCGAGGTCGCGCATTTCGCCGACCATGATGATGTCGGGGTCTTGCCGCAAGAACGAGCGAAGCGCGGTGGCGAAGGTCAGACCGGCTTTTCGGTTTACCTGCACCTGCGCGATTCCGTTGAGCTGGTACTCAATAGGGTCTTCGACCGTGATGATGTTCACGCCAACCGTATTGAGCCTGTTCAGAACCGAATACTGGGTCGTCGTCTTTCCGGAGCCTGTAGGGCCGGTGCAGAGGAACATGCCGTTCGGCTGATCGGTGAGCTCCTCGATCTTGAGCTGGTTCTCTTCAGTGAAGCCAAGCTTCTGAAGGCCGATCATGATGCTCGACTTGTCGAGAATTCGCATGACGATCTTCTCGCCAAACGGCGTCGGGATCGAGCTCACGCGCATGTCGTATTCCTTCCCGGTGTGTCGGACCTCGATACGTCCGTCTTGAGGAATTCGCCGCTCGGCGATGTTCATGTCGGCCATGATCTTGAGGCGGCTCACAAGCGGCGCCTGCAGATTCTTGGGAATGGTCATGGCTTCCATGAGCACGCCGTCCACACGGTAGCGCACCCTGAGCGCCTTCTGCTGGGGCTCGACGTGGATGTCCGAGGCACGGTCCGCAATGGCTTGCTGAATCAAGGCGTTGGCGAGCTTGATGATCGGGGCCTGTTCGGCCATCTTCTCATCATCTTCAGACACATGGTCGCCCTTTTCGTCGATGCTCCGCGCGACTCCGGCTGAAGCTATCGCGGTGCGGATTTCGGCGCTGAAATTGGAAGCGCTTCCTCCGCCGCCCTCAACGGTTGTCGGGGTGTTGTCGACCGTCCCGTTGGTGGTGCTGCCGCCGTAATACTTTTTCAGGGCATCTTCGATCGCGCCCGGAACGGCGAGAACGATATGGACGCGGCATCCCGAGGCCATCTTGACGTCGTCGATCGCCATGATGTTCTTGTCGTTGGCCATCGCGACCCAGAGGTTCGTGCCTTCTTTCTTGACGGGGACCACGTTGTGGTTTTTGGCGATCCGCTCGGGCACGACGTTGATCGCGCTGCTGTCGATCGTCACACGGTCGAGATCGACAAAGGGCAGGCCCTGTTCCTGAGCCTTCGCCTGAGTGACTTCTCGCTCACCCGCAAAGCCCAGTTCTATGAGAACTCGTCCGAGATCGTTCTTAGTTTGCGATTGGACCTTCTTGGCCTCGTCCATCTGCTCTGACTTAACAAAGCCCTTCTGAACGAGGAACTGATCCATCGGCACGCGCGGCAACGCCATATTTCTAGACTCCCACCCACCTGAACCAACATCGACCCGTCGCCGCAGCGATAAGACCGATTGACAAATATTCTAGATCATCCATCATGCAATCTTGCCGATGGCATGTCCATACAATACACGAGATGGACGAATCTAGCAAATGCGTTCGTTCGATAAGTTATCCCTACGCCGTTCTCGACCTGGCTGATTCACCTGTCATCCGCCAGCCAACATCGTAGATTTCGTGGGCTGGCCGGAATCACCGGGCTCATTCCCCCTGCCGGACGGGATAAACTCCGATCATCCTTAGATTTACGAAAGAGGCCAAAAAAATGAGCACCGCTGCTGTTTCAATCGACCCTAAAGCAACCTTGATCGACAACCTTCGCCGCGTGGGCGGCATGTACGTGAATGATCTTGCGCACATCCCCGCCGAGAAGCTGGGCGAGTCTCCCATGGGCGCGGCGAGAACTCCGCTTGACTTCACAGCTGAATGCGCCGGGTTCAACTACTACGTCGCGTCAACCTTGAAGGGGGAGCAGATCACGCGAACCCAGGAAGAGCGCGACGCATTCAGGAACTCGATCGACTCCTTCGACAAGGCCAAGCAGGCCCTCGAGGCGAGCGTTGAGAATCTAGCAGACACGGTTTCCAACTCGACCCACGAAGACCTTGCCAAGGAGGTCGTTACCCCCTGGGGCGAGCCGACCACCGCGCATCGCCTCGCCATCATGTGCGTCATGCACATGATGTATCACGATGGGCAGATCAACTATATCCAGGCACTCTACGGCGACGCCGAGAACCACTGGGCGTAGACCAATAGCGAGTGAGAATGAGCACCGGCATCTGGATTGCCTTGGGTGTGGTCGTCTGCGCAGCAGCTGCGTGGCTATTTTGGGGGCCGCGAATTACGATTATCGAGCGGATCAGCATGGGGTCGGTAGCCCAAGAAGGGGATGCCACGACACTCCGTGAGCTCGAAAAGGCTGGGAGCGATCTCGCGAAACCACACGAGATCGACTTTTTCCTATATTTTCCCTCGAAGGATAGAGCTGAAGGGGCGGCTTCGGACATGCGGGAACTGGGTTACAAGGCAACGGTTGGCACAAGGGCGTTCGAAGGCCAGTGGAGTTGTGAAGGCGCGAAGATCTTAGTCCCCAGCGAAGGCTCCCTATCGAAATGCCGAGCTGAGCTCGATGCAATCGCGACGAAGTTTGGCGGCGAATACGATGGCTGGGGCAGCGGCGTGGTGGATTGAAGATCGTCCTTGCGGGCGGATCTGGGTTTCTCGGCCGCTCGCTTGCTCCATGGCTGGTTCAGCATGGGCACGAGGTCGCGGTGATCTCACGCCACGGGCCGATCGTTTGGGACGGTAAGACAGTAGGGCCGTGGGCGGAAGCGCTCGAAGGCGTCGATGCACTCATCAATTTCGCGGGCCGCAGTGTGAACTGCCGCTACAACGAAGCGAACAGGACCGAGATCTATGCCTCGCGGCTGGATTCGACGCGAGTTCTCGGCGACGCGATTTCAAGCTCCAGAACCCCGCCGAGAGTCTGGCTCAACTCGAGCTCGGCAACGATCTACCGGCACGCTGAGGACCGGGACATGGACGAGGCCACCGGCGAGATCGGGACCGGCTTCTCCGTCGATGTCTGCCAGAAATGGGAGGCTGAACTAGCCCGAGCTGAAACGCCTCGCACGAGAAAGGCTGCCATGCGGACCGCGATGGTGATGGGGCCCGAGCCGGGAGGTGCCTTCGAGGCGTTCCACCGTTTGGTTCGGCTCGGACTCGGCGGTCACCAAGGGAGAGGCCGGCAGTACATGAGCTGGATTCACGTCGAGGATTTCTGCCGGACTATCTCGTGGCTCATCGAGTGCGATAGCCTTGATGGCCCAATAAACATCGCCTCGCCGAACCCCCTTCCCAATAGCGAGTTCATCAGGGTCATGAGGGAGACGGCCGGAATGAGAATCGGCTTGCCAGCAGCAGCGTGGATGATCCAGGTCGGCACCTGGCTGATGCGGACGGAGCCTGAACTGGTGCTGAAGAGCCGGCGGGTGGTGCCGGGAAGATTGGCCGCCTCCGGATTCGAATTCAAGTTTCCTGAGTGGAAAATTGCTTGCAAGGAAATCGTTAAGGTGCTCTCATCCGTGGTAAAAACTTGATCATGGAGAAATTAAAGGGACTCCTCGTTGTTGTTGCCGTTGCACTGATGTTGGGCGGAATCCTGGGCGGTTGTTCGAGCGGCGAACAGGCTGGCGAAAAGGCCGACGCCAAGGCGGGCGCGAAAATGAACGACGCCGCCGATCCGGGTTTGTAAGACTAGCTGGCCATGATCTCGACGTTGGCGCGGGGAATCATTACCTCGTCGCCACCTTCGAGCTTGGCCTTTAGGACACGCACTTCGGTGCCGGAATCGACCTCCATCAGCTGAGCTGGGAGGCCGGTAACCGCCCCGAGCTGGCCGAAATAGGGCTCGCGGATCACGCGGATTGGAGTGCCGATGGCAAGCTCAAGCGCTTCGTCGCGCGCCGGTACCCCCGAGCGAGCTTCGTTCGAGGGCACGATGATCTCAGGCCTGATGACGCCGGCGCGGATCTGCGTAGCGCCATTGATGCTCGCCACCTGGCCCGCAAGCGACTCCAGCAGCTTGAACGTGCGATGGGCCATCGTGAGGAACCCGAATCCTTCGGTGACCATTATCGTGAGATTGATCGCCTCTTGGCCGGTGATCGCAACCCCAATATCGTAGCCTAGAAACTCGATGAGATCGCTGTCCTTGATGCCGCCCGCGATCAGGCCGGAAACTCCGATCTCTGAGCCTCTCTTTATCGCGGCGGCGGTCAGTCCCGACCCTCCCACGAGAATCTTGTTGCAATCGTCGTCGCGGATATCATTGGGTTCTAGCAGTTGGTCAGGCCCAGACACGGCGACCCGAATTGCTCCGGTTCGCTCTCCGCCAACCCCGAAAATGCCCTGCACCATCGCGCCGCGGGACTCCACGATGACGCCTTCTTCGGGCAGGACCTCCGCGATTGTTCCACGAATATAGGCCCTGACCTCGACCGGAATAGATGGCTCGCGCACGAGCACGCTCCCATTCACATCTGAAATGCTGTCCACGGTGCCGGTATGGTCCGAAGTGATGATCTGCTTGCCAAGGCCCAGGAATCCCTTTGTCTGGGCGACTATCTGGCCCTTTTCGATCGGATCGCCTTCCTTGAGTTGGAAGAATCCTCTCGCTTCTCTGGCTTCGACGCCCAGCTTTTCGGCGAGCTTGATGGTTTGCAGCGCCCCGGGAAGGAGAGCGCGGGCGACGACGTCATCCGGCGTGATCGCGTCGCCGACCTTAACGAGCACTTCTCCCTTGATCGGGAGGCGGCGGGTTCGGCGGACGATGATATCTCCGCTGACGGTGAGTCCTGGCGTGTATGCGTTTCCCATTGTTGAGCCTGCGGAGTTTACACCCCTTTTGGGAATGCATACTTCTTCCGTGCGGGTCTTCTTTTCTGCAGGCGAGGCTTCGGGCGATGCCTACGCAGCCGCATTGCTCAGGGAGATCGCCAGACATTTCAATGACGCGCGCTTCGAAGGCATCGGCGGACCGAACCTTAAAGCTACTGGCGCAAAGATGTGGGTGGACAGCTCGCGGTGGGGTGCGATCAGTATTCTGCAGTCCCTGAAAGTGGCCCCCAAGGTGGCCGGCGGCTACTCGCGCGCCAAATATGCCCTGCGCAATGGCGTCCCCGGCCTTTTCATTCCTATTGATTTTGGCTACATAAACGTCAAGCTGGCGCGTTATGCAAAGGGCAAGGGATGGAAGGTGCTGTATTTCATTCCGCCGGGCTCCTGGAGGCGGGACAAGCAGGGCAAGGATCTGCCGCAGGTTGCCGACGAGATCGTGACGCCGTTTCCATGGTCTGCCGAAATCCTTCGAGAGATGGGTGCGAGTGTCCACTTTTTCGGGCATCCGTTGAAGCAGCTCATCAGCGGGATGGGTGGGAAGAACGGAGAATCGGACGATGACCCCGCTTTCCGGCCTCCCTACCTTGCCATTCTCCCCGGTAGCCGAATGCATGAGATTCAGGAAAACCTGCCGGTCATCGCAAAGGCGCTCACTCCTGGCTTAAAATGGGATTCGTCCGACGGGCCCTCCCGAGCGTCCGAAGCGACCATCGAATTCGCCGTCGCTTCTTCATTGAAGAGTGACGATCTTCGCGCTCGCTGGCAGACACTCGCACCCCGCAGAACCGGCGACATCTTCACACAAGGCAACACTTACGGAGTGCTCCATCGCGCCCGCGCTGCGATCGTCTGCTCTGGCACCGCAACCTTAGACGCTGCCCTCTGTCGCTGCCCGATGGTCGTCATGTATCGTTTTGGAAAGATGACGGAAGTGGAGATTAGGCTCAGGGGCGTTAAGCCCAAATTCATAAGCCTGCCGAACATTCTGCTCGATCGCGAGGTCGTGCCCGAGCTGATTCAGCAGGATGCGACGCCCGAGCGCCTTCTTGGAGAACTTGAGTCGCTCCTCGAAGACGGCCCGAAGAGGGCTGCGCAGCTAGAAGCCTTCGAGGAAATAGACGCCATGCTCGGCCCGGATAATGCTATCACGAAGACAGCGGAGTTGGCGCTGAGGATGGGTGTTGAGCGCTGAGTCTTCTTAACACTTATCGCTTAACGCTCAACACTTCTCATCTTCCCTTCGGCCTCAGCTCCACCTTCAAAGCCGTGTATCCATCAATCTCGTAGTGTTCCACGCGGATCCGGTGCCGGCCGCCGAGCTTGAGTTCGCGCGAATAGGGAGTGGGGCCCTGCCAACGCCATTCGTCGAGCACGAGCTTGTCGTCCACCCAGATCCGGACGCCATCATCGGTCGTCACGTTCAAGGTGTAATCCCCCGCCGAAACATTCACGATCCCGTCGGCCATCGTGATAAAGTTATTGCCCGGCACAGTTGGAAACGGTGCCCCGCCAGAGGCGAACTCAAGCTGGTTCGTCTTCATTTCATGCACGGGCTTTCCAGAGACGAACTGGGCGGGCGTCGGCATCCGGTCCTTGGGGCTCGGAACCGCTGCCGGTGGCCAGGAATAGAACTTCACCGTCCATTCGATGGGAATAAACACCTGGCTGTAGCCGAATTTGAAGGGCTTTCCCTTGGCGGTGACAACTCCACGGTGGTCAACGACCTCGCCGCCAATGTAGCTCAGGTCGAGCGAGCGCTCCACACGATCGCCGGCAAGATATCGGACGCGCACGAAGCTCGGCACGGCGAGCTTGTTGACTGATCCGCCCATCACCCATCGAACGCCATCCGTGCTCACCGCGTCGATCTCCAATCCATTCGAAGCTGCGACTGCTGCCGATCCCGCCGGGCCCAAAAGCTCGAAAACCTGCAGGCCGTCCACAACCTTCCCTCGCGGCCATAGCACTGGGCGCTTAAAGTCATACGGCCCCCATTGATCGACCAAGATGTATCGCCAGCCCTTCAAAGCGCCCTTCCGTAAGAACGGGTTGTTGCCTCCTTCGAGTGGATCGACGTAGTAAGCTGCTGCCGCGGCGAGGCGCTTTTCCTCGGCGGTCAAAGGACGCCCGGCCCGAATGTATTGTCGCGGATCCTCGGCAAGCGGATTCCACTTCACGGCTTCAAAGCGGGCAAGATAGTCACGCACGCCCCTGAATTCGCCCTGGCTCAAGGCGCTTGCAGGCGGCATCGGCTGGTATTTGGGGTCCACGGCAAAGGCATTCCCCCGTATGATGGGCTCGCTCGCCGCTACGGAGCCATCATTGTTCAGGAAAGACAGGCTCATCACGTCCTGCCCACGCTCCAGGACCTTGCCGACATTGGCGATTGTGTTGTTCTCGATCGCAATACCCTGGCTCCTCGCGATATTGAACACGTTCTTGCGAATGAACTGGAACTGGTTCCCGACGATGCGCCAGTCCCGGCTGCGGGTATCGCGCGATTTGCCATAGCCCCAGCTTGGGTCCTGGGTCGGATTGCTCCAGATCGCGATGGCTTCGTTGTCCCTATAGAAGAGATTGTTCGCCACGAGGTTGTCCTGCCCGTGCTCCCAGGCAATTCCCTGCTCGTTGTAGGCGAATACGTTGCCCACGGTCTTGGACGACCAGCCGTAGCCTCCCCAGATGCCGTGCCAACATTCCATCATCAGATTGTTGGCAAAGGTGTTCCGGCTGAACGTCGCCTCGATGCCATTTGCCGGTGAGTGGGAAAAGTCGTTGCCGTAGAGGATATTGTCGTTGCAGCCGCCCTTGCCTGTGTCCATCGTGGTTTGGCCCGCCCAAAGGAAGAATCCGTCGCCTCCGTGGGTCACCGAATTGTAGGCGAAGACGTTGCGGTTCGACTGCTCGTAAATGATGATCCCGCTGCTGTCCTGGCCACGGTTGTAAACCTCGTATGAAAACCCGCGCACGCACCAATCAATTTTGTTGTGCATGATCCGGTTGTCGCTCGACTTGTACATGGCGACTCCAACCGCGCTAAGGAAGGAAAAATTGTTGTTCCAAACCAGGCCGAAATCGCTCTCGGTAAGCATGAGTGCCGTCTGCCCTCCGACCACGCGAACGTTCTTCACTTCAAAAGCATCGCTCCGCCGCAGGTAGATGGCGGGTGCGCGCTCCCTGAGCCATTGGTCATCCTCATTGCGATGAAAGCTCATCCAGTCGGCGCCGTCTTCCTTGTCCAAGGTGCTCAGGAGCCTCGGCTTGTAGCCATAGGAAAGGTCGGAGTCGATCACCCGAATGCGGGGCGAGTCAAAGGCTACGATCCCGTTACGGTAGCCGCGCAGCTTCAGATTCTTGATCGTGACGTTCTTGCCCTTGACGATGATCGCGGTGCCCTTGCGTTCGTTCGGCTCGACGGATTCGGAGGTTCCTCTAAGGGTTGCGCCGTTAAAATCGATCTCCACATTGTCCGCCCGGATCGTGATGGCCGAAGTCTTCCCGTCGTCGCCCGAGTTGGCAAAGTTGTAGACCAGCTTCTTGACCTTAACCGACTTCGCGATAGCCATTCCCGGTTTGAGCGTGAGCTCTTGCGGTGCTCTTTCAGCCTGCAGTGTCGAGAAGGGCATGGCGATAAGTGCGCAGATCGCGATCATTTCGCTAGGTTACTGGATTGGGACTATCGGGCACTTTGCTGGCGCTGGAAGCCATACTAGCTCCTGAGAAATCATGCTGACCCTTATTCCGCTTCTAGCCCTCGCCCCCGTCCAGTCCGAAGAAATGCGCCTCATGCGATTTCCTGCCGTCCACGGCGAAAAGATCGCGTTTACCTATGCATCCGATCTTTGGATCGCTGACAAAGACGGAGGGTTCGCCCGGCGCCTGACCAGCCACCCCGGAGACGAGACGCGTGCGCGCTTCAGTCCCGATGGCAAATGGATCGCTTTCTCGGCCAGCTACGACGGCAACCCCGATGTTTATGTGATCCCAAGCGAGGGCGGCGAGCCCAAGAGGCTGACCTTCGACCCCAATGGCGACAACGTGATCGGCTGGACACCGGAAGGCAAGATCATGTACACCTCGATCACCGGCAATTTCACGAATCGGCAGGCACGCCTTTGGCTGATCTCACCCCAGGGAGGGATGCCCGAGTGGACGGTGCTAGACGAGATCAGCGACGGCACATTCTTCGGCGGAAACCAGAAGATCGCCTATAACCGCGTGAATTCGCATATGCAGAACTGGCGAAGGTATCGAGGCGGACGCAATGGCCGAATCTCCATCTACGACTTCGCCGCCAACACCTACCGCGAGCTTCCTAATAAAGGAGAAAACTCGTGGTTTCCGATGATCGCGGCAGACGATCTCTTCTATATCAGCGACCGCGAATTGGGAACGGTCAACCTATACCGGCACGATGTGGCGACCGGAAAGGAAACGCGCGTCACTAACTTCGACGATGCCGACATGAAGTGGCCCTCGACCGATGGCAAGACGATCGTGTTCGAACGGGATGGCTGGCTATGGGGGTTCGACGTCGCTTCCGGAAAGACCACCAAGCGGACGTTCCAGGTTCGCAGCGACGCGCTTCAGACCCGTCCCTATTTCCGAAGGGTTGGCGCTGAAATTCAAGGCATGGGGCTGTCTCCAAGCGGGGTGCGAGTCGCTATCGAGGCCCGCGGCGACATTTTCAGCGTCCCCGCCAAAGCCGGCGACACTCGAAACCTCACCGAGACACCTGGAGCCAGGGAGAGGAATCCACGATGGTCGCCCGATGGCAAGGTCATCGCGTTCACGAGCGACAAGACCGGCGATTATCAGATCTATACCGTTCCCCAATCTGGCGGCGTCGCTACGCAGGTGAGCAGCCATAGAGGCTCGGATCCGAATAGCCTGAGGTGGTCACCGGACGGCAAGTGGCTGAACTTCACGACCCACGCCAATGACCTGGTGCTGCTAAATCCGGCGACGAAGGTAGAGAAGCTTATCTTCAAAAGCGACTATGGCAGCGCGGGCGACTATGACTGGTCGCCCGATTCTAAGTGGATCGCTTACGTGGACTCAGCAAAGACGGGCATGGGACGCATCTTTCTTTATGAGGTTGCGACAGGAAAGTCCACCCAGGTCACGGACGGGTACTACGACGACAACAACGTGGCCTTCGACCTCTCTGGCAAATATCTCTACTTTTCTTCGGCGAGGACCTTCACCCCACAGGGCGGACGCTTTGAGCTGAGCCTTAGGGTTCAGGATGCGGACCGGATTTACGTGATGCCGCTCGCGAAGGACACGCCGAATCCTCTCAATGCCTCAAGCGAGGAAGAAGGTGCGACGCCCCCGCCGGCCGGACCGTCTACCGCTCCGGTCACGAAGGTTGATTTCGAGGGCCTGGCGGATCGGGCCATCGTGCTTCCTCCCCAGGCTGGCAGCGTTCCGTTCCTTGCTGGTCTCAATGAGGGTGTTCTGTTCTATGCCGGAGGCGGACAGGGCGTTGTAGGAGCGCTGAGCAAATTTGACTTGAAGAGCCGCGAGGTCCAGCCGATTATGGTTGGCGGGCCGGCCCAAATCTCGTTCAATCCGAATCGAACAAAGATGGCCTACGTGCAAGCCGGCCAGGGCGGCGCCATGGTCGGCGTCATTGATATCCGTCCGGGCAATGCTCCCGGAGCGGGCCGCGTGGACACGAGCCTTATGGAAATGACCGTGGACCCACGCGCCGAATGGAAGCAGATCTTTTGGGAGGCTTGGCGGTACCAGCGCGATAATTTCTACGACCCCGATATGGGCGGCCTCGATTGGCGGGCGATTGGCCAGCACTACGAGCAGTATCTAAGCTTCGTGCGTCATCGGAGCGAGCTGACCTACGTGCTTGGCCTGATGATTGGGGAGCTTGGCACTTCCCATGCTTACACCAACGGGCCTGGCGGCGGCCCCGATGACGGCGCGAGCGCCGCAATGCTCGGCGTGGACTATGATGTCACCGGCAACAACGTGCGCTTCAAGAAAATCTATCGGGGCAGCAGCGCCCTCGATGGCCGGCGCGGACCTCTGGGTGAGCCTGGGGTATCCGTCAACGAAGGCGACTATCTCCTTGAAATCGATGGCAGGAAGGTCGATGCAAGGACCCCGCCGGGCTCGCTCCTGCTCAACAAGGCCAACCGGTTTGTCACGCTGACCGTCAATTCGAGCGCTTCGTTGGCGGGCGCGCGCAAGGTTAGGGTCCGCCCTATTGGCAGCGAAGTCGGTCTCCGCTACCACGAGTGGGTCGAGGAAACCCGCAAGGCTGTGGCAAAGATGTCCGGCGGCCGGATCGGCTACATCCACTATCCGAGCACCGGGCCGGACGGCCAGATCGAATTCATCCGCGGCTATTGGAGCCAGACGGACAAGGACGCTGTAATTTTGGACGGGCGCTGGAACTCGGGTGGATACATCCAGCCGTTCGTCGTCCCGACGATTGGCCGCAAGTCTCAATCGATCATAGTCAGCCGGAACAACCTTGAGGGACCCGAACTTGCGGCCATCAACGGTCCGAAGGCGATGCTCACGAACTATCTCGCAGGCTCCGGCGGGGACCTCACTCCCTGGATGTTCAAGAACGCCGGCTATGGTCCGGTCATAGGCTCCCGTTCTCTTGGCGGTCTGGTCGGCATTGCCGGTCAGACCCAGCTCATGGACGGCGGCACCGTCTCATCGCCCGAATTCGGATTTATTGATCCGGCCACGGGAGAATGGATCGCCGAAAACTCCGGTGTGAGTCCCGACATTCCCATCGACCGTACAGCTGACACAGTGGCCCAAGGCCGAGATGTGCAGCTGGAAAAGGCGGTCGAAGTGCTTATGGCCGAATTGAAGAAGCAGAGGCCAGCCAACGTGAAATACCGATTCCCGCGCATTCAAAAGAAAGGAGGACAGCCTTGATCGTCTTAACTGCCATTCTCGCCCTCGGATCGCCTCAGACACTGGAAGTGCGCCTGATGCGCTTCCCCGACGTCTATGGAAATACCGTTGTTTTTAATTACGCGTCCGACCTCTGGCTCACCGATTTGAACGGTGCGAACGCAAGACGGCTCACCTCGCATCCCGCGAATGAGGCGTTCCCCAAGTTTTCGCCAGACGGCAAGTGGATTGCGTTCACGGGTGCTTATGATGGCAACCCGGATGTCTACGTCATCCCGGCAGAGGGTGGTGAGCCCAAGAGGCTGACCTTCGAGCCCGATGCGGATATCGTGGGCGGCTGGACTCCCGACGGCAAGATCGCGTACATTTCGGGCCAGAGCACGCCAGGCGCCTTTACCGCGGGGCTCCGGCTGGTTAGCCCCGAGGGTGGAATGCCGATCGAAACCAAGCTCTATGAGGTCGGGGACTTCGACTTTTCGCCCGATGGAAAAAAGGTCGTTTTCAACCGTAACAATTCGCACACCTTCAACTGGCGGCGCTATCGTGGCGGTACCCAGGGCCGAATCGGATTCAGCGATCCGGCGGCGAGCTTCTATGAGGAGGTTCCGGCCAGCCGAGAAAACTCGTGGCAGCCGATGTGGGTTGGGGACTCGGTGTACTACATCAGCGACAAAACCCTTGGGACTCGAAATATCTGGCGATACGACACCAAGAGCAAGCGCACAGAGCAGCTGACCAAATTTTCCGACGCGGACATCAAATGGCCAGGAACCGATGGCAAGACTATCGTCTTCGAGAAGAATGGCCTGCTGCACACCTACGACATCGCGAGCGGAAAGATCGGAAACCTTCATGCCAGCATCCGCAGCGACCTACTGCAGACGCGTCCGACGATGCGCAATCTTGGGGCCCAAATTGCCAATCTCGGATTGTCCCCGAGCGGCGTCAGAGTCGCCGTCGAGGCACGCGGCGAGGTATTTAGCGTTCCTGCCAAGACGGGCGACACGCGCCTGCTTAGCTGGGGGTCTGCTTCGAAGGAATACGCCCCAACCTGGTCGCCCGATGGCAAGAATATCGCTTTCCTCAGCGACAAGAGCGGCGAGGCAAGGATTTATGTCCAGCCCCAGATGGGAGGCGATGCCCGAGAGATTCCGACCGACCCATCGAACCGGCTGACCAGCTTCCGCTACTCGCCCGATGGCAAGTCGCTCAGCTACACAACAGCCAAGAACGAGCTTTTTATTGCCAATCCCGATACGGGTCGAGCTGAAAAGGTCTTCACAGCAAAATTCAACAGCGCGGACGTGTACGATTGGTCGCCTGACAATAAGTGGATTGCTTATGTGGACAGCGGCGACAACCTCTTCGGAGCACTATGGCTGTATGACGTTGTCGGCAAGAAAAGCCACAAGATCACGGAAGGCTACTTCCGGGATGACACGGTGTCCTTCGATCTGAACGGCAAATATCTTTACTTCGTTTCAGCCCGAACTTTCACGCCGGCTCAGGGGGAATTCGAATTCAATCTGGATTTCTCGAATGCTCAGCGCGTGTATTTGATGACCTTAAGCAAGGATACGCCAAACCCGATGATCCAGGCTTCGGAGGAGGAAGTGGAGAAGCCGGCTGGCCCGCCAGCAAAGCCGGGCGAAGGCCCACCAGCGGCGCCGGCGAGCAGTGACATAAAGGTGGATATCGCCGGCATGGGCGGCAGGGCCATCGCCTTGCCGTTTCCCGCTGGAAGATATGCCGGCGTGATTGGCGCTGAAAATGGCGTCTTTGTCATCACCGCGGGAGGGCCGGGGCTCAGCCTCAAGAAGTTCACCGTGACCGAGAAGGCGCCTCAGGACATCATCTCAGGCATCACTGCGCTCGACTTTAACGCCAAACGCACGAAAATAGCCTACGGCGCAGGTCCGCTGCTGGGCATTGCAGATGTGCGACCAGGGATCGACCCTGGCTCAGGACGCGTAGATACGAGCCAGGTAGAGGCGGTCGTCAATCCTCGGGACGAATGGAAGCAGATCTTCTGGGAAGCCTGGCGCTGGGAGCGTGACCGCTTCTACGACCCGAACATGGCGGGCGTCAACTGGAAAGCGGTGGGCGACCAATATGCCAAGTATCTGCCATACGTTGCGCATCGGAACGACCTCAACTACGTTCTGGGCATGATGATCGGCGAACTCGGAACCGGCCACGCGTACGTAGGCGGCGGAGACATGGGCGGGGGCGGGCAGCCTCTGCCGGTTGGAGCCCTCGGAGCGGACTACGAGTCGGCCAATGGACGAGTACGGTTCAAGAAAATCTATCGTGGACTCAGCTTCGAAGAGGGGCGGCGCGGGCCGCTCGGCGACGTTGGAGTCAGCGTCGGCGACGGCGACTACCTGCTCGCGATAGATGGTAAAGAGCTGACCGCTAATATGAGCCCGCACCAGCTTCTGGTCGGCAAGGCGGGCCGGCTCGTGACACTCACAGTCAACGACAAGCCCTCCATGGACGGCGCTCGCAAAGTGCGGGTGCGGACAATCGGGGACGAAGGCGAGCTCCGCTACATCGAATGGGTCGAAGAGAATCGCCGCAAGGTATCGCAAATGTCCGGCGGCAAGATCGGTTACATCCACGTGCCGAATACAGCCATGGAAGGAGCAATCGAGTTCATCAAGGGCTACTATTCGCAGAGCGACAAGCAGGCGGTGATCATAGACGAACGCTTTAACGGCGGCGGCATGATCCCCACCTTCTTCATCGAGAAGCTCTCAAGGACGTACCAGACCGCCTTCATCGCCAGAAATGGCGCCGACATAGGCTTCCCGCCGCAAACCTTGGAGGGCCCCAAGGCGATGCTCATCAATGAGTATGCGGGTTCGGGCGGCGACCTATTCCCGTGGTTCTTTAAGGAGGCGAAGCTGGGGCCGCTCATCGGGACACGCACGTGGGGCGGCCTGGTGGGCATTACCGGCTCGGCGCCATTGGTGGACGGCGGGTTCCTTACCGCGCCAGAGTTCGGCCTTTACGATATGAAGCGGGGAGAATGGATCGCAGAGAACAAGGGCGTGGACCCGGATATCGCTGTGGACGCCCGGCCCGATCTTATCGCGGCAGGCAAGGACCCACAGCTCGAACGGGCGGTCCAATACCTACTGAACGAGCTCAAAAAGCCGCGGCCTGAGCGCAAGCGGCCCCCATTCCCCAAGCTTGATCCACCGAAAGGCGGGGGATAGTCTCCGGAAAGGACTCCCCAGACTTGGAAAAGCGTCTCCAGCTATTGGCTGGAGACGCACCCTCTTTTGACTTCGGCGACTACCGATCCTTGATTCGAGCCTTGCCGACCCATTCGTCCCAGGAATTGCTCCAGCCGTCATAGTGGATCTTGAATTTTGCGCCCTTGACTGCGATGATCGTGGCGTCGTACCACGCGCCCTTCCACAAGACCTTGACCGCCGCGCCCTTCTTCCATGCCGGGGCAACGATCTTGAGTGTTGCTGCCGACGCAGTGTTGTGGCTTGCCACAAACAGGCCGCCAATGGTAAATGCGAGCGCTAGCGCTCCGAGAGTTCTCTTGAATTTCATGACATGCTCCTACCCATCCAGGGTTTGGCCGATTCAAGATCGACCGTGGTTCAAATGCCACATCAGTGCGGTTAGAACACTGCTCTATTTGCCAGTTACCGCTTAACCCGGCGGCCAACCGAGCTTTCGGCCGCCGAGCAGATGAACGTGAAGATGCTCAACGGTTTGCCCAGCATCCCCACCCTGGTTGATCACGAGCCGATATCCGGAATTTAGCCCCTCGGCCTCCGCAATCTTCCGTGCCGCGTTGAGCAGGAACATATGGTCGCCTTCGTCGGGAAGGTATGCGATGCCCGCGATCTCCTGCTTCGGTATGATCAGGATGTGAACCGGAGCCTGTGGGTTTTGATCCCGAAAGGCGAGCACATGGCCGTCCTCATAGACAATGTCCGCCGAAATCTCGCGGTCGATTATCTTCTTGAAGATGGTGGACATTGGCTATTTCGGCTTTCTCAGGAACTCGGCCAGTGCGGAGAGGTCGGCCTCCGATAAATCTGGAAAAGCGGGCATGACAGTTCCGGGTTTCACCGAAGCCGGATTCTTGATGAAGCGCTTGTACCAATCCGCATTGGGATATTTCTTGAAAACCGTCAGCAGCGATGGGCCGGTTCCGCCCGCGCCCTTTGGCCCGTGGCAGCCCGCGCAAGGTGCGTTCGCGAAGAGCAACTCTCCCTTTGCCGCCAAGGCATTGTCAATGGGCTGAATGTCCGCCCTCTTCACTTCGGCAAGCTTGGGCGGATCCTGATTACCTGTGAGCGGAGCAAACCTCCCGCCAAAGAGCAGCGCAGCGCCGAGGAAGACCAAGACAAAGGCGCCGAATCCAATTCGCGCCTTGCTGACATCGAACTTCGAGCCCATCACAACCAGAATGGCCAGAAAGGCCGCGAACAACCCAGGGAGCACGCCAGCGCCAACCCAACCCAAACTCGGCGAGATCGCCGAAAAAGCCTTGAGCGCGCCGTGCAGCGGCCACGTGTACCACCCCACCAGGGCATTGGTCGCATCAAAGTCGGCCAACACCCCCTGCTCACCGGCCGGCGGCTTCACCAGCCACGCCAAGACGAAAACCGCAACCAGCGGAACGAGCATCGCAAACAATGAGCCCTTCTCGCCTCTGCCCTTTCGACCCGCAAGGAACACAATGAGGCCAAACACCATTAATCCAACCACCAAATATCGATGAGCATCGAACCATGTGGTCAGCGTGTCCTGGTTGAATCTGTCCCCCTGAAGAATCATTTGGCCGACCCACTCGCCCACCACCGGCATCGAGCGGCCAATCCCGGCCTCGATTACCACGGTCTGCACGTCATGTCGGTCCATTGGAAGCGCATTCCCCGTGACCTGGAAGAGAAAAGCGCTTAAAAAGAGCAGGCAAATGCCAAGGAATTCAAGGCGGTACTTGTAGCGCCCCGACCAGACCATCATCGCCAAATGAAGGAAGCAGTGCAGAATCAAAATCTGGCTGCCCCAGTAGTGCACGCCTTGCCACAGAGCAGTGAGCGAACCGGTTCGAATTTCCTCCACTGTGGGATGCGCGCCCGCCAGGTTCGGCACATAGATCGTCTGGAGGCCGAGTCCGATCACCGACTGCAGCACGAACTGAATAACGATCGCCGCGGCCGATGCCGCCCACATACTTGACCGATTCACCTGCTCCATATTAATTCGCATCCTACCCGCACTTGCGCTAGTACAATTCTTACGAGTGCCGAGCAATCTGGATTCCGGGTCAAGCGAGAAGCATGCCGTCCTGAATGAAGAGGCAGTTCAGGAAGCCCTCCTTCTTGCCGAGCAGGTCAAGGGAATGAAAGGGCTTGATCTCGACGACGACGCGATCGCCGCGGTTTCCCAGGCGACCGGAGCCCCGTCCGCATACGTTCGAGCCGCCCTGCTCCGTCACGCTTATCCCCATCCTGTCCAGCGCGCCAAGAGCGTATTCCTATCGCTGGAGCCCGATACCCGGCGACATGTGGTCAGCGGTTTTCTCGGGACGAACGTGGCCCTTCTCGAGGCGATCCAGCACGGCTATGTCGATAACGGCTTTTACGGCATGGCCCAGATCATCCTGGTTGTGCTGGCTGCATGGAATTTGGCCGTCAGCAAGGAGTCGCGCACGGCCGCGCTCTCGGGTGCGATCTTCGGCGGCCTGATGTTTGCGGCAACTTCCTTGTTTGCCCTCATGTTCGCGGCCAAGAACTGGGAAGCGGCGCCTGGCCTCCTCATTCCCTACACCTTCGGCGGCGCATTCGCCGGGCTCATCCTCCATGCGCTCTTCCACCGCACAAAGGGGAAATGGGCGAAGAACCCTTCGGACGAGCGCCAGGAACTTCTCCGCCAGATGGTAGAACTTCAGGCCAAGCTCGATTCTGGAAAGAGGGCCGCCACCTTTCTCTCGCTCGATGTCATCGGCTCCACCCGCATGAAGGAGATCGGCAAGCCACTCGAGGTCGAATACACCTTCAACGAATACCATGCGTTCGTCGACATGATTGCCCGCCGCCATGGAGGCGCCGTCCATTCCACCGCAGGCGACGGCGTGATTTGCGCTTTCGACTCCGCCCAGCAGGCCTTTCAAGCCGCCAAGAACATCCAAACCGGCGTGATCGAACTGAACACTTTCCGGAACAAGATCGGAATCCCCATCAAGCTTCGTGCAGGGATCCATTCAGGCGATGTCATGGCCCCCGGATCAGACCTTACCGCGGTGAACTTCGCGCACGTGATCGACATGGCGGCGCACCTACAAAAAGCCTGCCCGGAGGGTGGGATTGCGATCAGCCAGTTTGCGGCAGTCCAGATACCTGGCGGCCCGATGGCGATAGGGCCAGAGCGAGTCGAGGTTTCGGGAATCCAGGCCGTCATTTGGCAGCCCCGGACAGCATCCCCTTCTGCGGCGCCTGGCATTGTGCCCCCTCCTCCTCCGAGTCTGCCGTAGCCACAGGTGGTTCGTCCTAGCGCTGGGTCATAATCTAGTCGGGTGGCCAAAAATTCTGAAAAAACGGCAGGCAGCAATGATCTGCTCGCGGCGCAGAACCAGTTCATCCTCGAATGGGGGCGGATGAGCTCGAGCTGGGGCATCAACCGCACCATGGCGCAGATCCATGCCGTACTCTTCGTAACGGGCAGGCCGCACACGGTGGACCAGATCATCGAGCGCCTCCAGATCAGCCGCGGCAACGCGAGCATGAATCTGCGCGATCTCATGGATTGGGGCATCGTCCGCCGCTTTCGCACACCCGGCGACCGCAAGGACACCTATATAAGCGAAGCAGACCCCTGGCAGATGTTCGCTCGCGTGGTTAGAGAGAGGAAGCGCCGGGAGCTGGACCCCACCGCCGACGCGATTCGGGAGTGCATCGCCAAGTTGCCGGAGAATGACCGCTCCGAAGGCGCGGAGGTCTTCCGTACCCGGCTCTCAACCCTCCTGGAGATTTTTGATATTCTCGACGCCGTATATCAGCGCGCGGTGAGCACGGACAGAGCATTCGAGGAAACCAGAGCCGCCTTGATGAAAGGCGAAAAGCTTGGGTAGGGGTGATTTATGAAGGCTGATTACTAATCCGCCCTTCGCCATTGCGCCACTTTGCGGCTTTGCGACTCTGCGTACGATCGGGGCCATCAACCATCCGACCTACTCCCAGTGCAGCGCTTCCCGTGCCACCTGCCCCCGAATCTTCTCGTAATGCTGGGCCGCGTCGGCGAAGCTCATCGTCGGATTCGACCACTTCAAATCCTTGTGCGCGAGCATCAAGTCGAACATCCTGACATTCTCGGTCAAACCTGCAAAAGCCTCTGAACCCGGGCCGAGAGCCGTGACCAGGACATGGTCCGACGTGTGATTCCCACCCGTCCACTGAACACGGCTATGGTTTCCCAGCACGATGCCAAGGGCGGAGTTCACGCTTCGCTCGAACTTGGATCCTCCGGTCCGCCATTTTCCCGCGATGGCTTCCGAGATCATTGCGCCCTCGTCAGCGGTGAGCTGGATTCCGAGCCGAGCTTCGACAACCTCCCGCACCCTGGCGGGGCTTGCGGAAAGGCCCATCTCAGCTATCAAAGGCGTATAGGAGGCCCTCATCCTGGCGAGCGTCTTAAGGCCTGCCGTCGAATCAATGTACTCCTTCCCGTCCCCATTCAAAGCCGGCCCGCCAGTTGCATGATCCGCCGTGATGACCACCAAAGTCTCGCCATCCTTGCGCGCAAATTCAACCGCGACACGAACCGCCTCCTCAAATGCGATCTGGTCATATACCGCAGCTGCAAGATCATTGGCGTGGTTTCCGTGGTCCACCTTGCCCCCTTCGATCTGCAGCAGGAACCCATTTCTCGATCCTTTCAGCAGCGAGATCGCCTTCCCGGCCATCTCCGCGAGGGTCGGGACGCTGGCGATCAGGGCAGGATCGTTGTCGCGATCGACCGTAAACGGCAGGTGGCTCAAACCGAACACGCCCAAAACTTTGCCGCCGCGGACTTTGGCAAGCTCATCCTTGTGCCGCACCACCGAGTAGCCGGCCCTGGCGAAATCGGCATAAAGGTCTCGCTTGTCCTTCCTTGCCGTCGCCGAAAGGAACTTGTCGCCTCCTCCCATGATCACTTCGATCCCCTCGGCGAGATAGTCCTCCGCGATGCCCTCTTCCATGTCGCGCTGCATTCGCTGGGCACCAAATCCGGCCGGGGTGGCGTGGGTGATTGTGGTGGTGGTCACGAACCCGCAGCGGACACCCACGCTGTGCATAAGGTTGGCAATCGTCCGGAGCTTCGTGCCGTCGGGAAACATGTTCACCTGTCCGTTCCAGATATGCCGCCCGGAGCCCCATGCCGAGCTTGCCGCGCTCGAATCGGTTACGAGCGAATTAAGCGAGCGCGTTTCCTGCAGCGCATTGACCACGTCCGGCTGGTCGAGAAGCTGTGCCCAATAGGAGCTGCGGCCATGGTGAATCTTCTGGAACTGATCCGCCATCGAAAGGGTCGCGATTCCCATTCCATCAGCTACACAAAAGATGATGTTCTTGGCCTTCTTCGGCTTCGCGCTGGGAGGAAGAGGCAAACCGTTTGCAGCCAGACCGGCGATGCCGGCGCCGATCAATTCGCGTCGTGTAAAGCGCATGATCAGAGATTACTGCGCGGGAAACCGCCTTTACTTTCTGTTAATGGCTCGAGATCACCGCAGCCGTCAGCGTTTGCCTTGTTTCTGCCCTCTGGCGGCTAACTGGCCCTCAAGTAAGGCTCGCATCGTCGTACCAGATCGTTCATCATTAAGAGGAGATGGCCAAATCCCTCATCGTTAGCGATGCGAAGATCATGATGGGCAAGCCGGTTGTCGCCGGCACGCGTATTACCGTGGAATCCATCCTGGAGAAGCTCGCGGCAGGCGAGACCGCTGAACAGATATTGCACGCCCATCCCCGGCTCACCGCTGAGGCTATTCGCGAGGCGATCGGATTCGCGGCCCGTGCTCTCCGGGCTGATGTCGTCTATCCGGTCTCAGAGTCCGCCCAGGGAATTTTCTTGCCGACGAAGGTGTCGACCGCGAAATTGTGGAACGCCTCAGATCGGACGGGCATAAGTCGCCTACGTGGCGGAGATGAATCCCGGAATCTCCGATGATGAGGTGCTCTCGATAGCCAATGCGAAGCGTGAAGTTTTGGTGACTCAGGACAAGGATTTCGGCGAGATCGTATTTCGGCAAGGCTCGGTAACGCACGGCATCGTATTGCTCAGACTCGCGGGACTTTCTGCCGCTTCAAAGGCCGCCAGGACTTCGCAGGCGATTCGCGATCACGGTCAGGAGTTCTCGGGGTCCTTTACGGTGCTATCAGCTGGGACTATCCGTATCCGCCGGTCCTAGCCGGTTAGCCGAAGGGCGGGTAGGCATGCTCTTGCAACTCTTGCAAGCAGCGAAGTGCCATATGCATTGAGGGTTTCGTCAGCGCTTTCTCCGCCAGCTACAACCCCACGAAAGCCCATACTTGGGGAGACAGCGAGAGCATGTACTGAATGCGTGTCCCGATTCTGTTCCCGGTGCCTACGTTGAGTTGCGTGACGCTAACCAAAGCGGCCGTTTAGATAGTCGTCCGTCACCTTGAGCGCGGGGGCGGTGAATATGGTCTTCGTGCGGTCCTGCTCCATGATCTTGCCAAGCATGAAGAAGGCGGTGTAGTCGCTTACGCGGGCCGCCTGCTGCAGGTTGTGGGTGACGATCAGGACGGTGTATTCCTTCCCCAGCTCGACGATGAGCTCTTCAATGCGGCCGGTCGCGAGGGGATCGAGCGCGCTGCAGGGCTCGTCCATGAGGATCACGCTTGGCTCGACCGCGAGCATCCGCGCGATGCACAGGCGCTGCTGCTGGCCGCCGGACAGCTCCATGCCGCTCTTCTTTTTCAAGGAGTCATGAACCTCGTCCCACAGGGCTGCCCGGCGCAAAGCGGTCTCCACCACCTCGTCCAGCTTGTCCCCTTTGATGCCGAAATGGATTCTCGGCGCCATCGCCACGTTCTCGTAGATGGTCGCAGGGAACGGATTGGGCCGCTGGAACACCATTCCGACCTTGCGGCGAAGCTGCATGAGGTCGACCTTGCGTGCATAGGGGTCCATCCCGTCCACTCGGACATGGCCCTCGACGCGGGTGCCGGGAATCCGGTCATTCATGCGGTTGAAGCATCGCAGGAACGTACTCTTTCCGCAGCCGCTCGGGCCGATGAGCGCAGTTACCTTCTTAGGCGGGGCGGTGAAGCTCACGTCGGCGAGCGCGCGGGTGGGCCCGTAGAACACGTTCAGGTTTTCCGCGCTCAGAGCGGAACCCTGATCCTCGGCTACCAGCGCTGTTTCGCTCGCGCTCTCGCTCTCACTAGTATTGCTCCCAAATTGATGAGCAGGACGAACAGCATCAGCGTAAGACAGGTTCCCCATATGATTTTCTCCGGAATAATTCCACCCTGCCGATATCCTTCGGCAAGGTGGTAAGGCAGGTTGGCGACGGGCTTGAGCGGCGTGCTCAAGTCCATCGTTAGTTTTTCAGTTGAATAGTAAAGGCCGGCGGTGAGCAAGATGGGCGGCGCTTCTCCAATCGCACGGCCCGCCGCCAAAACAAGGCCGGTCATGACGCCCGGTAGCGCCGCGGGCAGCAGCACCTTCCAGATGCTCTTCCATCGCGACATGCCCAGCGCCGTTGCCGCCTCCCCAAATGAATCAGGCACCGATCTTAGCGCAAGCTCGGTCGTGATAGCGACCACTGGGATGGACATAATCGAGAGTGTCAGCCAGCCCGCAAGCAGGCTCTGTTTGAGGCCGAGCATCAGCACGAAAACTGCGAACCCAAACAGGCCATAGATGATCGATGGGGTGCCCGCCAGGCTCGTGACGCATGCCCGGACGAATGAGGCGAACCGTCCCTGAGCAGCGTAGTAAGCAAGCCAGATGCCACCGAGGATGCCGACCGGCAGCACCATCAGAAGCGTTCCCAGCATGAGAAGTGCCGAGCCGCGGATCATCGGCCAGATCCCGCCGGAGGTCATCCCTTCAACAGGCGGGCTGCTTAGGAAGTCCCAGCTGATGGCGGGCGCGCCTTTCCAAACGATCGCGCCGATGATCATGACGACGATGCCGACGCTGAACAGGGCCGCGCCGCGGAGCAAGTTGATGTACAGCGCGCTCATTGCCCGGCGGCGGTCATCTCGCTGGGTAAGCACGTGCTCGGGGATGCCGAGGGAGCCTACACCCGCCATGCGCGCCTCCCATAGTAGTAGCCGGTCAGGTTGATCGCGAGGGTCAGGACGAACAGGATGAGACCGATCAGGAAGAGGTGCCCGTAGTGGGGAGCCTCGAAGACCACGTTGCCCATTTCGATCGCAATCGTGTCGGCGATCCCCCGCGAGGGCTGCACCAGCGACTTGATGGGATCGGCCAGCGAAGCCATGGTCGCCGTGCCACCCGCAAGAATCCAAACGATCATCGTCTCGCCAATCGCCCTGGCGAAGCCGAGCAGGAGGGCGGCGATAATGCCGGGCCGGGCAGCCGGCAAGAGCACCTTGCGAATCGCCTCGGCGGGCGAGAATCCCAAAGAGAAAGCGCCATCTCGCAGCGAGCTTGGCACCGCGCGAAGGGCGTCTTCGGCCACCGAGATCATGAGGGGCAGAATGAGCACGGCCATCAGCAGCGAAGCCGTCAGGAGGCTCCTGCCCGATGTCATCCCTGCAGCTTCCCCAAACACTTTGATCAGCCCGGGCGCGACCAGCATCAGCCCGAAATAGCCGAGCACGACGGTGGGGACACTCGCGAGCAACTCGATAAATGCCTTGAGCCATTCCCTTAGCCGTGAGGGCGCGAGCTCGCTCAGGTAGAGGCTCGTGAGGACGGCTACGGGAGCGGCCAGGCAGACGGCGATTAGCGTGATGAGAAGCGTCCCGAGCAGCAGCGGCATGAAGCCATACCTTGCGTAAGGGTGGGTCGGCTCCCAGTCCGTGCTCATCAGGCCGCTGACGGTGGCGAGGAAGTTGCTGCCATAACGCGGCGTGGAAGTGAGCTCGAAGACGTATCCTTTTGTGCGATCGTCGTCGGTCTTGGCGATCCAGGTTGGGAGATCGATCGAACCACTGGGCTGCTCCACCAGGTCGATCTCGACCTTGGGCGCATTGACCCCTGCCGGAGCGCGAACAAGCCGGAGGTTCAGTCGATAGGGGGACCGCGAAGCGATAAAGCCCGAATCCGCTCCCCATCGCAAGCGCATGGTCGAATTCTTCTGCTCCGGGCTCGCATAGCCGTAGATCGTGAACTTCTCGCTCGCCGTCGCGGTCTTCGGTGCTCGCCAGTCGTCGCGCGTGTAGAAGGGAGGGTCACCTGCCTTCGCGCCCGGCAGCGGCATACCGACGCCGGTCGCCATGAGCGATGCGCCCCTCATTTGATCGATGGAGGGCATAGGGATGATTTCTTCTTTTTCGTCGAGCCCATCCACTCCGTCGAGATGCGCGCCGACGAAGGTCGCGTTTGGGTCGAACGCGATGTCCTCTTTCGGATCGGCGCTCGTCGGTTGGAGAGCGATACGGTAGCCGAAGGCAAAGGTTCGGTCAAATGCGTAGCGCGACTCGCTGGAAAGATAGAAAAAGATCGCGCCGACGATCGTAAGCACGAGGAGGCCGGCGATCCACACCAGCCTCTCCATGATCCAGTCCGTGAGTTTTGCCTTCATCACTCGTAGGTGCGACACTCCTGTCGCACATCAACCCACCCGTAGGTGCGACAGAATGTCCACAACTACTTGAGGCTGTAGTAGCCCACCTGCTCGGCGATCTTTTGGCCCTCGGGCGAGAGCACAAAATTGATGAACTTTGCGGTCTGCCCCTTGGGCTTGCCGTTCGTGTAGTAGTAGAGGTAGCGCCAGATCGGATATTTCTTCGAGCGGACGTTCTCCTCAGTCGGTGCGATAGGCCTGCCGCCTGTTCCCGGAGCAATCGGCAGAATCTTGACTCCGGATTTGCCCTTGAAATAAGCCACGCCGCCATAGGCGATGCCGCCCGGAGTGCGCGAAACCTCGCGAGCCTCCTCGCTGGTCGACGGCATGAACCGGACCTGCGGGCCCCAGTTCTGGTTCCGCAGCACATTCTGCTGGAAAAAGCCGTAGGTTCCCGAGTTGCTATCCCGGCTGTAAACCGTGATCGGCATGTTCGGGCCCCCCAGCTGATTCCAATTGGTGAACTGGCCGATGTAGATCTTGCGCAACTGGTCCATAGTGAGTGAATCCACCGGATTTGATGCGTGAACGATGATGGCCAGGCCATCCAGGCAGACCGGAATCTCGTTCGTAATCGATCCTCTGCTCCTCGCGCTGGCGACCTCGCTAGCCTTCATAGGGCGGGAGGCAGCCGCAATATCGGTTACGCCATTGATGAAGGCCCGAATGCCGATGCTTGAACCGCCACCGGTCACGGCAACGCTGCCACCGAAGGCCTCCGCCCATCTTTGATTAACAACTAGAAGAGTGTCCGATCCTTTGATCGAAATGGTCTGTGCGGACGAAATGCCCGCACTCGCAAGTGCCGCGAAAACTAATAGTGATTTCATGTTCATGCCTCGCTACCTGATAGCTACCGTCATGATCCCGCAGGGACGTTAAGGCTGGGTCAAGACGGAGTTAAGGCGCTGTTAAGGCAATTGCTTCCCGAGCCCAAAAAAAGGGCGGCCTTTCCGGGCCGCCCAAGCAGATACGCGGAGGGGTTTGGCTTAAAGCTTCATCTGCAGCCTGATTGTCGTCACGTTATTCCGAAGCTCGAAGGCGCGCTCCTTGAACGATTCATGGGCAAACATCAGCCTTGCACCAGGGTTAATGTAGTAGATGTAGGACAGCCCAAGGCCCGTCTGGTCGTTGCCTCCCGAGCCGGTGTCCGGATCGAAATACTCCCAGCGCAGCGAGATCACGTTTCGGGGGCTGAGATTGTAGGTTGCCTGCAGCTGATAGCCCAGAACGTTGGTCGGGGTGATGTATTCGGGGAAGTTCGAGATCGTCGCGCTGCTTCCGCCAACCGTCTGTCTCTTGGTGCCAAGGGTCGGAACCCGATCCCGGCCAAACATGACCTCGCCTCGCAGAGTTAGGTTGGGCACTCCCAGTCCAATGTAAGACCCGTCAACGTAGATGAGCCGTCGATCGGCGTCGCTCGTGACCTTCGTGGTGGTGGCATTGTTGTCGGGGGCCACGAAGTCGGTGTAGCTGAAGCGCGGCCTCTTGGCAAAGAATACGCCGATGCCCACGTCATGCACTGCTGAGTAGGTTCTTGCCCCGACGGTTGCTCCGACATCTGTTCCGTTGAGATTTCGGAAGGTGTTCACGTTGGTGAGCTGGGGGTCTCCGACGGTTAACGAGTTCCACAATCCGCCATGGAAGTAAGCGTTGGCACCCATGCCCTTCTTGAACATAACGCCTCTATTTCGCTCGCCTCCCATCATTGTTCGGTTATAGATGGACCTTTCGGGCATTTCACGCTCACTTGAGGACCGCTCCAGCTCATAGCCCAAGTGCATATTCATCTGCCCCGCAATGGCCTGAAGCCCCATCGCAACATCGGACTGTTCGATGTCGTAGGTCATGAATGCATCCTTGAGCTCGGCGCTCAGCCTCTGGCTACCCGTGGCCATGTCCAGAGATGCCTTGACGCTCGTCTTGGGATCGATCTTGTTGCTCGTGCTAAGCCTGATCCGCCGGAACTGGAAGCCGTCGTTGTTGGTTCGCCTTGTGGTCGAGTTATCTCCGAGCCGACGGCTAAAGCCCTCTTGCGTATCGGCAAACTGAAACTGGTAGTAGTTACCCCATGTGGCTCGCTTAAGGTTTTCGACATCGCCGATCAGCACCGGGAGGCTCTCGTTCTGGCCCTCCATCCAGCCTTTGATGGCGTCTATCTCCTCCTGGATCTTCTTGAGGGATTCGTTCACTTTTGCGAGCTCTTGTACGAGGTCCTGCAGGAGCTTGATGCCCTCGTCGCTGGTGGGCAGCTTGCCGCTTGAGGCGAGCTTGCCGATCTTCGCGGTGATTTCCCCGGCTTGGTCGCGAAGCTTCTGAGCATCCTTCACTCTCGGCTCGAGTGTCTTAAGAGCTTCCTGCTTTTGCTCTAGCGTGAGTTCCTTCTTTGGCGCACTCTGCTTCGCCTTATCCTGGTCCTGGACGGGAGGTTCCGAGGACTGGCACCATGCCGCGCCCGCGCCAACTCCCAATACCGCCGCCAATGCAATCATCCTCATCTTGGTCACCCTCCAAATGGGCATTCCGCCCGAATGAGATACTGCGGCCCGATTGTTAAGAACGGGTGATTCGCGTGTTATGGAAATGTTAAGGCATCACACGGCGGGAGCCATCTGTTAGTCCCGAGGCGCTTGCGAAGGATCGAGCTGGAGCATCCGATCGAGGGCTAGACTGGCGAACTGGGCGGTTTTCTCCGGCACCACAATCTCGTTCACCACCTCTCCTCTCGCCAGACTTTCGAGAACCCAGCATAGGAAGCTCGGATGGATGCGGTACATCGTGGAGCATGGACAGATCTGAGGATCAAGGCAGAAGATCGTCTTATCCGGGTTTTCTTTGGCGAGGCGGCTCACGAGGTTGATCTCCGTTCCAATAGCCCACTTGCTTCCCGCGGGCGATGCCTCCACGCTCTTGATGATGAACTCGGTTGAGCCGGCAAGATCGCTTTCCTGCACCACTTCGAGCGGGCACTCAGGATGGACCAATATCTGGATGCCGGGATGCTCTGCTCGCGCCTTTCTAACCTGCTCGACGGTGAACCGCTGGTGCACGCTGCAATGCCCCTTCCACAGGATGAACTTTGCCGCCCGGATTTCGGCTTCGGTGTTGCCGCCCAATGGCTTGAATGGATTCCAAACGACCATCTCATCCGGCGAGTAGCCGAGCTTGACCCCCGTATTTCGACCCAGATGCTGATCGGGGAAGAAGAGCACCTTGTCGGCCCTGTCCAGCGCCCATTTCACTGCGGTCGGCGCGTTGGTAGAGGTGCAGACCGTGCCCCCCTTTTCTCCCACAAATGCCTTTAGGTTGGCGGCTGAGTTGATGTAGGTTATTGGGAGGAGAGCCTCTTTAGAGTGCGGCAACTTGTTGCCGCTTTGAGAATCTATAGAGTGCGGCAACTTGTTGCCGCTTTGAGAATCTATAGAGTGCGGCAACTCGTTGCCGCTTTGAAAATCTTTAGAGTGCGGCAACTTGTTGCCGCTTTGAGAACCTATAGAGTGCGGCAACTTGTTGCCGCTTTGAGAATCTTTAGAGTGCGGCAACTTGTTTCCGCTTTGAAAATCTTTAGAGTGCGGCAACTTGTTGCCGCTTTGAGAATCTACAGAGTGCGGCAACTCGTTGCCGCTTTGATAGCCGCGAGCTTGCTCGCCAGCGCAAAGCGGTAACGAGTTACCGCACTCTAAAACTCCTTCCAACTCGCGCCAGCAGTTCTTCACCTGAAAGACGTTCGCCATGTCCGCCATCGAGCAGCCGGCGGCGAGATTCGGCAGGATCACTCTCTGGTTCGGAGATGCGAGGATATCCGCGCTTTCGGCCATGAAGTGCACGCCGCAGAACACGATGAACTCGGCATCCGGGTGTCTCTGCGCGTCCTTGGCGAGCTTGTAGCTGTCGCCGCGATAGTCGGCATGAACGATGACCTCGTCACGCTGATAGTGATGTCCAAGGATGACAAGCCGCGAACCGAGGGCCTGCTTGGCGGCGCTGATTCTATCGAAGACCTCCTGATCGGAGAGGCTCTGGTACTCCTGCGGCAGTGGCTGCTGGTACATGTTTTCTCGCGCATTTGGGCTATCGGCCTTCGGTCGCGACTCCCGGCTGGCACAGTCCCGGTTTTACGGGACGGGGATGTTGTGCTTTGCCTATTAGATTATACGTGGATTTCGAAGCCCCTCTCCACGATGGTTCGTGTGTGGGGAGGGGCTTGGGGGGTGGGGAAGCGCAGAACAACATCTGCACAAACCGGATACGATTGGTTTATTGGAGTCGGGTGCATTGGGATCTACGGTTGACGGTGAGCCCGAAAGGGAATCCGCTGGATGTATCTGCCTGGTGGTTGGCATCGCCATTCTGGCCCTCTTCCTCGTTCAGATCATGTTTCTATACAGCGACTTTGCACAACGAGGCCGCGCCCGATTTATAGGCAGTGGCAGAGTCGAATTTATTCTGCGCAAGGTCACGCCGGGATTCGAGCGGAGGCGATCCACCAGATTATTCGGGGGACGACGCTATCAAGGTGAACCCCCGTCGGACAGCTTCGTCGTTGTCGGCCCGGTGGCTTTCTGGTTGCGGACTCCGCTGGGACTGTTTGCGGCAGGAATCATGCTGCTGCCCGCTTGGTGGCTTGTCCGGAGGTTTCCTAAGTTCTCGGCTGCTTGCCTTATGCTGCCGTTCCTCGGTTATTTCCTTGTCATAGCCGCATTTCGGCCCGTCGAAGATCGGATATGGCTCGGTGAGTATGGGGCGATGCCGCGTGAACATGGCAGCCCTGGCCCGATCGTACCTTAGCTGGAAGATCGCTTTGCACGCTCTTCCCTCGGAGTCTCGCGCTGAAGCTGCCAATAGAAGTCCCTCGGCGGATCGACGGGAGTCCCTGGAATCCCGTATCCGACGATGTAAGCCCGGCGAGGCTCGTCAGACCTATTCGGCCCGGTGTAATGCAGCGTCCGGCAATGATGGATTGTCGCCCCGCCAGCCGGGATCGGACATACAACGGCTTCAGACACGTCCGCCTCATTGATCTCCAAGCCGTGAACTCTCGGATCGTTGTCAATCGGGTGATGGGGGGCGACCTCGAGCCGGTGCGAGCCAGGCACAAACCACATACAGCCGTTCTCGATCGTCGCGGGCTGCAACGGCACCCAAATGCTGATCGCCTCATGGAGGACACCAGGATCCCAGTAGGCTTCATCCTGATGCCAAGGTGTCTCCGGGCCACCGGACGGCTTGAGGATGGCATGGTCGCCGCCTCCATCCGCCTGGGAACCAAGCAGCTGCCGCGCAAGGTGGAGTGCGTTCACACGCAAAAGCGTGTCCTTGAGTTCGGGGGCGTAGTTGCTTGGGCCCAGGATTTGGGGCAGCGCCGCTTCTTTGCCTTCCTCATCTGTGCCGGCCAGGTCGAACTGGTTGCCTTCCTCACGGCCCGCCCGGATCGCAAATAGGTGGTCGTAGATGCCGCGCATCCACTCGATCTCATCATGCGTCGTAATCGCTTCGATCGCGAGGTAGCCGCTCGTGTGATAGAACTCGATTTGTCCGGACGTCAGTGAAATCGTTGGTTCCATAGCGGCCCCCCTCAATACCTCAATACCATCTCCTCACATCCTCACCACAAGCCGCATCCCCATCGTGAAGTCCGGTCCGACATTTGCCAGCTCAGGCACGCCTGGGCGAAAGAGATCCCTATCCTCCGAGAAAAACCCCTCCAGCGACTGGGTCGAGGATATCCGGCGGCGATAGCCAAACGTCACCAGCCGGTGCGGCGCATCCGAAGCCGCGACCCCGGTCTGTAGGGCCGATGCCTCGCTCTGCCATTGCACGACCCATGTATCCCTGGCGCTCTGCCGATAGATGAACGCGACGCACGCCTGGTCGACCAGCCCCCTCGCCCCTTCCAACCTGGACGGCTTGCCTTGCACGACAGCACCAGCCTGAAGATACAGCCTCCAACGTGAATTGATCGGAATCACGCCGGAGACCGCTATGCCAATGTCCAGCCCGCCGCTGCCCAGAAGCCGGCCCGGATCGCCCGTCGGAAATTTCAACCCCAGATCCAGCTGATATCGCCGACCGAGGCTCTTCGAGTACCCAAGCGACACGTCGCCCAAGCCGGCCGCTGACCCGAAGGTTTGCGATCCGACCGTCACCACGCTGCGGCCCATGGGCGTGTCATTGCGAAGCGGGTCCGACCAGCGCAGAATATTCTTGTGCCAGCCGTCAATGATGGGGTCCAAGATCCCACCTCCACGGCTAAGAATAGGCGCTTCGATCCACCACTCCGAGCCATTCCCTAGCCCTTCCCGGTAGCGGAATGCGAAGCGAAGCGTCTCCTGATCCTCCTCGACCTCGGTTGGCCCGCCCGTGGGCTGCTTCCGGACGTCGTTGGCGATCGCCCACCCGGCGCTCCACTCCCGGTCTGCACGGCCAAGTACGCCATGTCCAGGCAGAAGGCGCAAGAACGGAAGGGACAAGGCCCGGTGGTTGCGCGTTTGAATAGGACCTGAATCCTGCGCCTGCGCCAATCCGTAAGCGAGAGAGAGGAGCACAAGTGGAATCCGCACGCCAGACATTATCCCGCATGGCCGCGCTAGGCCCTTGTCCCCTGTTTCTGGGAATGCCTTGACTTAGCCGGCGTTTAAGCGGTACAAGTATGCGAAGTATGAAAAGTATGTTATGCCTGAGGTCCATGAGATGAACTGCGAGGAAAAATTCTACGGCTCGGTCACGGTGGGTGAGCGCGGCCAGATTGTGATTCCGGCGGAGGCAAGAACTGCCCTGGGCCTTCACGCGGGCGACAAGCTCCTGGTCATGAAGCATCCCATGCACGATGGCCTCATGGTTTTCAAGATCGAGGCCGTCCGCCAGTTCCTCGATGAATTCGCGGCGAGCGTGGACCGTATAGCCGAACAGTCCGAGGGGAAAGTCCTTGCTTAATTTAATTCTTAGCCTTGCCTCGGCCCTGCCCGGAAGCCAGGGAGGCATACTGACTCTCGAAGAGGCGATCCGAATCGCCGAACAGAACGCCTTTTCAGTCAAGGTTGCCCAGACCAATGTTGAGAAAACCCGGCAGCGGATATCTGAAGTCCGCGGCTCGCAGGGACCGAAGCTCAGCGCGGGCTCGACCTACACCAGGGTCGAGACCACCGGATCGAGCTTCCCCACTCCCAAGGACCAGAGCCAGGCACAGCTCACCCTCTCCATGCCCGTTGACATCACCGGCATCATCGGCAAAGGAATCCGAGCTTCCGAGGTCGCGCTCAAATCCGCGGGCGCGCTGGTGGATGCCAAGCGCAATGATCTCCGGCAACAGGTTCGAACGGCCTACTTTCGAGTGCTCCAGGCCGAGGCCCTGGTCGGAGTATCGGAAGAGGCCTTGAAAAATGCCGAGGAACGGTTGGCGGTAACCAAGAAGGAATTCGAAGCGGAAACCAAGGCAAGAATCGACGTCCTGCGCATCGAGACCCAGGTGCGGCAAAACGAAGCGGACCTGCTCGCGGCGCAAAACGCGGTCCGGCTCGCCAAGCAATCGCTCAACAACACGATGAGCCGCCCGATCGAAACGCCGATCGAGCCGGTGGACATCGTCGATCTTCCCAAAGTGGCTAACTCGCCGGAGGAGCTCATTTCCGGCGCGATCCAGCGACGGCCCGATGTCCTGGCTCAGGATTTCAATATCCAATCGCTCGCTCTCGTTCGCTCCGCGCAAGAAGGCGGTCTTTACCCATCCCTGCAGCTCTCCGCAAACCATGGCCGCGCCTTCGGCCAGCCGAGCTTTGGAGGCGGGCGCAGCACGACGACCGGGACAATCGGCCTTTCGATCCCCATCTTTGATTCGGGCGTCACGCGCGCCAGGGTCAAGCAGGCTCGGCAAGACGAAGAGGCCGCCAAGATCCTGCTCGACCAGCTTAAGCTTGGCGTCTCGCTCGAAGTTAGGCAGGCGCTCAGCAACCTCCAAGATGCCTGGAGCCGCTACGAGGTCGCACAAAAAGCGGTCGTGCTGGCAGCGGAGACGTACCGGATCACGAAGATTCGATATCAGGAAACGGACGCGATCCAGCTCGAAGTGGTCGACGCGCAGACCGAGCTCACCCGCGCCCAATCCCAGCTTGTCACGACCAAATACGATTATTTGACCGCCTACGCCGCGCTCCAGCGGGCTGTGGCAGCGGACAATCCCGGAGGCATGAATTGAGACATTCTCAAGGTTTGAAGTGCATCGGAGTCGCCCTCGTCGCGACCTTCGTCCTAGCCGGCTGTGTCGACCGGGCAGCCCAGGAACAGTCCGCGCGAACCCAAAAAACACTTTCCGATCCAACCCGGCCGGTCAAGGTTCGCCTGGTCGCTTTGCAGCCGCTCACAGAGACCCTCGCCGTGACAGGCGCCGTGACGACCTCTGAGGATGTGCAGGTGGGCGCAAAAATGGGCGCCCGGCTCGTCGCTGTGCTCGTCAAGGAGGGTGATCCCGTCAAGGCGGGACAGGTCATCGCGATCCAGGACACGTCGGACATATCGGCCCGGCTCAGGCAGGCGAGCGCCCAGGTCTCAGCGGCCCGCTCTCAGCACTCGCAAGCGATTTCCAACGCCGCGATTCAGCCCTCGAAATCCACTGCTGCAGTTCGCGCCGCAGAATCGGAGCTAAGGCGCGCGAAGGCGAATCTCTCGAAGATTCGCGCCGGCGCTCGAAACGAGGAAAAGAAGCAGGCCGAGGCCGCCGTCACGGCCGCAGAGTCGGCCATGGTGCTCGCAAAGAAAGAGCTCGATCGAACCATCCGCCTCGCCGACGAGGGCGCGATCCCGCGGGCAAGAATCGACCAGGCTCAAAATGCCTATCAGGCCGCTGTCTCCCAATATCAGAACACCCTCCAGCAGCTGAGCATGATGAACCAATGGGCGCGGCCAGAGGACATTCAGATGGCGGTCGAGCAGGTTCGCAGCGCCGAAGAGGGCGTCCGCCAAGCCAAGGCGCAGAAGCGGCTCGACATCCTTTTGAACGACCAGGTATCCGCGGCCAGAGCAAACCTGGATGCCGCCGTGGCAAGCCTCGATCTGATCCGCCAGACCCTTTCGGACGCGCAGATCAAGGCGCCGTTCGCGGGCAGGATTTCGGGCAAGCCAGCACAGCCCGGCGCATTCCTTTCACCCGGAACGCCGGTCGCCCGGATAGTCGGTGGCAGCGGCAACTACTTTGAGGGCGAGGTCCCTGAGACGATGATCTCGCAGATTTCCGCCGGCAAGGGCGTTCGGGTCACGATCGATGCGCTGGCGGGTCAAACCATCTACGGCAGCGTCGTCGCGATAAGCCCGCTCAGCGAGGAGGTCGGCCGCCTCTTCAAGGTCCGCGTGCAGCTTGGAGCAGGCATCGAGGGTCTCCGGCCGGGAATGTTCGCTCGAGGCGAGATCGATCTTCGAACAATCCCCAGCGCGGTCGTCGTCCCATCCAGCGCCGTGCTCGAATCCGGGGGCGAGAGCTATGTTTACGTGATCGAGAAGGACGCTGCGAAGAAGGTTGTGGTCCGAACGGGGCTCCGCAAAGGTGATCTAGTGCAGGTCATGGGGCTGGTAACCGGCCAGCAGGTCGTGATCGAAGGCCAAACCCAGCTCGCCGAAGGCGCAAAGATCAAGATCGACGACGGAAAGGCCAAGCCTGTCGCTGGAACTGGGGAGTCCGACGCCAAGCCTGGAAGCACGAGTAATTGAGAGCGCATTCCAACATGGCTAGCCAACTCAAAATCCTAAATCCTAAATCCGAAATGGAGGCTGCATGGGCTTAACCCGCCTTGCTCTGAACCGTCCGGTCTTCATCCTCGTGCTGATGGTGCTCGCCGTCTTTATGGGCTGGCGCGCGACCACGAGCATGCGCGTCGAGCTCCAGCCCGAAGTCAGCTTCGGCATGATCACGGTCATAACGGCATACCCAGGTGCCGGGCCGGATGAGGTCAATCGCCTGATCTCGAGAAGGATCGAAGAGTCTGTTTCCGGCGTCAACGGCATCGAAGAGGTCACGAGCCAATCGGTCGAGGGCGCTTCGGTGGTCATCGTATCCTTCCAGTTCGGCACGAACATGGACGCGGCGCTGAACGATATCCGCTCCAAGGTGGATTCCAGCATCGGCGGCTTGCCTCTTGGAGCGGAGAAGCCGATCGTTTCAAAAGCGGATTTCTCCAGCCAGCCCATCCTCTATCTCGTCCTCCGCAGCGATAAGCTCAGCAACCAAGAGCTTCGTGACCTCGCGGATGACAAGCTCAAGGACAAGTTCTCCCGGATTGCAGGAGTCTCTGCCGTTAACGTCTCCGGCGGCGACGTCCGCGAGATTCAGATCCAGGTCAACAAAGATAAGCTGCTCTCCTACAAGATTGCTCTCGCCGACGTGCAGCGGGCCGTGCAGGCAGCAACCCTCAACGTGCCCGGCGGCAGGGTCGTCACCTCCTCCAGCGAAGCCCGTGTCCGAACGCTCGGCGAATTCAAAACGGTCGCCGAAATCGAGAACATGGTCCTGTCCGTTCAGGACAACTCGGGAGGCGAGGGCGGTGGAGGCGGTAAGTCCAGGGTCGTGCGACTGAAAGACATCGCGACCATCACCGACACGATCCAGGAGCGCAGGGAGGCGAGCCGCCTCGGAGGCAGCGACTCGGTCACGCTCGTCATCCAAAAGACCCGCGAGGGCACCGCTGTAGATATCGCCGAGCAATCCAAGGCGATCATTCCTCAGATCGAGGCCCAGTATCCCGGCCTTAAATTCGTCGTCACCACAAACGTCGCAGACGACATATCGGAATCCCTGTTCGACCTCCGGTTCGCCCTCATCTTCGGCATCCTCCTGGTCGCCGCCGTCGTCTACGTGTTCCTCCATAACTTCCGAGGCACGCTTATCGTGGCAACCGCGATTCCGATCTGTCTCATGGCCACGTTCATCGTGCTCGCGGCCCTCGGCTTCTCGATCAACATGATGACGATGCTGGCGCTCTCGCTGGCTGTCGGCGTCCTCGTGGATGACGCGATCGTCGTCCTCGAAAACATCTATCGCCACCTCCGCATGGGAGAAGATCCTCGCGACGCCGCCATAAACGGACGGAGCGAGATCGGCCTTGCCGCCATCGCGATCACCCTCGTCGACGTCGTCGTCTGGATTCCGATCGCCTTCATGGGCGGCGTCGTCGGGCAGTTCTTCCGGCCGCTCGGCATCGGCTTTGCGGTCGCGGTTTTGATGTCGCTGTTCGTCTCGTTCACGGTCACCCCCATGCTTGCCTCGCGCTGGTATCGAAAGGGTGAGGACTTGGAGCATCCGACCGGGCGGTTCGCGGTATGGTTCGAGCGCAACTGGACCCGCTTTGCAAACTTCTACGGGCGCATTTTAGAGTGGAGCCTCAACCACCGCTGGTTCATCTTCATCAGCGGGTTCGTCGTGCTGGTCGCGGTGTTCATGGTTGTCGCGGGGAGCTTCTCGCCAACAGCAGCGGCGGCGATCGGTGGCGCGATGGGGCCGTTCCAGTTCGCGATCTTCATCGGCGTGATTGTGTTCTTCATCAATGGCTTCCGCAAGATCTGGAAGCCTCGGCTGATCCTCAATGCCGCCCTCTTCGGCTCAGTGTTTCTGGGAGCGGCGCTGCTCGGGTTTAGCCTTGCCCAATGGAAGAAGGAGCCGCTCTTTAAAGGCCAGTTCATGCCGCAAAGCGATCCGGGCTCGGTCGGCATAGCCGTCCAGATGCCCCCAGGAACCAGCCTTTCCAATACGCAGGCAGTCATCGAGCGTATCGAAGGGGTCGTCTCCAAGCACCCTGAAGCGAAGTACGTGCTGAGCACTGTGGGCTCTCAATCAGGCGGCTTCGGCGGAATCGGAAGTCAGGGCTCGAACTATGGACAGGTTCGCGTGACCCTCCACGAGAAGCAAGCGCTGCTCGACCAGCTCGCCTTTTGGGCCCCCAAAGAGGAAAAGCTGCGCACCCGCTCGAGCGATTCCATTGCGGCAGAGCTCTTGGAACAGATAGGACGCATCCCCGGCGCTGAGATCAAGGTTGCCGCCACGGAGGGCGAAGGCTTCGGATCGCCGATTCAAATGTCGTTTCGGGGCGACGATCCCGCCGTGCTCGTGGCCGCCGTATCCAACATCAAAGAAAAGCTCAAGGGCGGAGCGATCAAGGGCGTAATCAACCCTGACATCAGCTCGAAACCGGGGAACCCCGAAATTCGGGTCATACCGGATCGGCTGAAGCTCGCGGATGTGGGCCGCACGCCCGCCGATGTCGCGAACGCCATGCGCATGCTCTATGAAGGCGACGACCGAACCATCTTCCGGGTGGGCGGCCGGGAATACAAGATCCGCGTGATGATGTCGCTCAAGGACCGCAATAACCCCGACATCGTGAACCAGCTGCCGCTTTTGTTCGTTCAGGGGAACCCCGTCTTCCTTTCCCAGGTTGCGCGGATCGAGCCAGGCATTGGCCTTGACAAGATCGAGCGGCGCGATCGCCAGGAAGAGGTCCGCCTTACCGCCGACCTGCTGCCCGGAATGGCGGCAGCCAACGTGCAGGCCCAAATCGACAAGTGGCTCAAGGATGAGAAGCTGGTCCCCGAAGGCGTGAATATCGTCCCGCTCGGCCAAGCCCAGGCGCAGGCCCGCGAAATGCCTTATATGATGTTTGCGTTCGGCCTCGCGATTCTCCTGGTTTACATGGTGCTGGCCTCGCTGTTTGACAACCTGCTTTATCCGTTCGTGATCCAGCTAGCCCAGCCCCAGGCCATGGTCGGCGCGCTGCTCGCCCTTATGATCACCGACAAAGCCCTCAATATCGTAGGATTCATCGGCATCATGACGCTTGTGGGATTGGTCGGAAAAAACGCCATCCTGCTCGTGGACTTCACCAACACCCTGCGTGCGAGGGGACGCACACGCCATGATGCATTGGTCGAGGCGGGCCCAATCCGGCTCCGCCCGATCATGATGACCACGCTCGCTATAGTGTTCGGTATGCTTCCTGTAGCGCTCGCTATAGGAAGGGGCTCAGAGTTCCGGGAGACCATCGGCATCACGATCATCGGCGGCATCATCGTCTCGACGATGCTCACCCTCCTCGTCATCCCCTGCTCGTACTCGATCTTCGACGACTTTTCGAATTGGTTGGGCCGGATCTTTGGCGGAAGGGCGAAGGGCTCGAAGAAAGTGCAGCCACCCTCACCGCCGAGGCAAGACGATCCCCTCGATGAGCCCGAACCGGTTCTGCAGCCAGGATCGTAGCGCCTCGAAGAAACTTGTGACGGTCTTGTGACACTCAAGCGCGAACAATGATCGTGTCATGAGACCAATTCTGTTGCTCGCCGCTCTTACCCTTGGCGCAATATCGACCGCGCAGACCAACGTGCGCGCCGTCTTTGCCCACGGCCAGACCTTTGTCGTTTGGGAAGAAACCCCGCCCAATCCGGTCTGGGTCAGCATCTACCGCTCCAACCAGCCCATCTCCGATACCTCGCAGGGCACGCTCGTCGGCAGGCTGTTTGCGGGAGAATGGAACGGGGAGAGGCTCGATGAGGGCTCCCAGCGCGTGCGGAACCAAGGGGCCACCTGGCGCATCCCCACAAATGGCTCTGGCGGCCGGTACCAGCTCACCACCGAGGAAGGGCTTTTCGTAAACACGCCCAGAGCCAGCGGCATGAAGTATTACTCGGTTGTCCCATTTGGCCAAACAAGCATCGCGCCCGACCAGATCACGCAGGCGCCTGTCCAAGAGATCTATGCCCCGAATCTCGACCCGATCATCCCCCACGTGCAATATGTGGCCGTATCCGCGCAGGGCTACCTTACAATCGCCTACGCCTTCTGGGTCATGGGCGATGACGACCCGATGAACGACCGGCCCGATTTCCCGGTCGCCGCCAACCGCGCCAAGAATGGAATGCCCGTCCAATTCCTCGTGTCCGCGCCCGAGAATGGGCCAGGAGCAGCGCCATATGCAATGAGCATCGGATTGCACGGCGGCGAGGGCAACTTCTACTACTTCCGAGCGGGGATGTTTCCCAATATCGGCCAGGACATCACGGACGGAATCCTGATCACGCCGGTCGATGACTTCTACTTCATGACCGGAGCTGGGGTTAGGCGGCAGATGAGCCGCTGGTTCGGGTGGAACAAGGACTACGACCCATTCGACCCCGTCGGCCGTACGCAGGACCCGCCAGCGGACACAATTATCGCCAATTACACCCAACGCCGCATGAAATGGATGATCGATTGGCTTATGGACCAATCCAGGTCGGGATTCGAAGTTGATCCGAACCGCGTTACCATCTACGGCCACAGCGCGGGTGGGAGGGGCGCCCTCAACCTCAGCCGCTACCTGCCGACCTACTTTGGCGCGGTCAACGCATTCTGTCCGGCCATCGTTGCTTTCGTAGAGGAAGGGGAAAACGACATGTTCGGGAGTGAGGGCCTGAATCTCCAAACGAACATCGTCGTGAACGGCGTTCCAGTTCGATACTACGACGCGATCAATTGGACCACGCGTCTTTCGGAGCATCGCGATATTCCCTTCACAAGAATCTACAACGGGAAGCGCGAATACAATGACGGGGGCAACAATTGGGACGCGCAACGCACCGACTACCACCGCGAAGCAAATGACTCCCGCGATGGCTTTCATCTCTTCTGGGACGAGCGTGATCACGGCGTTGCAGATTGGTCTGAAGACGACCCCACCAATACCTGGAACGACGTGGGCCAGTGGATCACGAACGATCCGCTTCAGCGCACTTTGAAGGGCACGGTGATGGAGCTTCGCCGGCATCGCCCCGACCGGTCCTATCCCGCCTTTTTCGACTACGACGAGGATCCGGTCGCGCCCGGAAGGCAGCCAGACCCCGGCGATGGCGATCCCGATACGGGCACTTTATGGGGAACCTGGGCGGGCTATCTCGATTGGGACATGGACACGATCATCGACACGCCTGCCCGCTGGGCCACCACGTTCTGGGTCACCGGCCTCTCGACCTGCCCGACCGACAACTACCCCGGCCCGGCGGTAATCGCGTCCGTCGCGATCCGCAGGCCGCAGCAGTTTCAGCCTCCTGCTGGCACAAAGCTGGTATGGACGCTTCGCAATGCAGCTAACGGGAACGTACTGCAGCGTGGCGTGGGAAGGGTCGGCTCGGACGGGGTCGTCGAGGTGCGCGGCCTTGTCATTCGAAAGGACCCGATCCGCTCACGCTTGGAGGTTGGATTGCGGTCAAAGCCCGGTGTTCGGGTTCCGTAGCCGTAGAGGTTGGGGCATGAGGGCGTCGGTTCTACCGTTCCCCTGTCACCCCGAAAGGATGGTCCCGGCGGCTCTTTGGAAGTTTCACTGAGGGCGCCCCTCATGAGCTGGTCCCTTCAGACTGGATCTTCCAATCCTCGTCTCCCTCCATCACCGCCAACTGTAGTGGTCGTCTTGCCGCTCGGATCTTCCTTGAGAAAGGGCTTTAGCCTCGACCAGCCCTGATGCTTCAAGCCGTAGGCATCCGATAGGTTCTTGCTGATCTGAAGGTCTGCAAGCGAGATCTTCTCCGTTCCGCCCGGCTCGAAGAGACGGAACGCGAGGAACTCGCCGCAGACTATCTCGAGAGCGGAGAGTGCGAGGGTCGCCACCAGCCCGCTCGTCCCGTCCGCGAGCACCTCGTCGCGGATCCGATATTCGATCGCGGGGACCATGTCCGAGATCAGGTTGTCGATCAATGTGTCATAGGTCGCGGCCGAAATGCCGCATTTCTCTTTCACCCTTGCGCGGGTGACTGTGATTGCCATTTATCCTCCTCTTGGTGGTCGTACGCTGTTTGGAGAATCGTTAGCCGTTTGCCGTCAGCCGTTTGCCGTTGGGTTGAACCGACTACTCGGCTAACGGCAAGCGGCTACGGCTAACGAAAGGCTGATTAGCCTCTCTCCGCCAGCCTCGCCAGCAGCGCCGAATTCTCCCGGACATTCTCCGTGAGCTCTTGAATCGCGGAGCGGAAGCCCTCGTTCACCTCTTCCTGCCTACGTAGGGCACTTTCGAGAAACGTGACAAACCGCTCCGCCATCGCCTTGTGCTGGTTAAAGGAAAACCTCACCAGCGCCAAGGCAGAGCCGACGAAGCCGGCCAGGAGCGTGGCCAGCTCCGTTATGCTCATCGGGACCTCCCCCTCTCCGCGATGCTGTGTGCGCGGGGAGGGGGACTGAGGGGGTGGGGAGATACGCTGAGCATCCTCACCTCCGTCGCAACGCCCGTTTCAGCTTGTCGAACGCGGCGGTGAATCCCACCACCGAGTCGGAGTGCGACTCGAAGGCATCATCAAGTGCGGCTCCATTCTCATTGGACCTATTCGACTTATAGGTTTTATAGGTCTCAGCCAAAACGCCCCATGACGCCGACAGCCGGGCGCCGGCGGCCAGCACGGCCAATGCCGCACCAACCGCCCCGCCAAGCCCGAATCCCAGCAAATCGAAGCTCATAATTGCCCTCCCCAGTAGCCGCTGAATGTGTTGTGCCGGCAAGACAGCCTTGCCTGATTCAATGGATATGCCCACCCCAGTAGCCGCCGGATGTGTCGTGCCGGCGAGACTAGCAGCGAGCCTCCCGTAGACGCCGGGTGGGTCGTCCCGGCGCCCTCGACGGTCAAGCGCGTCAAAGGATCGCTCCATAGGCCGTCTGCCACAAGCCGTACCCCACGTTGTAGCGAGCCCGTACGCCATAGTAGAACCGGTCCCGCATGAATGCACTCTCGGCGTGCCCCGAGTTGTCCAACGCGCTGAACTCGACCGGCACGTCACTCCGCTGCTGCATGATGATCCCCTTGATCGGCCGCTTCGTATCGAGCACGAACCAATAGTCATCCGCCGTACCGCTCAGGAAGGGCGAAACCACCAGCCGCAGCTTGCCCTGGAACACGTTGATGTAGTCGGTGCTCGGCGCCGTATTGCCCGAATTGCCCTTGTACACCACGACCGGGCTCTCTACCAGCTCGCTCGCTGCCCACTGCAATTTCGGCCCGACCACCAGCGTGTCCGGCACGATGCCAAGCGGGGTGCCCTGATCGTCCGGCACGAGCATCATCGAGTTGATCGCGTCGCCCAGCGAAACGTCGCTCAGCGCGCTCGTCGTCCGGTTGCTGTATGTCGAGCTCGCGACCGTCGGGTGGGCCGTATTGAAGAAGCTCACGCCGTCGTAGCCCAGCCCGGTGAATCCGGCCGACAGGGCTTCCATCACAATCTGCTGGCGATGCGCGGCAACCCGGTAGGCGAGGTCGCGGATACGAAGCTTGATGAGATCCAGCTGGTCGTCTTCGACCGCCTTCCGCTCGACCGCGATCGTCGACTCGAAGGTCTTGTCCTCGATGCTCACCGAGTACGAGGCGAGGCCGCTCGGGCGTCGCTCGTCCACGAATTCGCGCATCGGCGGCACGGTGCCGAGCCAGCCGTATTTCTGCACCGGCATGGTCGTGTTGATGATGGTGGCGATACGCTCGGCGATGCTTGTTTCAAGCTCGCTTCTATACGCCATCGCAAATTCTGCCTTAAGCCCAGGCAGCAATAGATCGGGAATGTCGCTCTTTGTGAGAGCCATGTATGAAGGCCTCCTTTACAATGTGTAGAGTGCGGCAGCTTGCTGCCGCTTTTGCTTGTAGAGTGCGGCAGCTTGCTGCCGCTTTGGATTTGGTCAGCTTGCCGAGTAGAGCGAAACCGCTTACGAAAACCAAAGCGGTGACGAGTCACCGCACTCTATAGGTTTCGAAGAACCAAAGCGGTGACAAGTCACCGCACTCTATAGCGAGTAGTTGTCCACTCGCACACGGATGCCTGCTGCGCCGGTGCTCGTGTTCTCAAGTGCTGTGACCGTGCCGACCTTGTACTGGTTCGTCAGGCCGACCGTGCTGATCTGGGCCTCCCAGTTAGTGGCGGCGTACACCTCTTTGCCGAGATCGCCGAGGGCGGGTGTGAAACCGTTCGCCTTGAACACGAACGATCCGCTTTTAGTCACGTTCATGGACTTGTCACCCGCCGCGCCGGCCGAGTTGTCGACCGTCTCATTCGCCACCCCGACGAACTTCAGCGAGGCGACGGAGTGATCCATCGAAACGAGGTACCCGCTCGCGTTAACTCCCACGAGCGAACCCTTGTAGATCTTTACGTTCGAGACCTTGTAGCTCACCACGAGCCCTGGTTTCTCGAAAGTCTCAAATGCCAATGTCAATGCTGCCAAACTGTAATCTCCTTTGTACGGTAATCGTGGGCCGTGGGCCGTTAGCCTGACCTTGCCCAGGTTCTGAGGACCGTCCGCTAATGTCCAGCCGCTTTGACGGCTAACGGCAAACGGCCAGCGGCTAACGAATCCGCTATCTCTTGCCTGATGCGATCTCCTCCAAACTCACGTCTGGGAAGTGCTTGCGATAGAACTCCGCCTCCTCCGGCAAGAGCAAGTGTGACGACGCCCCCTCAGAACCGCCATCCGGCACTATCTCCGAGAAGAGCGCCAGCCTGGGCTGGCGCTCAATCATCTCCTGCGCCACCTGCCTGAGAGGGCGGCTCTCGCCTCCGAAGGCAACCGTGTCGCTGCTCAAAAGCAGGGCCTTCGCCAGCGGGGCTTGGGCGGGGCATAGCTTCCCAACCGCCACAAACTCGCGAACCAGCCGATCCGCTTCCCGTTCCTCCTGCTCACCGACGAGCCGCTCATATCGCTCTTTCCAATTGCTCCCCCTCTCCACGAATGGTTCGTGTCGTGGGGAGGGGGCCGGGGGGTGGGGAAAGGGCTCGGGGCTCGGCAATCCAAGAATGGAACCCACCGCCTCAACCAAACCCTCCCCTTTTAGCAAAGCCGCATCTCCAAGGCGCCCATCGAACCGAATGCCCGAATACAGCTGCGCCGACTCCACCCGCGGATTCCGCACGAGCGAGACCTCGCGGATCGCCGTCAAATCCGGCGAAAGCCCCAGCGACAAGGCCCGCGCCCCGCTCCTCTCGACCAAAGAGTTGGCCTCTGGTGTCAGCGACACCGTGCCGAAAAGCTCCTCGCCCAAAGCCTGCACTCCGGTTAGGAAGCCCAACTCCAACGGCGAATCCGCGTGCTCGATCAATACCGGCACCGGCTCGCCAAACCCATCCGCCAGCGCGTTCAGGTTCTCGATCGTGATCGTCACGCCCTTGTCCGGATAGTCGCCGGTTTCAAACAGCTTCGCGCTACGCTCGATCCATCTCCCATCTTCGTTTTCCGGATGGTTCGTGCCGGCAAACGGGGAGGGGGTAGGAGCAGGGGTCAGCGCCTGATCGCCGACCGCCGGACCGCCCACCGCTTGACCGCCTTCCATCAAATTCTGCATGGGATGTCCTCCCAATCGTTGTTCATCGATAGAATAGTAGACGAACGTCTATTTTGTCAACCAAGGGTTTTCACCTACTTCGCTCTGGCCGGATCGCGTCGAGTGGCTCAATATGGTTTTCGGTGAAGATGGCGGGAGGATGAGAAGATCGAAACCCCATATTTTCCCGGCCCTGTAAGATGGAAAGCGATGGATGCCGCAGCCGAATCGGGACGCGGACCGCGACCGAAGATCGTCAAGGTTGCCTGCCTCGTGGTGGGCTTGCTTGCGGCGGCCTGTTTCACTATCGGCCTCTGGCCGATCCTCGATTGGATCTGGCCCTACGGATTCGCCCTTGATTTCGAGGCACTTGCCATCGGTTCGGTCTGGGCGATGCTGCTGTGGTTCACGGTAGGTTGCGGCGGCCTCATCGGGCTCCGGATGTTGTGGCGCGGCTCGCCACGCGGCCCTGCCTATGCCCTCAGCTTCTCGATCCTCGCGCTATGCCTGCTTCACCTGGAGACGCCTTACTTCGACGCCATGGAGGAGTGGTTCGGCTTCTCCGCGATCAGCTCCGAGCCGTGGGGCGCCATCGAAATGTTCTTCATGGTCGTTCCTCTTCAGCGGCTCGACACCTGGCTGTTCTTTGTGGCTTGGGGCCTCGCGGTTTGGCTTTCGAGGGTATTGATCGAGAACCGTTCTCTCAGGGCCTGGGCTGGCGCGTCTCCTGGCTCCGACGAGGGCTATGCTGCAAGGTGGACGAGAGAGCCCTATTGTGCCGCGATCGCGCTCTATCTCCTTTGGGGCGGAATGGTGAGCCTGGTGATGAACCTTTTGTATATCGTGCGCGACCCGTTCTACGATAACAGTCCGTTCGATAACTATCTTTGGCCCATAGCGTCCTGGCAGGGGACGCCCTTCCTCGTGGCAGTCGGGCTCATGATCTGGAGGCGAACGCAGCGCGTCGTGGCGGACGAGACGGGCGTGCATCTCTTTCTGTTCCGGCCTCGATACAAGATGTTCTTCGCTCCCTGGACTAGGGTGCACCGCGTGGATGTGGTTCGCCACGAGAAGCGCGATCCCTCGCTCGTGGTGTATTACAGATCGCGGCTTCGGCTGCCCTTCTCGCTGGGACTCGGGGCAAACCGGTTCGAGAAGGGCCGTGAGATGGTGGACCGGATCGCTTCGATTGCTGACGATCAGGCGGCGAAGGTCCATGTGATCTACTCCCCCGACAACACCACTCTTAAAGCCTGGGCCTTCGTCGTGCTCGGGTTGATTCTGATCAAGGCTCAAGAGTGGACCAGCAGCTATCTCTTTGGGATGGCCCTGGTGGATCCGTTCCCGGTCGAGAAGATGGCCACGATGGCGGGCCTTGCCCCTCTTACTGCGATCTATCTCGCGACCGCCCTGGCCTTCGGAATCGCCTTCGGGCTCTTCTCCGCCTATCATCGCGGCAGTACGCGCATCGTGCTGCTTGCCATATGGCTGGTCTCGATATCCACGATTCCCGATCCCATGATTCATTGGCTCGTATGGATTGCGATGTTCAGCATCCTTGGTGCGGTTCTGAATCGCGGCCTTGGAGACCCGGTCGCGACGACTCCGAGCCTTCAGGCCTGGGAACTCGCGTTCGATGCCCTGCTTCTCGCTCCTCTGATGGGTGCAATTGGCTATTGGGCCGGCTTAAAGTTGGGTTGTAGACATATTGCAAAGGAGGAACCCGCTCAACCGGAGACCAGATGATAGGCGGCGCTTCTGCCTCCGGGCCCATCGCGGGCCATGATCCACAGCGCGATCAGCTCGTTCAGGTCCCGTACCGATAGAGCGTCTGTCTTGACACTGTGCGGAGAATATATGGCATAATCTCCGCACAATATGCGGTGAATATCGATTGGATTCTCCGCACCGCACAAGATGTACATTCATCAACTGCAAGACTGGCCCCAGTTCCGCTGGGACTCAAATTCCCTCACAAATCAACTCGCTGAAGTGAGGCACAGGCAGGGCGCGCTGATAGGGCGAATGGAGGCTCTGGGCTTTGACCTGCGTCAAGAAGCCGAGCTAGCCACCCTCGTACGCGAGGTCGAAAAATCGAGCGAGATCGAAGGCGAGATTCTGGACCATGCACAGGTTCGATCTTCAGTGGCTCGACGCCTCGGCATGGACATTGGCGGCCTCCTTCCAACTGACAGAAACGTGGAGGGCGTCGTGGAAATGGTTCTGGACGCAACCAAACAATACGATCAACCCTTGACCGAAGATCGCCTTTGCGCGTGGCACTCCACGCTCTTCCCCGCCGGACGCAGCGGAATGTACAAGATCTTGGTAGGGGCGTGGCGCGACGACAACAACGGGCCCATGCAGGTCGTTTCAGGGCCAATCGGCCGCGAAAGGGTCTATTACGAAGCTCCAGCAGCCCCCTCGCTTGCACGCGAGATGGCCGCTTTCCTCAACTGGTTCAATGCTCAAGAAGCGTTCGACCAGGTCATCAGGGCAGCAAAGGCCCATCTTTGGTTTGTTACCATACATCCCTTCGATGATGGCAATGGGCGAATCGGCCGCGCACTAACTGACATGCTGCTGGCTCGCTCCGAAGGTAGTTCGCAGCGGTTCTACAGCATGTCGGCCCAAATACGAAAAGAAAGGCGGGAATATTATGATTTCCTGGAGCGAGCGCAGAGAGGAACGCTCGACGTTACTCCCTGGATGGCTTGGTTTCTCGGCTGCCTGGATAGAGCCCTCGTAGATGCTCAGTCCGCATTGAGCACCGTACTCGCCAAGGCCGCATTCTGGCAACTGAACTCTGCGGTGCCGCTTAATACGAGGCAGAGACTCATGCTCAATAACCTGCTGGACGGCTTCGAAGGCAAACTGACGTCCTCCAAATGGGCCAAAACTGCAAAGTGCTCCCAAGATAGCGCTCATCGCGACATCCTTGACCTGGTCGCAAAAGGGCTACTGGCAAAGGATACTTCTGGAGGCCGAAGCACCAGCTACTCCCTAGTGCTTCATCCATGACGCCGTAGTGATGGAGTCCCATTCGCATCCCTCGGCGCTTTCGCTCGTATGAAACAATAGGCACCCATATGAAAAACTTTGCACTTGTCTTCCTCCTGAGCATTTCTCTATCCGCCGGCGCCCAGGACCTTTCGCAGAAGGTGACCTTCGAGGCCGCCGGCGTGCCCGCCAAGCGAATGCTCGCCGAGCTGGGCGCACAAACCAAGGTCCAGCTCGAAACCGCGCCACAAACCGCCGCCGAAGTGCTGGTCGTACGCGCGAAGGACGTCCCACTGAGCAACCTCATGGCCCAGATCGCAAAGGCGACAACCGGTGTCTGGCGTCAGGAAGGCACGATCTATAGGCTGGAAGCCGACACTGCGGGAAGGCAGGCGGAAGCCCGTGCCGAACTGCTTGCCCGAACGAAAGAGATGCAAAAGGCGATCGACAAGCTGATCAAGCCGCCGCCTCCTGGAAAAGACAGCCCCACGGCCGGCGGCGGATTCTCTGTCGCAGTGCCTTTTGGCGGTGGTGCAACGGATCCGGCATCGAAAGCGATTTTCAAGCTTCTTCCGAGCATTGGCGCTTCCACGCTGGCCTCTATCGCTAGGGATGGCCGCATCGTTTTCTCAACCAACCCGACCCGCATGCAGGTCCCTCTGGGAGGAAACGCAAACGCGGTCATCCGGCAGCTGGTCGACGAGCACAACAAGATGGTCGAGGGCAGGCTCCGGGCGGATGAAAACAAACCGAAAACCAAGGAACAGGAGGACGCGGAGCAATGGATGAACATGTTGGGGCTGACCCCAAACAACAAGCCGGTCGAGGGCGCCCCCGACAAGGTGCTCCTCATCGCCTCCAGGCAGGCATTTTTCGACGGGGTGTCCCTCCAGCTTCGCCTCTACGACACGCGAGGCGTGATGGTCCTGAGCGGAAACCAGATGATCGCGCTCGACCAGGGGATGTTTGGCGACTTTGCGGCTCTGGTCGGTGGTAACCGCCAGCCCGCGGTGCCCACCGAGCCGGACAAGGACATCGTCTTCAGCGAGCGCTCTAAGCGAATACAGGATTTCTTCAAGACGATCGTGAACCCGGCCGCCATCGCCAGCCAGCCCTTCCCGAAGGAAATCAAAGACCTGTTTCTGCGGCCGGACAAGGAAGACCCGCTTGCCTTCATCCATGGTGAGGCCACTCTCGCGGTCGCAAATGAAAAGGATCTCAACCTGGTCGCGAGCCTGCCGGACACGATGATCAATGCCTTCGGCACCTTCTTTTCCCCCGCCAAGCTCACCGTGAACGCATACCTCAAGGAGCTTGAATCGGGCCGAAACACGATCGGCAAGAGGGAGGACGGATGGCTTGTGATCAAGCCTTTGAAACCTGTCGAAGCGAGACGCGTGCGTGTCGACCGAATGGCTCTCGCAACGCTGCTCAGTGCCGCCGACAAGAAGGGCCAGCCCTCTCTCGATGATCTCGCCGCCTATTCGCTCAAGGCTGAGCCCCCGATGGATTCGCCCGCCGCGATGGTCTACCTGGGCCTCTTCGCGCCAAACGCGACCAGCCAGGGCATCGGCGGAATGGTGAATTGGAACATGCTGCGGTTTTACGCAACCCTCGCGCCAGGGCAGCGCTCGAGCATGACCTCCGGTGCGCCAATTCGGTTTTCCACCCTTAGCGGCCAGCAGCGTGACCTCGTTCAGAAAATGCTTTTCGGCTCAGGTACGAGGCTCCAGATCGAGGCCAGGGAGCGGCAGCAGGGCGGAGAGGAGAACGGCTTCATCTCGATGATCAAATCCTTTATGCCCGCCAACTCCACCGACTACCGGGATGAGCCGACCGAGATCATGCCGACCGGCCTTCCCTCGGAAGGCACCGTGCGGCTGCGGGTCGAGGGCGGGGCTTTCGCAATGATCGCGGGCGGCCAAGGCTCCGGGACATCGAGCATGTATGGCGCTCTGGGCGCGGACGAGCTTGCCATGATGCGCTACTTCAAGGAAGATCAGCAGTTTTCGGCGTTCTCCGGATTTATGCCTGCGATGGACAAACTCAAAATCGGCCAGCGCGAAACCCTCACCTTCAAGTTTTACGCGGCTCAAAATGTGGCCCAGACCGAGGTGCTTCGAAACGACTCGATGCCGAGTAACGCGCAGACGCTCTCCTACGACCAGCTCCCCGATGCCTTCAAGAAGCGCATCGAAGATCGGATCGCCAACATGAAGAAAAACCCCCTGCCCTTCGGCGCGATGATGGGCGGCTTTCGTCCACCACCCAAACCTTAGCCAATATAGAGTGCGGCAGCTTGCTGCCGCTT
>JBASWW010000054.1:0-197681 GCA_049276675.1 Fimbriimonadaceae bacterium
CTCGATCTCTGCGAGCACCTTGATGATCTGCTCTTCCGAATACCGTTTTCCCTTTGCCATGTCCGTCTCCTATTGTGGACGGCGATTGTCTATTCCCAGGGTGGAAAGCTTAAGGGGAACCGGTCAAGAATGGGCCGCAGACGTGGTAGCCGGATTGCGAACCGACGCGATTACAATCAAGCACCTGCTCTGGCATCGACCTCAGTGGACACAATATGGGAACCGATCCGAAGTCCAGCACGCTCTGGGGAAAGCTCTACGAGATGCCGGATACCTTCCAATCAACCGGAGGTATGGAACCCATACCCACAAGACATTCACTAAGCTTTAGGTCTTGATAGAATAGGCAAACCAATAAGGGTCTGGCAACGCTCTCTGCTGTCAATCCTGCTGTCAACGCCCAGGAAGCCAAAGCAAAAACCCACCGTAAATGATCAGTTTTGAACCTAAATCAGTGGCTGCCGCACTAGGACTCGAACCTAGGACCCGCTGATTAACAGTCAGCTGCTCTACCAACTGAGCTATGCGGCAGTTTGGATGCCAGATGATACCCGCCGGAGCCTATCCTGAAAGGGCCCGGCCCTGTAATAATGTCGGCGTCGGAACGCGCTTTCTCGAATGGCCTGCAGGGTCATCGCGGGATGAGGCGACCGTGCTGTACACTGTCATTATCACCGGCGAATCGTACAGATCGATTACAAGGGAGTAACCGACATGGAGCGCAATCACCACCTTGATTTTCTAAGAGTCACCGAGGCAGCCGCCCTGTCTTCGGCACGGTTTGTAGGCAAAGGGGACCGCAATGGAGCGGATCAAGCGGCCTGCGAAGGCATGCGACGAACCCTCAATGAGCTTGACATGTGCGGCACGATCGTCATCGGCGAGGGCGAGCGCGACGAGGCCCCCATGCTCTACATCGGGGAGAAGGTCGGCAATGGAGATGGCCCGAAGGTCTCGATCGCTGTCGACCCTCTTGAAGGGACCAATCTTTGCGCCAACGGCACCCCCAACGCCATTGCCGTCCTGGCCGCGGTCAACGAGGGCGAGGGCTACCTGATGCATGCGCCGGACTGCTACATGGACAAGCTCGTGGTTGGAGCAGAATGCGTCGGAGTTGTCGACATCAACTTGCCGCCGAAAGTCAACTGCCGGCTGATGGCAAAGGCGCTCGGAAAGGATGTGGATGAACTGATCATCGGAGTGCTCGATCGGCCTCGACATGAAGATTTGATTCGGGACATCCGCGAGGCGGGGGCCAGGGTTCACCTTGTTCCGGACGGAGATCTTTCGGTGGCGATCGCCGCGCTGGATCCGGACGCCGGTATCGACGGCCTGATGGGCATCGGTGGCGCGCCGGAAGGTGTCATAACCGCTGCTGCCGTTCTCTGCTGTGGCGGCGAGATGCAGGCCAAACTCAAGTTCACCATCGACGGCCAAAGGGAGCGAGCCGAGAAGATGGTCGGAGGAGACATCGAGCGGGTGTTTCGAACGGAAGACCTGGCTAGCGGAAACGTTATGTTCGCAGCGACCGGCATTACCTCGGGCGATCTGCTGCGCGGCGTCCGATACCGTCGAGGCTATGCCCTCACCGAGTCGATTATCATGCGCTGCCACACAGGCACTATTCGCCGGATCGAGACGATGCATCGATACCACGATCGTTACAACTAACGAGGAATCGCATTGAAGCGCCGGCCCGAACTGGAAATGAGGCGGCGGGCTGTGTCGGCGTCACTGGCAGAGACGCTTTTCATCTTAAGGACCTGCTCGAACACCGGGCGTGCAAGCTTAGGTCGGTCACTCTGCAAATAACACGAACCGATGCTGATCAAGGCATAGGCGGTTTGCCCAGGTGTTCTGGCGCTCGTCTTGGCCTTCCGGAAGTAGGGAATTGCCGCGTCGTACATCCTCTCGGCCTGATAGTAATCGCCGATGGCTGCGTAGGCATCCGAAAAACCCGGATGGTCGAGTTTCGGGCGGAGCCGTGCCGCCTTGTCGATAAGCGGCAGCGCCTGGCTTGGCTGCGCTCCAAGCGCTTTGGCCGTAGCCTCGACAAGCAGCCCCGTAACGTCATTCGGATTCTTGGCCAGCGCCTTCTTTACGGCCGAGCGCTCCCGGTAGGACCGAAGCGCACGAGAGAGCTCAAATAGCACGGAACCCGGATTCTGGACCCCGGCGGATCGAGCAATCAGCTTCTCATTTGAATCCAAGACAATCATCCGCCCGGCCCGCGGCAGCCGATACTTCACGGCAAGGGCGGCGCCGTCCCCCCGAATCTGGAGCCGCACGGGCACGAAGTTCCTTATCATTGCCTTTGTCGCAGGTCCAAAGAGCACTTCAGGACCTCCATCGCGCAGATCGCCTTGCGCCTCGAAGTGGACGAGAATCGGAGCCCCCCTTTGCCTGGAAAGGCGCTTGGCATATTCGAGCGACACATACCACCGAATCTCTTCCTCCCTCAGCTGGGAGCTTACGAAGGCAGAGAGGCATAGAAGGGTCAAGGCCGCCATCCGTAGCCGCCGGGTGGTTCTTCCCGGCGAAGCGTGCTTCCGGAGCGCCGTGGCGAACCACCCAGCGGTTACGGTGCTTTGGTTCCGATGCAGAGGAGTAGCGTTTCGGAGAGGCCGAATGCGCATAGCTACTTAGTAGCATACGACACTCCGCAAGGTGGAACGGTAACATCATCTTGGATGAAGGCCCGCGTTTTTAAGCTGTACGACTCGCTCAGCCGCAAGGTAAAGGAAGTGAAGCCCCTCGAAAAGGGGCATCTTCGCTTTTATGCCTGCGGCCCGACTGTCTACAGCTACGCGCACATAGGCAACTTCCGGTCTTTCCTGACCGCCGATCTGATCATTCGCACGGCCCAAGCTCTCGGCCTGAGAACCACATTCGTTTCCAACATCACCGATGTCGGCCACCTGACCGACGATGACGTTGCCGACGCGGGTGGCGAAGACCGGATGGAGAAAGCCCTCCATAGCAAGGAAGGAGAGCAGTTCAACAACATTTGGGACCTTGCGCGGCACTATACCCAAGCTATGGAGCGCGATTGGCAGCTCCTCAACATGAGGCCGCCCGATGTTCGCCCACGTGCCACAGAGCACATTAGAGAGCAGATTCTCGCGATCGAGGAACTGATAGCTAAGGGTCATGCCTACGAAACGAGCAGCGGCATCTACTTCCACGTTCCGAGTTTCGCGGAGTACGGCAAGCTTTCCGGCAACAAGGCCGACGAGCTCAACGAGGCCGAGCGGACCCTTGTCAAGGACCCTGAAAAGAAGGACCCTCGAGACTTCGCACTTTGGAAGAAGGACGACAAGCACCTGATGCAGTGGTATTCGCCTTGGGGCTGGGGCTTCCCGGGCTGGCATATCGAATGCACCGCCATGTCCATGAAGTACCTCGGCGATTCCTTCGACATCCATTCCGGCGGAGAGGACAATGCGTTCCCCCATCACGAATGCGAGATCGCGCAGAGCGAGTCCTTGACCGGCAAGCCCTTTGCACAGCACTGGGTTCACACCAGGTTTCTGCAAGTGAACAGCGCGAAGATGGCCAAGCGCGTCGGGAACATCACGACGGTCTCTGACCTGGTCGAGGACGGATACGACCCCCTCGCCGTACGCTATGCGCTCATCTCGGGCATTTACGGCAAGCCGCTGAACTTCACGGACCAATCTCTGAAGGACGCCTCGCAGAATATCGAGCGGTTCAAGGCTGCTTGGGACAAAGTTTCGGCATCTTCCGCCGGAGAGGGGGGAGGGGACAGACTGCCGGCCTCTTTGGATCGACTCTATTCCGAGGCACTCGACGCCATGTGCAGCGACCTCAATACCGCGGTCGCGCTCGCCAAGGCGCTCGAAGGCGCTCGTGCGATCACCCGCGAACCCGCGCTCACCGAAACAGATTCCCAGGCGGCGAGAGCCTTTCTCGACAAGATCAACTCCCTCCTTGGAATCGTCCGCCACGAGGACCCTCCTTGCGGGTTTGGTGACGACACGCTGGAATCTCGTCGCTCAGGCGTGGACGAAGCATGGATCGAGGCCAAGATCAGCGAGCGGGCGGCTCGGAAGGCAGCCAAGGACTACGCGGCTGCCGATGCAATCCGGTTGGAGATCGAAGGCAAGGGCGTGGAGCTCAGGGATACGCCAGACGGCACAACTTGGAAAGTGAAGGCTGGAACCTGATCCTGTCGGGAACGAGGAGAGTAGGTGAAAGTTTTCCGCAATAAGCAGACGGCAATCGCAAGTCTGGCGGTCCTCGCCATTGCGGTGCATCTTGTTCTCCGCTTCGGCTTTCAACCAAGCCTGGTCTGGGGCGCTTGGCTTGTCGCTGATCTGCCCCTATTGGCCGCTCTGGCACTGGGGGGTACTCCGCTCGTGCTTGAATTGCTTGGCCAGATCCTTAAGCGGGAGTTCGGCTCAGACCTTCTTGCCGGCATTTCGATTGTGACCTCGGTGATGCTGGGGGAATACCTTGCGGGCACGCTTGTGGTCTTGATGCTGTCCGGAGGACAGGCACTCGAGGCATTCGCTGTGCGAAGCGCTTCGTCGGTGCTTGAAGCTCTCGCGAAGCGAATGCCTTCGATCGCCCATGTCAAGCGCGAGGGCGAAATTCAGGATCAGCCTTTGTCAGCCATAGCAATAGGAGACCTCGCCGTGGTTCTGCCGCATGAGATATGCCCGGTGGACGGCACGGTGGAGGAGGGCCATGGCGTGATGGACGAGTCGTATTTGACCGGCGAGCCATACCTAATCAAGAAAACGCCGGGATCAACCGTCCTGTCAGGGTCGATCAATGGAGAGGCGGCGCTGACAATCCGGGCGACCAAATTGGCTGTGGACTCGCGCTACGCGAAGATCATGGAGGTCATGCGCACCTCCGAACAGCGTAGGCCAAAAATTCGCCGTATTGCAGATCAACTTGGCGCCTGGTATACGCCCCTCGCCGTGGGCATCGGCGCCGGGGCATGGATCTTCTCCGGAGATCCCCTGCGATTCCTCTCCGTGCTTGTTGTGGCGACCCCCTGCCCTCTGCTGATCGCCATTCCCGTTGCGGTGATCGGATCGATTTCATTGGCCGCTCGCCGCGGCATCATCATAAAAGACCCTGCGGTGCTGGAAAAGATCGATACCTGCACCGTGGCGATTTTCGACAAGACTGGCACCTTGACCTATGGCGAACCGCATCTGACCGAGATTGTGCCCGGAAAGGGCTTCGAGCGCGACGAGATACTCAGCCTTACCGCGAGTCTCGAGCAATACTCAAAACACCCGCTTTCCGGGGCCATTCTTTCTGCTGCAAAGTCTGGAGGAGTGAAGCTCATGGAGGCGAGCGAAATCACGGAGCCGCCTGGGGCCGGCCTCAAGGGCATCATTGCTGGGCGGGCAGTCACCGTGACCAGCCGCGGAAAGCTATCTGGGCCAATTCTCGGCCAATTGCCACCCGCTGTCGCGGGAATGGAGTGCATTATCATCGTCCAAGGCAGCCTTGCCGGCACCTTCAGATTTCGCGACGAGCCACGCCTGGAGGGGGCTTCTTTCGTTCACCATTTGTTCCCGCTGCATGGATTCAAGCGACTGATGTTGGTCTCCGGAGACCGCGAATCGGAGGTCAAATACCTTGCGGAAAAGGTGGGCATCACTGAGGTCTATGCGAGCCAGTCGCCCGAGCAGAAGCTTGCACTGGTGCGCGAGATTACCAAGACGGCGAACACCGTTTTCCTCGGGGATGGCATCAACGATGCCCCCGCGCTAACGGCGGCGACGGTTGGCATTGCCTTTGGCCAGCAAAGTGACATCACATCGGAGGCGGCGGGCGCAGTGGTGATGGAGAGCTCGCTGCAGAAAGTGGACGAGCTGATGCACATTGGCAGGCGCATGCGATCAATTGCCCTGCAGAGTGCGATCGGAGGAATGGCTCTCAGCGCAGTGGGCATGATCGTGGCTGCGTTCGGATACCTTCCTCCGGTCGCAGGCGCGATCACTCAAGAAATCATCGATATCGTGGTAGTGCTCAATGCCCTGCGCGCCGCACTGCCACCGGGAGCACTAACTGACTATTGAGTCGTTGGCATTGACTCAGCCCGCACGCTTCAAAGAGGGTCTCATGACAGGGTCAAAGTGAAGCAATCCTAGGGGTCTAAGGTGGATACCTATTGGAGACCGTTCACTAGCTGACGCTCAGGTCAAGCTCGCTCTTTATTGCCGCTTCTACAACGAGGAGAGTCCCCGTTCGTCACTCGGCTACCGCCCACCCGCGAAAGCCATGTCAGAATCAACAAAGGCCGCATCTTGAAACGTCTCCAGAATGGGGGCAGACCAGCGCCGCGAAATCGGGCACGGAAATCACGATCATCCCTATACACGTAGCTGTTGTGATGATCGGGCGGACCACCGGGCATTGGGTACAATTTGAACCTGAAATGCGCAAGCGACACCCTCCGGCGGAAGATGATGCACAGGCCCGAAGCGGTGCCGGCCAAAAGGCGGAACCCACCCGCGAAGAAGCCCAGGATGAACTGATTCGGCTGCTTACCTTGGAGCGCGACCAGGCGCAGGACCAGCTTCTGCGCACGATGGCCGATCTCCAGAATTTCCGAAAACGGGCCGAGCAAGAGCGCAACCAGCTTCGACAGTTTGCAACCGAGCAGTTGGTCCACGATCTTCTGCCCGTCCTCGACAACTTCGAGCGAACCCTTGCCGCCATCCAATCCGGAGCGAGCACCGAGGCCATTGGAGAAGGCGTGGGGGTAATCGAGCGACAGCTGCGTAGCGTGCTTGAAAGCAGGCAGGTGCAAAGGCTCAAGACGGTCGGCCAGCCCTTCGATCCTGAAATCCATGAGGCCCTGGGCTCTATAGAGACCGAGGACTTCCCGGAAGGCACAGTAGCCGAGGACGTGGAGCCCGGGTACAAGATGGGCGACAAGGTCATCCGGCCGGCGCGGGTGCGAGTAGCGAAGCGGGCAGAGCGCTGAGCCCGGATACCCATCATAAGCATGAAGCATTTCGGCACGGACGGCATCAGAGGGATCGCCAACAAAGATGTCACGCCCGACTTATGCTTTCAGCTGGGCCAGGCAGCCGGCCGCTGGCTCGCGGAGCAGCGATTGCCCATGCGGGCGGTCCTGGGCCGGGACACGAGGCGCAGCGGGCCAATGCTCGGGGCAGCACTTGCAAGCGGGCTGTGCTCGGTGGGGGCGGATGTCGTGAGCCTGGGAGTGGTTCCGACCCCAACCGTCGCCTTCGCTGCGCGCACCTCTGACTTTGGCCTGGGAGGCATCCTTTCGGCAAGCCACAACCCTGCGCCCGACAACGGCATCAAGTTCGTCGGGCATGACGGCCGCAAGCTCACCGAAGAGGCAGAGGAACGGATCGAGGCCCTGCTCGGCGAGCCCCTGACAGAGCGGCCGACGGGCGGCGATGTGGGTGCACTGGAGCAGGACCGCACGCTCATCGAGCCCTACCTGCGTGACCTTGTGAACTCCGCGCCGGAAGGATTCGACGGCATGCGCGTGGCGCTGGATGCCGCCCATGGCGCAGCCTACGAGCTTGCCCCCGAAGTTTTGATACGGCTTGGGGCAGAGGTCATTGTAACGGGGGCAGACCCCGACGGGATGAACATCAACGCGGACGGCGGCGCCACCAAGCCCCAGAACATACAGGACTTCACGGTCGCCCAGCAAGCTGATATCGGTGTGGCGTTCGACGGCGATGCCGATCGCGCAGTCTTTAGCGATGGAAAGGGGCGGCTGATCAATGGTGATAGAACGATCGCGATCTGGGGAGCCCATTGGCGCTGGCATGGGCGGCTCGATCCGCCGATTGTGGTGGGCACGGTCATGAGCAACGGCGGCTTTGAGAAATACATGCTGGAGAGCGGGATCACGCTAGAGCGCACACCGGTGGGAGACAAGTATGTCGCGCGCAGGATCGATGAGACGGGGGCGCACATCGGCGGCGAGCAGAGCGGCCATATCATCTTCCCCGAGCGCGGTCCGACGGGCGATGGATTGGTCACGATGATTGAGCTTCTTAGGGTGCTCAGGCGCGAGAAGCGCTCCGCAGCCTCATTCTATGCAGACTATGAGCCTTGGCCACAGATCCTTATCAATGTGACGGTGTCGCAGCGCGAGGGCTGGGATCAAGGGATGCTCGTGGGTCAAACGCTGCGGGCTTCCGAAGACCAATTGAAGGGCCATGGGCGCCTGGTTGTGCGGCCCAGCGGCACCCAGCCGATGATCCGCGTCATGGTCGAAGCCGACAACTACAAGCTGCGAGATCGGGTCGCAGAAGATATAGTTTCTGCCATGGAGGCTGAAGTTGGCGGTAAGGTTTACAGCCGGGTGGACCTAACTCATGCTCTTGGCGATTGACGTAGGCAATACACAGGCAGTTTTCGGGCTATGGGATGGCTCCGCCTGGGCATCTATCTGGAGGCGGGCAACGTCCCCGGGCGAAACCGAGGACGAGCTGGCAGTATGGCTTCGAGGTTTGTTCGACCTAGCGGAATTGCCGTTCACCGTGGATTCGGTGGTCTGCGCGTCGGTTGTCCCGCAGATGAATTTCGCGCTGACCCACATGTCGAGCAAGTGGTTCGGTTGCGACGCGGTGTTTCTCACGACGGGGGCGTCGCTTGGGCTGACTGTGGACTATGATCCTCCTCACGCGGTGGGCGCGGATCGCCTGGCGAATGCGCTTGCCGCTCTGCGCCGCTTTGAGCCGCCGATTATCGTTGTGGACTTCGGCACGGCCACGACGTTCGACGCTATCTCACGCGATGGACACTATGCGGGAGGGGCGATTTTGCCCGGAATCGAGATCGCTGCCCAAGCTCTGATCGGCCGGACCGCAAAATTGCCTCAGTTCGAGCTGGCTTTCCCGGAGCGGGCGGTGGGACGAACGACCGTCGAGTCCCTTCAGGCGGGCTTGATGCTGGGGTATGCGGGCGCGATTGATTCGCTTGCCGCGCGGATGGATCAGGAGCTTGGCGGTGGCGCGACAATCGTCTCCACGGGGGGTTTGGGGGGCATCTTTGCCGGTGCCTGCCAATCTATTAGGGAATACATTCCCAACCTCACGCTCGACGGCTTGGTCCTGGCCCACGGGAGGCTAAAGGCTGGCGAGTAGGTTTTCCAGCGCGGCATCAAAATTCATAGGATGCCTTGCCTCGCGCGTGCCGAATGCGGTGACGCCGATATTGAATCTGATGCCGCTCACGTTCCCGTGCCTTGCATACTTGGCGAGCTTTCCCGCCAGTATCCAGTCTGCCGCATCGCCAATACCTGGCTCCTCGATGACATAAGGTGCGATAAGCCGGATCCATTTATCGATAGGCTGCACATAGAGCCTATCTCTCAGGCTTACTCTATCTTCAATCCCGTGGATGAGTACGATGTCGCGCAGCAGCAGGGAAGTGATCTTCGGTCCCACTCCGCGGATGTCGACAATGCGTTCAAACGCGGGCTCGAGACGTTGGTCGGTTGCGATGCCACTCACTGCCCAATCCGCGATGCTGCCGTTCCCGTCCGCCCGGTAGATTTCCTGCGCGAGTTCGGCGAGCCCACTGATGATCCCTCGATTAAGCTGCTCCAAAGGCTTTCGGCTGTGCTGCTCGCAAATGGCTGAGAACACATCCCAAAGTCGGCTCGCATCCCTTTCTGCGAGGAATTGGGCGAATTTGGCTGGATTGGCGGTCTGCTCCAAGGCTTGCACGGCTATGCGCGAGAGGTGGAGCCGATCTTTCCCTCTGCGCGAGAATGCGTAGTGGCCATAGATTGTCTTAAGGCACAAAAAGGGGTCTGAAAGTCCAGATTTAAGGCCGCTGAGATCACTCGCGCAGATTCCGAGTTCGGCAGACAGGGAGGGCAGCATACAGTCCTCGATGTAGCCGTCAGCCCCTGCGCCAGCCATCGAATGCAGCAAGAGCCGCGCTCGTGATGAAATGTCCACGAATGGCATTGCCCCGATTTCCCTTGCGAACGCCGGCGGTTTAGAAGCCTGCGTTCGATGCCATGTTACTCAACAAGGGCAAGGTGGGAATCTGGCTGCGTCCGCCGCCAAGGGTGCCGGTGGTGCCTCTCCGCATTCGGTAGAACACTTGCCAGCCGAACTCGAGCACAGGAACGCGATTGGACTTCAACTCTTGCAGCACGGCGGCGAAAGAGTCGGCAAAGACGCCGATGGCCTTGCCTTCCCGAACCGAAGACTGAACCTGCTCGCCGCGGATGGTGGCAAAGATTTGCGCCGTCTTGCCGAACATTGGGATTTCGCCGCCGAAGCAAGTGCCATTCCTCATGGGTCTGCCCGACTCAAAGAATGCGAAAATGTTGGCTCCCTTTGAGATGAAGGGCATGAAGAGGTCCATCTTGGCCAGCATCGTGCCTGCTTCGGTGGACATCTGGCTGTCGATTCCGGCAAGGTAGTCCTTGCCATCGATGTTTGCCCCCGCGCCGGCAAAGTAAATGAGGACGGTGTCCACGTCACTGACCACCTTCTCGCCAAGCGCCTGAGCGGCGCTGAGCATTTGGGCGGCCGTTGCATTTGCGATGACGACAATGTTCTGCTCGGCATAGCCGCCATTCTGGATGAGCGCATCCTTGACGACATTAGCGTCCTCGATGGCGAACGGGACCGCGCCATCCGGCATACGGCTTTCTGCGTTGGCTATGATCAGCGCATACTTGTTGGGGATAACGGGCACGCGGCCCACTACCGTTGAAAGGATGGGCGCTCCTGCGCCTGTGCCTCCGCCAGCAGGTGGTTTTGTAACAACGCCCCCGCCTCCGCCAGCTTTCACGGTGTTGGACCCACCAGAGAAGGTCCGGTCGATTTCCGCTTTTTCTTCTGGAGCGATCGGAGCGCGATCGACCTGCCAAACGGTTTTGGAACCGCTCGACATTACAGCGTTCTCGATGCGCTGCCGTCCGGCAGAATCGGCAAGCCGAGAATAGCTCTGAATTCCGAAATAGGCGGCTTCGCGGCTAATCTGTCCTTCAGCAATCAGCGCCTCGAACTCCGCTCCAGCAACTCGCAGGCCCGCCGCCATCTCATCACCAGAAGATTCGAGGGCCATTCTGTACTGGGCGTAGGCAGCCAAGAAGTTGGGCGAATACGGCGCGCCGTCACGCCATTGCCGCAGTTCAGTCGCCGGCCCAGGAAGGGCGGTTGGCCCGGATTGATCCTTGGCGCGATCGGTTGCAGCGGTCTTGAAGGACGCTCGCGCGTCGCCCCAACGGCCCTCCTTTGCAAACGACAAGCCCGTTTCGTAGGCTGAGCGCCAGTTTTGGGCAGCGCCGAAGGCCACCAGTAGAAATGCCAGTATCAAGGCCAACAAGGGTCGATGCATGCTGATGAGTTGCTCCTACTTAAACCTATATCCGACGCTCAAGCTCATGTCCGAGCCGCCGCCCTCGGGCCGCCCAAAGTTGACGTCGATGCTCAGATCGGAGCCGCCAGGGCGGTATCCGATACCAAATGTAAACGCATTTCGCGATCCAAAGCCGTTTCCACCGGAGGGGACCGCTTGGAATCCCACGCGAATCGGCAGGCTGCCAAAGCCTCCGATATAGTTGTATTCAAATCCAAATCCGGCAGTGGTCTGCGCCTTGCGGTCGACCAATGAGCTGTTGCCTCCCGCTAAAAAGTGCTGGACTTCGGCACCATAAACCAGGAAGTCCCTGCCTCCGCGAAGGCCATCCTTCCTCATCACGATGCCACCAGCCAGGCGTGCGGGGATTTTGTCGTAGACGGAGGCGGTGTTGTCATTGCCCGAGAGATTGATCTCGCTACGGAAGCTAAATCCAAGGCTCATGTTGGGCCGGTTGCGAGGCGAGAACTGGACGCCGGCGACGAAACCGACGCCGGTGCCGGTTTCATCGTTGTCGACATCGAGGGTGCCGACGGTATTACCATTGCCATCGACGAGATCGCCGGTCTGCCGGTTAGTCACGCCGGTCAAGGCGAGAAGGGCGCTTGCTCCCCAAGAGAAGGTTTGGTCTCCGCTTGCCTGTCCATAGCCGACAGAAACAAAGTCGGTTCGAACCTTGATCCGCTCCAGGTAGTTGTTGACGGTCAGGCCGCCGGAGACCAGGCCGGAACCAGCTCGGGTGTCATCCATGAAACCTCCAAGCGTGAGCGCGATTCCGAGGGTGCCTCTTCCGCTCGGAAGGGCGAATCCGACATGGGAAAGACCGCGGGCACCCGTTTCCCCAGTTGAAAGCAGTGTTTGGTCGTTAAAGTCACCGCTTGCCAGCGACCGGCTTTGTGGCAAATTGCGGAAAGCGGCGGCAACCCTCGTCCGAGAGATATAGCCCAGGCCGGCGGGATTGAAGTAGGACGAGAAGGTGTCAGCGCCGGTGAGATAGCCCACCCCGCCCAGACCCATCTGACGTCCCCCCGGATCGAGGCTCGTGACCGAGTCCGGGATCTGTGCTAAAGCAAGCGGCGACAGGAGCACCGCTCCTGCCGCAGCCAATGTATGCGTCCTTGCCATATTCATTTTTCCTATTCTAGCGGATTCTATCGGACCGTGAGTACAACTTCCTGCATTGTCGCCACGTTTCCGGCCTTGTCCACCGCATTGACCCTCATTTTGAACGTTGACGGCAGCTTGCTATTCCACCTTATTCGACCGCTCCAGGTCAGGATATCACCATTTGACTGGAAATTGGTACGAGCGACGCGGGTGATGAAGCTGTTATCCATCCTTACGAGGATGACATCTACACCTGCAGCGTGAACTGAGTTCTCTTTGTCGCGCACCTCGATGACCGCTGGGATATTGCCGCCTCGTCGCAGCACCGAGTCGGTTCGAGGGTATTGAATCGTGACGACCGGACTGACCCTATCGAGCACGACGTCGATGGTCTGCGTGGATTCGTTGTTCGCCTTGTCCTTGACTTTGATTGTAATCGTTTGCGGACCATCAAACTCGATTCCCGCAGTGTCCCAAAGGACGGTGAAGTTGTCTTGATCCGTTTCGTTATTTGGAATGTCCTGGTTGTTAACCTGGATCCGCATTTCCTTGACGTTGGGCTCGTTGACAAAGACGCTTATCGCAACAATGCCACGAACAAACGAGCCCGAGATCGGGTTGAAATCGAGAAACTTTGGATTGGTGACATCGAGTGTCACAACGATCGTGACGTCGTTGTACGTGTTGCCCGGCTCTGTCGCCGTTACGACGATCGTGTAGGCCCCTTCAGGGACAGAGGGCGCGAAATTGAGGGGCAGGCTGCCTTCGATTTCCCCGTTGACGTCCGGCGTGAACTGCTGTTCGCTCGTGATCGTGCCTCCGGGGCCTGTTGCGGTCGCCTTGACGGTGACCTGCAAGGTGGCGCCTCTAATGATGAAGTTTATTGTGTTTGTACGGCCGACGAAAGCGCCGTCGGTGGGCGAACTCACTTCAAGCGTCCCCGCTTGGGCAAGGCTCGCAACAAACAAGAGTGCCAGACCGTAGGCTGCGCGAATCAGAAACTTGGACAATGCATTACTCCTTTGAAACTCTATTCTCCCGCATAATTGACGTTCTCCGCTAGTAATCCGTGCCCGCTCCAGCATGGATTACGTTCGTGTCAAGTTGAAAACTTGTCAAAAAAAGCTGCTTTGGCGAGGCAAATTACCCGATATTTGAATCGGAGTTCTCTCGGTTCATGGGTATTGGCAGCAGTCTTTCGGGCATCACATTCAGTGGACTAAGCAGCGGCATCGACAGCGACGGCATCATCCGGCGGCTGATTGCACTCGAGTCGTTGCCGATTCAGCGGATGCAGGCTCAGCAGCTTCGGCTGCAGGGCAAGCAGGGGATTTATCTCCAGTTCAAGAGCCGGCTCACGTCGCTGGCAACATCGGCAGGTGCGCTCAACAGCGAGTCATCTTTCAATCCGATCGCCACAGCCAGCTCAAATACCGCTGTCGCGACGATTTCAGCCTCCAGCAGCGCCGAGATCGGGACTCACCAGCTTGAGGTCAGCAAGCTTGCGCAAGGTCACCGGATCAGCTCGTCGGCCCAGGCCTCAGCCAGCGCGGCATTGAATCTTTCCGGGCAGTTTGTTGTGAATGGCAAGGTCGTCGAGGTCGGAGCGAGCGATTCTCTCGCCGCCATCGCCCAAAAAATAAACTCCACGGACACGGACGCCCAAGCCTCCGTGATTGACGGCGGGGCCGGTCAAGCTTATCTCACTATTTCATCGGCAAAGAGCGGGACAAACGGAAAGGTCCAGGTCGCCGACCTGACCGGAACTATCGCTTCATCCCTGGGCCTGGTTTCCGGAGGCACGGCGGTTCGGGAAGCGATCACCAACGGCGCGGCGAGCTACCAGTTCTCAAGCCGATCCACCGTTGTAGCGACCATGATGGGCGCCACGGGCCTGCCTGCGGCGACCATTACGATCAATGGCGTAGACGTCGCTCTCGATTACAGTACGGACAGCCTGGACACGATCGCTGCGAAGATCAATGCGGCGCCGGGCATCAACGCAACCGCCTCGGTAAGAACGATCGAAGTAAATGGCGTCTCCACCTACAAGCTCGACATTGTCGGAGCGGGGTCCACGCCGACGTTCACCGATGAGAACAACTATTTGACCTCGATCGGAATCCTCCAGCAGGGGTACGGGACCGAGTTAGTTCTCGCTCAGAACGCGGAGTACAAGCTTGACGGCATCAGCCTCACGTCCGAGACCAATTCGGTCACGGGCGTTGTGGCCGGAGCAACGATCACTCTGCTCAAGGCCAATGCGACGACGCCCGAAACCACCACGCTCACCCTGACCAGGGACGACGAGGACATCAAGAAGCGGGTACGAGCGCTCAAGGATGCCTACAACGATATAGTCGACTTCATCAAGCAGAACAGCGCGTTTGACAAGGAGACATTCGACAGCGGCGCGCTGTTCGGCGATCCGGTTGCCCAGCAGATCGAGGCCACCATAGCCGACCTGATCATGCAGCCGGTCGAGGGCATCACCGGCGACTATACGAACCTCACCCAACTCGGCTTTGGGTTCGACGATGACGGCAAGCTGACGATCGACGAGTCCAAGCTCTCCGAAGTGCTCGCGAAAGCGCCTGACTCCGTTGGTGCTCTGTTCCGAGCCAAGGGGACCAGCTCCGCAAGCGCCCTCGAGTACATCTCAAGCACGCCAAAAACCCGGCCCTCGGGCACGCTGGCCTATGAAGTCAATATCACCCAACTGGCGACAAAGGGCCTGTTGACAGCGGCTGTTGGCCAGACGAACGCAAATCCAGCAAACGAGACACTGACCTTTGGAGGCTCCGTCTTGGGCAGCTCGACTTACCAGCTTGTTCTGCCGACGGGCAGCACCCAGGCCGACACGGTTGCCCTGATCAACAGCGATTCCAAGCTCAAGGACCTCGTGGTCGCGAGCGTTGATGCAGGCAAGCTGATTATCACGGCCAAAAAGTTTGGAACCTCGGGCAATTTCACCGTTGAATCCAATCTTGCTGCGGCGATTGACAATTCGGGAATCGGCACGATCGGCGAATCTTCTTTCGTCACGGGCGTGGACATCGCCGGCACCATCAACGGCGAGGCGGCCACGGGCAACGGCCAATTCCTCACCGGCAATATCGGAAACGCCAAGACCGAGGGCTTGCAGATCCAATATTCGGGAACCGTGATCGGAATGGTCGGCGCGATCACTTTCACAAAGGGCGCCGCATCGCAGATTAACGATCAAGTAGGCAACTTTACGGACTCAGTGAGCGGACTGTTGACCACGACCGATCAGTCCATCCAGGCCCAGATCGACTCCATCACCCAGAACATCACCTCGCTTGAGGAAAGGCTTGTGCGTCGAGAGCAGCTTCTCAGGCGACAGTTTTCAGCCATGGAGAACGCGATCGCGCAGATCCAAGCCCAGGGCTCGCGACTATCCGCACTAAGCGTAAATCTAAACTCGCGTTAGGACCTGCTCGCGGTTGAACAGCCAGACCGCCACCTTCAATGCGGCCAGGGCAATCACAAGACTGACGGCAACCGTAACCAGAACGGGCGCTAGCTCTGCCTTTCCAAGGAAGGCGGCACGGATATTCGCTCCTGCATTTAGAATCGGAACGAAATTGATCCACATCTGCTTGCCAAGGTCGGTGAGGCCGAGGAACTGGACGAATATCGCCGGCATGATCACGATGAAGCTGAGGACGGAGAGCTGGGTCGAGGCTTCGCGCGTGTTCTTGGCAAAGCTGCTCACCGCGATCAGCAAACCGGCAAATAGGGCGACCATCGGCAATAGGATCAGCAACACGATCCCGATCGTAGCGGGATTCAAACCAAGGCCTCCTTTCAATAGATCAGATGACCCTGGCGGCTTCAAGACCGCGTAGATGGCAAGCCCGATAATCGAGGACACACTGCTCAGGAGGCAGACGATCGACAACGCGTAGAATTTGCCGAGCACGATCTGGGTGCGCCTCACGGGAGTGATCAGCAAGGTCTCGAGAGTGTTCTTTTCCTTTTCCCCGGCAACGAGGTCGCCGACAATTCCCATGCCGCCGTAAAAAGCCCAGATTACGATCAGGTAGGGCAGCAAGCCAACCACCATCTCGCCCGCACCCCCCTCTGAGCCCACCTGCACGATTTCGCGCTTGACCTTGATCAATTCGAGGGCTGCGGGGTCTATGTCATTGGTCTTGAGATACGCGGCGACCATTTCCTTGTTCTTCTCTGCCAAGGCCTCCTCAACCTTCCCGAGCGCGATTTGTGCAGTCTGCTCTTTTCTATCGAAGTAAGCGCTCACGACAATCTGCTGGTCGGGGCTCGCAGGCAAGGAGCTGAAATCGAGGACGACCTTGGCATCCCCCTTCTGCACAAGCCGCTTGCCCTCCTCAACCGAGGAGACCGGAATGACGTTGAATTGCTTTGCCTTCAGGGTGGCGACGAGCGGATGGTTGGCCTGTACGACGTGCACTTTGATGTTCTGCGGCTTGCCCAGGGAGGAAATGACGGAGCCGAGGAGATAGAGCAGACCGATGATGATGAGGATCGGCATGACGAACGCGGCGCTGCGCACGCGCTTGTCGCGAAACATGTCGCGAAGTTCCTTCTTGAAAACGACGAGTGTGGGGTTCAATGCTTTGCCTCCGCGTATTCGGATTGGAACTTGACCAGCTTCAAGAATGCCCTTTCCAGGCTTGTTGTCTCCTCAGCTTGATCTTTTAAAGATTGCACCGTGCCCTCGCCCATGATCTTGCCTTCGTGAATGATCGCTACATGATCGCACAGGCGCTCCACTTCGCTCATGATGTGGGTGCTGAAAATGATCGTCTTGCCGTTGGTCCTCGCCTCCTCGATGAATTCCATTACGGTCTGGCTGCTGACGACATCGAGGCCGGCAGTGGGCTCGTCGAAGAACAGCACGGGCGGATCGTGGAGGATGGTTCTTGCGATGCTGACCCGCTGTTTTTGGCCGGTGGAGAGCTTGTCGCAGAACCGATCCGCGAACTCGCCGATATTGAGCTTTTCTATGACGTAAGCCTTTCGCTCCTTGAGCCGCGACTTTTCCATTCCGTAAAGCTCGCCGAAGTACTGGATCATCTCGGCGGCGGTGAGGCGGCCGTACAGGGCGGTGGAATTGGACATAAAGCCGATGCTCCCACGCACCTTCTGTGGCTGGCCGACGACATCGAATCCGCTGACCGTCGCGCTTCCACCGGTGGGCTTGATGACCGTTGAGAGCATCCGGAGCATCGTTGTCTTGCCCGCTCCATTGACGCCAAGGAGTCCGAAGATTTCGCCGGGTTTAGCTTCGATGGTCACGCCGTCAACCGCTTTGACCGCGCCTCCCTTTCGATCGACGAAGTGCTTGACGATGTTTGTCGTGGTGACCACGGAAGGATTGTACTTACGCGAAGGCCGTGCGCTGGGTCCAAAGGCATTGGGTCAAACTCTCGTCATGGACCTCATTGCTGAAAAACTTTCGCAAGCCGCAACTTTGGTGGCCGCGTCCGATCTGGATGTCTGGCTGACCTTTGTGCGCGAGACGGCTGAGGGCGGCGACCCTGCGCTGCCTTTCCTGATCGAGGGCGGAATGACCTGGCAGAGCGCGTTCCTGGTGTTCCGCTCCGGGCGGAGGATCGCGATCGTGGGGAACTACGACGCCGACCCTTTGTTTGCGAGCGGCCATTGGGATGAGGTGGTGCCGTATGTGCAGGGGATACGGGAGCCACTGCTGACTGTGCTGTCCAAGGAGACCACGGGGACGAACCAACCCGCGCCCTCAGAAGGGGCATATAGGGTGGGAGTGAATTACTCGACCGATGACGTGAAGGCCGATGGGCTGTCGCACGGCATGCACCTGCTCCTTGCTGAATACCTTGAAGGGCATCCTTACGAGCTGGTGTCGGCGGCGGAAGTCGTCGGCTCCCTTCGTGCGCTAAAGACCCCGACCGAAATCCAGCGAATCGAAAAGGCCATCGAGGAGACGGAGGCAATTTTCGGTGCTTTACCTGCGCAGGGCTTGATTGGCCGATCTGAAAGGGAGGCGTACGATCTTATCCAGGGTTGGATCGATCAGCGAGGCTTCGGCTACGGTTGGGACAAAGCGGGTAATCCGATCGTCAACAGCGGGCCGGATTCGATGATTGGGCATGGCGTGCCCTCCTCGGAGATCAGAATCGGGCCGGGCCACATTTTCCACATTGACCTCGGGATCGTAGTCGAGGGGTATAGCTCGGATGTCCAGCGATGTTGGTACGTGCCCAAGCCGGGCGAAACTGAGCTGCCAAGGGATGTCGAAAGCGCTTTCGCCGCCGTTTATGGGGCGATATCGGCTGGAGCGGCGGCGATGAAGCCGGGGGTGGAGGGTTGGCAGGTAGATGAGGCGGCTCGCTCACATCTCGTTGGCCAGGGCTATGACGAGTATCTGCATGCATTCGGCCACCAGGTTGGCCGGATGGCCCATGACGGCGGAACTGTGCTTGCGCCCCGTTGGGAACGCTACGGCCGGACTCCATTTGGCAAGCTCCGCGAGAACGAGGTGTACACCCTCGAGCTTGGAGTTACGCCTCCCGGCCGGGGCTATCTCGGGATCGAGGAGATCGTTGTCGTGACCGCTGCGGGCATCAGATGGTTGAGCGATCGGCAAGAGAGCATGCAGTTGCTCGACTAGCTCGGCCGGAAACGTTGCATGTAGCGCCGCATGTGTCTCATTTGCGTCGCCATGGGATTCCCTTCGTCTGCGTCCTCATCAAGCTCGATATCGTCCAGCGGCGGCTCCGTGATCATTTGAGCCTTCAGCGTCGAGCACTGATCGAGCATGTGAACTCCGATGGGCCGGCGATCGCTGATCCAACGCATCATCGACGACAAATAGAGTTCTTTGAGATAGGCGAAAGAGTAGCCATCGGTCGCAGCTGCCACCTCCTCGAGTGCTTCACCCCCCAATTGGAGCTCATCTTCCAACTGGCTCGCGAACATGGCTAGGTAGCCGCGCCTATCCTCTCGCCCAGGCAACCCAAACGTGTACTTCCGGTCGAACCGGCTGGGTCGTTCGAGGATTGCTGGATCTAGCCTCTCCGGATGGTTGGTGGTTGCCAGGCTCAGGATGCCAGAGTTGGAGGCGAATCCGTCCATCTCATTAAGGAAAAACGACCGGTTTCCCCGGTCAATGAGGGAGTCAAGATCCTCCAATACGAGAACGCACGGCGCCGAGCTCCGGGCTCGCTCGAAGACCTCGCGGATGTTGTCATGGTCCGTCCCGTATTCCGACTTAAAGCTCTTGACGTAGAGGCACGCCTGCTCGAGAAGATTGATCGCTGCCTTGACCGCGTGGGTCTTGCCGTTGCCCGGGGGCCCTAACAGAAGCACGCCGCGCTTCCAGGCGATTCCGTACTTCTCATACACCGTACGAGAGTCGAAGAAACCCTGGAGGTCCGCGATCAGATCATCTTTGAGGTTGCCTTCAAGGATGAGGTTGTCGAAGGACGCAACCTTGATATTCTCGAAGAGGTCTTGGCTCTTCCGCCAGCCGCCGCCGTCGAACACCAGTACTTCGTCGCGAACCTCGCTATTCCAAAGGCATACGGCTCGAAAGAACTTTCGCGTGATCTCCTCATTTGCGCCAAGGACGAAATTGCGCTGTTCGCGGCAATGGGCTCCCTGCACGCCGATCGTGACGATCTCGAATTCGTGACCCTCCCAGTTTACGAGCAACCAGGCATTGTAGGACTTCCGCCAGTCACGCTCATGCGTAGCGTCGTAGCCCCATTGCCATTGAGGATTGGGCTCGGTCTTGGACTTCAACTCGCAATGGCCCTCATGCGCGAAATGCTCCACCCGGAACTCGTGGTCTTCGGTTTCCAGGAGGTACCTGTCGGGCAGCTGATCCGCGAGCAACCGGTTAAGCCTGCAGAAGATCGCGTCTTTCGGCTGGGATAGAGCATCGGCGATAAGGTCTTGTGGGTTCATATCTTGGTTCTGTGGATTGGTACGCCAGTCTCGGCGGTTGGGTTTCGCTTTAGAGAATGGTCTCGACGCAGGCGCGGCTGACCCCATCCAGCTCCCGAACGTCCGGGATTTCGAATCGGTTGCCGTCGACGTCGATGAGCAGGAGGTGGTGATCGCTGAGCCATTGGGCGTTTTCCTGTAGGCTCTGGGTCACGAAATCGCGCTCCCCTCGCTCGGTTTCGACGAGCCAATATGTGGCGCCGAATTCGACCTTTGCTTCGATGATTCTTTTGACCTCGCTAGTGAGATAGCGCCGGCTCAGCTCCTCCTCGACCGCTCTTCGAGAATCCTCGTTGAGCTCATGGACGCTTTCGATCATGACGATTTCGTCGCCCTTGCCGTCCAGCAGGGCCAGGTGCTTTCTTGGGTGTGAAAGCGGGGCTGCCCAGGCGGGCTTGACGGTCGGGTAGGACTTCTCCTCGCCAACGGTCAGGCGCAGCCGATCCTTCGGTTCATAAAACAGATTCAGGTTTTGTGGTTGCATTGTTTTATTTAGAGTGCGGTAACTCGTTACCGCTTTTATAGTGTGAGCCTGCTCGCACCTTGAAAGCGGTAACGAGTTACCGCACTCTATGCTCCTCGTCATAAGGCAAAAGCGGTAACGAGTTACCGCACTCTATATGCTCCTCGTCATAAGGCAAACACGGTAACGAGTTACCGCACTCTATATGCTCCTCGTCATAAGGCAAAAGCGGTAACGAGTTACCGCACTCTATATGCTCCTCGTCATAAGGCAAAAGCGGTAACAAGTTACCGCACTCTATATGCTCCTCGTCATAAGGCAAAAACGGTAACGAGTTACCGCACTCTATATGCTCCTCGTCATAAGGCAAAAACGGTAACGAGTTACCGCACTCTATATGCTCCTCGTCATATAGATCCAGCCGAACTGGGGCACGAAGCCGAGCTTGGAGTTGATCGCGAGCATTGGCTCGTTTCTCGTGTCATTTTGGGCTCGGCAGATCGTGGCCCCCAGCGCCTTCGCATTGCTCAGCGCGACGGCCTTCATCGCAACACCAATACCTTGCCCGCGAAAGGCCTTGCGAACTCCGCTGAAGTGCGTCCCCCAGATGCCATCCTGTACGGGACCCACCCAAGAGAGGCCGATCAACTCTCCCTTCTCGGCGATAAGTGCGTGGGAGTAGAAATCGGAGTTGGCGATGGCGAGCACGAGCCCCGACGGGTCATGCCGGCTCGACTTGAACGTATCTCCCTCGAAGTCCTCGAACTCGCTCAATCCCCAATCCTCGATGCCGGGAGTGTCGGCGTCGCACTCGTTGTGGATCGCATGCACAGCCCGACGGTTCTCCTCGCAATCGCGGAAGCTCGAATAATCCACAAGCTCTATGTCCTTCTGACACAGATGCCGGACCAGAGGCTCGAAGAGTCTAAACTCGAAGTCAGCAAAGTCCAGCACCGAATCGAGCAGATGCTGCTTGAAATCGAAGCCATGCTTTTTCATAAACTCCTGGCCCATGGGCCGGTCGTCGCGTGTTGTTGCCGTCGCCTGCACGATCCCATCACGAATGGCTCTTGCGCCCAGCTCTGCGAGCAGCGCGGAGCCAATGCCCTTGCGGCGGTGTGCCGGAGCGACATGGATGGTCAGGTAGGAGTTGTGCTTGGGCATGCCCGGCCAGCGGAAGATGCCGCCGTACGCGAGGACCTCCCCCTCTCCATTTTCGGGGATGCCTTGTGCCCCGCAAATGGGGAGGGGGTCGGGGGGAGGGGAAACGGCAACCAGCCGGTGTCTCACACCTTCAGATGACCAATTCGAGTCGCGCTCCTCGAGGATCTGCACAGTGACGGGCTCAACCATCGTGAGGTTCGAGAGTTCGCAGATGCGCGGGTAGTCGGCGGGAGTGACTTCTCGGATTCCCCACCCCCAAGCCCCCTCCCCATTTGCGCGGCACGAGCCATCCGCGAAAATGGAGAGGGGGAGTCCGGAATCTAGGTTCATCCCACCACCCCGACGCCGATGATCTCGTTGATGGCGGACTGGCTCTCGACGAGCTTGGCGAAGACGCCATTCTTCTCCATCAGCTCCGCGTGGGTACCGATCTCGGCGATCTCGCCCTTCTCCAGCACGATTAGCCTGCTCGCATTCCGCAGAGTAGAGAGCCGGTGGGCGATCGCGAAGGTCGTGCGGCCCTTGATGAGGTGGGCGATCGCCTCTTGGATCTGCTTTTCGGTCTCGACATCCACCGAAGAGGTCGCCTCGTCGAGGATCAGGATGCGCGGGTCGTGCAGGATCGCGCGGGCGATCGACACCCTTTGCCTCTCGCCGCCGGAGAGCTTGGCGCCCTTCTCGCCGACCATCGTGTCGTAGCCGTCCGGCTTGCCGAGGACGAAGTTGTGCGCGTTCGCGGCCCGCGAGGCCGCGACGATCTCCTCGAACGACGCCCCCGGCTTGCCGTAAGCGATGTTTTCGGCGATCGTGCCGTTGAACAGGAACGGCTCCTGCAGCACGATGCCGATCTGGCGCCGCAGCTCCTGCAGTCCCATCTCGCGGTAGTCGGTCCCGTCTATCCGGATCGCGCCGGCGTCCGGCTCGTAGAACCGGCAGATCAGGTTGATCGTGGTGGATTTGCCGGCACCCGACTTCCCGACGAGCCCGATCATCTCCCCTGGAGCGGCGGTGAAGTTGAGGCCCTTGAGGACGGGGTTCGACTTATCGTATCCGAAGCGGACGTTCTCGAAGGCGACCTCGCCGACGATCCCGGAGCCCCCCTCCTCGTGATGGTTCGTGCATGAGGAGGGGGGTTGGGGGGTGGAGCTTGCCGCATTGGACCTACGCGGACCTCCGCTGGACCCTGTTAGTGCTCCATCGGGGTCCGATCCTGCTCGATCAGAGTCTTGCGGAGCAATATTAGAGTCTGATTCCGATGCTCCGGAGCTCCCACCCCCAACCCCCTCCCTCATGCACGAACCATCACGAGGGAGGGGGCTCCGAGGCTGGTACGCCTCCCGCTCCGAATCAATGATCTCGAAGATCCGGTCGGCGCCCGCCATCGCCCGGCTGAACCAGGAGTTGATCTGGGCGAACCATTGGAGGGGGCCGTAGATCAGCACGAGGTACGCGTTGACCATCCAGAACTCGCCGAAGGTCAGCGAGCCGTTGTAGACCATCCAGCCGCCGACCGTCCAGCAGATCAGCGTGCCGAGCGAGCCGAAGAAGGTCATCAGGCCGAACAGCGTGTACCACTTCGAGTCGGCCTGGACGCCGCTGTCGCGCAGCTCGTTGTTCCTCTTGGTGAACTTCTTGAACTCGTGGTCCTCGTTGGCGAACGCCTTGACGACGCGGATGCCGGTGAGGGACTCGTTGAGGTGCATGTGGAAGCGCGCCCACTTCTGGCCGACGCGGTGGAACATCTGCGACATCGGCCGCCAGAACCAGACGCTGATGAGCCCGACCAGGGGGATCGGGGCGAGAATGGCGGCGGCGAGGGGGACGCTGACCGTGAACAAGAAGATGATGATTCCGAGCACGAGCAGACCGTTGGTCGCCAGGTAGGGCAGGCCGTCCACGAGGAACCCCCAGACGCGGTCGGTGTCGTTGGTGATGCGGGACGTGATGGCGCCGACCTGCTTCTTGTCGAAGAAGGCGAGCTGGAGGAACTCGATCGCGCGGTAGACGGCTGATCTTAGGTCGGCTGTGATGGAGCCGGCGAGGAAGGCGACGAGTCTTCCGTGCCAGATGAGAATGAGCGCTGAGCAGATTAGGATGCCTAGCCAGAGTCCTGCGAGCGTCCAGAGGGTCTGAATGTCCTTCTTGGGGGTCAGGACCTGGTCGATCAATAGCCCTTGGATCCTCGGCGGGGCGAGGTTGAGCAGGGTGGTGACCAGGCTAAGGATGGCAAGCGTGATCGCTTGCTTGCGGTAGGCGGTCAAGAACTTGCTGATTCGCAGCATGGTCTTGCCGCGGTTCACGCAAGCCGGGCACACCCCGTCTTTTTCGGGCAAGAGTCGGTTGCACTTGGCGCACCTAATCCGCTCTTCCTTTAGCGAGATGAGGAGCTGCTCCTTCTTGGCGAGCTGCTCGATGCCGCGCGCGGCCTCGCTGAACTTGTGGGCGAGGGTGAGCGAGTAGGAGATGATCGGGATGATCTCTCCGGTGGCAGTCACAACCTCCAGCCGCCCACCGCCGACCAGCGGCTCGTTTCGTGCCGATTTGATCTCTGCGATGGGGATCTGGAAGGTCACGAAGCCCCCCTCCTCGCGATGGTTCGTGCGTGAGGAGGGGGGTTGGGGGGTGGAGCCTCGATCTTGGCCGGCGCGAGGCTCCCTCCCCCTGCCCCCTCCCTCAGACACGAACCATTCCGAGGGAGGGGGTTCGTCGCGCACCATGACGTGTTCGCCCGTGACTTCGAGCGTGCGCTTGCCGAACCGGCCATCGTGGGCGATGTCGGTCTCGAGTCTTATGAGCGTTTCTTGTTCCGCAGCCTTTGGGGCCGCTGACGCGTTTGGTTCTTTAGCTGTTGTCTTTACGGCCTGCATGGTTGTCCCTCCGTGGGACGGTCGGATCGCCTTTCTGGCGATGGGGTGTAGGTGCGGCAATCCTGTCGCACCTACGGGTGGAAAAACGCGGTCGGGAAGAGCTTCGGATTGTTGGTCCCATGAAGCTCTAGGCAAAGTTGCCCGGAGATGCGCGGCCCTGTCACGGCGGGCTCACATCAACCTATGCGATTGTGGGGCGGCTTCCAAAGGCCCGGCAAGCCAGCCGCCCAAAGAGATGACGATCATGGCAGGTGCGGGGCCGCGATGTCAATAGCTGATTGCCGGGTTTGCGCTAGTGTCGATACTCGACGATCTTGTGCATCGCCGGATAGCTGTCCGTCGAGAGCAGCTCTTTGCGCCCGCCCATGATGCGATAGGTCGCGACCTCGTAGCCTGCTTTGCCACTATTGCGCAGGTGAGGCTTGCCGGGTCGCGTGCCAAATTCAACTAGGCGAGGCGAGCGCACCTGGCGGACATCCTGCACGATCTGTGGTCGCTCGGCAGGTGGACGATTGCCGACGAGTTCGATCGTCAGTCTCTCGTTGGATGCATGTCCTCGAAGGCGAACCGGAAACGGGTAGGGATTGCGGAACTTGAGATCGATGGAGTCAAACGCCACAGCCGCATCACGCCCCGGGGGCACGTAGGAGGGGGCAAACCGGTGCCGGTTCCGCTCGACGATCTCCATCCCGGCGAGGAGGGCGGTGTTGTAGAGGGTGGTCGAGGTCTGGCAGACTCCGCCTCCCCAACTTGCGACAAGCTGGCCGTTATAGCTGACCGGCGCCTTTCGGTACCCCTGATCGCGTGAGCAGGTTCCGACCACCTTGTTAAAGGAGAAGGTTTCGCCGGGCGCGATGATATATCCGTTCAGCTTGCTCAAGCCAAGCTCGGCGTTGTGGCGCTGGGAGTTCATCCGGCCATCCAAGCTGGTCGAGAATGAGGCCAATAGTTGCAGCTTAGGCTCTGAAGGAGCATCCAAGACGAAGCCAAAGATCGCAATTCCTCCTGCTGCCAGCAACAAAGCGGGAATCCGAAATTTCATGGGGCGCGGACCTCCAATCGATTCTCGGCGCCGGTCGCCCGCACTCGTGGGTCGTACATATTGCTCAGCACTGTCGGGAGGGCGGAGCTGATGCCTCCCGATTCGGCCCGCATCGTGTACTCCAGGGTGCTCACTCCACGCGGCAGACGTCGCGCGAAGAACGTGACCCTGTCGTCGTAAGCAGCCATTTCGGAGTACCACCATGACCATTCGTCGTAATCGTCGGGCACGCCCCGCTCCATCACGCGGCAGTTGCTCGGGATCGGGTCCTCCACCATCACAAACTCGTGATCCTTGCTTGACCTGATTTTGATGACAACCCTTACAGGATTGCCCGATTCGATCTCGTCGATCGCTTCCTTGCTTGTCATCAGGCGCATCGAACCGTCCTCTAGCTTCTGGGGTTCGAGCGCGTAGTAGTTGCGCTCGACTGTGATTCCATTGCCGGCGATGACCTGGCCCAGCTGCTCCCGGACGAGGTATTGGCGAAGGTCGACCGAGTAGTAGCAGGTCGCGCCACCAGTTCTTCGAAGCTCCAGCTTGTTCTCCCCGTTCGTGAGCCTAGAGATCGGGACTTCGACGCGGAGGGCGGGATCGAAGATGCTTTGCGGAGTAAAGCTCACCCTCTGGACAATCCGGCCGTTCAGCAGCACGTCGATGTTTCCGTTGCGGGTTCCTTCCTTGCGATTGCCCAGGTAAGCGCTCATGCTGCTGAGAATCACCGCTGTATCCCGCGTGCTCATCCAAGATTCGCCCTTCCAAACCTGCATGAGGAATCGCACAATCTTGGAAAGCTTCGGGTCGTTGGGATCGAGCGTCTGGAGCGCCTGCAGTGCGCGCCCGGTTGTCTCGTAGCCGTAGTAGCTCGTCTCGGTCCAGTAAAGGGTCGAGGCGGTTTCGATTCCGGCGCCGATCAGCCGATCCTTAAGCGCGAGTGCATCCGGGAAGTCTCCGAGAGCATTTCTGGCAAGCAGGGCGAACGCCAACTCGGAAGCCAGAGGTTGGTCGAAATTCTCCGCGCCCAGGAACGCGCGCGCCTCGTCAGCCTTGCCATACAAGGCGAGCACATAGATCAAATAGAGCCGGTCTGCGCGACTCCATTTCTTGCTTTTCTTGTCCTTCAGGGATGCGACGACCCAATCCGTTGCGTTGTCGAGATCTAGAGAATGTTTGCCGTATCCGGCTTGCTTGGCGCGGTAAATCCCTTCCAAGACGTAGGCGGTCATATAGGGATCGCCCTCGTCATTACTGAACCAGCCCCATGCCCCTGAGCTGCCCTGCAGGTTTTTCAGTCTCTGGAAGCCATCGGCAACGATCGCTGGGATTTCCTTCGCTCTTGGGAGGGTAAGGCCCATGCCTTTGATCGTTTGATCCACTAGGATTGCTGGGAGGAACCGGCTCATCGTTTGCTCGACGCAGCCGTAGGGATAGTCGATAAGACCGTCCAGCGAACGGACCAGCGTGCTTGCAAGGGATGGACTGAGCGTGATGAGCATCCTTCCCGTGTTTGGATCGGCGCCCGGTCTGAGTACGAGTGGGATAATCTCCGAGCCCCGAATCTCCCCAGCGCTTTGGTCCACGTTCAGCCTAGCGTGGGGCCGGACCTCCACCTTCATCGCGACCCCGTCCGAATCGCCGCCAACGATCCAGGCTTTCGCCGTGAACGTCGCGATCCCCGTGCGCGAAGCTTGAGCGGTCCATGTCAGACTTGCGGGCTCCCCGGGCGAAATCGAGATGGTCTGCCTACTGTCGCCAGCTATAGGAATATCGGATTGGAGCTCGATCTGCACGTCGGCTTGCTTGCGGCTGTCATTGATCACGGTTGCGGTGATCGTTTGCTTATCCTGCTGAACGAGGAAGCTGGGCGTCTGCAAGCGGATCATGAGGTCCTTGCGGGCCTTCACGTTCATGGTCGCCTGCCCAACCGCTGTCTCCGGCGATGCAGCGATGGCGGTCGCCCGCCATGAGGTCAGGTTGTCAGGCAGCTCGACTTCGACCGTCGCAACTCCGCTAGCGTCCGTGGTGATGTTTGGAATCCACTGCGCGGTGTCCAAGAACTTGCTGCGCACGCTGATGTCGGCAGAGCTCTTATCGCCTCCGTCAAGGAAGAGCTCTGGGAAGCTGAAGCTCGTCTGAACGCCATTTTCCCGTAGCGGATAAAAGCCGGCGAGAATGTCTGTGCCGTCCTCTTTGATCGCATAGATGGATTCATCTACGACGCCGAGCGAGACGTCTGCGCTCACTGGCCGGCCCATCGTGGCTGTCTTGATCGTGTAGGTGACGGTCTCCCCCGGCTTGTAGGTTGGCCGGTCGGACTGGATTGACACATCCAGCTTGCGCTGTTCTGCCACGACGGCGAGACGCTCCGTGGACTCCATGAATCGCTTCTCGTTTACATAGGCGATAGAGACGAAGGCGTTTGGAGCGAGGTTTGCGGTGATAGGCAGCGTAAGGGTGGTCGCCTTGGCGTTGAGCGCAACGATCTTGGCCGAATAGATCTTCTCGCCCTCGATGGTCACGAGAGCCGATCCACCGGGCTTGCCGGTCTGGATCAGCAGCTTGGCGGTTTCCCCCACGTCGTAGCGTTTTTTATCGAGTTGCAGCTTGATTTCAGGCGTCGGGCCAGAAGCCTCCGCGCCGACGGAATCCACCCAAACATAAGCGGAGTCCTCAATCACGTTTCCCCGTTTGTCGCTCGCGATCGCTTTTACAACGAGCGACCCGCCTTTGGCGCTGGAGATCGCGAGGGTCGCCTTTCCGTCCGGTCCGGTCGTTACAGAGTAGCTCGATTCCTGCTGGAATTCAAACGTATTGTCGGTCCAGACATCCTGGCCGACCTGGACGCGAACCTGACGGCCCGCCGCCGGCTTCGAATCGGCATGGGATTCGGCAAAAACCGTCACGTCGAAAGGCTGGCCCGGCGCAATGATATAGCTGTTGGTTTCTGTCTTGAGCCCAAACTCGCCACGGGTCACCCGCACCGAGCCGCTCCCATCGAAGTATTTGTCGCCCTCTTCGACGGAGGCATTGATTGTGTAAAGGAAGTCGGTCTCAGCCCGCTCCGGGTCGCCCTCCATCTTGGTGTCAAACTCGATCACGGCCTTGCCGCTGCCGTCGGTGACCGCCTCAACCTCGGCCACATATTCTCCGCCGGCAGAGCCGTCTTCAGCGAAAAATTCCTCATCTTCGCCACCATAGGACCAGTATGGCGAGCGGCTTACATAGGCGCGAACCTTGGCGCCCACCACCGGGCCGCCGAAGAAGTATTCGCACTCAACTGTAGCGGTGACTCTATCTCCCCGGATGTAAAACTTCTCGACTGGCTTGACCTTGACCGTGAACTCGGGCTTGCGATAGGCGGAGACCGAGATGGCGTGCCTTTGCTTTGTGTCGCCGTAGGCGGATACAAGCTCGTATTCTCCGGGAGGGATCTCGCGGTTGAAGGTGAAGCGGCCGTTGAAGGTACCGGCTCCCTTCAGAGCCAGCTTCTGCTTTTGAATAGGATCGCCTTGCTGGTCCAGGACTTCGACGTCGACGACGCCCCCCTGAGGAAGCTTGTATCCATCGCCCGCGTGACGTCGCACGATGCCCTTGAACCGGACCTCATCCCCTGGCCGATAGACCGGCCGGTCGGTGTAGGTGAAGATTCGATGCGCCCCCGCCTGCGTACGGCCATATCTATAGAAGTCCACAAACGCGTAGTCCGCGCCATTCGAGGCGACCAAGAGAACCTCATCCGACTCTCCAGTCAAAGGCACCTTGAAACGGGCGATGCCGTCGGATCCGCTCACCGCGGCCTCCTTTAGCGCACCTGCCTCACCTCGCCCAATCTTAGCGTTCCCGGCGGGCTTGCCGGTGGCGATGTCCGTGGTGTAGGAGAGCACTTCGGCGCCTACATGCTTGGTCACCATGGAAAGTCGAGTCACATTGAGATAGGTGCCTTTACGCTTTGCGCCCACCCTGACCTCGAGCCAGTAGATTCCGCTCGGCAGCGCGGGCAGGGTCACATAGTCTTGAAAGACCCCCTCAGAGTCTCGTCCCTCGATCTTGTGGTCGAAGGTCCTGACCGGATTGCCGAAGTTGGCGAGGCCGGCCTCCGGGTTCTGTGCGTAAGACCCAACGGGGGCGAACACCTCCCGAATACCGCCTGCCTGGATGACCTGCTCCGGGCTCGCCCTAAAAATGCGCAGGCTCGCTTCAGGCTCTTTAATGAAGCCATCGATCAATACAGAGGGCTCCTCCTCGGGCGTGAACACATGCTGGTTGGCACTGAGTTCGAGGTAGGGCTCACTCGGCTCGAGCGAGAGCTCCAGGGCTGTCGGCCTTCCTTCAGCGACCTCGACCCTCGTTTCGGGAAGGCTATGGGCGCGTGTGAAGGCCTCTACTGTGTATTCGCCAGCAGGGAGATTTGATACGGTGAATCTGCCATCCTCTCGCACTTTGAAACTGCGGAACCTGGGCACTCCGTCCTGGTCGAACTGAGCGCGCAGGGTCACTTGTGCGCCCGGCAGCGGCTTGCCATTCTCCGCCATCGTCACGGTTCCGGAGAGATTGCCAAGCGGAACTTCGCGGGTGATGCCGTTTCCTAGCAGCGCAATGCACAGTGCTGCTCCGGCAAGGATGCTGACCGCGCCTCCCGACCTAAATAGCCGGTTCAATGCCATCCTCCTGCCTCGGAGAGACCCAAGCGATGATCAACGCGATAATGATCAGTGCAGCCACGACGCTATAGAGCACTCCGAGCTTGTCGTCGCGCGTCTTGTCGAGCTGCTCGCCCAGCCACCCGTAGCTGATGGCGGCAATTGCGGCAAAGCTTGCGCCCAGGGAAAGAGCATGGAGCGAGGCGCCGCCACGCATCCCTTCAATGAAGGCACCGATACCCAGCCCTGCGACAAGCCCAACGAGCCCCTTTGCGCCGAGCAGGATCGCCGCCGCAGGCAGCAGACCGACGAGGAGCAGCATCCATAGAAATGCCGCTCCCGCGGTATTCCCATCGCCCGATCTTGGCTTGAGAATCCTGGACCACTCGATCGGGATCAGCGTTAGCGAGGCTCCCAGAAGCAATCCGATCACTGCGTAATGCTGGCCAATATCGATGGCCCGGTAGGCATCGGGATGGATCTCGCGGAAGACCCGGAACATGACGAGAGCGAGCAGCGGACCCAACGTCATCAATGCACGCCGGTTGCCGAGCAGCACAAGCATGCTCATGCCGCCCAGCAATGCGACGGACATCCCATAGCCCTTGCGCAAGCCGAATGCGATGGTGCCGAGCGCGATCCAGGCGACGGCGGCGATGAGGAATCGAAGCGCATTTGTTCGCCGGGTGTCCGGCATGAACCAGTTGATGACAAGCGCAGTGACTACAGCGAATCCGAAGATCTGCCAGGTATCGCGCAGATACAGGTAGCGCTGGCCGATGATCGTGCCGCCGAGGAGCAACAGCGCCGATGCCAACACTACGAACAGGCCCGCCTTGTCCCCCTTGCTCCTCTCCATAGCTCGTGCAAGGCCGGCTGCGACCAGCCCGGCAAGGACCGCCGCGAGCCCAAACGCAAGACCCGACTCCGACGCCTTCTCTCCAGGACCCTTCAGGCCAAGATAGTTGCAGGCGAGCGCCGCAGACCCGAAGGCGGCAGATATTGCGGGCCACCAGCTGCCCTGGCCAGCGGTGCGGAGGCTCAGCATCCAAGCCCCCAGGCCTGCGCCGGCGATCCAACCCAGTTGCGTCGGAAGCATAGAAGCCTTGTCCCCCATGCCCATGACCCCTGCTGCGGCCAGGCCGAGCGCCATGGGAATCGCTGCTCCCGCGAGGGCGCGCGCTTGGGATATTTCGGCGATGTAAGCCAAAGCGGCGATCGCCAGCCCAAAAGCAAGGCCCCAGGACGCGGGCATGTAGCCCGGCAGCTTTTCATCCCATCGCCAGCCTGAAACCAGCGCCAAGGCCGCGAAGCCTCCCATCGCAAAGAAGATCGCGCCATGGCCGCCAAGGTCTTTCCAAAAGGCGGAAGGCTCCTCTTCGGGGCGGGCGCGCGAACCTTCGCGCGCAAGAAGAGCTGCGGCGGCGAGCGCCACTGCGACCCACGGCAGGATTTGCGTCATCTATGACTCCAGAGCAAGCGGCCCCGATCTCTCCCTGATCAGCCCCTGCGATAGGGACGCGCGCCTGGGCCAATCTGATACCGGGAATTTTAATGGAGTTGAGTAATTCGTCCCGACCGGATTGCCTTGGCTGCCGATGGTAGCCTTCTTGGATATGGCCCGATTCTATTCCCCCGATGAGATCGATCCGTCCATCCTGCTGTCGTCAACCGTTGCGGTGCTCGGCTACGGAAATCAGGGCCATGCCCATGCGCTGAATCTGCGCGACAGTGGCGCTTCGGTGGTCGTCGGGGCTAGAGAAGGGAAGGGGGCGGATTCGGCGAAGGCGGCTGGCTTCGAGGTTCTATCTTTTGAAGAAGCGACCGAGGCAGCAGAGATCATCATGCTGACCCTACCCGACCTTGCGATGGGAAAGATATTCGAGGGGAATGTCGGCCCCCGATTGCGCCCCGGACAGGCCATTCTATTTGCCCACGGGTTCACCATTCGGTATGGGCTGATTTCGCCTCCACAAGACGTGGATGTGGTTCTGGTCTCGCCCAAGGGTGCCGGCGCCAAGGTGCGTGAGGAATTCGTCCGGGGTAGGGGGCTGGCCGCGCTTGTGGCCGTCGAGCAGGATTTTTCTGGGGGCGCTTTGAGCCGAGCGCTCGCCTATGCCTGGGGATTGGGCTGCGCGCGGTCAGTCATCTTGGAGACCAGCTTTGCCGAGGAGACGGAGACGGACCTGTTCGGGGAGCAGGCGGTGCTTTGCGGCGGCATCCCGGAGCTGATCAAGGCGGCGTTTGATCAGCTTGTGGCGGCGGGCTATCAGCCGGAGGTCGCCTATTTCGAATGCCTCCACGAAGCCAAACTGATTACCGACCTAATTTATTCCCGCGGGTTGTCAGGAATGCGTGAGGCGATCAGCGATACGGCCGAATGGGGCGGCTTCATGGCTGGCCCGAAGGTGATAGGGCCGGAGTCGCGGGCGGCGATGGCCCTATTGCTTAAGCAGGTGAGGAATGGTGAGTTCACTCGGCAATGGATGGGGGAAGACGCATCAGGTCGGACAAATCTCGGGGCGGCGAGGGACGAGGAAAAAGCGCATGGCATTGAGGAAGTTGGGGAGGAACTTCGTCGGAGGATGCAGATTTGAACTGCAGGTTGAGGTACTTGCAGGGATGACAAAGGACCAGTGCAATCTTGATCCTGCCAACCACTAACCACCAAGGGCTTATCGCTCTACCGGCATTGCCAGTTCGCGTTTCAGCCCATCAACCTCGTCCATGCCCAGCAGCCGGCATTCGCCTTTGCGCATCTTATTCAAGTAGAGGGAGCCGATGCGGAGCCTCTTTAGTGAAACCACTGTGTGCCCGACCGCTTCGAACATGAGGCGGATCTGCCGTTTTCGCCCTTCATGAAGAATCAGCTTGAGCTTGGACTGCTCGCTGCCCGCCTCTCCCAGTAGAAATACCTGTGCCGGAGCGGTCTTGCGGCCCGTCGGCCTCCCATGCTGCTCGGCAATCTCGTCCGCCAGGAATACGCCCTTGCGCAGCTTCTCAATTGCCTTCTCGTCGGGCCTGCCTTTGACGGTGGCGACGTACTCCTTCTCGATCTGGTAGCGCGGATGGGCAAGCCGGTGGGCGAACTCTCCATCGTTGGTGAAGATGAGCAAGCCCTCGGTATCCATATCGAGCCTTCCCACTGGCTTTAGGGTTACGCCTAGGTTGGGAAGCAGTTTCGTCACGGTGGGCCGACCCTGAGGATCGCGCAAGGTGGTCACATAACCTGTCGGCTTGTTCATCGCGACATAAAACAGCTTGGGCGTGTCGACAGCTCGGCCGTCCACGCGGACGTCGTCCTCTGGCTTGACCTTGACCCCCATCTCGGTTATCGTGACGCCATTCACATCGACCCGGCCGGCAGCGATCATTGCCTCGGCGGCACGGCGGCTTGCCAGCCCGGAGCGGGCAATGCGCTTGTGAAGGCGTTCTTCACCATTGTCGGCGCTGGCTTCTTTGGGCCGGCTGACGCCCAGTCGGGGCTTGGTGACTCTTCGAGGGGCGGGCATAGGATCTTCTACGTCGTGAACGTCGACGAAGCACGTAAGCGCCGATAGCAAGGCCCGCGAGGACTCTCACGGTCGGACTCGAAACCGCAGCGGCGAGCAAGGGCGTGCTTGCCTTCATATCGGCAGCGGCTAAGATTGGAACGGTATTCGCAAACCCATCGGGCTCGATAAATGTTGCGGTGCCGATCTGTTGTCCCTTGTTGATGGGCGCCGTTAGGGGTTGGATTACAAACTGCGGATTTGCCGATGGAGGGATTGAGCTCAGTGGCAAAACAGAATCGACGTCCCGCAAAGGCACGAAGGCAATCTCGTCGCCCTCGCCGCCCGATACCTCGGCCCTTCCCAGGACCTGGCCAGCCTTTGCGATGGGAATTCGCCGGTGGTTTGCGTAGGCCCACTCTAGCAGCCGTTCACTATCTAGCTGCCAATCCTGGCTATTCAGAACCACCGTGATGAGTCGGTATCCATCTCGGGTCGCGCTTCCGACGTAACAACGTCCGGCGGGAATTGTAAATCCAGTCTTGATCCCTTCCAGCGTGGGATCGAGCCTGAGAAGCCGATTCTTACTGATCAGCAGTTCGTCGCCCTTATTGATCGAGCGGGAAATCTTGTACCGTGGAGTGCGCACAACCTCACGGAATACGGGGTTCTTCATGGCTTCCCGGGCGATCAGGGCGAGGTCCCTCGCCGTGGTCAGATGCTTCTCGTCGCGCAGGCCATGCGGATTCGTAAAGCTAGTATTGACGGCGCCCAACTGATTTGCCCGTGCGTTCATCAGCTTCGCAAACGCCTCGACAGAGCCGCTGACGTGAGAGGCCACCGCATAGGCGCCATCGTTTGCGCTCCGAAGCATAAGGCTGTACAGCATGTCGCGTACGGAGATCTGCTCGAACGGCTTCAGATGGAGGCTGGATTCAGTAACCGTCTCTATGTCTGCCGGAGCCGTGATCATCTCATCGAGCTTGCAGTTCTCGAGCAAGAGGAGGGCCGTCATGATCTTGGTCGTGCTGGCGGGATAGCGCGGAGTGTCGGCGTCTTTCGCCCAGAGCACTTTTCCGCTTGCGGCATCCATGACGATGGCGCTCTTTGCCGTAACGGTGAGGGCGCCATATGGCTCGCCGGGTGTCCGGGCAGCCGGTTCGTACGGACTGGCGACGCTGAGCGAGGAGATGGACAGGAGGGCGGCGACGCTGATCAAGCCTTTCCGCATAGCGATCACGCAAAGGGCGCTTTAGGCGCCGCACGGATTAGACAGACGACTCATCGTACACCAAGGGATTCGCCTCCAACGCACTTTCCTGCATTACCGTAGGAAGCTGTGCAAGGTCGTGAAGGTTGAATTGGTGCAAGAACTGCTGCGTCGTGCCGTAGAGGACCGGTCTGCCCGGCCCCTGTCTACGGCCTTTTTCTTCAATGAACCGGCGCTCAAGCAGGCCACGCACGCCGTAGTCGCTTTGCACTCCGCGGATCCCGTCGATCTCGGCCATTGTGATCGGCTGCTTGTAGGCCACGATCGCAAGTACCTCCATGAGGCTGCGGCTCAGTTTCTGGCGCTGCGGCTTGAGAAAGCGTGCAATCTTTTCGGCATAGTCGGGCCGCGTGCAGAGCTGCATGCCGCCTGCAATCCGAACGATCTGTATCGCGGTGCCCTCCAGGCGCTCTTGAAGGTCGCGAATAGCCTGCTCGACTTCGGCTTCGGTGGCTTCGAGGGCGTTGGCGAGTATCTTGGGCGGAGTGGGAGCATCCGCCACGAAAAGGAGTGCCTCGACTTCGCGATCCATGCTCATTTGTTTACTTTGGCACGGCAAAACTGAACCGCATCGTTTTGCACTCTCAGTCTGACCTGTCCAAGCCGGATCAGCTCCAAAACGGCGAGGAAGCCATACACCGCGTCCGTTCTCGTGTAGTCCTCAGGCAAGAGCGCCTCAAGGCCGGCCCAGTTTTGCGGCATCCTGTGGAGAACCAACCGCATCTCCTCCGATAGGGGACGACGGGGCTTCCCTAGCGGTGATACAGGCTCTGGCTTTGCTCGCCGAAGGACGCGCTCAAAAGACCTGGCAAGATCTTCGATGCTGACATTGGACAGCTCAAATGGAAGCTCGTAGGGGTCGGGGCCTGCATCGAGCGGACGGAAGAATGTCAATTCACGCTCTTCTTGCCATTGCCGCAGGGCTTCGATCGCAGCTTTGTATTCGTGGCTTGTGGGCACAAGCAGCTCCAATGGGTCTTCGGCCTCCGGCTCGGGCTCGTCGGTCGGGAGAAGCGCCCAGGCTTTGCGCTCGAGCAGGTAGGCCAGGGCAGCAAGGGCAGCGGCAGCCTCGTCGAGATCGCTGATCGACGCATGGACGAGATAGGAAAAGTAGGTCTCGCAAATGGGAAATAGAGGCACGTCGAGCAGGTCAACCTTGCGTTCCCTCACGCACGTGAACAAGGTGGCGAGCGACCCCGTAAAACGAGGGGACTCGACATGGATCGGCGGGGGAGCGATGACGCCAAGGGGGGATATGCGCTCGGACGGCTTTGCGGGAGACTTGGGCCGGGTTAGAACGTCCGTGCGGGGGGCCATGGCAAGGAAAAGACGAACCCCGAGTTGCGCGCGATTCTGCAGGTTGCGTCACTTTACGCGTCTAAACTTGTAGGGATGAGAATGCACTCTGTGGCAGGCGCGATTCTAGCGCTCAGTTTTTGCGTGGCGCTCGGCATTCCGACGAAGGGCCGAGAGGAGGTCACGTTCAACCAGGATGTAGCCAAGATTATCTATTCGAAGTGCACGCCGTGCCATAGCCCAGGGGGCCCGGGTCCGTTCAGTCTCATCACCTACGCCGACGTCAAGCGTAGGTATTCCCTCATTCGTCAGGTAGCTCTGACCCATGCCATGCCACCCACTGACGCACAATCCGATCTGGGAAAACTGGCCAAGCAAACGCAGCTCAACGACGAGGAGGGACTAATCCTGCAGCAATGGGGCAAGGATGGACTCAAAGAAGGCGATCCCGAGACTAAGCCGCCCGATCCGGTCTTTACCGATACATGGAAGCCGGGCGAGGCGGACCTGCTTGCCGCCCCTTCAGAGTCGATCACCGTCCCGGCGGACGGGCCTGCATTTCGGCGGCTCGTCACGATCGATCTCGATTTGGACAGCTCGAATCGGCTTGCGTCGTTTGACTTGCGACCCTCGAAGCCGGGCGTGATTCGCTTCGTGCGCATCGGTTTGCCCACAGAAGATGGCAAGTCACCGTTCAAGCTCACGGGCGTCGACTCGAGCCGTTTGATTGGGACGTGGGCGCCAGGCTACTTCTCCTGGGCTCTGCCGAAGGGGTCGGCTGTGACGCTTGAGCCAAAGGTGAAGCTCTTTGCCGAGGTCCTCTACCAGCCCACGGGAAAGCCGGAAGATGGGTCATTCGAGCTTGCGCTCACATTCGCAGGAGGTGAAACTAAGGCGCCGATGTGGTATTCGCTTGGCAAGCAGGATTTCGAAATCCCCAAGAGCAGCTTCACCGAATTGGAATCCGATTGGACTCTGCCAAACGACGTTGAAGTGATCTCGCTCCATCCGGAGGCTAAGCTGTATGCACGACAAATCCGGGTCATGGCGTACCAGCCCGGCGAACCGCCCAAGACGCTCTTGCTCGTATTCTCCTACGACCCGAACTGGATGGGAAGCTACGTTTTCGAAAAGCCCGTAAAGCTAAAAAAGGGAACCCGGCTGGTCGGGTCCATGCAGTATGACAATGTGGAGCACGCGAACGACCGCACGAGAGGCAAGGCGCCCATCCGCTCGGGGCCGGGGGAGCGAGATGAACTGTTCTGGATCCACGTGCAATATGTTCAGACCGGAGGATCGTAGAAATTGGTGATGCTCAGCGGATTGATTGGATTGCTAGCAATGGGTCAGCTTGCCATGCCGACGAAGCCGGTCGTGGTCAACGCGATCGACATTGCGGGCGTTAAGCGGCCGATTCCTGATCCGGCATCCAAAGCTACGGTAGTGATCTTTGTGATGACCGACTGTCCAATTGCCAACCGCATGGCGCCGGAGATTTCTCGCATCTGCCAGGACTATGCTTCGAAAAGCGTCTCGGTCAGGCTGGCCTATGTCGATTCGACCGCTACGCAGGCGGATGTCGAAAAGCACCTGAAAGCCTATGGTCACTCATGCCCTGCCTATCTGGATTCAAAACGGGTTCTTGCCAAGAATCTGGGCGCTTCGGTCTCCCCGGAGGCGATTGTTCTGGATTCGAAAGGCAAGATGCAGTACCGCGGCCGAATCAACGATCTTTACGAGAGCGGACACGGAAAGCCTAAACCCAAAGCGACCGTTCAGGACCTTAGAGCAGCGCTCGATGAGGTGCTTGCGGGCAAGAAAGTGACGAACCCGGTGGTCGGCGCGATCGGCTGCTACATTTCGCCTCCGTAGGGCCAATTCTTTCTTCGCGGGGCCGGCGGTACGCTTGTGCACATGGTTTCTGGAGTGTCGCAGGTTCCGGTCATGCTCGATCCACCCCTGGGGGGAAATGAGAACATGGCGCGCGACCAGCTTCTGCTGGAGGCTGCCGTGGAGGGTGAGCCGGGGTGCCGGGTTTATAGCTGGCAGGGGCCTTGGATCAGTCTTGGCAGGTTCCAATCTCCTCAGCGCGACCTGCTGGACCCGATTCTCGTTCCTTGGGTAATGCGTCCGACTGGAGGCAGGGCAGTGCTTCACGGACACGACATCACGGTAGCGCTGGCCCTGCCTGTTCGCGCGCAGGGAGCAACTTGGGGAAGGGACGTTCGCAATGCTTATCGGGTGGCTGTCCGCCCACTTATCCTGGCACTCGGAAGTTGTGGGGTCGAAGCAGCTGTTGCCAAGGACACCCCGTTCGCGAGGGCGCCCGGCAAATCGGCGGACTGCTTTGCCACGAATGCACCGAATGACATCGTGAGCCGGGTCGATGGACGAAAGGTTTGCGGGTGCGCGCTCAAATTCAGCCGGAAAGTTCTTCTCCTGCAGGCAAGCATCCCGATCGGCCCTCCATTGATCGACCCAAGATTGTTGTTCGAACTGCCCGGCTCCATCGAAGCGGCCCAATCCATCGATATTCGACTTTTTACCGAGGCATTGAGGGATGCCATGGCCAATCCAGCTTGAGCCACAATCCTAGTCATGCGCATCGGGATATTCGACTCTGGCCTGGGAGGGCTGGCGATTGCGCAGGCGATCATGCGTCGGCTTCCCGAATACGACTATCTCTATTTGGGAGATACCAAGCGCGTGCCCTACGGGGGCAGGTCGCAGGAGACGATCCACGAATTCGTCGCGCAGGCTCTCGACCATCTTTTCACCCATGACTGCCAGATCGTTATTCTCGCGTGCAACACGGCGTCGGCTGAAGCCCTCCGCAAGAGCCAGCAGGAGTACTTGCCCGTTCATTACCCTGATCGACGAGTGCTCGGCATGATCATCCCGACGGCGGAGGCGGCTATTGAGTCCACACATCCCAGCAGGATTGGCGTGCTGGCGACGCGGAGCACTGTCGAATCGCGAGCCTATGAGCGGGAACTCAAGCGGCAATGCCGGTCAGTGGAAGTGGTTCAGACTGCTGCACCACTACTGGTCCCTCTCATCGAAAGTGGTGGGCTGAAGTATCTCAATCCAATCCTCGAGGACTACCTCTTGCCACTCTCTGGGGTGGATTCGATCATCCTTGGATGCACCCACTATTGCCTGGTCAAGGACCAGATTCGCAGCCGCGCATCGGTTCCAGTAATCTCGCAGGACGAGGTCGTGCCCGAGAAGACGGCCGCCTATCTCGATCGCCACCCTGAGCTGGAGCAGAAGCTGGGCCGGTCCGGCGAAAGGCTTTACCGGGTTACAGACATGGGTCCTGGGTATCGCGAGCTCGCAAATGAAATGGCGGGAGTGGATATCGAATTAGAGTTGGTGTCCCTCTGAGCCATCTCTCCGAAATCCAGATCGACCGGGATGCGATCCTCCATAACTTTGCCCAACTGCGGGGCTATGTCGCGGGGCCGAAGATAGCCGCCGTGGTCAAGGGCAATGCGTACGGGCACGGACTGCCCGAAGTGGTCTCGATCCTCGACGAGTCAGCAGACTACTTTCAGATAGACGATCTCGACGAGCTGCGCGAACTTCGCAAGATCTCGGCAAAACCCGTGCTCCTGCTTGGCTATGTGGCAAAGGCCGCTATCGAAGAAGCTCTCGCCCTTGGCTGCGAGCTAGCAATATATGACGTGGAGCGTTTGCCAGTGCTCCAAAAAGCCGCCGATAGCGGAAAGCCCGTTCGAATCCATCTCAAGATCGACGCCCTCCTTGGCCGGCAGGGCCTGCTTCCCACTGAGCTAGATGACTTCCTAGCCGAGTTGAGGCACTATCCTGGCATCGAGCTTGTCGCCGCCTATGCCCATTTTGCCAATATCGAGGACACGACCGATCTCGGCCATGCCCTCGCCCAAGCCCAGCTATTCGAGTTCTGCCACCGAAAGATAGCGGACGCGGGCTGGCCCAACCTTGGAAGGCATCTCTCGGCCACCTCGGGCCTCATGACGATCGAAGGCTCAGGCGTGCCCAACGACATCGTTCGCCTGGGGGTCGGGCTCTACGGGCTTTATCCATCGGCCGCGCTTGCCCGTACGCATGCCGACCTGGGCCTGCGGCCCGCGATGAGGTGGGTGTCCCATCTCGCCCAAGTGAAGATCTTGCCGGTGGGGCATCCGGTTGGGTATGGCCTGACTTTCATCGCGCCGCGCGAGATTCGCATCGGCATCGTCCCGCAGGGGTATGCGGACGGCTTCGACCGCGGGCTTTCGAATGTCGGCGAGGTGCTGGTCAGGGGACGGCGCTGCTCCGTGCTGGGGAGGGTGGCGATGAACATGTTCGCGGCCGACCTCTCGGCGCTACCAGATGCCCAAGCCGAAGATGAAGTGGTGCTTCTGGGCAGACAAGGGGGGCAGGAGATCACAGCCGAGGAGATCGCTTTTCGGATTGGGACGATCAATTACGAGGTCACGACACGCACAAGCCCTTTGCTGCCAAGAAGCGTCAGCGAGTAAAGCGTGGTGGAGCCGCCGCGCTAGCTGCCTGGGATGGGCGTAATCGCAAAGCCCTGCGCGTTGAGCTCTTGGCCGATATGGCGCAGCTTTTTCATCGCTCGAAGCTCGATTTGGCGTACCCGCTCGCGGGTCACGTTCAGTTCCGTTCCCACCTCTTCGAGCGTGCGCGGGCGACCGTCATCCACGCCAAAGCGCAGCCTGACGACATCGCGCTCACGGGCGGTGAGCCGTCCGAGAATGCCGTCGATGTCCTCCCGGCGGGAGAGCAGGGAAGTCACGTCGCTTGGCGAGGGCATGTTCGTCGAATGGACAAAGTCTCCGATCGAGCTATTGTCCTTCTCACCCACTGGCGTCTCCAACGAAATAGGCTCCACGGCGACGCGCATCATTTCGCGCACGCGATCTATAGAAAGGCCCACTTCGCGGCTGATCTCTTCTTCGGTCGGCTCCCGCTGGTATTCCTGCTGGAGCCTGGACGCGGTCTTGACCACCTTGTTGATCAGCTCCGCCACATAGACGGGGATGCGAATCGTCCGGCCCTGGTTGATGATGGCGCGTGCGATGGCACGGCGAATCCACCACGTGGCGTACGTGCTGAACCGGAATCCCTTGCGCCAGTCGAACTTTTCAACGGCACGGATCAATCCAAGATTGCCTTCCTGGATGAGGTCGGCCAGGGGAATGCCGCGGGCGTTGTATTTCTTGGCGATGCTGACCACGAGACGGAGGTTTGATTCGATAAGGTGCTTCTTGGCCGCCTTGCCGTCGTTGATGACTTCGCGCAGCCTGAGCTCCGTGTAATAGCTCTCAGACTTTTGAAGCAGCTTGGCGAGCTCTTGGATCTTTCCGCCTTCGGCGAGGTCGCGGGCCTGCACCCTCTTGGCCAGGTTCTCCTCCTGGGCAGGGGTAAGCAGATGGGCGCGGCGGGTTTGCCGCATCCACATTTCGAGCTCTTCGGACTCTTCCTGCTGGGGCTGTTCCTCGCTATCCTCGTCGTAGTCGTCGCCTTCGAGTTCCAGCAGATCGTCTTCTGTATCTGCGGTCTGCTCATCGGCGGGTGCTGCGGCCCCGGCATCGGCAAAGGTCACGCGTCCTGGCGTGCGCACCGTAATGGCGCGTCCTCGTCGCGGCGGCGTGGCTAAGCTCTGCTCCGGCATCAGTTGTCTATTCTCCAAGGTTTATTCGTTCGCCTCTCGTGCAGCAGCGCTGCGCGATGGCCCCATTCACAGTAACACACTTGACTCGCGATGTCAAGAAAATTTTTCTGGTCGGGCGTACCCCTGTGTTGTACGCAGTTTTCAAGCCAATCGCGGCACATCCGGTGCCACGGTTCTTTAAGACGCGCTGGAACCACCTCTCCGTTGCGTGAAACTGGGCACTTCAATGGAATCTACGAATTTTCTCAGTGGTGGATTTCAAGGTTCGCCCAAGGTCCCGGGCTGCCTCCTGAGTGTTGAACCGGCCAAAGCTTATTCGGATGGTGCCGCGAATCCATTCCGGCTCAATTCCCATCGCGACGAGCACGTGGCTGGGTTCTGAGGATCCTGCACTGCACGCCGCACCGGAGCTGATGGCAAATCCTGCCTGATCCATCTCGATAACGAGGGTCTCGCCTTCTAGTCCGCAAAAGCTGAGGCTAAGGATGTATGGCGAGACGATTTCGCCGTCGTTGACCTCCAGTTCGCTGATTCCGCTTAGTTCCTCGAGCACAATTGCTCTTAAGGATGTGGCAAGCTCATGGTCCTTGGGCTGCTCGTCCTTTGCAATTGCCGCCGCTGCGCCCATCCCGACGATGCCGGCCACGTTCAGGGTTCCTGCGCGCCGGTCCTGCTCCTGCTCGCCTCCCAGCATCAGCGGCTCAGGCGCATCTCCGTGGCGCGCAAAGAGTCCGCCGACGCCTTTGGGTCCATAGAATTTGTGGCTAGAGAAGCTGGCCAAATCGGTGGAAGCGAGATTGATCGGAATCTTGCCCAGGGCCTGGGTGATGTCGCTGTGAAGTTTAGATCCAGTGGGGCGAATCAAGTTGTAAACTGCGCCAACCTCGTTGTTGACGAGCATATGGCTCACGAGCGGAAATCCCGGCGTCAAGGCTTCCGGTGCATCCATGAACTCGTGGCCGAGCGCAACCGCTGTCTCCCGCACAGAGCTGTGCTCCGTAGCGCCGACCAGAGCCCGCGGATGCGCTCGCAGCACCCAGTTGTTGCTCTCCGTCGCCCCTGAAGTGAAGAAGATCTCCTCCGGCTCACAGCCCAAAAGTTCAGCGACCTGCATTCGGGCTTTTTCCACCGCTTCCATCGCCTTTCGGCCGGGCTCGTGGATTGAGTGTGCATTCCCCCAGCCTTCGGTCAGCCAGGGCAGCATCGCGTCAAGAACCCGGGGATCGAGGGGTGTAGTGGCTGCGTTGTCGAAGTAGCGTTCGCGCAAATCTGCCATAATTATGGCATGAAAAGGACTCGCAAGACGACGCTGATGATTGACGAAGGCCTTTATGCATCCGTTAAGAGGGAAGCGGCCGAGCGAGGGAGATCTATTTCTTCGATCGTCGCAGAAGCTGTTCGCAAGTACATGGCTGAGCCGCGGCCACAATTGCCGGTGGTATTGCCTAGTTTCGGCGGAGGGGGCATTGCTCTTCCATCACACATCGACATCAGCGACACGTCGGCAGTGCTCGAGCATCTCGATGAAGGGCTTCCGTTTGAGAAGCTGCGATGATCCTGCCAGACGTGAACATCTATCTGGCGGCCCTTCGGGAGGATCAGAAGTGGCATAAGCAGACAAAGGATTGGCTTCAGATACAGCTGGCATTGGAAGGGCCCGTCGCAGTTTGGGATGTGACCCTTGCTTCTGTCGTTCGGATCGCTACAAATGCGAAGACATATAAGCCTGCGACGCCCATTGCGACGGTGGTTCAGTTTTGCGACACGGTGAGGTCCTCCGCAAGAGCAATAGCCGTGGGGCCAAGCGGATCCTTTTGGCCGATCTTTTGCGGCCTTGTACAGCAAGGCAAGGTAACCGGTCCGGACGTTCCCGATGCAATGATTGCAGCACTTGCCTTGGATCAAGGTTGCACCCTCGTCTCGTTCGACCGGGGGTTCAGGCGATTTCCAGGGCTGAACTGGAAACGGGCCACCGCTTTACTAAAGCTTCGTGCATAGAGGTCGAAGGGTGTTTCAAGCTTTTGAGGTACTACCGTTCAGGATCCGAAACACGTGCCCCGGCACGTCGCTGGTCTTGTCGGCGATCGACGCCCCTGCCTTGACGAGCGCGTCCACCTTTGACTGGGCGGTTCCTTTGCCACCGCTGATGATCGCGCCAGCGTGGCCCATGCGCTTGCCCGGAGGCGCCGTCCGGCCGCTGATGAAGGCCACCACCGGCTTGCCCATCTCCGCTATGTACTCGGCGGCGATCTCTTCGTCGGTTCCGCCGATCTCGCCGATCATTACCACAGCCTTGGTGCTGTCGTCCTGCGCGAACAACTTGAGCACGTCGATGAACCTCAAACCCGGAACCGGATCGCCGCCAATGCCCACGCACGTGGTTTGTCCGATGCCCGCACGCGTCATCTCCCACACGATCTCGTAGGTAAGCGTGCCACTCCGGGAAACCAAGCCGACCTCGCCGGGCGCGAAGATATGCCCTGGCATGATGCCCATTTTGCACTCGCCCGGCGTGATGATGCCCGCGCAGTTGCCTCCGAGCAGCTTCATCGTGCCGTTGGCTTTAAGCCGGCTAACCACGCGCACCATATCCTGAACCGGGACTCCTTCCGTGATCAGTGAAGTGAAGCCCAGGCCCGCTGCTTCGCATTCGAGTACGGAATCGGCGGCGTATGGAGCGGGCACAAAGATCAGGCCTGCGCTCGCTCCAGTTTCTCGCACCGCGTCCTCGACCGCATCGAAGACGGGAACGCCGAGGTGGGTTCCGCCGCCTTTTCCGGGAGTGACGCCTGCGACGACCTTGGTTCCATACTCGATCATCTGCTCGGTGTGGAACGTGCCTTCCCGGCCCGTCATGCCGCAGACGACGACCCGCGTGTTGTTATTGACGAGAATGGACATTGAAGGCTGGGGAGTTTACTTTGGGAGTGCGCGGGCATGCTTGCGGCCAAAGGGGTGCGGGCAAGGTCGCGCAATCCTAATTTCAGACCATATTGGCGCGATATGTAGCACTTTGACCAGCGACGTGGTAGTCTATAAACCGTAGGGCTGCCAAGCCTTACACCGTCGAATCTCTCCGGAAACGGAGGAACGGGGGACCCGATAACCTGGGGTGAATGGGGCGAAAGCCCGCTAGGGTAACTCTTGGCCCGAACCCGTCAGCTAACCCCGTAGACGTAGCGAGAGTCGCACAGTTTGCGACATTCGCACTTGTGGCCGAGGGTGGCGCTAGTACCGCTCTCGGGATGCGAACGCTGGTGCGTTGGACGTTCCGGAGTGGGACGGTGCCGACCCGATCGAGCACCTCCTGTTGGGCAAGGGCCTTCTCGAAAGAGGAGGCCCTTTGCATTTACGATTTCGATCGACGATTCTTCGGCTAACGACCTGTGTTGAACCCGTCGTAAAATGTAACTATGCCGAAGGGCCAAACGAGCGTCCGCTATGCCGAGATCGATCGTGAAACGACCGAGACCCGCATCAACATGGTCCTCGACCTCGATGCGGGGTCGAAGCAGGATATCCGCACTGGGATCGGCTTCTTCGACCATATGCTCACGCAGCTTGCGTTCCACGGCCACTTGAACTTTGGCCTAAGCGCGGACGGCGATCTGGGCGTCGACGACCATCATACGATCGAAGATGTGGGCATCGTCTTTGGCAAGGCACTGCGGGAGGCCCTGCTTGCAAGCGATCCGATCGTTCGCTATTCCAGCAACCACACTCCGATGGACGAGGCGCTGGTTCTCGTCGCAATCGATATCAGCGGCCGGGGGCAATGCCACTTCGGGGTCGACTTCAAGCGCGACCGGATCGGCAGCATGGCAACGGAGTCCATCCGCGAGTTCTTTATCGGGCTTGCGGTGCATGGAGGGCTGACGATCCATGTCCACAAGCTGGCGGGCCAGAACGACCACCATGTATGCGAGGCGATCTTCAAGGGCTTCGGCCGGGCGCTGTTCGAAGCCACGCGCTGCACGGATCGTCACGGCGCCCCCACGACGAAAGGTGCCTTCGATTAATTCGAATGAATCCTCCCGGCAGTAAAATAGGTAATTACCGAAGAGGAAGACATGCCAGACGCCGGACAAATCGCCCTTCTGATCCCGATTATCATCTTCATGATCCCGATCATTGCGATCCTGACCGCCCACCAGCGCAGAATGGCGGAGATCGTTCACAGCCGCAAGGGCGAGCCGAACGAAATCGCCGAACTGCGACGGGAAGTCTCCGAGCTCAAGCAGCTCATTCACCAGCAGGCGATCTCGATCGACAACATGGTTTCCCGGCAATTCGTCGAGCGGCCGGCGGACGTGTCGGCAAGGATCGGACAGTAAGACATGCTGCAGCCGGACGACATTTTCCCGTTCCTGATTGGCGCTCTGATTTTCATGATTCCGATCATCGCGATCCTGACCCAGCATCAGCGCAAGATGGCGCTCATCATGCGGGGCCGCGACGAGGAGGGCCGGACGATTAAGACTCCGGAGGTTGACCAGGTGCGGGAGGAGATGAACGAGCTTAGACAGCTGATCCACAAGCAGTCGATCGCGCTGGATAACATGGCGAGCCAGCAGGCTGAAATCCTCGCTTCCTTAAAAGGGCAGGGCGAACTCCAGCAGCGGGTTGGCCAGTAGGTTTGCGTGTCCCCGAGGCAAGCAAGTCAGAAAAAATATAAAAAACCGGTCAAACGGCTTGGATTCGCACCTTACTTGAGGTACAGTAAAAGTTCGCCAACCCCTGCCTGGAGGCCTGAGTGAGAGTTATTCAGCCGTCCTCGAAGCGAATCGGCCGATTCCTCGAGGTCCCAAACCTTATTGAACTTCAGTTAAACAGCTATAAATGGTTCCTGGAAGAAGGACTGCCAGAGCTATTTCGAACGTTCTCCCCTATCTGGGATTTTACACAAACCAACTACATCGAACTCGTCAGTTTTAACCTGGGCGAGCCCAAATATTCTCTAAGCGAATGTCGCGATCGCGATATGACCTTCGAGGCGCCCATCAAGGCGATCGTCCGTTTTGGCGGGCGTGACCGTGAGGTGATCGAGTCCGAGGTGTATCTGGGCGACTTGCCCCTGATGACCAACAAGGGCACGTTCATCATCAATGGGCGCGAGCGCGTCATCGTATCCCAGCTTTCCCGCTCCCCCGGCCTCTATTTCGAGGAGGGCGTGGACAGCTCGATGCAGGTCATCGTCTCGGCCCGCATCATCCCCAACGAGGGGCCCTGGCTGGAGGTCGAATCGGACGCGCATGGCGTGGTTCGTACCCAGATTAGCCAGACCAAGAAGCTGCCTCTGACCCAGCTCATCAAGGCGCTGAACGGCTTTGAGAAGGGTCGCACCAAAATCCATCTCCCCATCACGCGGGCGATCCATCGCAAGCTGGTCGAGCCGATTGCGGACCCGAAGACGGGCGAGGTGCTCGTCAGCGCGGGCACGCTGCTGACCGACATTATCGTGGATGCGCTACCTGAAGCCCTGCGCAAGAGCACGGTGTTCGTCGAAACCCCAATGTCGACCAATGAGGACCTGCTTCTCACCTTTGCCGACATTGTGATCCTGGAGAAGCCGACCGCAGATGACCTGACCGGCAAGCGAGCGGCGGCGGACATTCTGGAAGGGAAGACGGTCATCGTCAAGCGGCTCGACAAGATCGAGCGCGAGACGGCCAAGAAGATCGAGTCGCTGGGCCTGGAAAAGGTCAAGGTGCTCGACGTTCTAAGCCTCGTGGAAGCGACGCTCGACCAGGACCCGACCTCGAATTCGCGGGAAGCGATTCTCGACATCTACAAGCGCCTGCGCCCAGGCGAGGCGGCAAACGAGGATGCGGCTCGCCAGCTCATCTACAGCCTATTCTTCGACATCAAGCGATATGATCTAGGCAAGGTTGGGCGACGATTCCTGAACCAAAAGCTCGGCATCGACACCTCGCTCGACGTCCGAAGCTTGACCGCGGAAGACCTGGTGGGCGTGCTCAATGCGATGCGGCCGTACCTTGCAAGAGAGGCCGAGCGGGACGACATCGACGACCTGCGGAACAAGCGCGTCAGAAGCGTCGGCGAATTGCTCCAGAGCCAGCTTCGGCTCGGCTTCGTGCGTATGGAAAAGGTTGCCCGCGAGCGCATGACCTCGACAGACCAGGAGAACCTCCTGCCCGGGATCATCCTGAGCGTCAAGCCGGTCAGCGCTTCGATCAAGAGCTTCTTTAGCAGCAACCAGCTCAGCACGTTCATGGATCAGACGAACCCGCTGAGTGAGCTGACGAACAAGCGGCGACTTTCGAGCCTCGGACCGGGTGGCCTTCAGCGGACGAGCGCCAAGCTCGAGGTCCGCGACGTGCACCGGTCGCACTATGGCCGGATCTGCCCGATCGAGACCCCGGAAGGGCCGAATATCGGACTCATCAGCCAGCTCACAACGCATGCCAGGGTGGACGAATTCGGCTTTATCATGACCCCCTACCGCAAGGTGGAGAAGGGCGTGGTGACCGAAGGGATCGTTTATCTGACGGCCCTCGAAGAGCAGGGTCTGCTCGTGGCTCCCGCGGACATCACCACGGACGAGAATGGCCTTATCGAGGAGACCATGCAGCAGGTTCGCTGCGCAGGCGGGGACCTTGGCGGCGCTTCATATCCGATCGTCCAGCGCGACCGGGTGGACCTGATGGACGTCTCGCCGGTGCAGATCATTTCGGTTGCCACCGCGCTCATTCCGTTCCTTGAAAATGACGATGCGAACCGCGCTCTCATGGGCGCGAACATGCAGCGCCAGGCCGTGCCACTGCTGGTCTCTGAGCGCCCCTACGTGGGCACCGGATACGAGCGAACGGCGGCGGTCGACTCCGGCGCGGCGGTCATTGCAAGGCAGCCCGGGACGGTCGATTATGTGACCGCACTGGAAATCCGGGTGACAGGCGATGATGGCAAGGTTGAGAAGTACGACCTCATGCACATGGTGCAGAGCAATAAGTCGACCTGCTTTACCCACACGCCGATCGTCAGCCTTGGACAGCGTGTGCTTGCCGGCGATCCGCTTGCCGACGGTGCATGCTGCGACCAGAGCCAGCTAGCCCTTGGAAAGAACGTGCTCGTCGCGTTTATGCCCTGGGGCGGCTACAACTATGAGGACGCGATCATCATCAGCGAGCGGATGGTCAAGGACGATGTCTATAGCTCGATCCACATCGAGCGGCACGAGACCGAGGCCGTGGACACCAAGCTCGGCCCCGAAGAGATCACCCGCGACATTCCGAACGTCGGCGAGGAAGCCTTAAAGGACCTCGACGAAAACGGAATCATCCGCATCGGCGCCGAGATCCGGCCTGAAGACATTCTGGTTGGAAAGGTCGCGCCGAAGGGCCAGGTTGAGATGACCGCCGAAGAGCGGCTCATCATCGCCATCTTCGGAAAGAAAGCCGAAGAAACCCGCGATGTCTCCTTAAGGCTCCCTCACGGAGAGAAAGGCACAGTCATCGACGTCAAAGTCTTCTCTCGCTACAAGTATCTGAGCCCGTCGATCAATTATGTCTATAAGGAATCCAAGAAGCGCGAGCGGCTCGTGTGCGACCGCACGGAAGAGCCGCTGATTCAGATTCCGGGCGACGAGCTGCCCGCCGGCACGAACATGACCGTCCAGGTCTATACCGCCCAGAAGCGCAAGCTGATGGTGGGCGACAAGATGGCCGGACGCCATGGGAACAAGGGCGTCATCTCGCGGATCGTGGCGCAGGAGGACATGCCGTTCCTTGCTGATGGCACGCCGGTAGACATCATCCTGAACCCGCTTGGCGTTCCGAGCCGAATGAATATCGGCCAGATTCTGGAGACGCATCTCGGCTATGTCGGGAAGCACCTTGGCGTGCGCTATGTATGCCCGGCTTTTGAGGGCGCGACGGAGACCGAGGTGCTCGAAGAAATGGAGCGGCTGGCGACCCATATGCGTCGTCAGGTTCTGGGCGCCTACGTGAACTCTGAGCTTGACCTCGCGATTCCATTCCCTAAGGATGCAAACGTTGATGAGATGCTGGCGATGGTGGATACCCGCCTTCGCGAACTGGACCACGACCGCATCGAGCGAGTGGCAAGGATCGTCGCGGCGCCTCCTGCGCGGAACACGGCCGACCTCTTGGAAGTGGACCCGGAAACCTGGGTTCCTGAGAAACTGCCCGTTCAAGAGGGCAAGCCGTTCAAGGCTCCCGAGACGGTGTACAAGGAGATCGTTCACAACATCGAGGAGAATGCTTTCCGTAGAGCGGGGATCGATCCGAAAAACTGCAAGTCGCAGATTCGCGACGGCATGACAGGAGACGACGTTCCGAACCCGATCACGGTCGGCATGATCTACATGCTGAAGCTGGAGCACCTTGCGGACGAAAAGATCCACGCCCGCTCGATTGGACCGTACTCGCTTGTCACCCAGCAGCCCCTGGGCGGTAAAGCCCAGTTCGGCGGCCAGCGATTCGGCGAGATGGAGGTATGGGCTCTGGAAGCCTACGGCGCGGCCTATACGCTGCAGGAATTGCTGACTATCAAGTCCGACGACGTGGTTGGGCGCGTGAAGGCGTACGAATCGATCGTGAAGGGCGAAACCTTGTCTGAGCCGGGCATTCCCGAGTCGTTCAAGATCCTCGTCAACGAGCTTCGGTCCCTGTGTCTGAAGGTCGCTGTTGAGGACAGCCACAACAAGGAGATCCCGCTCAAGGACCTCGACGAGCTTGCCGGAGGCGACGATATGCGCCTCGCCCGCTCAGTGGGGTTCTTTAGCTAAGCAGGTGGCGGTTAGCGGTTGGCAGCAACCTCTCCGCATCGACGAACTAACGCGGACAATGAAGACCGCCAACCGCAAACAACAAACATGGCAGACGTAAGCTTATTCGACAAAATCAGAATCGGGATCGCGAGCGACGGGGATATCAAGTCCTGGTCGCATGGCGAGGTCAAGAAACCCGAGACCATCAACTATCGCACGTTCAAGCCGGAGCGCGACGGGCTGTTCTGCGAAAAGATATTCGGCCCGGTCAAGGACTGGGAGTGCGCCTGCGGCCGCTATAAGAAGATCAAGTATAAGGGGATCGTCTGCGAGCGCTGCAGCGTCGAGGTGACGCGCAGCAAGGTACGCCGTGAGCGCATGGGCCACGTCGAGCTTGCCGCCCCTGTGTGCCACATCTGGTACCTCAAGGGCGTCCCTTCGCCACTCTCGCTGATTCTGGACATCTCTCCACGTTTGCTGGAGAAGGTGATCTATTTTGCGAGCTTTATCATTATCGACATCGATTCGCAGACGATTGCTGAGCTCCTTCCAGATATCCGCACCGCCGTCGAGCTTGAGAAGGCCTCGCTGATGATGTCGATGCGGGAGCTGGAAGAGGAGTCGCTCACTCGCCTCGCCGCTGAGCTCGATGAGAACCGCGACGAGTACGACGACGCCTACGTCAAGGAGCGGTCGAAGGCGATCAACGACCGGATCAAGGCCGAGTACCGGGACGCGGACGACCGGCTGAAGGACCTCGACCTTGCCGTCGAAATCCTGGGCAAACTTGAGCGCAACCAGCTCATTGACGAGGATAAGTATCGCGCCGTCTCGAAGATGCTGGACAGCGCCGGAGCCCGCATGGACCGGGATCTCCGCCCTCTCCTCCGAGCCAACATTGGCGCGGAAGCGGTAAAGGAGCTTCTGACCCGCGTCGAGCTCGACCGGCTCGCCCGCGAGCTTCGACAGGAGATCATCATGACGACTTCGGCGCGGCGTGCGCGGGCGATCAAGCGGCTTGAGATCACGGAAGCGCTCGTTCAGAGCCGGAGCCGGCCCGAATGGATGATTCTCGACACGATTCCCGTCATCTCGCCCGAGCTTCGGCCGATGGTCCAGCTCGATGGCGGACGCTTTGCCACATCCGACCTCAACGATCTCTACCGCCGAATCATCAACCGGAACAACCGGCTCAAGAAGATCATCGAGATCCACGCACCGGAATCGATCATCAATCACGAAAAGCGCCTGCTGCAGGAAGCGGTTGATGCCCTGATCGACAACGGCCGCCGGGCACGTCCCGTGGTGGGCTCCAATTCGCGCCCGCTGAAGTCGCTAAGCGACATGCTCAAGGGTAAGGAGGGCCGGTTCCGCAAGAACCTGCTCGGAAAGCGGGTGGACTATTCTGGCCGTTCGGTCATCGTGGTCGGCCCGCACCTCAAGCTTCACCAATGCGGCCTGCCGAAGGAAATGGCGCTCGAGTTGTTCAAGCCGTTCGTGATGAAGACGCTTGTGGAAAAGCGCATTACCCAGAACATCAAGACAGCCAAGCGGATGATCGACCGAATGCACCCGGCGGTCTGGGATGGCCTCGAAGAGGTTATCAAGGAGCACCCAGTTTTGCTCAACCGGGCTCCGACCCTCCACCGCCTCGGCATTCAGGCGTTCGAGCCTATCCTCGTGGACGGCAAGGCGATCCAGGTCCACCCGCTGGTCTGCCATGCCTATAACGCCGACTTCGACGGCGACCAGATGGCGGTTCACGTGCCGCTCAGCACGATGGCCCAGGCAGAAGCCCGGGTCCTGATGCTGAGCACGCAGAACCTGTTCTCACCCGCAGACGGCCGTCCGACGGTTGCCCCCGTGCAGGACATTATCCTCGGCTCCTATGCTCTGACCTTCAAGGGAAGGGAAGGGAAGGCAAAGCTTGAGGAAATGGAGAAGAAGCATGCCAAGGACCCCGAGAAGAATCCGGCGCCGAAGATCTACGGCAATCCGGAAGAGGTGATCTTCACTTTGGATTCGCCGCGAACCGGCGAACGGCTGCACCTTAACAACCCTGTCAAGGTTCGGATCAAAAGGCCCATCTTCCGAAGTGAAGGAGTGGATTTCCTTGATCCGATGACCGGCCAAGAGTCGCGTTACGTAACGCGGATGAACGAGGACGACGAGGAAATCAAGGAGCTCGTGCCCTATGAGCAGGAGTTCGAATCGTTTATCGCCAGCGTCACTCCGGGCCAGCTCGTCTTCAATGACATCCTGCCGTATCCGCTAAGGCACAGCGACGAGTGGCTAACTCGCGAGTTGGACAAGCGCGCGCTTTCCGACATGATCATGGCCTGCCACCGAACGGTGGGTATGGAAGGCACAATCAAGCTGCTCGACGACATGAAGGACATGGGCTTCAAGTGGGCTACCCGCTATGGCCTATCCATCGCGATCACGGATATGGACCCGCCCGAGCGCCGCGAGGAGATGATCCACTCGGCCGACGAGCGATCCACCAAGATCACGCAGCAGTATCGCCGGGGCATGCTCACCTATAACGAAATGACCCAGAGCCTTATCCGGCTGTGGACGGACACCTACGACGAGATTGGAAAGGAAATCGTGAACGGCTTGACTCAGTTCAATCCGCTTTCGATCATCACGGTATCCGGCGCTCGTGGTTCGGTCAAGCAGCTAGCTCAGCTCGCTGGTATGCGCGGCCTGATGTTCAACCAGTTCAACGAGGTCATCTACGAGCTGCCCGTCAAGAACTCGTTCCACAAGGGTCTCTCGATGCTCGAATACTTCGTGACGACCCACGGCGCCAGAAAGGGACTTGCCGATACGGCGCTGCGAACCGCCGACGCGGGCTATCTTACGCGGCGCCTCGTGGACGTCAGCCAGGACGTGATCATCCGCAAGGACGATTGCGAAACGAGTGACGGGATCACGGTCCATCGAATCGTCGAGGAAGGCGAAGCGATCGAGCAGATCGGCGATCGGATGTTCGGCCGAGTTGCGCTCACGACGATTACTGACCCAGCGACCAAGGAAGTGGCGGTAGAGCAAGGAATTGTCATCACGCGGGATCAGGCGAAACGTGTTACAGAAATTGAAAACCAATTCGTAAAGGAGTACGATGCCGCCACCACTGATTCGGCCAAGGAGAAGATCGCGGCCAAATATCAGGAACACGGATTCGACTTTAACGAGCACTTCCAGCTGACCGTGCTTCTGCGCAGCCCGCTAACCTGCGAGCTCGTGCAGGGAATCTGCAGCAAGTGCTACGGAATCGACCTGTCCACGAGCAAGCTCGTCGAGGTCGGCGTGGCAGTGGGCATCATCGCAGCCCAGTCGATCGGAGAGCCTGGAACGCAGCTCACGATGCGGACTTTCCACACGGGAGGCGTCGCCGGCTCAGCCACGATTGCCCGAACGAACCAGTACAAGACCGGAAAGTTCATCCGCCAATTCATGGAGGACTTTGCGACGGCCACGGATACGGACCTGAAGCAGTTCGATCCCACGAAGCTGCTGGAGTCACAAGAAAGCGTCGTCCGAGGAATCTTCCAGGCCAAGAACGATATGATCATCGTTCAACCTGAGGACACCGAGGGCGAGCTGGATGCCAAGGCCCAGAAGAAGGTCGATCGGCAAACCAAGGCCGCGCAGAAGGCGCTTGAGAAAGCGGACAACGAATCCAAGAAGCTTTGGGAGCGGTCGAGGAAGACGTTCTTCTATGCCTGGACGGGCGAATCGAGCGGCATCGTCCGCGTCGAGGAGATCTTTGAAGCGCGGCGTCAGCCTCGTGGAAAAGCGATCATCTGCCCGGTGACGGGCATCGTGAAGACGATCCAGGAATCCTCATTTGGAAGATGGGTGATCGTCGAAGCGACCGTGCCGACGTTGAATCCGCTCAAGGACGCCTATGTGGCGGACGTGCAGGCGTGGCCGGGCATCGATAAGGGCAAGCTAGATCCTGCGCTCGAAAAGATCATCGGCCAAAAGCTGAATGCAGCCACGTTGGCCGTCTTGCGCAAGTTTGATCAGGACAAGGTCAATATCCTGTATCCGATCCTCGTGCCCCCACTTGGCAAGCTGCCGATCAAGCTAGGGAGCCGGGTCATCAAGGGCGACCCGCTCACCGAAGGTCCCCGCGATCCGCACGAGGTTCTGGAACTGGCGGGCGCTGCCGCGGTGTACGACTACTTCGTCGAAAACCTGCAGAGCGTCTACAAAGCTCAGGGCGTGGACATCAACGACAAGCATATCGAGGTGATCATCCGACAGATGCTGCGGAAGCGGCAGATCAAGGAGCCGGGCGATGCGGCGTTCCTGCCAGGGCAGATCGTGGACCGGTTCGCCTTCCAGCGTGCTAACGAGGCGGTGCGGGAGAAGATCCTTTCCGGGACGAAGATTAAATACATCGATCCGATCAGCGGTGAGCCGGTGGAGCGCGATCCGAAGGAGGCGACCGCCAACTGGATCCTGCTCGGCATCACCGAAGCATCGCTTGCGACGGACTCGTTCTTGTCGGCCGCTTCCTTCCAGAAGACCACGCGCGTACTTACGGAAGCCGCGGTGCGCGGAAAGAAGGACCAGCTTGTTGGCCTCAAGGAGAACGTCATCATCGGGCGCCTCATTCCGGCGGGCACTGGGGTCAAGCACTACCGGGACGTCTCGCTCGAAGTGGAACGCGGTCCGGCATGGGCCGAGCAGTCGCTCACCGCGCTGGTTGAGGCAGGCGAGGAAGGACTCGGATTCCCCGACACCCTCTCATTCCCGTCACTGTCAGATATCGCGACAGAGGAAGCCGAGCCAGAGGGTGTTGAACCCGAGGGAGAAGTCTAGGCTGGTGCCGAATCCCCGGCTGCGCAAACTGCAGCCGGGGATTCCTTTTTAGTCGCCTTCCATCTCCGCCAGGGTCTTGGGCCAGTCGCCTTTCAGCAGCCGGGACAGGGATCTATCCGCTAGCAGCCTGCCCTCGTTTTGGCAGTCCGCGCAATAGTTCGTCTCATTCTCTGCATAGGAAATGCGCTGGACCGGCTGACCGCAGACCGGGCATGGCTTCTTGTACTTGCCGTGTACCGCGAACTCGGGGCGGAAAGCGGTGATCTCGCCGGGTCCGGGAAATTTATCTTTGAATTTCACCCGAAGCCGGTCGATCCACAGGGTCAGGGTTTCCTGAGATGCGAGGTATAAGCGGCGCACTTCTTCATCGGCCAGGGATTGGGTGAGTCGCAGAGGGGACAGACGCGCAGCATGGAGGATCTCGTCCGAGTAGGCGTTGCCGATTCCGTCGAACCGGCTCGGGTTAGTCAGGGCTCGCTTCAGAGTGCGATTCTCCGCCACGAGTGCGGCCTCGAATTCGGCCCCGGTGCAAGTCAGAACGTCGAGCCCTTCGCGCCGGTGGAGCCTTAGACCCTCCTCACCCTCGACGAGGTGGATGCTTGCGCGCTTCTTGCTGCTGGCTTCGGTGAGAAAGAGATTGCCGGTCTCGAACTCGAAAGCGGCATGAGAGATCTTGGCAGGAGGCTTGCTCCCTTGGTTGCCCCATCGGAGCCTGCCTGCGATCATGAGGTGGATGACGATGAAACAGGGTGCCGGGTGTTGGGTATCGGGTGTTAGGGGATTGGACAGCACAAGTACGATTCGCTTTCCGAGCCGCCTGATCTCGGTAATCACCAAGCCTTCGAGATCGTTCGGCGAAGGGGATACCGTCCGTAAAACGAACGGCGTGAGTAGCCTGATTTTCCTCAGCTCCTGGCCGAGAATCCGCTTCTCCAGCGCTTCGATATAGGCGACGACATCCGGCAATTCCGGCATGAGGCTTAGGCTACCGTGCCCCAAAAGCGCGCAGTGTGGGAATCTCCACGCCAATCGTCGCTTGCATCGCGAACGGCCAGCCCTGGAAACAGGCTCGGGAGCTCGCCAGATTCAACTATATGGGCCTCGGAAGACGGCTTGCCATGGCGATCCCGATGGATGCTGGTGAACGCCTCGACGATAAGGCTTCCACCGGGCGCGAGCCGAGATTGAGCACCGGCAAGCAGTTCTCGGTCCAGGTAACGGAAGCTGGTGATAAGATCGAAGGGTCCTTCTTGGGGCATGCCTTTGCGAAGGTCTTGGCGAATCCACTGAATCCTGTCGGCCGCATCCGGGGTGTAGCGTCTGGCGAGGTCTTGGCCCTTGAGCAGGGCATCGGGAAGCAAATCAACAGCGACCACTTGCCAGCCACTTGCCGCTAGCGCGACCGCTTCTCTTCCGCTGCCGCAGCCGAGGTCGAGAGCCAGGCCGGGCTTTAGTTCGGGCAGTGCCTCTTCCAAGAACGCATTGGGCTCCCACATCCTGAGCGGAATCGGCTGACCCGAGGCGAAGCAGCCTTCGAAAATGGAAACCGCACGGCCAACCTTCTCCAGCTTCAGTAGCGTTCGCCGAGCAAGCGCTCCCCGTGCGGCGATCAATATTTGCATTTCCCGGGATGGCAGTTCATGCATGCGGAGAGAGAGTTCCTCATATGGAATGTTCACGGCGTCGGCGATGGGCGACGACCTGGCCTGATCGGCGGACCGAGGATCGAGAAGACGGGTCACGGGAGGCAAAGACATCAGCGCCGCTCGAACCGCCTATCGGGCACGAGCCACATCAGGGCGACCAACACGTAGAGTCCGCCGGCGAGATAAGGGGAGACGATCGCGAGGGGGACCGAAATGGCATAGATGAGGATCGAGACCTTACCCTTGACATCCTTGCCGATTGCGGCAGCCACTGCTGAGCCCTCACCTTCGGCGCGAACGATCGTGAGGGTCAGGATCGTGTAGGCGATGGCGCACAGAGGCAGCACGACCCCGTACAGCGCCACCGGGTAGGCGGCGAATCCGGTCTCTCCCATCCAAGCGGTCGTGAAGGGAACCAGCGACAGCCAGAATAGCAGGTGCAGATTCGCCCAGAGGACCGCGCCCCCAATCTGCCTGGTCCCGTGCAGCATATGATGGTGGTTATTCCAATAGATACCGAGGAAGACAAAGCTGAGCAGGTAGCTCGACAGCTTGGGAAGCAAGGGCTTGAGCGCTTCCACAGTGGCCTCATCGGGCGGCCGGAGCTCGAGCACCATGATCGTCATGATGATCGCTATCACGGCGTCGCTGAAAGCTTCGAGCCTGGTCTTGGTCACGGCTTGTCTTCCTGAGAATTCAATTGGGTGCAGGCGTTTGCGAAACTATGAATGAGTTGAATGAGAGCATTGTAGGCGGCGTGGGCGCCATCCGGCCGGCGCTGCTCCACCAATTCGTAAAGTTCGTGTTCCCATAGGCCATGCTTCGACCAAGGCTGGGGTCCCGCGAATCCGAGCCATTCGAGCCGCCGCCTTGCCACTGGAAGAAGGATCGCCTCCTCGGAACGTGTGCCCGTCCCTAGATCGGCGAGGCCCTTTACGACCAGGTTTCCGCCAGGCATGTCTCGTAGCTCAAGAGCGGTCATCTTTGCCTCCTAAAAACTTGCCAATTCTGGCGCGGATGTCATCCTCACGAAGAGCGGGAGCGCATGACCGATTGTGGCATTGGCTGCCGGGCTTGGATTCGAACCAAGATAAACGGCACCAAAAACCGTTGTCCTGCCCTTAGACGACCCGGCAACCCTTGCGGCTGGAAGTTTACTTGCTCGGATAGCCGCGCGGTGCATTGTCCAAGCGGGTGTATTCAAGTCATTTCCGGTCATGATAGTCGTCATGCATGTTTTTGCACTCGGTGGCGGCGATCTGCGGGTCAAGGCAACCCTTGGTCTAGACCTGAGGATCGTCGGGGCCGCTGGCAATACGTCCCCTCGCGCGCTCTTCATCCCCACCGCCAGCGACGATGATCCCGAATACTGCGATTCTTTCCTTCGGACCTATCGCGACGAACTAGGTTGCGAGACCGACCTGCTCCTCCTCTGGCGCGAAAGGCCGAGCGACCCAGCGATCGGCGAAAAGATCGGACGGGCGGACCTTATCTACGTGGGTGGCGGCAACTCCCGAAAGATGCTTGCCTTGTGGAGGGAGCTGGGCGTGGATGCTCTACTCCGCACGGCTGGGGAACGAGGCACGGTGCTGAGTGGGCTCAGCGCCGGCGCAAATTGCTGGTTCAAGTACTGCAACAGCGACTGGCCCCTTATGGAAGGCAGAACCGACAAGATCACCGCCAGGCTGGAGTGCATGGGATTATTCGAACTCACGATGTGTCCTCACATGAGGAACGAGGAGTTCCGTCCGGCGGAGTTTCGGGCCATGATGCGGGATACGCCGGGCGTCGGGATTGGCGTGGACGACTGCGCTGCCTTTGAGATTCTCGGCGACACATACCGCATCGTGTCGTGCGCTGCCGGATCAGGAGCGCACCGTGTATTCCGGCGTGGCGAGGACGTTGTTCACGAGCGTCTTGAACCGCATGACGACTACCGCCTTCTGCGCGACCTTCAAGACATTAACATCAGCGTCGATAGAAATTAGGACAGACGGCGTCAAAGCGCGCCAGCATACTGAATCCAGCCCTTCTGGGAGAGAGCATTCTAGGTGGCCGGCAGGGATTAGGGCCTGCAAATAAAATGGCTCCGTCCACGCCGCAAAGGGGAGAGCAAAAGCAGCAGGAGGAGCCAGATGCATTTTAGCACACGAATATTGACGGATTGTGCGCTGTCCTCCTCGTGATGGCACCAGGTTCTTGGGTTGGGCGGTATCGTTAGGGTTCTTTGGGCAGTTTCCTTCTTAATGCCAGCTCCGCCCTGCGCAGCCTTCGAGAGCAGCGTCAGAGGGCTGTCCTCAGCGCGCTAGGGGTGGCCGTCGGCTCCATGGCGATTGTGCTGCTCGTCAGCATCGCAAAGGGCGTTCAGCAGGATATCCAGAAGCAGGTCGAGAGTCTTGGAGTGAATCTCTTGATCGTCGTTCCCTTTCGGATGCCCACGGACGGAGGTATGTCGTTCAATCCGAACATGGCCGGTCTAAGCTATCTTCGTGAGCGAGAAGTGGGCGAGATTCGAAAACTTGAAGGCGTACGGAATGCCGTGCCCTGGGTATTTCCGGGCGGAAAGATTTCGGTCGGAAGCAAGGAATTGGGTTCGGCACTGATTATAGCAACCGAGCCTCAGTGGTTTCGCATGCGCCCCTTCGAGTTCAGAGAGGGCCGCGCCTTTGGCGATCAGGAATCAAGCGAGCGAGTCGTGGTTCTAGGAGAAATCGCCAAGGAATACCTGTTCGCCAGTAGGCCCGCGCTTGGCCAGACGGTGACTATCGGCGGCGAGACATATCGGGTTGTTGGCGTCACGAAGCGGGAGGGCCAGGACAGCCTGTTCTCGTCCGCCGGTCTTAGCAATATCGTTTTGATCCCATATCGCTACATTGCCGCCAAACTCGAGGGGCCACCACTCAGCAGGATCCTCATTCAAACGGAGCCTGACGTAGAACCGAAGGCATTGATCGCGAAGGTCGAATCCGTTTTGCGCAAGAGGCTGAACGAAGAGAACTTTTCTGTGATCACCCAAAAGGACTTGCTTCGCGTGCTCTTCTCGGTGATGGGCGTTCTTACCTCGCTCTTGTTTGGCCTGACCTCGATCGCGCTGATCGTAGGAGGACTCGGGATCATGACCGTAATGCTCATGGCGGTGGGCGAGCGTTCAAAGGAGATCGGCATCAGGAAGACCGTTGGCGCGAGACGATCCGACATCTTTGCCCAATTTCTCAGCGAGGCCGTTGCATTGAGCCTTCTGGGCGGCTTGGGAGGGTTGATTGTGAGTTACCTCGCTTGCCTGGTCCTACAGAGTTTCACGAAGCTTCAACCGCTCATCACCTGGCAGACGGTTGGCCTGAGCTTTGGAGTGAGCGTGTTGGTTGGCGGGATTTTCGGCTTGGTTCCGGCAATGAAGGCCGCGCGCCAGGATCCGGTCCAATCCCTGCGAAGCGAGTAGCTAGGGCGCGATGTGCGCGTAGGGTCCGGCGTTCTCGGTGCACACGATCGACGTTCCAATCGGATTGATCGTGTAAACGCCGCCTTCCGGGCAGGCTGGAAATTCTTTGATGTAGGCCGGGACAAGGTCGGCCGGAGCGACCGGCGCACCATCATTCAGGTTCTGCTGCATTGCGAACTGCTCTTTGGCCCCGTTTATCTGCTTCATGTTGGTCATGCAGGTTCGCTGGCGTGAGCGGGCTCGGGCGTTGATAAAACTAGGTATGGCGACGCCCAGCAGAACTCCAATGATCAGAATCACGATCATGATCTCCACGAGCGTAAATGCACGCCGTCGGCGCGAACCTGGCTTCACACCTGTGTTATCGGCACGAAGCGGCCCAATCTTGACGCGTGCGCTACCCGACTTTCAATTTAGCCGGCAATCTGCTTGCCACGCCGCAAGACCTCGTGCGAGTGGCAGAACACCAGCTCGGTCAATGGATTCCATACGTGGTAGCACGTCTCCAGCTCATCGATTCGCATGAATTTCCTGCCCAGTGACTCAGCTGTTATCCCGATGTCGATCAGCTCAGAGACCCATGCGGCATAGCAATCCGCCCAGCGCACTTCTCGCCGCTCGCTGATCTTGTAGCACCCGATATATTGGAGGCCGGATAAAAGAGCTCCTCCCTCCTCGACCGCCTCCCTCAATGCGGCTTCCGCCGAGCTTTCTCCCGGCTCGACCCTTCCACTCGGAATGCACCATCCACGGCCATCGATGTTGCAGATTAGAACCTCGTCCTCCTGCCACGGAAAGACGAGCGCGGCAAATGCCCGGAGCGGGGCTCGGAAAGGCGCTGGGAAAAATTGCAGGGTTTGGCGGCCGTATTTGCCAGTCGGATAATGTGGCACGGCTAGACTGGGTTTCCTTGCTCGACGAGCTGCGTGGGCTGCCGCTTGGGCCTCGAAAGCGCAAACATCAACACGGCGATTACCGGCGTCGCGGCGAGGACGAATGCCTGCCACGTGAACGCCACATACTTTCCAATAACCTTCTCCCTTGGCACCGGGCCAAAGGAGCGGCTGTCCTGGGAGACCTCGATATTGTCGCCCAGCACATAGTATTGATTTGGGGGCACGACATAGCGGTCCATGCCCTCGCTGAACGACATGTCGGCAGGCTGATACTCGGTGTCGTCCACCGTCTCCCCGCCCAGCCGGTGGACGCGCTTGATGATGTATCCTCCCTGACCTTCATCGCGGATGACAATGATGTCCTTGCGGGCAATCGGCCGGACCAGCCAATATGCCCTGGATGCCCAAAGAACCTGGCCGTCCGACAAGGTTGGATCCATCGAGTGGCCGCGGACCACGACTCGTTGAAAATTGAAGAACCAGAAAACAAGGAAACCGAGCACATAGATCAAGATCAATGTGAATCCGGTGAGAGCGCGACGCTTCCTTGAGTTCATAGCTTGCGAAGAGACCCCGTTAAACAGTTCGGCTGTTAAAGCCTGAGGTTCAATATACTTCTACGGTCCATCTGTTGATTTCGCATGGAGACAATCCAAAAAACCCTATCCGGCCTCGCCCCGGTTCTGTTCCTGCTTCTCCTGCTGGCGGTGGCTGGGATGGCCTATGGGTATTACCGGGTTTTGAAAAGGGTGGGCACGATTCGCGACAGGTTCCGGCAGCTCCTCGAAGGTGTCCGTGGCGATGACCTCGAGCGGCTCCTTGACCTCCATTTCAAGGAGCGCCAGCAGGTCATGATCGAACTATCGGCCCTTGGCAGTCGTCTTCAGGAACTTGAAGATAGATCATTCGGAGCCATGCGGCACGTGGGTTTGGTCCGCTTCGACGCCTTCGACGACGTCAGCGGATCGCAAAGCTTCGCCTTGGCTCTGTTTGACGATAGGGGAGATGGAGCAGTGATTTCTGGCCTCGTCGGTCGCGCGGATTGCCGCGTATACTGTAAGTCGTTGCAGAGCGGGCGCTCCGAGCGCGAGCTCTCGCAAGAGGAGCGCAGGGCGATCGATATGGCTAAGAGCACAGGGCCCAAGTCGATCGTTTCTTAAATGTTGGAGAGCTACCCAGACGACCGCGTGCTGATCGAAAGGGCACAGCGGGGAGACCGCGACGCGTTTGATGCGCTGATCAACAAGCATCAGCGCCGGGCGTACCAATACGCCTACCGACTGACCTCCAATCCGGAGGAAGCGTCCGACGTCGTTGCCGAGGCCTTCGTCCGGGTTTACAGCGCCCTGCACAACTTCAAGGGCCAGAGCGCCTTCACGACATGGTTTTATCGAATCCTTACCAATTGCTTCCTTGATATACGCAAGCGGGAGAAGAGCCGCCCAGCCATCAGCCTTGAATCCGCTCTCCAGACCCCAGACGGCGAGCTAGAGCGGCAAATTGAGGATCCCGGGATGTCGCCCCACGACGAATCGGAGCGAGCAGAGCGGGCGAGGAGCGTGGAAGCCGCAGTCTCCGTGCTGCCCGAATACCAGCGGGCCATGATCGTCATGTACCACGCGGAAATGATGTCTTACGAGGAAATTGCAGAATCGCTGGATCTGCCTATTGGGACGGTGAAAAGTCGACTGAACCGGGCGCGTTTATCGCTTCGTGAACAGCTTGTAAAAGATGAGGAACTTTTCAAGCTGACCTGAAGTCAAACACAACCGGAGAGCAAAGGACAATGTTGGATGAATTCGAATAAAGCTAGGGAATTCTTTTCTTCGTACTTTGAAAACAGCCTCGATTCGGGGCTGCGACAGGCATTTGAGCGCACGCTTCGCGTGGACGCGGAGCTTCAGGCAGAATATCGGGCCTTCGAACTCACCATGTCGCGTCTTGGCGATATGAAAGATGTCGAGATAGAGGTTCCGTTTGATCTCAAAGAAAAGATCGGGGCTCGTCTCGATCTTCACCTTTTTGAGCACAAACGGGCTCGAAAGGCGCCGATTATCGCTTTTTGGAAGCCGCTCGTCGTAGGCGGTTTCGCCATGATCGCATTGGTTGGCGGCCTCATGTCCCTCAATTCGAACCGAGGCGGCGGCCCGATTGAAGGTGGCTTGATCTCTACGGGCGGCACAAAGCAGGCCGAGGCGACGAAATCAGGATTTTATACGCTTCAACTCAGCCAGGTCGGCGAGGGTGAGCGCAGTGTCACGGTCACCAATGCCTTGACCGGCGAGAGCATCGCCCAGTTCAGGGTTCAGGGCGGGGACAATGCCTCGATCGAGCTCAAGAATTCGGGCGATCAAGTGGGGTTCAGCCGTGTCCAGGTTCAAGGTGACCCAGGTGCCCTTTATGTTGCCGTCCCAAGCAAGAAGGGAAGTTTATCAGCCGAGCTGGGCCAGGATGCCACACTCCGTGGAGCGGCGATGCGGCTGTCAGCGCGCTATAACCTTCCCATCGTTTTGATCGCCAAAGATCCCATCCAAGCGCTCGCAGTTGCTAAGCCGACTTCAACCGACCCGATTGCGGGCGCGCGAAGCATCTTCGGCGAGGGCTACGCAGTGGACAAGCGAGAGGACGGATTCATCTGGGTTCAGCAGCATTAGGTTCCTTCCTGTCAGTCCTTTGCTTAAGGCCCCTCAAACGAGGGGCCTTTCCACTTTTGCCGAACGGGGCGGTAACCTTGGGTACATGACGTGGCTGAAAGCGGTTCTCGTCTTCTACGCCCTTTTTCTCGGATTTGCGGGACTTCAGGCATACCTAGGGCCCAAGCAAAGTGTTCCCTCGCTGCTTGGCGGGGTTGGCGCTGCGGTGGTTCTTCTTATCTCGGTGGCTCTGATTGGCTGGCGTCCGATCGTCGGCTACCTCGTGGCGCTGGTTGTGTCCTTGGCAATGATTGGCCGGTTTCTCCCTGCTTTCTTGAAAGCCGACAATCCTGCCGAAGCCGTCTGGCCACACCTTGCGGTGTCGGTGGTGTCCGCCTTGGTGGCAGTGGCGCTCGTGCTTGGCCACTTCATGAGCAAGAGGCAAGCCTAAGCCAGGGTTAGCAATGGCATATGTTGGAGCTTTGCCGGCACCTCGCCAGAACTTGAGTGGACGACCACGGCCGCATCATGTTGGGCAGCTTCGTTTCGCACGTATGCGGCACCAACTGGACCATAGGCTGGAGATAGCGCGCAGCTTGTGATCGAGCCTGCGTCATTCAAATCGCCTGCGGAGATGAGGTCGCCGGAACGGAGCTGGCCCTCCGCTATGAGCCCCATCCATGTCCGGTTCGTATGGCCGCGGCTATGGATTCGCATGATGACCTCTTGCCCGGTGTAGCAGCCCTTGGTGTAGCTGATGTGGGTCTCCACGAAGGCCGGTCCAATCTCGGGCGGCAGGGTTTTTGGCGTGGTGTCCGTGCCAAATATGGGAATCCCAGCCTCAAGCCTAGCGATGTCGTACGCGCTGGCTGCCACAGTCCGAAACCGACCGCGCAGTTCCTTTTCTAGCGCGGCGGATGCCAGCACATCCCATCCGCCAAGCCCCGTGCGATTCGAGCGCAGCCAGAGCCCGTCTTGGAACGTACCCGCATCGAGCGCCGGAAGCTTGACCAAGTCCTGAAGCTCCATCGAGGCTCGCGGACCTTGAATGGAGATTAGCGTCGGACCTTCAATGATTCGGGCCGCGACATCTTCGAGAATGACCATCTGCTCAACCCGCTCAAGTACCGATTCGATCGCTCTCACCGGAATCGTCAGGATAAATCGATCGGGCAGGTCCCACACCGCTCCGAAGGCGAGAAGCTGGCCCGTCGGCTTGCACATGCAGAAGGCGACTGAGCCGCCATCCGCAAGGTTGCGCAGATCACTCGTCACCTGTCCCTGGAGCCACCCCCTGCGATCATCGCCCGTTAATTCCAGCGCTGCGAAATGCGGCAGGTCGATAAGTCCAGCCCCCTCGCGGAGCAGCCGATAGCCTTCCAGGGTCATGGAATCGATCTCAGGCAGGTTGAACATGGGACAATGGATGGGTGCGCCTATTCGATTTACGGAATGGAACCCAGGAGCGTGGCAGGTGAACCGGTGGCTGCTCGCCGGTCTGTTCGGTCTGCTTTTCGGGCTGGGCGCGCGGGAGGTCAGGAGATTCGAGAACCTTGCGGCGCGGGATATCGGCTCAAAGCTGACCGGTGAGAATGTCAAAGTCGATGTCAAAACCGAGCTCAACGGCATCATCGGCGGAGCGCTGGGGGACCTCAAGAAGGTGACAATCCGCGCCTCGGATTTCTCCACGCCGGGGCTGCCTCTTTTTACCGAGCCGGAACGATCCAAGAAGGGCATCGTACGGGAGCTGAATCTTATCTTGGACCGCTTCCATCTTGGGGGCCTAGCAATCGACCACTTGGAGGCGAGCATCCCGGACTGTCGCTTCGACTACTCGCTCGCCATGCGCAAGAAGGAGATTCGCCTCAGCCAGAGCGGCATCGGCACGGGCTACGTGCGGATTAAGGAAAAGGATCTCGAGCGCTTCGTCCTCCTGAAATTCAAGGAAATCAAGCGGGTGAGCGTTGTGATACGCGACCACAAGATTTTCGTCGAAGGGTACGGCGAATTCCTGATCGTCAAGACCGACTTCCTCGTCATCGCGAGCATCGAGCCCGTCGATGGCACCAAGCTCGCCCTCACCGATGCCTACATTCTCTTTGGCGGCATGAAAGCTCCTCCCGAAGCGGCAAAGGCGCTGCTCGACACGTTAAACCCCGTGGTCGATCTTTCCAAGGACCTCGGCCTGCTCGATGCGATCAAGGTCAAGCGGATCAAGCTGATCAACGGCCTGCTCGAAGCGTGGGGCGAGACGAAGATTCCAGAGAAGCCGCAGGTTGAATCGCCGTAGTAACCTAATGACCCGCATGAGTGAGCCCGCGCCCGACGTCACCATCATCGTGCCTGCAAAGAATGAGCAGGCTACGATCGGCGAGGTCATGGACCGGCTCCTCGCATTGCCCCTCACCATGCAGATTATCGTGGTGAACGACGGGAGCACGGACTCGACCGGCGAAATCCTTGCCGGCTATGGCGACAAGATCATTGTTTTGACCAACGAGAAGGGAAGCGGCAAGGGCTCGGCGATCCGGCAGGCGTTGCCGTTTGCGACTGGCAAGGTTGTCATCATCCAGGATGCCGACCTCGAATACCGGCCCGAGGAGATCCCCGCGCTCGTCCGGCCGATCCTCGATGGGAAGGCTGGAGTGGTCTTCGGAAATCGCTTTTCGAAGGGCTTTCCAAAGGGGATGGCGCTTGCCAACCGGCTTGTGAACAAGCTGCTGGCGTGGTCGGTGGGGCTGCTGTTCTGGAGGGGATTGTCGGACGAAGCGACGTGCTACAAGGCGTTTCGGCGCGACATCCTCGAAGAGATGCACCTGATCTGCAAGCGTTTCGAGTTCTGCCCGGAGGTTACGGCCAAAGCCATTCGGATGCGGGAAAAGATCGTCGAGGTGCCGATCAGCTACGAGCCGCGCTCAAAGGCGGCGGGCAAAAAGATCCGCTGGACCGATGCCCCAGAGGCATTTTGGACCCTGCTCAAGCATCGGTTTAGTAAGTTTTGAGTATTCAGTCTTAAGTGTTGAGATCGGATCCCTCTCAACACTCAACACTCAACACTTCATACTTCCCCCATGCCCCACCACATCCGCGAGCTGACCGAGCAGAGAGAGATGGTAATGCTCTCGCCCTTTGCCGCCAAATCCGCGGAAAGCCAGGGCAGGGAAGCGCAAGAGGAGCCCGATCCCGTCCGAACCTGCTTCCAGCGCGACCGCGACCGCATCCTCCACAGCAAGTCCTTCCGAAGGCTCAAGCACAAGACCCAGGTCTTCATCGCGCCCGTCGGAGACCACTTCCGAACCCGCATGACCCACACCCTCGAAGTCGCGCAGGTCGCGAGGACGATCGGGCGGGCGCTGCGACTCAACGAGGATCTGATCGAGGCGATCGCCCTGGGACACGACGTCGGCCACACCCCCTTCGGCCATGCGGGCGAGGAGGCGTTGGACGGGGCGATTCGCTCTCTTTCCCCTCCCCCAACCCCCTCCCCATCTGCCGGCACGAACCATCCGGAAAATGGAGAGGGGGCTCCGGACCCCCAATACCCAAAACCCAACACGCAACACCCACCGCAAGGCTTCCACCACTACGAGCAGTCCCTCCGAATCGTCGATATCCTCGAAAAGCTCAATCTCACACACGAAACCCGCGCCGGCATCGGGGGCCACAGCAAGGGCCGAAAGGACCTCGAAGACGCGGACGGGGAGCCCACATCCACTCTTGAGGCGGCGGTGGTAAGGATCAGCGATCGCATCGCCTACCTCAACCACGACCTCGACGACGCCCTCAGAAGCCGCATCATCGAAAGCATCCCAAAGAGGTTCGAGCAGATCGGCCCGTCCCACGGCAAGCGAATCGGCGCGATGGTGGAAGACGTCATCCTCCAGAGCCTCGACAAGCCCGCAATCCGCCTCTCGCCCCCCATGCTCGATGCCATGAACGAGATGAAGGAGTGGCTCTACGACCACGTCTACCTGCGCTATCCGGTCCTCTTTCCGGACACGCTCAAGGCGCAAGAAGCCGTCCGCGAGCTTTTCCGCCACTTCTGCGAGCCGGGCAAGCTGCCGGAGGGATACGCGGGAATCCAGGGCGCGATCGATTACGTCGCAGGGATGACGGACCGCTTCGCGATCGCCGCCTACGCCCGCCTCAAGCTGCCTGCTGCGTTCCGGGCCTCAGACGGCTGAGAGTGGATGTGAGATCTCGCCGATCAGCCATTCCCCGTTGCCGATGAGCCATTCCACGTCAAGCCCGAATCATTCCACGTCAAGCCTGAACCATTGTGCGTCGCCGATAATCCGTTCCTATTTCAGCAGCTTATTGAGCAATCCGGCGAGCCGGTAGCCCCCGAGCGCGGCCTGCCTGGCGGCGGTGGCTTGGACAATTGCGAGATAGACCGGGCTCGGCACGGTCCCCTCGGGCAGGTTGTAGACGACATCCTTGCAGAGCTGGAGACCCTCGCGGAGCCAGGATTCGGGATTCAGTTCGCCCGCTTTCGAGAAGCTCTTCGGCGGGAAAAGGCGCGTAATCTCGTCGCGAAGGGAGCCTATTCTGAGGGAGCCTTCCGGGAGGAGCGGCCTGGCGGCCGGCATAAAGAGTCCGCCTCCCATATCCCAAAGGAAATGGAGATTACGGGGGGCCGGACTCCATCCCGTGGGCGAAATAACCTTGAAGTCGTTGCCGCCCCGGTCGCCCTTGGGGAGGGCCTCCGTCTCCCTTGCCACGTTGTGCAAGGGCTGATGGAGGTCGCCGACGATATGGACGATGAACTTCAAGGCTTGGAGCCGGTCGGCCCTGGGCGTCTTCCGGTCAGCCAGAACCTTGCTGAACTTATTTATCGCCCAGACGGCGTTTTGCTCGTCCGGCTTGTTGATGGAGGGCTTGCCGTCAACGCGGAAGAAGATGTCCTTGTAGTGCCAGGGGCCGTTCTCGGGGGTCTTTGCGTCGTCCGCCCAGCAGGATGAGGGGATGAAGGAGTTGGTTTTGGGGTCTTGGTCTTCGGCGAAGAGGGCTTCAATCTCGTTTCGCACGCCGGGCTTGAGGTGGTCAAGGGCGATCGCCGCGACGACCATATGGCCGGTGTCGATCCAGCCTTGCGTACTTGCTGCGATCGTGCACGCGGCAAGGCCGGCGAACTGCCGCAGGCTGTGAGCGACGGTTATTCTGCGGCCTTTGCTTGCTCCCATAGTGCGTCCCATTCCTTCGGAGTCAATTCTCGCAGATCTTTGTTAACGCTCGCTTCCATTCGCATAAATCGGGCGGAGAATCGGTTGAGCATCTTGCGCAGCGCTTCCTCCGGCTCGACCCTCGACCACCTTGCGATGTTTACCGCTGTGAAGAGCAGGTCCCCGATTTCGGCTTCGATCCTTTGTTGATCGCCCTGCTTGAGCGCTTCCTTTAGCTCGCGTTCTTCTTCGGAGAGCTTCTCGAATACCGCCTCGATATCCGCCCACTCAAATCCCGCTCGTGCCGCTCGCTTGCTGATCTCGAAGGCGCGGAGCAGGGAAGCCATGCCGCTTGGGACGCCCGCGAGGACGGACGCCGGCTCGCCCCCTTTCTCCTGCTGCTTGATCCGATCCCAATTGCGCAGAACCTCCTCTGCGTTGGCCGCATTTGCGTCGCCAAAGACGTGCGGATGCCGGCGGATGAGCTTGTCGACGATCCTTGTGGCGACCTCGTCGATATCGAAGGAGCCGTCGCGCTTTTGCATCTGGGCATGCATGATCGGCTGTAGGATTAGGTCGCCGAGTTCCTCGGCGAGCTTGTCGCGGTTCCCAGAATCGATTGCTTCGAGAACCTCATACGCCTCTTCCAAGAGGTGGCGCTTGAGGCTCTCGTGGGTCTGCTCCTGATCCCATGGGCATCCCCCAGGCCCGAGGAGGCGATCCACCACCGCGACCAGATCGTAGAGCGGGCCCTCTCGGGACGGCTCGACCACTAGCCGCCGGCGCCTGCAGCCGCTCCGAGCAGCTTTTTGTACGTCTCCGCAAAAGCCTTGTCGGTGATCTCGATCTTCGATTTGGCCCGCATATTGGACATCATTTTCGCGATATCGTTTTCGGGCTTGACGCGGCCCCTATCCATCATTAGGCTCCTTCTGAGCTGAACTTTGAGCTTTTCGTCAAGGAGCAGGGTTCTTGCCGGAGTAGCCTTTTCATAGAGGACCTTCATGTATTTGCCACGCGTTGGGATCCACTCAGTGACCTGGCCGACCTTCACTTTGCCGAGCGCGGTGCGAACCTCGGCATCGATGGTTTCAAGCGGTGTGGGGTTCAGCTGTCCGCCGGTGGCCTTGAGGAAGGGGTCGGTATTGTGTGTCTTCGCCGCATCGACGAAAGGCTTTCCCGCTTTCAGATCGGCGTCGACTGCTAGTTTCGTGGCCTCGTTATCTACGGAAATGATCCTGAGCTCGACATTTTGCGGAATCGTGAAGCGGGTCGGATTCTCTTTGTAGTGCTTCTCAAGCTCCTGGTCGGTCACCGTGATTCCGCGGGTCTGCAGCTTGAATTGGGAAAGCGACAGCCGAACCTGATACTCGATGTCGGATTTGTTCATTCCGTTTGCGGCTGCCTGCTCCATCATTTTCGGATTGGTTTCGGCCATTTGCTTGATTTCTGCCGCGACTTCGGCATCGGTCGGAGCGACGCCCTTTTCCTTGGCCAGTTGCAAGAGGAGCCGCTCGCTGATAAGCTGGTCGATCGCCAAAAACCCCGGTGCGGAGGGGGCAAAGTTTTGCCCGATCATGCGCCCGACTCCGGGCAGATACTCCATCCGACGGTAATACTCGGGGCCTTTGATCTCCTCTCCGTTGATCGTTGCGACCGTACGATTGAGGTCGATTTGGGCAATCGTGGTGGCCGCGAGGGCGAGCGAGAGGACGGTAATCAGTTGTTGTTTCATGGCTGCTTCCAGGTTCTTATGACGGGTAATACGGACTGGCTGTGACGGTTGTTTCCCTTCCTATCAGACGAAAGCGCGGCAGGATCGATCCTATCCGCCGAGCTTTTGCCGCATCTCGGGCAGAGCGTCGAACAGATCGGCTACGAGCCCGAGGTCGGCCGCTTCGAAAATTGGGGCATCGGGATCCTTGTTAATCGCGACGATAACCTTGCTGTCCTTGATTCCCGCCATATGCTGAGTCGAGCCCGAAACTCCCGCCGCGATGTACAGGTCCGGCGCGACGATCTTTCCGGTCTGGCCGACCTGCAGCTCGTTCGGCGCGATGCCCGAATCCACGGCTGCCCGCGTGGCTCCAACCGCGCCGCCGAGTGTATCTGCCAGCGCGCCGATGACCGCCTCAAACGTGGCCGCATCCTTCAGAGGCCGTCCACCGGTCACGACCACCTTTGCTTGGCTTAGGTCGGGCCTCGTTCCCCCTCTGGAGGTCGACGACAAGCGCTTGGTTCGGGAGTCCGGTTCGATCCGGATGGTTTCAATCGGCGAGCTTCCGGCAGGGCTGTGCTTTCCGAATCCTGCGGGGCGGAAGGTGACCACGACCGGCTCGGCAAGGGTCTCCACCGTGGCAATGATGGCGCCGGCAACCATCGGCCGCTGAAACACCGTTGGCGATTCCAATGCCAGGGCGTCGGTGACCATCGCCGCGTCGAGGTGTGCCGCGACCCGTGCCAGAACGTCTTTGGAGCGCATTGAAGATACGGCAGCCACATGGGAATATCCACTGGCAATGCGAGCAATTTCTTTGGCAAGGCCGTCCGCCGGGGGCGCGTCGGCCAGATTTCCATCCAGAATCTTCTCACCACCAATGTCCTCACCACCCTTGCCCGAGATGCGGAGGACGTCGAACGGGATACCAAGCTTTGCGGAAAAACCCTGGGCTTGATAGCCCTCGGATCCATCGAACAAAACCAGGAGAAGCCTTGCCATTAGAGGGTCCCTCGCTCGCGAAGAGCAGCAATGAGCTCATCAACTGAGCCGACCTTCCGCCCGGCGGCGCGCTTTGGAGGCGCCTCATAGCGGATCGTTCTGGTCTTAGGGGATGCTGCAGCGGCTGCCGGCTGACGATCGAGGGGCTTGCTTCTTGCCTTGATGATTCCGGGCAGAGCGATGTATCGCGGTTCGTTTAGCCGTAGGTCGGTTGTGACCACGGCGGGCAGCGGCAGTTCAAGCGTCTCTTCGCCGGTGTCCGTCTCCCTTGTCACGACTGCTCTTCCGGGACTCAGAACGACCTTTGAGGCAAAGGTCGCTTGCGGCCAGTCGAGTCTGGCTGCGAGCATCTGGGCGGCCTGGTTGTTGTCGTCATCGGTTGCCTGTTTGCCCATCAAGATGAGGTCGGGCCGGAGATCCTTGGCGAGCAGCTCCAATTCGGCTGCAACGCCCGGCGAATCCGTGGCAGCGGAAGTTTCGATCAGTATCGCCCGGTCGGCGCCCATTGCCAAAGCTTTGCGCAACTGCTCTTCGCATTCGGGGCCTCCGATGCTAGCGACGACGATCTCGATCGTGGGGTCTAGCTCGCGCTGGCGGACGGCTTCTTCTACGGCGATCTCGTCGAAGGGATTGATCTCAAACTTGATGCCGGTTGTGTCAACGCCGGACCCATCCGGCAACGGGCGAATTTTTGCGAACGGGTCGACAACCCGCTTTATTGGAACCAGAATCTTCATGGAATGGGGCGTACCAGACCGCTCCCCGGCGGGTCTGCAAGCCCCTACAGTTTACCGGACGGTGGGGTTATCCGCCGTCTTCATCGTCCGGCGGCTGGCTATCCATGCTCGAGCTCGGGCCGCCCGCCATGCCCTTGGCCTTGTTTTTCATGGCTTGGCCAACTCCGCTCCCGCCACCCTGAAGGGTTTCAGAGCCGGATATCGGCGCGCTGGCGATAGGGGCGGTGGTCATTGGAGCGATCCCCGCAGAGCCCGACGGCCCTTCCGAACTGGCGTTGACCGCAGGCGCGTCGGAAGGCTCGGTTGCTGGATTCTTGCTGCAGCCCGCAATTAGAATAAAGGTGAGAGCCGCTGAGGCCCATTTGATAGTCGAGTTCATCTTCAGGTCATCCAGTCTACTATTCAATGACGCTTCGAGACGGTTTCAAAGATCGATCTTCTTCCGCGTTTGCAGATTTGGCACCGGCAGGAGTGTTTCATCTCGCCTGATCGGCACGCTGCTGTGGGCCAAAAGCTGCTGCATCCGTTCCTCGGCCTCCCTTGCATAGTCGAGCATTTGCGTTTCAAATTCGCGCCGCATCTCGTCCATCTCTTCGAGCAAGCGCATGATCAGTTCGACACCCGCGAGATTGACGCCCATATGCTGGGTGAGCCGCTGAATTCTGCGAACCCTTCGAATGTCGGCTTCACTATAGAGTCTGTTTTTTGCCCCCGCTCGCGAAGGCTGAATCAGGCCCAAGCGTTCGTACTGCCGTAGAGTTTGGGGGTGCACCCCGCATAGCTGGGCAGCAACGCCGATCATGTAAACGGGTTGGTTATCCGCCTTCATACTTTGGCCTTATCCATCTGGGAGAGCTGCCGTAGCAGTTCCTTTTCCACCTCTGTGAGCTGTTTGGGCACGGTAATTCTAATCTTGGCGAGCAGGTTGCCCTTCGCTCCGCCCAGCTTGGTCAAACCCTGCCCGCCCAAGCGCAGGGTCTGCCCGCTCTGGGTTCCTGGAGGAATCTTCATGGTCACTGAACCTTTGAGCTTGGGAACTCTAATTTCGCCTCCAAGCGCGGCGACCGTGTACGGCACATCGACATCCACTTCCAGGTCGTCGCGCACATGGCGGAACTTTGGATGGGTCCGAATCTTGATGGTTACAAAGAGATCTCCCGCTCGGCCGCCGCTCCCGACCACGCCCTTGCCCGGAACCCTAAGTTTCTTTCCCTCCGGAATCCCTGCGGGGATTGTGACCTCCACCTTTTTGGTGGTGGGCGTGACGCCGGCACCATGGCATGTCGGACAAATCTCGGCGCTTGTGCTGCCCGTCCCACCGCAAGCTTGGCAGCCCTGCGTGATGCCAAATACCGACCTAATCCTGCCGGTGCCCGAGCAAACCTGACATTGGCGGTCAGGCCCCCTTCGGACAGCGCCCGCCCCATCACAAGTCTTGCAGACATCGTTCGACTGGTAGGTGAGTGTTCGCTTGGTGCCCGAATCAATCTCCTCCAGGGTCAATTCGACGACCTTCTCGAGGTCCTTGGCAGGAAACCCGGCGGGCGAATACGCGGAGTCGGCTCCGGTGCCGCCTTTAAAGTTGCCAAAGATTTGCTCGAAGAAGCTGCCGCCAGATGACTGGCTGAAGTCTCCGAAATCGAAATTGGCGCCGCCGCCGCCGCCCTGCCCGCCCATATTCTGAACGTTCTCCCATTGGGCTCCGTACTGGTCGTACAGCTTGCGCTTTTCTGGATCGCCAAGCACTTCATAGGCCTGGCTGATCTCCTTGAATTTCGCTTCTGCGGCCTTTCCGCTTGCGTTGACGTCGGGATGGTGTTTGCGCGCCAACTTACGATAGGCGGACTTGATTTCCTTTGCGTCCGCATTCCTCTTCACGCCAAGAGCTTCGTAGTAATCCTTTGCCATATCAACTGTAGCGCTCAACTACATGACTACATAACGCTCAGGTGAGAAAAAGGGTTGCGAGATGGGCCAAAAATACCGAAAACACAATTAGAGATGAATTGGGATAGCCTGTCGGTCTTGATTGGGCGCGGCGACAACCTGCCGATGCTGTCGCAGGTTGCCAGCTCGCTCATGCGTCTTGCCGACGATCCGGATAGCTCGCACCGCACTATGGCCAAATTCATCGAGCAGGATCCGGCAATTAGCGCAAAAATTCTGAGAGTGGCCAATTCCGCCGCTTATGGGGGCCAGGATATTTCTTCCGTGAACACGGCGCTCAGCATGCTCGGCATGAAGACCATTCGGTCGCTTGCCGTTTCGATCGCCTACCAGCAAGTGGTTTCCGGCAAGCAGAGTTGTCCCTCGTTCTCCAAGCTAGAGTTCTGGCGCCACAGCCTGGCCGTGGGCGTCGCGGCCCGCATTCTTGGAAAGATGAAGGATCCGGCTGCCGCTGACCAGCTTTACTTCATCGGGCTCTTTCACGATGTCGGCATGTTGGTGCTGGAGCGCTTTTTGCCTCAGCAATTCGACACCGCCATACGCCTTGCCCAGGCAGGGAACCTGCCGTTGCATCAAGCTGAACAGCATGCAATGGGGTTCTCGCACGCAGAGGCCGGGGCGCTCCTTGCCGAAAAATGGGGGCTGCCCCAAGCCATGTGGTCGCCAATCAGGTACCACCACGAGCCAATGATGGACATGGAGAACTACACAACGACCAGCTTCATCGCCGCCGCCGACCTCCTCGCCAACCAGAGCGGCTTCACGAACAACGACCCCAAGGGGCTCGCGCACGACGACTCGGTGCTTGCGCCCATGGAGCTTCCCGAAGAGCAGGTAGAGATCATCCGATCCGTCATAGGATCAGAGGTCGACAAAGCACAGCAGGCTTTCCAGATTCGCTAGGGCAACCGACCCCCCTGGGCTCCAGAACCTGGTATCCATAGGGAATGGTTCGCGCGTCCGCACTTTTCGCCGTACTTCTCTTGCCGCTGCTGTCCCGATCCGAATCTCTAACGATGAACTTTTCGTTCGCGGGTTCCGACGCGGGCAAGAACGTCTATGAGCGGAAGGCTGACGGCTCTTTCGTTTCCGCCACGACGCTCAACGTGATGGGAACGATCATCAAGAGCGACTTAAAGGGCAAGTTCAAGGGCAAGAAGCTCGTATCGTTCGAGCTCGTCGAGCAGGTTGCCACCAACAGCGGAAAGATCACCTACGCGGGCGGAAGGTACACCGCGTCCGGGTCCAGCGGGAAGAAGTCCGGGAAGCTCATTATCGATACAGCGGCGTTCCTTGCGACCTACCATCCTTTCTTGACCTCCACGGTCGCCGACACACTGAGCCAGAGCGACCCCAGCACGAAGAAGGTCAAGATCTTCATGCTCGACGGCCTCGTGTCGCAAACGTTCCCCACTGCCTTTACCGGGACGCGCGAAGTGGTCAAGGGTGATGCCAAGGTCAACGCCAAGGTTCTCAAGATCGAGCTTGGCCCGGTCAGCATCGACTACCCCGTCGATCCGTCGAACCGGGTCCTCGGCATGGACATTGCCGCCCAGAAGTTTCAGGGCGTCACGGCAGGCTATACGGACGTCTTCATCGATCCCGTCTCAAAGTTTCCTGAGCTCAGTCAACCCACTTTCACCACCAAGAAGCTGTCGGCCGTAAAGATCCCCATGCGCGACGGCGTTAACCTCGTGGCCGACATTATGATGCCCGCCGAAGAGGGCAAATACCCAGTCATCCTAAGCCGCACGCCGTATGGAAGAGAGGGCCAGATGGTAGGAGCGGATTGGTGGGCGAAGAGAGGCTATGTGGTGGTGGCCCAGGACGTGCGGGGCCGCCACGACAGCGAGGGCAAGTGGGACCCATTCATGCCCGAGCGCAAAGATGGTTTCGACACGATCGACTGGATTACGAAGCAGACATGGAGCGATGGAAAGGTCGGCATGATCGGCGCATCGTATGTGGGCTTGGTTCAATGGGCGGCCGCGGTGGAGCGGCACCCAGCGCTGAAGGCGATTATCCCGCAGGTCTCCCCGCCGGATGCCTTCTTCAATATCCCCTACGACCACGGCATCTTCATGCTCTGGGGCTCGCTCTGGTGGTCGAACATCGTCAAGGACAAAGTCTCGAACATGTCGCTTGCCGTGGCCGCGATGAAGAACGTCGACAAGGCGCTCTCGCTGCCCCTTTCCAAGATTGACGATAAGGTCCTGGGCCGCAATATTCCTTGGTTCGATGCTTGGCTGAAGAAGGACCGCCCCAGCGCGTACAAGGGCTACGACTATGGAAAGGACATGGCGAGCGTCGACATCCCCGCGCTGCACATCAGCGGCTGGTGGGATGGCGACGGGATCGGCACCAAGATCAACTGGGCGACGATGGCAAGGGCCGGCCGGACGAACCAGTGGCTGATCTACGGTCCGTGGACCCACGCTTTCAACACAACCAGCAAATTGGGCGACGTGAATTACGGGTCGTCTGCCATTCTTGAGCTCGATTCTTTGTACCTGCGTTGGTTTGACACTTGGCTCAAGGGCAAGGACGTCGGCCTCGAGAAGAACCAGCCCAAGGTCAAGGTGTTCGTGACCGGTGCCAATCAATGGCGTGCTCTCGCCGCATGGCCCGACCCGGCATCGAAACAGATGACGATGTATCTCGGCGACGACACCGGGCGCAAATCTGGCCCCACACTGACCGGCACTTTGGCCATGCAGCCCAGCTCGAAGAAGCCGACTTCCGGCTACACCTATGATCCTCGCAAGGTGGTGATCCCTCCGCAGCTCAAGGGCGAGCTCGACCTGCAGGGCGGGTCCACTGTGCTCGAACTTAAGGGCGAGGATGACTTCGCACTCTACAAATCCAAACCGATGACGGAGCCGCTCGAGATCGGCGGGCCCATCGAGCTGGATCTGTACTTCTCCACCACGGCCAAGGACACCGACTTCTTCGCAACCCTTATCGATGTCGATCCGAAGGGCGTCATGCGCGTGATCGGCCAGCCCGGCAAGTTCCGGGCGAAGTATCTCAGCGGATGGGAAACGCCCAGGCTGCTCACGCCGGGCAAGACGTATCGGATGAGAATCGACCTGTGGGATACCGCTCACCAGTTCAAAACGGGCCATCGACTGGGGCTGGTTGTGACGAGCGAGCTGTTTCCCATGTATGCGCGGAATCTGGGCCTGGGCGAGTCTGATTTCAGCGCCACCAAGATGATTGTAGCTAGGCAGAAGATCTATCACGACGCGGCGAGGCCGAGCGCGCTCCGGTTCATGATCCTGCCGAAGAAGCAGTAGCGCGGCAGCTTAGCGAACCCGCTGAATGACTTAACGAACGCGATGGATGGCTCAGCGCACTCCGCGAACGTTCCTCAGAAGCACCGCGCCAAGCAGCAGGAACACTGCAGCGAGCAGGAACATCGCCGTATATCCAGCGTTGGCATAGTGGGTCACCGTCTTGCCTTCCGGACTGACGCTAACCCACGTCCCAAAGGCGCCAAGAAAGAGCGAGCCAACGCGGGCGCTCACGGTTTGGGGCAATACCTGCGCCACGTGCCAGATCGCCATGTCCTTGCCGGCCTGGGCCTGGCTGGGCAGCACGTCCGTGCCAAGCGCCCAATCGACGCTGGCGTAGGCTCCATAACCGAGTCCGAAGACGAATCCGAGCACAAGCACCACATAAATATTGCTCGCAAAGGCAAAGGCGAAGGCCATGGCGGCCATGAGCCCGTTCGCGAGGTAGACCACTCGCTTTCGCCCAATGCGATCGGAGATGGCGCCTCCAACAAGAGCGGTCGCAGCAGCACCCAAGATAAGCAGAGCCAGCACCTGTCCGGCTACCTGCGGAGCATCCTTGTGGGCGATCCCTATCACGTCGTGGAGGTAGTAAACAAGGTATGGCGAAACCGTATAGAACCCGAACATGACCAAGGCCCGCGTAAGCCAGACCCAAGCGAAATCGGGGTATTTGCGCGGATCGATCCAAAGGCTCTTCAAGTAGGCGCCCCATTTGAGCCGCGGCGGGCATGCCGGCAAAGGTGTTTCCTTCACCCGGACGAGCGCAATCCCCATTAGCAGCGAGAGCACGAGCATCATCGAGCCGATGGCAAGCGGCATACGGTCGTCCTTGATGAGCGTGCCGACGATAAGCGTTCCCGCCACGACTCCGGCAAACGTCATCACGGCCATGTATCCGCTCGCGATGCCGCGCTGATCGTGCGGGACGACGTCCGGGATGATGCCGCTGAACGCCGCAGCTGCGATATTGATTCCCACGTCCATGATCAAGTAGCCCAGGAAGAACACTCCGATCCGGCCGTCCTGGACACCCGAGGCCAAGATTGCGAGGCCGACAACCGCGATTGCCACGCCGGTCGCAAGGTAGGGCCTCCGCCTGCCCCACCGCGAAGCGCATCGATCGCTCAAGGCGCCGGCGAAGAGGGGGACAATGAGGGCAACGACCGCGCCCATGCTGACGAGCCACCCGCTTGCCCAGGCCGACTTTCCAGGCGCCAAAACCTCCATCGCGCGCGGGATGACGAGCGGGATCATCGCCCCCCAAAGGAAGTTCGTCGCGAACCAGAAGCAGCTGATGCTCAAATGGTCGAATATCGACAGCTTGCGCCCCTCGAATGGCGAGGCAAGCTCAGGCAGCTCCGGATTAGCGTGCATCAGTCGGCTCGCTCACGGGCGTAGCGGTAGTCCTCTCGGTAGTCGATGTCGAAAGCAAGCTCGGGAGGGCTGTCGGGGACGGCAACCGCGCTGCAGTCGAGCAATGCCTGGACTTTCCTCTCGACATCTGCCACCGTGAGCTTCTTTGTCAGCCACTTCAGGACGAAGTTTGGGCCAAGCATGCGCGCGATGCCCATCTTGCTCTTGCGGTTTTCAAAGACCTTTTCTATGTGCGGCCTTGCCCTGCGGAGTCCCTGGGAAGAGGCGAGGTACGCGCATCCGGTGGTGAACTCGCCATCGCGGAGCTTTATAAAGGTCGCCTCTGCACCCGGGTATTTGGCTGCCCACTCCCGCTTGCTGATTAGGGGCACCGTGAAGTCTTTATCCTGCGGGCAATGATCGATGTAGCTCCTCAGCAATGCGGTGGTGAGGAAGGGAAGATCGGTGGTGACGATCAGGATGCGGTGCTGGGATCTCGCTTGGTGTTGGGAAAGGGCGTCCAAGCCCTTGAAGATATTTTCCGGGCCCGTCTTTCCCTCGTCGATTCTCAGGTCAGCTAGCTGGGCGTCGGCGTGGCTCTGAACCTCTTGCGGCCCAATCACCACAATGCGATCGACCTCCGACAGGCCACGCAGCGCCCGAATCGTACGCCCGAGCACGGTCTGTCCGTCAACCTCCATGATCGCCTTGAATGGAGTTCCGGCCTCCGCTGCGAAGGCATCATCCACGCGTCCGCCCGCCGGTAGGATCACATCGAGCTTGGACACGTTGGAGGATTATAGCGGCCCGGTAATCTTTTAGGCGTGATCATTCTGCTTGCGGCGGCCACTCTGGGTCCGAAGGATTACGTTGTTCAGCCCTATTACACCTATCCTGCCGACCAGCCCTATCACGCCGAATACGTGCGGGCGATCAATAATGCGACCTTGGAGATTCAGGCATGGTTTAAGAAGCAGGCGGGCATCACCTTCCGTCTTGCTCCACTCCGGATCAAAAAGGGCGAGGACTACCTCACGATGCGGGCAGGCATAAACCCTTCGGAGCAGGATCGCAAAGATAAGACCAGATTGCCGCTCTGGTGGGAGGCGCAGGAAAGGACGGTCGGTGGCTGGAAGGATAAGACGGTCAGCTGGATATTTGCGCAGGGTGGCGGAGGGGTGGCTCTAGGCAATCTGATCAATCGCTGGGCGGGAATAGCAATGTTCGGCGATTGGACGCTCGAACCCATTTCAGGCATCCGCGAGCCCCTGGCGATCACCGCCGATATGGCGACTTGGGAGGTTCAGGGTGGCGTGCCGATGGGTACCACAGCGCATGAACTGGGCCATGCCTTTGGAATCCACCACCCCGACAACTATCCCGGGAAATCAATTATGCGGTGGCACGGCGACTACCCAGACAAGACCAGCCTACTGCCCCACGAGATCATGATCCTTCACTACAGCCCTTTCTTCGTGAAGAATGCATTTGATGAAAACGGCCCCTGGCTCAACTTTGAGAACCCCGATGCGATGAAATGGGGCGAGACAGTGAGCCTTCAGGGCAAAGGCTTCAAAATAGGCGACCGCATCGAATTCCGCACGATTCCGGTCGAAGCGTTTGATAAGGCAGCGAAAGAGGGTTTCAAGAAATATGAGCGGGTAAACGTGGCCGTGGCCCAGTTCAACAGCCCCACAGAGCTCCGAGTGGCGATCCCACGAAACCTTGGACCCGGTTTCATCCGGGTCCTTAGGGGGTCGAAAACACGAAGCAACATCGTGCCCGTGAACTTCTATCCGGCTACTTCTTCTGGTTCCTGAGGAACAGCTCCAACTTCTTAGAATCCTCCGGCTTGATCTTGGGCGCGCCTTTCTTGAGCATCGCCATGAAATGATCGACCTCTTCTGGCGCGAACGGGTGGCCGATGTTCGATCCTTCCGGCTTCTCCGGCGTTTTGCGTTTGGAGTTCATGATCAGCTTGCCTTTGGCATCGAGGATCGCGTGGAATGGCAGGCCGGCGTCCTTGCCTCCAAGGGCTTCCATGAACTTGTCGCCGCCTGGATTTTCCAGGTTCTTCTTATCCGGGCTTTCGAGAACGACCACACGGACGATCACGAGGGCGGCGTCGAATACGGGCTTGAATTCGGGACTCTTCAAAACGGCATCCAGCCGTTTACACCACCCTCACCAAGAGGCCTCGAAAATGACGTAGATGTTCTTCTTTTCGCGCTTGGCCTGCTCCATCGCGGCCTTCATGAGGTTCTCGACGGAGTCGGTGTCGGAGCGGGCAAGGACGATCGGCGCTGCCAACAGCAGGAGCGCACAAACCAGCAAATTGAGTCGCTTCATGCGCCCATTGTATCAGAAGTCCTGCCACATTGAAATTCAAGGCTTCTGGCCGGACTGCTTCATCAGACTCGAGAGGTCGAACATCATGCCCCCTCCCCCAGAGCCGTAAACGTTGGGAAGCTTGCCGTCCCATTTTTCGATCCATTCTCGCGCGATCACTAGCCCGGCGCCCTGTACCTTCAGCGCCAGTGCATTAAGTTGGGCAGCTTTCGCCGTGCCTTCCGCCCGTGCAATGTCGGTCTGCTTTTGAAGTTCGGCCTGCTGGAGGATGTACTTCTGCTTCTCCGACTCCTACTGCGCCACTTGTTTCTGCTCGATGGCTTTGTTGAACTCGGGTGAAAAGTCGAAATTTGTTATCGAAAGGCCGGCTGGCTCGACGATGAGCTCGTACGCTTTTAGCCGGCGAGTTATGTCCTGCTCCACCTCGGATTTGACTTGCGCCCGATTCTTAATGAGCTCTTCCGCCGTATACCGGGCAGTCACTGTCTTGATAGATTCCTGAACTGCAGGATCAATTATTCGTCTTGTGTATTCGGTGCCGACGTTGCGATATAGGGTTCCGACTTTCGATGGGTCGACGTGGAAGTTCAGGGCCAGCGAAGTCGTAACCGTTTGTAGGTCGCGCGATGCGGCGGTCGCTTTGCTTTCCTCCTTTTGAGTTCGGACCTCCATCAGCACAACCGAGTCCACGCCAGGCGTAATCACGTGGATGCCTTCTTCGAGCGTTCCCGCGACCGCTCCAAACCTGAGAAGCACGGCCCGATTGCCGGCGGGCACGATTACTACACCCGCGAAAAGGATTCCTCCTATGATAAGGAGCACTCCGAGCGCCCTCGCAAGCCAAGCATAAGCTGTAAGGCTGACATGTTCCGGAGTCTGCTTGTTTAAGCCCTTCAGCACGAAGGAGAGCACAAAGATGACGAGTCCGACAAAAACAAGTGCCATTTTGATGAGAGGACGGATGGGCCATACGTGGGGTTGCAGTTCGGCGGTTGTGGCCAGCTTTTCGAGCTTGTCGCCATACGATCGCCGAAGCATGAAGTTTGCCCTGCTAAACAATTCGCCTAGAATGTATGTATGCGACCCAATAGACTTGTCCTCAGCCTAATTGTTCTGCTCGGTGTCTGCTTCGCGTTTGCCCAGAGCAAACCCAAAACGCACTACCTGGTGATCTTCGCTTCGATCAGCGCCAAAAACTACAAGTCTGGCTATGCAAAGGCCGAGAAGATGATGAGCCGATATCAAGCCCAAGGCTTGAAGGCACAAATCTATCAGACTGACGAGTATTCAAATCTCCGTGATGGATACTTTGCGGTTGCCGTCCCCTACAAGACTAAAGCCGAGGCAAAGAAGAATCTTGCTTATGCAAAACGCAAAGTACGCGACGCCTATGTGAAATGGGCAGGTCACTACGAAGTCTGCGGCTGCTAGACCCCAAGCATCTCTCGTTCCTCATCCATCTGACGCAGTGCAGACTCGAATTCATCGAGCACTCGCCGCACGGCTTCAACGGGGTCACCTGAGAACGGCCAGATGAGCTGCTCGCGAGTCACATAGGCTTCCCGGTTGCGCTTGCCAAGAATAGAAAACACACGTGGCGAGATGGACTGCTTGTCTTTGAAGTTCACAGCAACGCGTCCCCCCTTTGCGTCGAGCTTTTCAAATCCGAGATCGCGCATCGCCATCCGCAGCCGCATGATCTCGAATGCGTTCTTGGCGGGATCTGTTGGATGCCCGTAGCGATCCTCGACTTCATGCACGACCTCTGCAAGCCGCTCCGGAGTGCGCGAACCCATGATCTGCTGGTAGTAGTAGAGCCTTTGGGCCTGGTCTCGGATGTAGGTTTCTGGGAGAAGGGCGATGACGGGAATGTCGGCTACGGGCAGCGGTCTGCCATGGTCCGGCCCCCCCTCTCCACTTTTCGGATGGCTTGTGCCGGCAAGTTGGGAGGTAGTGGGGAGGGGAGCTTCGACCACCGCCTTGAGCTGCCCCACGGCTTCGTTGATAAGCTGCTGATACAGCTCATAGCCGACCGAAGCCATAGAGCCGCTCTGCTTCGCCCCGAGAAGCTCCCCGGCGCCCCGAATCTGCAGGTCGCGAAAGGCCAAAGAGTAGCCCGAACCAAGAGCGGAGAACTCTTGCAGGGCTTGCAGACGCTGAAGAGCGCCGCTGCTGAGATCCTTGCCGGATTGGTAGAGCAAGTAGGCATACGCCTGCCTGTCCGAACGACCCACCCGCCCCCTCAGCTGGTAAAGCTGGGCGAGGCCGAGACGGTCGGCATTCTCTACAATCAGAGTATTCGCGTTCGGAATGTCGAGGCCGGATTCGATGATCGTCGTCGAGAGCAGCACGTCCACCTCGCCATGAATGAACGCGACCATAATAGGCTCGATTTCGCTTTCCGTCATCTGCCCATGAGCAACGCCGATCCGGGCCGACGGGACGATCTTCCGCAGCTTTTCCGCAATGTGCTGGATCGATTCAACCCGGTTGTACACGTAGTAGACCTGCCCGCCGCGAGCCAGCTCCCTTAGAATCGCCTCTCGCGTTACCTCTTGCGAATACGGCCTCACAAACGTGCGAATAGGTAAGCGCCCAGGAGGTGGGTCCGTGATGAGCGACATCTGGCGGATGTCCATCAGCGACATGCTCAGGGTGCGCGGGATAGGCGTGGCCGACATCGTCAGCACGTCCACCTCGGTGCGCATCTTCTTGAGCACCTCCTTGTGCTTGACGCCAAACCGCTGCTCCTCGTCGATCACTAGCAGGCCCAGTTCCTTGAAGTGGATCTCTTTGCCTAGAAGGGCGTGGGTGCCGATCGTGATGTCCACCTGGCCCGCTGAAATGCCCTCCATCGCCTTTCGCCGTGCGGAGGTATGGGTGTAGCGATTCAGCAGCTCGATTTTGACTCCAAAGCCGCCGAGCCGCTCGACGAAATTCCGATAGTGCTGCTCGCTCAGAATGGTCGTCGGACAGAGAATCGCGACCTGCCGCCCCGACTCGACCGCCTTGAATGCCGCCCGGATCGCGACCTCGGTCTTGCCGAACCCGACGTCCCCGCATACCAGCCGGTCCATCGGCCAATCCTGCTGCATGTCGCGCTTGACCTCATTGATCGAGCTCATCTGGGTCGGGGTCTCGATCCAAGGGAACGTCGCCTCCACTTCCGCCTGGAAGGGGGTGTCCGGCGCGAAAGGGCGGCGCTGGACCGCCTTGCGCTCGGCATAAAGCTTGACGAGATCGGCCGCAAATGCTTTCGCGTCTTCCTTGGCTTTGCTCAGGGTCTTCTGCCATTCGCCGCCGGTGAGCTTGTTGAGCTTCGGATGCGTGTCGGCAGGATTGAGATATTTTTGGATTCGGTCGAGCTGATCCGCAGGGACGAATAGCTTGTCCGGCGCCGCATATTCGATGAAAAGGAACTCCTTTTCGACATCTTCGATCACACGCTTCGCCAGGCCGCGGAAAATGCCGATCCCGAAGTTGATGTGGACAACGTAATCGCCAGGCTTGAGGTCGAGCACCGTCGCGATGGGCGCTCCTTCCAGGAAACGCTTTTGTGGGAGGCGGAGGCGTGCGACCCCAAAGAGCTCGGCATCCGTCAGCAGTGCGAGCTTGAGATCGGGCATAACGAAGCCGCCGGCGAGATTCCCCGCATACAAACCTTCACCCGCGCTGATCCCCACCTGCCCAAGCACCGTCGTTGCTCGCGTCGGCTGATCCGTGCCCACGACAAGCTCAAAGTCCTGCTTCTGCCAGGTCTTCAGAGTGCTGCCAAGCGCATCTGGCCTGCCGCGATAAGGCTCTAAAGATTGCGCATTGACAAGAACAGTCGTAGGCAGCGAGAGCCAATCGGGCAGGGCATTCATCGAGCTCATGCTGACGACCCGCGCAGCGTTGGAGAGGTGCTCGGGCGGCAGCATGTAGTCGTTGGCGGTGCTGTGCAGTATCTCGCCGCGCTCTGCCCGAGCCGCAAGTGCCGCACCGAGATCCTCCTCGGCGCGGGCACCGATCGCATCCAGCTCCAAAGGCTCGTCCAAAATCAGCATGCCGCCATCGCCAAGAAGGTCGATTGCCGAGCCGGAATCGGGAAATAGCAGAGGCCGGTAGAGGTCGAGGCGGTCAAAATATTGGTGCTGAGAAAGAGCCTCCGCATCCCCCGCGATCAGCTCTTCGAGACGGAATGCTGCCTCGCCCGACAAAGACAGCATCTCCCGCTCCAGCGCATCCATAATCAGCCCACGCATATCCCCCGTCTCAGGGGGATAGATAGTCTCCCGCGATGGGACCAGCTCGAAGGCCGGGATCGTCCCCACTGACCGCTGGGAGTTCGGGTCGAACTGCCGGATGCTCTCGATGACGTCGCCGAAAAGCTCGATCCGGATCGGCAGATCGTGTCCGCTCGCATACACGTCCACAATCCCGCCGCGGCGGCTGAACTGGCCCGGCTGGCGGACCGGCTCCTGATGTTCATAGCCGAGGCCCACAAGTTGGCGCAAAAACCGCTCCGGATCGAGCCCGTCGCCAGGCTTGATCTGAATGAACGACTCGCGCAGAATGTCGGCGGGCAGTGTGCGCTCGAGGGCCGCCTGGGGGGACCCGATCACGATGCAAGGCTCATCCTCGACGAGCGCCCTCAATGCCCCGATCCGCTCGGAAAGCGCGACATGCTCGGGGGAAGCATCTTCAAAGAGGGCGGAAATGCCGCTGTGAAGCTGGTGGATAATGCTCTCGGGGACCCCGCACAGGGCGAGCTTGGCCTGCCATTGGAGCGATCGCTCATAGCTGGAGGTGACGATCAAGACTTTGGGCGATGCGGTGTTGCTGTGTTGCGGTGTTGGGTCCGGCTCCCCCTCTCCACGATGGCTCGTGCGTGGGGAGGGGGTTGGGGGGTGGGGAGAATCCGGGTTGGGGAGGGGCGAGTTCTGGGAAAGCCACCAGGCCGCGAGCAGCACAGGCCGCGCCTCGAGCGAAACGGACTGCCATTCGCACGAAGCGCGGAGGGTCTCGAGGGTCGGCGCCACACCCGGATGGGAAGCCAGCTGCCGCACCCACTCGGAGATGCGCATGCGACGAGGAGTTTACTTGGCCCGGTCCCCGCTCTTCTTGATTTCCGCGAGCTCCTTTTCGAAGAGCTTCTGCAACTCTTCGCGAAAAGAATTGGGAAGCTCCTCAAAGGACATTCTATTGGGCTCGAATACTGAACGCTCGTAGATGTCCGCGTGGCCGTACCCGATTCCATCGATGAGCTGGAGACGTAAGCTCCGTCAGCTACACCGGCAAGTCGATCTCAAGGTCGTGCCGGTCGCCGATTGTGCGCGATCTTGCTGGAATCAGCCACTCGTCCACAAGCACCTCGAACCAGCCCGCTTTGACCGCTGGATCGTCCTTGGCCAGCTCCCGCGCTTCTTCGGGTTCAACCAGGTAGAGGCTCATTCCCCGAATACGATCGTCGTCGAGCCTCTTCACAGGCCCATTTGCTAGGATCGTTCCACTATCTACGAGGCTGGTGAGGTACCGGATGTGGGCGGCCTGAATCGCGCCATCGTCGGGCGAATCCGGAGGCTCGCTCTCGGCCGTCATCAGCCGCACGACGGTGATCTTCTGGAAGGGTCGCTTTGCCATATGCGGAGGCTACTTGAGTGCGGCATTGGAGGGCGGAGCAATATTTCCGCAATTTTCACCTGGCGCGTGAAGGAAACCATCGTATAATAACAATCCAACCGACGGCAAATTCTGCCCTCGGCTTAATATGGAGGAGGTCATTATGCATCGGAAAGCATTTACGCTTATCGAGCTTCTCGTCGTTATCGCGATCATCGCGATACTGGCGGCAATCCTGTTCCCTGTCTTCGCACAGGCAAAAGATGCTGCCAAGCAGACACACTGCGTCAGCAATGCCAAGCAGACCGCTCTCGCCGCCCTCATGTATGCGGGCGACTACAACGACACGCTGCCCCGGCACGACAACAATGGGTCCTGTCTTTACGGGCAGAGCCCTTGCGACAGGCCGGACTGGGGCAACTTCACGTTGGCCACCGGCGGTTTGAAGGCTTCGGAACCCGTCATGTACTTTGGCGCGATCGAGCCTTATCACAAGAACGTCGACATCTCTGTTTGCCCGAGTATTGGGAAAACGAAGTGGTCGGCTGCGATCGCCACGGTCACCGATGTGATCTGGGGTGGGCCGTATGATCCTGCAAAGGAGAAGTTCTACTACAACACCATGGGCCAGATGGCGATCAACCTGTTGATTATCGATTGGGGCCCCCCGCCTCCCGAGCCTCAGAACCACCGTCCAGGAGCGCCCCTTGGCAATCTTGGCGGCATCGAGCGGGTGGCTGAAGTCATCATGTTCGCCGCGGAAAGCGCATGGGACTGGCGTCCGTCCGCCGCCGTTGGTCTTGGCAATGGCTCGGTTTGGCCGTCTTGGCCGCTGAACAACCAGTGCTGGTCGTCACGATTCGAAGGCTGGACCCGCTATCCCCACAAGGGCAAGGCCAGTGGCTCTTACGGCGCAGGCAATCAGAATCGCTGGCGCGACAATCCGCACATGCAGGGCTTTGCTGTCTTCGGCATGACGGATGGTCATGCGAAGGCGATGAAGTATCTGCAAGCGGAGCGCTGTGTGCCAGTTCCGGGCGGTGGCACTTGGATGATGGGTGGACAGCCGTTGCCGGTGTATTATCCTTCGTGGGTGCCGGAAATCTAATGTCGGTGGAATCTCGTGAACTTGTGAAGGTATGGTCAGGTCGAGTAGTCCTGATCTCCTCATTAGTAATTCTAGGCATGGTCACCGTTTCGTGCGGTGAAAAACCCGAGGAGCCGCCGAAGGAGTTGATCAATAGCGGTCCCGCCGTCGACGCTGACGGGCAGCCGATTAAGGATCTCCCTCCACCCGGGCCAAAGAAGGGAGGAGGCTAGCTTCCTGGAGTTTGGGATTTGGAGCAACTCCAAATCCCAACTCCCCTAGATCTCCGCGCAGATTTTCTCAAAGAAAGAGCCGAACGGCATCGCGCCAAGGTCGCCCTCTTCGCGGCTGCGCACGCCCACGGTGCCCTGTTCGAGGTCCCGATCTCCCAGGATCAGCATATAGGGAACCTTCTGCATCTGGGCATCCCGAATCTTTTTGCCCAGCGTCTCGCGGCGGTCGTCCACCTCCACGCGGAAAGGTATTGGGTAGTGCCCGTCCGCCTGATCGCCCCGGAGTTGCTGCGCGATGCATTGCGCCTGCTCAAAGTGTCGGTCCGCTATTGGAAGGACGGCGATCTGCACGGGCGCCAGCCATAGCGGAAACGCGCCCGCATACTGTTCGGTAAGGAGCCCAATCATGCGCTCCAGAGAGCCAAACGGAGCCCGGTGGATCATGACCGGCCGGTGCGGCTTGCTGTCCTCGCCGGTGTACTCCAGCTCGAAGCGCTCGGGCAGGTTGTAGTCCACCTGCACCGTTCCCATCTGCCACGTTCGCCCCAGGGCGTCTTTGATCATCACGTCGAGCTTCGGACCGTAGAAAGCCGCATCGCCCGGCGAGAGCTCATAGTCCATCTTCATCTGCCGGCAGGCCTGCTCGATCGCTTCAGTGGCGGCCTTCCAATTGTCGTCGTGGCCAACATACTTGTCGCTTGCCGGATCCTTCGTGCCGAGCCGGAGGTGGAAATCCGTCAGTCCGAGCTTCTTCAGCACGGCCTGCATGAGGTCCACCACGCCGATGAATTCATCGAGCAGCTGATCGGGCCGACAGAAGATGTGGGCGTCATCCTGGGTAAATCCTCTTGCCCGAAGGATGCCCGTGACCTCGCCACTCTGCTCGTAGCGATGAACCGTCCCGAACTCGGCATAGCGCACCGGCAGGTCGCGGTAGCTCCGCATCTGCGAGGCGTAGATCTCGATGTGGAAGGGGCAGTTCATCGGCTTTAGGATGTAGGTTTCCTTGTCATCCGAGACCATGAAGGGATACATCTTCTCGCGGAACGTGAGGATGTGGCCCGACTTCTCATAAAGCTTGTCGAGCGCGATGTGGGGGGTGACGACAGGTTGGTATCCGCGCCTAAGCTGCTCGCTCTTCATAAAGTCCACGAGCGTTTCGCGCAGGGTGGCGCCCTTTGGCAGCCAGAGCGGAAGTCCGGGTCCGACCCTTGGCGAGAACATGAACAGTCCGAGCTCGCGGCCGAGTACGCGGTGGTCGCGCTTCTTGGCCTCTTCGAGCATGTGCAGGTATTGCTCCAGCTCTTCAGCGGTTTCGAAGGCGGTGCCGTAAATGCGGGTGAGCTGCTTGTTCTTGACGTCGCCGCGCCAGTAGGCGCCCGCCAGATGCATCAGCTTGAAGTGCTTGATTTCCTTGGTTGTGTCCACGTGTGGTCCGCGGCAGAGATCGAGGAACCGATGGAGGGTGCCCTCGCGGTCCGTGCGCTGCTGATCGTAAAACGTGATTTGATCGCCTTCGGGGATTGCGTCAATGAGCTGAAGCTTGTACTCGGCCACGTCTTTGCCCATGCCAGGGATGGAATCGTCGAGAATGAGCTTCCTGGCCTCGTCTTTGCTCGCGACGGGAATGCGTTCAATGCGCTGGTCGAGCTTGGAGAGCTCCTTCATGCGCTTCTCGATCTTGGCCAGTTCCTCTTCGCGAAGCGGTTCGGGGAACTCGATATCGTAGTAGAAGCCCTGCTCGATAGGCGGGCCGATGGAGAGCTTCGCGCCGGGGTACAGCTCGGTCACGGCCTGTGCCATGAGGTGAGCGGCGGAATGGCGAAGCTTGTAAAGATAGGATTGTTCGTAGGATTGCTGCTGCATGATTCGTGACCCTCCCATACCAAGGGAATGAGTTGTAATGAAAGTGCATTGTAGCACAGGATCGGGGAACTCCGCGACTCCCACGGACAGTCTAAAGCACTGTGAAATGGCTCTCCCCGGCCTTACTTGTTTGCGCCTGCCTCGGCTCCGGCCAGACCGGCTCGCAGAGAATCCAAGACGCGCTTGCGCCTCTTAGGGATGCACCTTCGATGTGGCTGCGAGTTGATGGTGTCGAGTACCTCGATGCGAGCCCGACGCCCATCGCGACCGATATCTATTTCGCCTCCACGCTCGGTCCTGTCGGCGAACAGCTCACTCTCGAATCGCTGGAGTACCGGGGCATCACACTGGCCCAGAGGATTGTAGGGGACGGCATCTCGGTTTGGGCCAATAATCCGGTGCGGAACGAATACAGTGCCTCGGCCTATGGGGTGTACAACGGCTCGCAGCCAACGACGTACAGATCGAATTTACTTTCCTCCTTTGAGTCGAGCTTGAAAGGTATGTCCGCCTATGGTGGCCGCCTGCTTCGCGAAATCTATGGAGTGGGTGGAGCTATGTATCGAGACTGGCTGCCCGCGATTCCTGACTGGAATAGGCCCGGCGAGAGCTGGCCCAAGGTCTTTGAGAATGGCGGTTCTTACCGCGATCCGATTTTCAACAGGCTGTTCGTCTCGGTCGCGAGTCAGAAAGATTACATCGTCTATGAGGCGGCAAGGCCAACACGTCGTGCAATCATATTTGAAAGAACCTGGATGACGCGGCCCAACGGGACAACTGGCTGGCTCCTAACGAAGGTGTATATCCTCGAGCACAACCGGCTCGCCAATCGCGACCGTTTTGTGGATGCTGCCCTTTCGGCCTACCCTAACATGGTGCCCACCAGCGCTGACTTCACCTTCCAGCCTGCCCCCGGCTCACGAGCGATCGCGGGGCCGAAGCCGGCGGGTGGGAATTAGTGCTCGAGTGAAGTCTGTTATCATTTCAGGAGCCGGTCCAGATTCTTCTTGAGATTTTCCTTTTCAGCCATTGGGTGCCCATCCACCAGGATTTTGCCGCCTTCGTCAATCAGGATCGTTCTCGGAATGCCATCCACCTTGAATGCCTCCATGGCGCTGCTATCGGGGTCGATGTAGATCGGATAGGTGAACCGACCACCCAGCTTGAATCGTTTTACAACCTCGCGAGATTCATTGGTGATCGCAATGATCTGCAGTCCTTTCGGCCCGTATTCTTCAAATAGCTCCTGGATGAAAGGCATGCTTTCGATGCACGGCGCGCACCACGTCGCCCAGAAGTCGATGAGCACGACCTTGCCCCGGAGACTCTCCAGCGCCACCTTTTTGCCCGGTTGCTCGAGGGGTTCGAACACCATGTCCGGCGCGGTCTTCCCTCCGCCGCAGCCGACGAGAATGAGCAGGGTAACGAGGACGAGATTTCTCATGATCTACCTGGAAGTATGGGTGCGAGCCATGCCGCGAACTGTTGTGGCGACCGGGTTTGCAGGTACACGGTCCCGGGACCGGCAAACTCGCAGACGAATCCTTCTCCAGACCTCATCGATTTCCAGAGTCCTTGGGAGACGGGTCGAACGTTGTAGTCCATTTGATCATGGAAAGCCACGACATGGCCGGTATCCACCACATACGTCTGACCTGGCCCCAGCTCGACGCCATGTACCGCTCCGAGGCTAGCCACAAGCAGATCGCCGGTGCCGAGAGGTGGGTGAGGAACATACCTTCGCCAGCGCCAAATGCTTTCCACGAGCCTTTGGTCTGTGCGGTCAGGCTTGTATCGGACGCCAAGTATCCGCCGCTCGTGACGAGGTACCCGTTCCCCTGCAGCTGGATCGGAATGATGTCGCCAAAAACGGACGGCGCCAGCAATACCTCTCCAGCACCATGAGTGGCGGTCAAAATGCTCTGAAAAAAGGTCTCGCCGCTGAACATTCGTCCCAGCGCCTTACCGATCCCGCCCTCCATCTTCGATTCGAGGGTGATCGTCGTGGACATGCTGACCATCGCCCCGCCATCGCAACGGATGCTCTGACCCGGATCGAGCAGCACCCGCGCGCAAGCGAAGGCAGGACTGTATAGGATCTCATGTCTCATCAACCTTCGGTTGTACCCGGCTGCGAGTGCGCATCTCGACAACGGGCAATCTGATCGCTCCGGACACATGGGTTACACATTCATTCCTTCAGTTGATGGGTGGAGCAGAGAAAGATGTGTAACCTATGTGTCCGGAACGGACAAGTAAGATGTGGCGCGGCTGAAGGGATTCGAACCCCCGACTTCTTCCTCCGGAGGGAAGCGCTCTATCCACTGAGCTACAGCCGCGTTCGTCTGGGATGATACTTGATACCGTCGATTGCGGGATTGCTGGAGTGCTGGAATGCAGAAATCGCACACTTTCGCCTGCGAATTGTGGACGGATAAACTCGCACCACCTTGCAGTACGCGAATCATGCAATCAAGCAATCGAAAACGCTACGGCATGATCGCGCGGGCTGCGTCCGTCTCAACGATGCTCTTCCCGTACCTAATGTAATGCTCAAACTCTTCGGGAAAAACCCGCAGTGCGGCAACGACCGGCCAGGCTGCCGCATCGCCCAGGCCGCAGAATGATCGGCCGTCGATCTGGCCGCAAATCTCCAGCAGCAGGTCCATGTCGCCCGGCCTTCCGCCCCCGCCGCGAATACGCTCGAGAATCTGGACAAGCCATTTCGTGCCCTCCCGGCAGGGAGTGCACTTGCCACAGCTTTCTCGCATATAGAACACCGAAGTGCGCCATATGAACGATACGATGCATGTGTGCTCGTTGAGAAAGATGCAACCGCCAGAGCCGACCATGGACTTGACCTCAGCCATCTCCTCATAGCCCAGAATTGCCTGCTCACACGTCTTCGCGTCAATCATCGGCACCGAGCTTCCGCCGGGGACGCAAGCCTTGAGCCGGCCGCCCTTCATGCCCCCGGCCGTCGCAAGCAGCTCCATCAGCGGGATGCCAAACTCGATCTCGTAGTTTGCCGGCTTGCTCACGTGTCCTGATACGGAGAAGATCTTGGTGCCGCGCGAATTCTTGGTCGAGGCGCCCATCGTGGCGTACCATTCGCCACCCTGGTCGATGATAAACGGTGTGCAGCAGAACGTTTCGACGTTGTTGATCAGGGTCGGAAGGTCCCAGAGTCCGGCGATAGTAGGCAGGGGGGCGTGGGGGAACTTGAGCCGGGGCATGCCGCGCTCGCCCATCAGGCTCGACATCATGGCGGACTCTTCGCCGCATTCATATGAGCCCGCACCCATATGGATATGAAGGTCAAAGTCCCAGCCAGAGCCGAGGATGTTCTTCCCAAGGTAGCCGGCGGCATGGGCCTCGTCGATTGCCTTGCGCATTGCCCTTGCGGCATCGAGGAACTCGCCCCTAATGTACACATAGCCGACATCTCCCTGGGTCGCCCACCCCGCTAGGATCATTCCCTCGACGAGCAGGAATGGGGTTCGCTCCATCAGCTCCTTGTCTTTGAAGGTGCCCGGCTCGCCCTCGTCGGCGTTGCAGAGGACGTAGTGCGGCTGGGTCTTGTCCTTTGGGATGCCGTTCCATTTGATCCAGGTGGGGAAGCCCGCGCCCCCACGTCCTCTAAGCCCACTCGCTTTGATCTGGTCGATCACGGCCTGCCGCTCCATCTTCACGGCCTTCTTAAGGGCCTGAAAGCCGCGGTTGGCCTCGTATCCCTTCAGGGTCTGAAAGGAAGGGTCGGTCGCGTGTTCGAGGAGAAGTCTAAGTTCCGCCATGCAGGAACGATTCTACCGACTCACTTCGTGCGCATTGGGTGATGCCTTGGGGTCAAGTGGGAAACCATAGATCAGGATGTCCATTTGTTTATGAAGTGTGATCCTCAGCTTCGCTACTTGGGAAGGGTTCACGTTTGTGATCAGCGCAGTAGCTGCTGCCACGTACGTGCCGGGAGTTACGAAGGACGGATGGTATTGCCGTTCGCCTGGTCCTGCAGATTGATTCGCTACGCCGCGGTCGTTGATGAATTTGAGGTCACGGATAGCGTTCCCCTTGACATCCACGTACTGTATCTTTGACCCATCCTTGGCGATAAGTTCATGACGGATGGACCCGTAAGGCGGCTGGACCTGTAGATTGCCGAGCACGATCCGCCAGCGTTGCCCTTCCGGTGGCTGCCACGATCGTAAAGGCGCCGCATCTTTGGGCTTTGCGAGACCGACCTCGCCGATCTCAAACTCAAAGCCTAGGGCGCTAGCTCTCGCTCCCTTCTTCAAGGAAATGTCCACCGAAGTCGGCGGTTCCTCGTTAAACGTCGTTGACAAGATTGAGGCTTCTTTGTCTCCAGGTTCTACGCTCGCCAGCAGGAGCTCAATCCGCTCCTCATTCGAGCTTAAGGTATGGGACCACTGATAGTTCGCACCCTCGATTCTAAGAGAGGCTGACGAGCCGACGCTCTGCCGTACAGCAAGGAATCGATTCTTTCGCCCAAAGGCAAGCGGGATTGTCGCCCGATTCGCGATGAAGTTGGCTCGAACCCGCTCTGTCAGCTCGGGATTCAGCCGCCCATCCATGTCCCAGCACTCGACAGTCGAGTCGGTTGCGCTGCATACGCCAATGCCTTCGATTAGGAATCCGTTTTCCCCCTGGTATCGGCCCTTTACTCGTGTGGTCGGGCGATCAGCTTGCTGCATTGCAATTGCGCAAATCGCCCACAGCCCCAGGAGAATCCAAAGATATCGCATAAGCCGTTAGACGACCAAACGTCAAGGTGGTAACTGGAAGCCATCTTAACGAGTCTCTTTCCTTTCCATCGCCGAAAGGTGGACCTGCACGATCTCGTTCGCCATTTTTGCGACCGTGCTTTCCTGAGTGGTTCTTAGCTTCTCGATCAGCGCATCGACTGCCTTCTCGTCGACCGGGCCAATGTATTGATCCCCGACTTGAATCACGGGGGCGCGGTCGCATGCATCGAGGCACTCAACCTCTTCCAAAGTAAACATCCCGTCGGAAGTTGTCTCACCGTGGCCCACTCCGAGCTTGGCCTTGAGGTAATCCCAGAGTCCGTAAGCGCCGCACACGCTGCAGGTGAGATTCGTGCACACCTCGATCTTGTGGCGGCCCGGCGCATGGGCCGTGTTGTACATCGTGTAGAACGTGGCAACGCCCTCGACTTCTGCATAGCTTCTCTGCAGCCGAAAAGCGACCTCGGCAATCGCCTCGCCTGACAGGTGGCCGACATACTCCCTCTGCGCGATCCATAGAGCAGGCAAGATGCACGACTTCAGATCGGGGTAGTGGGTCTTGAGCGCTTCGAGCTCATCGATCGCTTTTTGGCTGAATCGCAAGGTCAGGTCTTCGGGCTTCGGAGGCTTTGGCCTCTCATGACGGCTGCCCAATTGAATCAGCTCACTCATCGGTCGATTTCTCCGAGCACGATGTCGATCGAGCCGATAATCGCGATCACGTCCGCGATCAGGCGCCCGACCGCTAGAACCTCCAATGCTTTGAGATTCATAAACGATGAGGGGCGCTCATGCCAGCGGTAGGGCCTATTGGAGCCGTCGCTGATAATGTAGAAGCCCAGTTCGCCCTTGGAGCCCTCGATTCCCGCGTAGGCCTCTCCCACTGGCGTATGGTAGCCCTCGGTATACAGCTTGAAGTGGTGGATGAGGGACTCCATAGATGTGTCCAGCTCATGTCGGGGAGGCGGCGAAATCTTGCGGTCTGAGGTGCTCCAAGCTCCCTCCGGCAGCCCATCGAGCGCCTGTCGCAGGATTTTGCACGATTCCTTCATCTCAGCGATCCGTACCAGGAATCGGTCGTAGACGTCGCCGTTGCTGCCGACCGGAATGGCAAAGTCGAAATCTTCATAGCTCGAGTAGGGATTGCTCTTGCGCAGGTCCCACGGCACGCCGCTCGCCCTGGCGATCGGGCCGGAGCAGCCAAGCTCAAGTGCTTGCAGCGCGGAAAGCGCGCCGATATCGTAGGTGCGTTCCTTCCAAATTGGATTCTCGACGAGCAGGTTTTCGACGACGTCCAGCTCTTTCGGAAACTCCTCGAGAAAGGCGTTGAGCTTCTTGTCAAAGCCCTCGGGCATGTCGCCACGCAATCCCCCTGGAACAATCCATGAAGGCATCATGCGCACGCCCGAGAACTGCTCGAACATATCGAGGATCATTTCCCGCTGCTGCATGATGTAAAAGAACGGCGTCATGGCACCGAGATCGAGGCCGTGGGTGCCGAGCCAGACACAATGGGAAGCGATACGCGAGAGCTCGGCCAAGATCACCCGCAGGTATTGGCCGCGCTTGGGAATTTCGCAGCCCAAAAGCTTTTCGACGGCCAGGGCGTGGGCAAGGTTGTTTCCATTCGCATTAAGGTAGTCCATGCGGTCGGTCATGACCACGCACTTGTGATACTGCTGGTATTCGGCCTCCTTTTCCATGCCGGTATGTAGGTAGCCGATCTGGCACTTGCAGTGAATGATCACCTCGCCTTCGAGCTCGCAAATCACCCTTAACACGCCATGGGTCGAGGGGTGCTGCGGCCCCATGTTGACGATCATGGTGTTCTCGCCGGCCTTCTCGAAGACCGTTTCCGTCGAGGGCATGAAGGTGTTGGTGCTCAGAAAAGTGCTCCTAGTCGGGCGCATGTCACGTAGCCTGAGGATACCGCGCGGAGCGCGGAGATTCCTCCACCTCTTATGGGCCGCTCGTAAAGGCTTTTAGCCGGCGGTTGGCGCAGCGCTGCTGATCTGCATGCTGGCGCTGTTCCGTACGACACTGGCCGCGTAGCTCCCGTCCTTCTTGCGGTGAACGATTAGTGTATACGCCTCGCCAGATGCCGTTGGAAAGTCGGGCACTTTGATTGTTTTCCCCGCAACCTTGACCTGGAGCGACTGCCTTCCCGGCGCGAGCTTGGCTTCGGTTCCGGCGCCGATCCCGGCGACCTCTTCTCCGATGGGGGTCTCGAGTCCGCCGGCGGTCGAGGCCGATGCCGTCTCTCCATCAACGAGGTTCAGAAGACGTATCACTATTTCTCCCTTGTCTGCCCGCTGCGGATCGTTCTCAAAAACCTTGTACTGCTTTCCGTCAGGTCCAATGAACGAGTACAGCGTGTAAACGACGTCCGGCTGGATCTGAAGGGTTTGACTATACAGTTCCTTCTTGTCCTTGATGACCTTGAGCGTCATTGGCCCTTCGGGAGCAGAGCGCCTGGGACTGATCTCGCCGTGAGCGAGTTGCGGGCGGGCGTTGCCGCGACCGTCATTGGTCTCGATCTCTTCGCCAGATACATTTACGAATCGCACGAACCCTTTTCCTTTGGGGCCGGCGTCGACTTGGGTTTTCGAGCCGCAGCCAGCAACAAGAAAAAGGCTCGAGCAGGCGGCGATGGCGATGAAAGCGAGACGAAAATTCATTCTTGAGGCACCTCTTACTTCCTTAGATTACAACAAGTGCCTGTTGGGACACAAGAAAACAAGGGCGGTCTCGTAGACCGCCCTTGCCGAGATGAGTCTATAGGGGAGTTTCGGGCTTTCCGCCGCCCTCGCCTCCGCCCTTCTTTCCACCAGGCGGAATTAGTGCCTTGCCACCGGCCGAATTCTCGTCCGGGGGATTGGCGTCTGTGCTCCCACTGCACCCATAGAGTCCGACAATGCCTATAACGAGCACGATCGAAATGATAATCCTAATCAATGTCTTGCACCTCCGATTTACAGGAAAGGGTTGGCCTGTTGTGGGCCAACCCTTAGTTTATTCCAATTCACAGATAATCTGCGAACCCCTGACTAGAGACTACTGGTTGAACTCGTAGTCCGGTCGGAACAGCCACGCATGGCAGCCATCCCACCAGAACCAGCCTGGGAAGCCCTGAGGATCGTAACCCGTGTACGGGTCCACGCGCCAGTCGGTGAACGGGCTGCCGTCCGGAGACGATCCCGTCGTCGTTGTCTGTGCGCCGAGACGTCGGAAGGCCGCATGGCCATCCGCAAGCGCGAAGTTCGCGCCCTTGGCGTAGACCCACATGGTGCCAGACAGAACGAACATGGCGCTCCGCTGTCCATTGACGCTCGACGAGCAACCGCTTGCCGCTGGGATGTAGACGCAGCCGAGGTTCGTCTGCGGGCATCTTAGCGCCGGGTTCGATAGAGCTCCGCCCTTGATCTTGGCCTTGCCGCGACCGTTCCAGAGGAGCGGAAGACGAGCAGGGCTTGCGATCGCCGTGGATGTGTAGGACTGAAGCAGACCATTATACGTGTAGGACACGTCTACGGGCTGAATCGTCCCGACCGTAGCAAGCGACACGCCTCCACCAGACTTCTGAGGAACTCCGGGCGAGGCCAGAAGATCCCAGTTCTTGATGTAAGGCTGAGTCGTATTGGCAAAGCTGCTGGGCGATGCCACGATTCGCTGGCCGTAGACAGTGTCACCACCAGCTCCGGTCGGATAATTCGCCGGTACGTAGTGGTTGAAGTTCCACAGCCACAGTCCAGTAGCGTCTGTGCCGAACCCCAGCGGGAACTGGTCCTCATAGGAATCCAGGTACATCATCTGGGCCAAGGCCATCTGCTTAACGTTTGAAAGGTCGCTCGCCTTTTTAGCGGCTTCCTTTGCCTGTGCGAACACAGGGAATAGAATTGCTGCCAGGATCGCGATGATCGCGATCACGACAAGAAGCTCAATGAGCGTGAATGCTCTTCGTTTCAATGCTGAACCTCCGTAGATTGGATAAGAACGATTGCATTGTAACACACTCTTGACCAAACGCAAAACTTTTCTGAAAATCTATCGAATATATCGCAAAACTGGTAAAAATACTAGCGTCCGCTAACGTCCTCCGTGCCGGTCTTGCCCTCAAAGCTCTCCCCGGCATGGGGCATCGACACGTCCTCAACCGCCGGCCCCCGATCCCCAAGGTCAAAAAGCACGTCCTCGCCGCCCAGTGGATACTCCTTCCGAAGCGGATAGCCCACCCAGTCGTCGGGAAGCAGAAACCGCTGGGTCTGCTCGTTGCCCTCGAACACGATGCCGAAAAGATCGTTCACCTCGCGCTCAGGATATTCCGCTCCCAAGAAAATGGACTTGACCGACGGGACGGTCTGCCCATCATCGACCCCCACCTTCACAAAGATCCTGCCGTAGTCCTTCAAGGACATGAGGTTATAGATCACCTCGAACCGCTCTGAAAGGTCCCGCTCGTGGGTCCAGCGGCTGTAGTCCGCTCCCAGGCATTCGCTGAAGTAGGCGTATTGTAGGTCGGGGTCCTCTTTAAGAAACTTCAAGACCTCAGGCAGACGTGTCCGCTCGATGCAGATCCAGGTGTCGCCGCGAAACTCCTTGACTTTTAAGACCGCCTCGCCGAATCGCTCCCGAACCTTGCGCACATCCAGCCTCTGCTCGCCAGTCAGCAAAGCCATCGCTAGGCCACGCGTCCTGTTTCAGCTCTTTCAGAGAGCTCGAGCGGGGCAGGAAGGCTAGTCGTTTCATCCCAATTGATCGCCTTTACGCGGATCGCGTAGACGTAGCCCAGAATCCACGTGCTCATATAGATCAGCATCTCGAAGAAGCTGAATATCATAAAAGCCGGCTCCGCTTGGCGGTAAACCGTCATCCAGCTCCAGAGAAAGACGACCTCGATGTCAAAGAGGATGAAGAGCATCGCGACCAAGTAGAACTTGATTGGAAACCGCTCCTTCGCATCGCCGACCGGCGCGACGCCGCACTCGTATGGCGAAGATTTATAGGGGGTGTACTTCTTCGGTCCAAGCACCCAACTCAGGGTGACCATCGCAGTGCAGATCGCGCCCGAGATTGCGATCAGCACGAGGATGCCAAGATAGGGGCCTTCCACGTGGGCGATTCTACCCGTGCGAACAGGCAGTTGGCGGCTACACTAGGGCGTGCGAACCTTTGCGCAATTGATGGAGCCCCTGCTCGCGGGAAGCGACCTCTCAGCGTCGCAAGCCGAGGAGATCCTAGCCTACTTGACCGGTGGCGAGGCGACCGACGCGCAGATCGGGGCGGCGGTGACGGCTATCCGAGTCAAAGGCGCTACCGCGACCGAGCTTGCAGCCTTTGCCCAGGTGATGCGAGATCAATCTGTTGGCCCCAGGCATGAGTTCAGTGACCTCGTCGATACATGTGGGACCGGAGGCGGGGTCCCATCCTTTAATATATCAACCGCTTCGACCTTCGTGGCCGCTGCTGCAGGGGTCCGGATCGCCAAGCACGGGAATCGAGGTGTTACCAGCGCCTATGGCAGCGCGGATGTGTTGGAGACGTTGGGAGCACAAATTCAAACCTCGGAAGAAGTCTTGTTGAGGATGATCGGCACGGTTGGCCTCGGATTCATGTTTGCTCCCGCCCACCATCCTGCAATGCGTCACGTTGGCGCGGCTAGGAAGCAGCTTGGGTTTAGGACCGTCTTTAATCAGCTGGGCCCGCTCGCCAATCCCATGGGCGCCAAGCGGCAGCTGGTCGGAGTTTACGATCCACGGCTCGCATTCCCGATGGCCGAAGCCCTCATGAAATTGGGAACCGAGCGTGCCTTGGTCGCGCATGGCGAAGACGGCCTGGACGAGATTTCGCCGGTCGCTCCAACTCGGGTGGCCCTCCTATGGGATGGGGAGCTCACCGAAGGCATCTTTACGCCTTCGGGATTCGGGCTCGAACCGGTTTCGGCCTACGCGATCCGGCCCGGCGAGACCGCCGAGGAGAATGCGGCGATGCTGCGCGAGGCCGTCACCAGGGTGGATTCCGATCGCTGCACGGCGGTTCTGGGGAGCGCAGCCTGTGCTATCTGGATTGCTGGACTCGCTCCCGAACGGCGATCGGCCACGGATTTGGCGCGGGAGGTCGTTCGATCTGGAGCCGCCGCCGCCAAGCTGGAGGAGTTCATTCAGGAGAGCAATCGCAATTGAATATGCTCGCCGAGATCTTTGTGCAAAAGCGCGAAGAGGTTGAAGCGGCTAAGGCCATTGTTCCCCAAGATGAGATTGTCGATAGGGCGAGGGCAGCAGGGTTGCCCCGAGGATTTCGTAGGGCATTGGCCAAGGCGAAGCGGCCCGCTCTTATTGCGGAAGTCAAGAAAGCAAGTCCGTCCCAAGGGCTCATTCGGCCCGACTTCGACCCCATCACGATCGCTCAGAGCTATGAGCGAGCCGGTGCAACCTGTCTCAGCGTTCTGACCGACGAGAAGTTCTTTCAAGGCTCGCCAGAGAATTTCGTTCGCGTGCGCGAGGCGACGGCCCTGCCTATACTGAGAAAAGACTTTCTGTTTGATCCCTACCAGGTGTTTGAGTCGAGGGCGATGGGAGCGGACGCGATTCTGTTGATTGCCGCGATGCTCCATCGGTCGGTTCTAGCCAACTTACGCGATGCGGCTAACGAACTGGGCATGGACGTGCTCGTCGAGGTTCACAATGAGGGGGAGCTTGAAATCGCGCACGCTATTGGATTTGACCTGATCGGAATCAACAATCGAAGTCTGTCCACCTTCACGACCTCGATAGGCATTTCTGAGCGACTCATTCCCATCATCTCGGGCACTGCCCTCGTTGTCAGCGAGAGCGCTATGCAGAGCCACGAGGATGTGGGACGGGTGACCTTGGCAGGAGCTGATGCTGTGCTTATCGGAACGACCTTTTGCGCTGCGCCCGATATCGAGGCTAAGGTCAAAGAGGTCATGGGATGGTGACACGGGTCAAAATTTGCGGCCTGACTCGGCCCGAAGATGTGGTGGCCGCTATAGAACTGGGGGCGAATGCCTTGGGTTTCGTAAGAGAACCTTCAAGTCCCCGGTTTGTAGCCGACTGGGACGTCTTCCAAGAGCTGTTCAGGTTCCTCCCCCCGTTCGATGAAATTCCGCGCGTGGCCGTATATCGACATTGCCCGCCAGAAGGTGAAAAGCATATGCTGCTTCAGGCCGAAACGTTCGATCCGGATAACATGCGCAGCAGGCTGGTCGTCGTTCGGCCGGATCCCAGCCTCTCAGACGACCTGATTATTCAGCGGATACGCGACTCATTGGTGCAAGGAGTCGTCGCGGATACGTTCGACCCAACGATGGCCGGCGGGACAGGTAAGCGCCTTCCGTTTGAATTCATCGAGCGAATCCGTCGCTTGATACCCGTCGCGTCCGCCAATGAGGAGCGCGAGGCCGATCCGCCACTTATTCTCGCCGGAGGTCTAACTTCCGAGAACGTGGCCGAAGCCATCCAGAAAGTGCGGCCCTATGCGGTCGATGTCAGCAGCGGCGTCGAGTCTTCACCCGGCATCAAGGATCACGTCAAAATGCGCGACTTCATTCAGGCGGCAAAGAGAGCCTAGTCAAAAAAGTGCGGGAACGTTGAAAGGAGAGCAAAGAACGTTCCCGCCAGGCTTCCACCAGTCCTGGCCCTTCCTGCACTTTTCAGAAACCCTCGAGAGCCTCGGTACGCTGGTGTCAGAAATTATAGACGAGAAATTCCCAGTAATTGCACTGGCATATTGCGATGTAATGAGCAATACATTTATGTTCTCAATTTGTACACAAGATTTCCACGGGATAGACCCGGAACTCTCCACATGCGCCGCCCGTTGAGGCTAGGTATACTCCGCCGCGAACCGACCCCAGGAGGAATCCAACCCTTTGGCCGCTGCCATAGAGACCAAACAGCTCACAAAGAGCTATAAATCCCGATCCCTTGGACTTGTAAACGTTGTCGACCACCTCGATCTTCATGTCGAGGAGGGCGAAATTTTCGGATTCCTCGGCCCAAACGGGGCAGGGAAGACGACGACGATCAAGATGCTCCTTGGCATCATTTATCCGACCAACGGCGAAGGCTACGTGCTTGGCAAGGAGATCGGCGACACCGCTGTTCACCGCGTCATCAGTTATCTACCCGAGAGGCCCTACTATTACGAGCACATGACCGGCATGGAATTGCTGCGGTTCTACGACTCGCTCTTTGGCAACCACGACAAGGAGAAATGCCAGCGCCTCCTCGAAAAGGTGAACCTGGCCGGGGACGCGCGCAAAACGATTTCGCAGTATTCCAAAGGAATGCAGCAGCGCGTCGGCCTCGCACAGAGCCTGCTTAACGACCCCAAGCTCATGTTCCTAGACGAGCCGACTGCGGGCCTGGACCCGATCGCGCACCGGGAGATTCGCGACATCATTCTCAACGCTAGGGACGAGGGTCGTACCGTGTTCATCTCCTCTCATGAATTGAGCGAGGTTGAATTAATCTGCGACCGTGTTGCGATTATCAACAAGGGACGGCTCGCCGCTCAAGGGAAGCTCTCCGAGCTTCTTAAGGGTGGCCGGATGGAGGTCACAGTAAAAGGCATAAGCGCAGACGTTGCGAACAAGCTTGCCTCCAAAGGCAACCTTCACGAGGTCGTCGATGGCTATTTGATCGACGTTTCGGAAGACGAGGATGTTAATTCGATGATCGACGCCGTTCGGTCGGGCAAAGGCAGGGTCGTCAGCATGGTGCCGCGAAAGAAGCGGCTGGAGGATTTGTTCGTGGAAACGGTTCAGACCGACAACATCGCCGGAGGCAAGAAATGAGAGTGATCTGGTCCATAGCCGCAACCACGGTTGGGGAAGCGGTTCGCCGCAAGGTTCTGCTCATCATCCTGCTTATTGCCGCGCTTCTGCTCATGGTCGCCCCCGCGCTTGGGCAGCTTTCGGCAAAGTCGTCCGATACCGTCTTGCGCGCGTTCATGCTGGGCATGATCCAACTGACCAGTGCGGTCATCGCCCTCGTTCTCACGGTCTACCTGATCCCGAATGAGATCGAACGAAGGACGATCTATACGATTCTTTCAAAGCCCGTGCAGCGATGGCAATTCCTGCTCGGCAAATACTTCGGGGCGGTCCTCGCGCTCGGCCTGATGATGGCCCTGATGACGGCGATCCAGCTTCTCGTCTACTATATCCAGCAGCGAGAGCTTGCGCTGGAACTTGTCAAGGCGCCGATCCTCTTTTTCATTCAGATGAGCCTGCTCGCTGCGGTCGCGATGTTCTTTTCGACCTTTGTTGCGCCGCTCGTTAATTTCTTTCTTTCGGGAGGGCTATATCTCGTAGGCTCGCTGCTGAATCCGCTTATCGAAACACTTTCCGAGGGCAAGAGCCCCGGATTCGCCAAGGCGGGCGTTCAGGCCCTCAGCTTTATAGTGCCGAACTTTGCCAGCTATAACGTCCAGAATCCCCTCATCAACCCGGACCAGGTGATACAAAGCGAGACCCAGTACTACCTCAACGTCACCGTCTACGGCGTCTTTTATGTGGGGGTCCTGCTTGTGGCCGGCATCCTGATCTTTGACCGGCGGGAGGTGTGAGATGAAAAGCACGCGCCCAATTCTCCTTGCGGTTATAGCCGTCCTCTTCGTCGCCCAAGGCATTCTTCACGCCACGACGGTCTATCCGACATGGAAGAAGGACTACATGCCCAAATCCGGGCTCACCGGGGGCACGGGGCTTAACCCCGACCAGTTCTTGTTTGCCCTGGTGGGACTGCGCGAATTCGTCGCCGGCATCCTGTGGGTCCGTGCAGACAACTTCTTCGAGACAGGCCAGTACGACGCGATCCTGCCCGTGATCCGGTTGGTGACTTGGCTCGACCCTAAGCAGGTTGATGTCTATGCGACCGGGATGTGGCACATGGCCTATAACTTCACCGACGAAGCGGGCCAGTCCGATCGCCGCTACATCAAGCCTGCGCTGGCGCTGGGGGCGGAAGGCGCTGCCAGAAACGATTACACCTACGAGCTCTATCACGAGACGGGCTGGATTTGGTACCACAAGATCGACGACGACTACGAAAACGCCATATCGTGGTTCGAAAAAGCGCAGGCCAAGGAAGACATGAAGTTCATCCCGGCTCGCAAAAACCTTCTTCCAAGGGCTTACGAGCGCAGCGGCCAGATCGATATGGCTCTGGCGACCCAGGTCAGGCTTCGTGCGGACGCTAAGAAGAGGGTCATGGAGGCGACGGAGCCCGATTACACCGATATGAACAACCTCGATGTCATCGAGCAGAACATGGACAATCTATTGGTGCGCATGAGCCAGCGGGGCTGGATTGCTCGCAAGAGGGGCGATGGCAGCTATGAGGCTGGCAATTACGACACGAAGAAACAGCACGACGTTAAATTTAGCGTCAAAGTGACGGTTGAATCGCCCAAGGTTCTCAAGATAGAAGGGACTTGGAACGTGCTTCCCATTGGCACGCGAATCCGGGTGATCCTCCGAGATTCCGATTACGACACGGACAAGGCGGCGGGTCTGCATTGGGGCAACGCCTCGGCCGTCGACCTCGAGCCGGAGCGCAAGAACACGATTATGCAGGACGGCCTCTTCGTCCGCAACGGCAGGTTCACCAAGCGCATTGACATGAGCAAGGATCCAACGATGTATCCGTTCGTGAAGAAGGACTACATAATCGAATTCTTCTACAACCCGCGCAGCGCCCCCGACCACTTCAAGGATCGTTTCGGCTTTGATGGCGAAGGGATGACCGATGCGAATTTCATCAATGACAAGATTCGTCCGGGCGCGAGGGTCCTCTATACCAAGCTCAGCCTCACGAGGGACCAGCTCCTGCAGGAAGGGGATTGGTATGGCCGGTCGGCGGTGGTCAAAACCGCGAACTTCAAGGCCGACGCCGGAGTCGGGAGCATGGACGATATCATTGTTCTGCCCTCGATCCGATCGGACAGTGATAAAAAGAAGTAGGCTCCAGAACGGTTCGGCGGAGTGCTAAAATTAAGCAGTCCGCCGGGAACTGCGCGGCAGTAGGGCGGCGAATCCCGCCAGGACCTGACAGTAGCAACGGTAAGTCGTTTCTCTGTGCGACGCAATCTTCCCGGCACTGGAGCCTATTTTGATTGCTTGATTGTCGATTGCTGGGTCTCAGAAGACGCTCTACGGAATCGCAGCGATCCATTGAGTATCCAGCGGTTTAGCATTCCACACTGCTCCCATGGCTTATCTCTCACTGTATAGAAAATATCGAAGCCAGACTTTCTCCGACCTGATGGGTCAGGACCACGTCGTGCGAATCCTCCAAAACGGAATCGCATCCGGCCGTATCGCGCACGCGTATCTCTTCACCGGCCCGCGCGGAACCGGCAAGACCTCTTCTGCGCGGCTCCTTGCCAAGGCTCTGTGCTGCGAGACCGGGCCAACCTCCGAGCCCTGCAATACGTGCCATATCTGCGTCGCCATCACGGAGGGCGGATTCATGGACGTCTACGAAATGGATGCAGCCAGCGAGGCCGGGGTAGATGATGTTCGAGAAAAGATCGTCGGAGCAGCTGAATACCGCCCAACGATTGCCCGCTACAAGGTTTTCATCATCGACGAAGTCCATGACCTTTCGCCAAAAGCATTTGACGCCCTTCTCAAGACTCTCGAAGAGCCTCCTGAACACATCATCTTCGTGCTTGCGACAACTGAATTCCACAAGGTCCCGACCACCATCCGCTCGCGCTGCCAGAAATTCGAATTCCATCGCGCATCCATGCAGGACCTGGTCAAACGGCTGTCTTACGTTGCAGAGGCAGAGGGGATGAAGGTCGAGCCGGCAGCGATCAGTGCAATTGCCCGCATGGCGGATGGCGGTTTCCGCGACGCGTTGACCCTATTGGAGCAGGCTGTGCTTACTTCAGAGGACAATGTCACGCTGCAGCATGTATATGAGCAGCTTGGACTGGTCCCTGAGGAGGTCGCCGACGAGCTGCTGCTCTCGATGAAATCGGGCGACGTGCCCAAGCTCATGAACACCCTCAGCGAGGTCTTCCGTCTGGGCCGGGACCCGCAGGCCGTGCTCGAATCGCTGATGTACCGACTGGCTGATCTCACCCGCGTCGCGTATGGCCTCGACGCCGGTCCATCGCTGGATGCGAGCCAGGACGCCCTGATGCACGAAGCAGCGGCCAAGGTTGGGAGGGAGACGCTCTTGAGCCTAAGAACCGGCCTCGCCGAGGCCCACAAGACCGTCCGCGACATCTCTCTGCCCAGGGTGTGGCTTGAGGCTGAGTTGGTTCGTTTGGCAACCTGTCGCGATCCGCTGCCCGCTCGCAAGGAGCCGGCACCGACCAATGGGGCTAAAGCGGCGATCGCAAAGCCTTCCCAAGCCATGCCGCCTCCATCTGACGAGAAAGCCGAACCGACCAAGCCTGAAGACCCGCCTCCGGTGGCCGTAGTTGTGGAATCTACCGGCGACCCTGAGCTCGATAAGGCGCGGGAGGCCTGGTCGAACACTGTGACCGAGCTCACGGCAATGTCGAAATCCATGGCTATGCGGCTAACACACACTCTGGTCGCCAAAGCCAAGGCGAATGAGGTCACGGTGGAGTTTCTCCGGAATATCGATATGGAATGGGTTCAGGAAACGCCCAAACGCACCCATGGAATTATCGATGTCGCCAAAAAGCACTTCGGGCAGGATCTGAAGATCCATTTCAAAGCAGGCAAGAAAGCCGCGCAAGTGCCCGAACAACCGGCGGTAGAATTACCAGCGGAAGGGCAAAAGCTGGCGGAGATGGCCCGGGACATCTTGGGCAATCAACCAACTTCCAAAAACTGAACATATGAAGCTTCCCAAACATTTCGGCGGCCAAGGGTTCCAGGGAATGATGCAGCAGATGCAGAGCGCGATGGCGCGCGCGCAGCAACTGAACGACGAGCTCGAGCGCGAGTCAGTGCCGATCGATAAGGGCCCTGTCAAGATGCTCTTTAATGGCCTTGGTGAGCTTCAAAAGGTTACGATTGATCCGAGCATCGTGGATCCGAATGACGTGGAGGGGCTTGAGGATCTGATCACGAGCGCCATGCGCGATGGATTCCAGCAGACCACGGCGCGCCGCGAAGAGAAAACGCAGGAAATCATGCCCAAGATCCCGGGCATGTAGACGTTTGACAATCTGAATTCGACCCTTTGTGATGTTGTTTGCCCGCCCCTTAGCCGAGCTGATCGCCGAGCTTGAGCGATTGCCGGGGGTCGGCCCCAAGTCGGCTCAACGGCTCGCCTACCATCTCTTGCGCCTGAGCGATGCCGAAGTCGACCGCCTCGCCGATGCAATGAAGCAGGCCAAGCTGAAACTGAGATTTTGCGCCCAGTGCCAAAACGTAAGCGAGCAGGAGCATTGCGAAATCTGCCTGTCGCCCAAGCGAGAGCCACAAATGATCTGCATCGTTGCCGAGCCGCGCGACATCACCGCCATCGAGCGCCTCAACGAATTCCGCGGGCTCTACCATGTATTGCATGGCCTGCTTAGCCCGATGGATGGGGTCGGTCCTGAGCATCTGCGGGTCAAGGAACTGCTAGAACGGTTGCGCGGCGACGTGCAGGAGGTCATCCTTGCCACCAATCCGACCATCGAAGGCGACGCCACTGCGCTCTACCTTGCCAAGCTGATCAAGCCTGCTGGTATAAAGGTGACCCGCCTCGCTCACGGAATGCCCGTCGGCGGAGAGCTGGACTACGCGGATTCGGCTACCTTGTTGAGCGCATTGGAATACAGGAGGGAGATGTAGCTAATGGTTGAGAGGGAACATTCTTACGATGGCACCAGTGAGGAGACCCGACAGCGGTTCCACAATGCCAAGGCGAGCATCTTGGCCAATGTCGTCAGCACCGGAGAAGACAAGTGTTGGATTTGGACTGGCTCTGCGATCGCCACCAACAGCAACTATCCGGAATACTTGATGCCCCGAATAATGAGCCATGATCCGCTTATTGACGGCATGCGCCGTCCGACCTACGCACACCGAATCTCGTATCAGGTTTTCATCGGGCCAATTCCTGAGGGCGCGATCGTTTTCCGAACGTGCCGCAACGTCCTTTGCGTCAATCCCAAACATCTCACGGCAGTCCCGCGTAGCGAGTCCAGCAGGCGCACGCGATTGGCTAATCCAGGGCAAAGACGCCGCCGCAGAGTAGATCGGCGACCACGCAAGCCCAAGGCTCCAAGTCCCTCTAAAACGGCGCTAACTTACTGCCTCGCGGGTCACCCGCTTGCTGGGGATAACGTCGAGGTACTCGAATCCGGACTGGTGCGCTGCAAAGTCTGCGATACCGTGTGGCTGACCTAGGGCTGAGTGCAAGCAGGCGCTAGTGGGAGAGGGCAATGGCGGAGCGGGTGGGATTCGAACCCACGATACGTTGCCGTATACGCGATTTCCAGTCGCGCTCCTTCGACCACTCGGACACCACTCCACGTCACATCATTATGACGCCGGTATAGCGCCCAGCGCAGAGCCTTGAGCAGCAACGACTTTCCCTCCGAGCCTCGGCTTTTCTCACGCAGGAATAACCTCCGCGCCCAGCTCCCGAAGAGCCCGATAGTTCACGCTCCGATCCGAGACTCGAACGGGTCTACCCGCCTTCAATGCCATCCGCGCGTTTTTCTCCATATTCCCATCCGGCGTGATCTCGACAAAGTCCAGCCTGCGTGAGAGGCACGCAATAAGCCGGTCCCGGAGCCTATTGTAGTTGCCTGCGAACCGCGCGTCCGGCTGGAATGGAGACACCACCAAATCCGTCTTTGGGTCGAATTCGTATCGCCAGAGCCGGGCCGCCCGAAAAGGTTCCTCTTTCAATTCTCCTCCCAAGGCCGCGAAGAGCCCGCGATCGAGGCATAGAATCCTTGGGGCGCCCCATCGAAGCGGCACAAGAGCCGAGCGCTGATACTCGGGGGTGTCATGCCCGGAGACTACCGTCTCACCCTGCAAAACGCCCTCCTCGGCAAGCTTTTCAATCTGGTCGAGCGCGGCGGGAGGCGAATTCCGCGAACTGAGGACGCAGAACGTTCTCGCTTCCAACAGCCGGTTGTTGCCGTAGAGGAAAAGCACCCCGGGCGGATCAGCGTCCATCTCTTCAACCACCGCCGGATAATGGACGTCGGCCGCCGTGACCAGTGTGACGCCGAGCTTGTCCAGCCGTGCCTCGAGCTCTTTCGTGGATTCCGCAAGCCGCTTTCCAAGCCCCCCGATGGTCTCAGCCGGCTTCGCCCCGAGCTTGTATTCCTCCTTAAGCGCCTCCGGCGAAAGCCTTAAGAATTCCTCAGGTGTTCGGCCCAGCAGATCGTTCCGGGCAAGAACGCGCGTGACCGTCTTGCCGCCAACCCCCGGGGTCATCGCGAGCATGAGAGCGAATGTGCGGCGCGGAATACTCAGATCTCGACCCTCCCGATTGCATCCAAAAGAAGATCGACCGCCTTCTTGCCCGATCGCTTCATCTCATCGACGACCTCCGAGTGCGACAGCTCATGTGGTCCGATCCCAGCCGCCAGATTGGTCACGACCGCCAAGCATGAGTAATCGATCTCCGCCTCGCGCATGACCACCGCCTCGGTTGCGGCCGTCATTCCAACGAGGTCGCCGCCGAATTGCCGGTAAAGCTGGATCTCGCGCGGGGTCTCATAGCGGGGACCGTTCGCGCAGACGTATACACCCTCCTGCATGGGAATCCCCTGAGCCTTTGCGGCTTCGAGCAGCGCCTTCCGCCCCTTCTTACCAAAGGGAGCGGAGAAATCCGTATGCACCACCTCTCGATCAAATAAGGTTATGTTCCTCCCCGTGAGGTCCAGGAAGTCATTGCAAAGAGCCATCGTCCCACCTGGCCAATCTTCTCGCAGCGACCCCGATGCCGCGCTCGAGAAGCAGACCCTGGCTCCGACCGACCGCAGTCCCATCGCCATCGCCCGATAATTGACGCTATGCGGAGGCACCTTGTGTCCGGAGCTGTGGCGGGAAACGATCAGGACGCGGCGTGCCTTGACCTCGAGCGCCCGTCCTCTCAATAGGCCAAAGGGTGTCGGCACATGGACCGGCCCACCGGCCAACCGGAGCAGGATTTCGCCAATACCGGTGCCGCCAATCAAGCCAACGTCAAATTTCACGCGAGAAAAGGCTACCGTACACCTGAGCGCCATGTTAATACCTGGCTGAAATACGGAATAGACCTTGTGGATGGAAGAACCAACGCTTGAGCAGGGTCAGGAACAGCCGGAGCCAGAAGCGAAACCCAAAAAGGGCAAGCTGAAGCTAATCATCATTCTCTCGGTCGTCCTCGCGGGTGGCGGCTTTTTCGCCATGAAGATGAAGGGCGGCAATGCGGCCAAGCCGGAACTCAAACTTGGGAAAATCGCCAAGATCGAGGAAGAGTTTCTCGTGCCACTGATGGGCCAGGGGAACTATCTTCGCACCAACATCAGCTTTCACCTCGACAAAAAAGCCGACGCCAAAGAAATCGAAGAGCAGATGGACGCCATTCGCGACGCGATCAACATGAAGCTCAAGTCGAAGTACATCAAGGAACTCGAAGCCCTCGATGACATCCGGGCGCTCAAAAAGGAGCTTGCGGAGGAAGTGAATCGGGTCCTGGAATCGGGCAAGAGTGAGCCAACTGAGGCTGCCGAAAGGCCCAAAGACGAAAAGGCGCCTGAAACCAAAGATTCCAAGCCGAAGCATCCTGACTGGGACTCCCAGACGGGCCCCGTCTTAAAGGTTTATTTCACGACCTTCGCAACGCAGTAGTCGCCGGGTGGTTCTTCCCGGCGTTAACGTATCCGATCGGGGATAAACCAAATGCTGTTGTCGCCTGGGTTGACGATCAGCTTCCCACCCGTGAAGAATGCATTCAGTCCCTGCTGCGCCGATTGAGCGGCTCCTTGCGGAGCGCCCATCATCAGCATGATCGTGCTGATCTCGGGAGAAAACATTTGCTGACCCTCCAGCATGGCTTTCACAAACCAGGGGTCGGCATGACGGATACGGATTTGAAAGGGCCGGGTAGTTTCTTCGGAGATGACCTGCGCACAGGCGATCCCGATCGTTCCGGCAAGGGCAAGTGATAGCGCAAGCAGCCTCATATCAGGGCTGACGGCTGGGGTCGCATATCGTTACGAATGAGATGACTTCGCGGCTCTGCGTCTTTGCGCGAGTATGTCCCCGGCACCAAATGACCCCCAATCAGCCAAAATGAATCGTGCGAGTCCCCTTCTACGACATCAAGGCCCAATACGACGAGCTTCATCCCCAGCTCGATGCCGCGGTCCACGAGGTTCTGTCCAGCGGCGCTTACGTCATGGGCAAAAACCACAAGGCATTCGAGGAGGACATTGCCGCTCTTCACAAGGTCAAGCATGGCATTGCCTGCAATTCAGGCACCGACGCTCTCCGCATGATGCTCGATGCCGCGGGAATCGGTGCTGGCGACGAGGTTATTACAACCGCCTTCACCTTCGTCGCAAGTGCAGAGGTCATCGCTCAGACCGGAGCCTCGCCGGTCTTTGTCGACATCGTCCCCCATACCTACAATATTGACCCCGACAAGATCGAGGCTGCGGTCACGACCCGGACGAAGGCGATTATGCCAATTCACCTCTTCGGCCAGCTATGCGAGATGGAGCCGATCATGGAGATAGCCCGGCGGCATAACCTAATCGTGCTAGAGGACGCCGCCCAAGCGCTGGGCAGCGAGCGCAATGGGAAGCCCGCGGGCAATTGGGGCCAGTCCGCCGGAATTAGCTTTTATGTCACGAAGAACCTTGGCGCGGCGGGGGATGGCGGACTGATTCTGACCAATAATGACGAGGTCGCCGAGAAGGCGCGCTCGATGAGGGTCCACGGCATGGGCCGCGAACGCTACTACTACGACCATATCGGATACACGAGCCGGATGCACGAGATACAGGCCGCAGTGCTCCATACGAAGCTCCAGCGGTTAACCGCCTGGAACGCCAGAAGAAACGAGATCGCCAACCTCTACGCCACGCTCTTGCAAGGTAGCGAGATTTCTCTGCCAATCACGAGCGGTGGCAACAACAACACCTGGCATCAATTCAGTATTCGCCATTCGCGCCGCGACGACCTGCAGGCATTCCTCAAGGGGCAGGAGGTGGATTCCATGATCTACTATCCAGTGGCCCTGCACCACCACACCCCATACAAACGGTTTTCCCCGGCTTGGCCACTTGAGGAAACCGAGCGGGCAACAAAAGAAATCCTGAACCTGCCTATCCATCCGCATCTCGCGGACGACCAGGTACGGCATGTGTGCGCGAGCATCATGGAATTCCAGCACGCCCAGGCATTGGCATAACTAGGAACGGATAAGACCCATAAGGTCTTATCCGTCTTATTCGGCCCGGCGAGCTACTTCTTCAGCAGATTGCGTAGATACAGATCGCAAACCGGCTTGTTCATGTAGTTCTGTCCTAGCAGCTTGCGCAGTTTCTCGCTCGCCCTCCAGCGATCGTCGCCGGTGTTCTGCTCGTGCCGACGCCAAAACTCGTTCCACCAGTCGCGCGGTTGGATCTTGATGCCGTCATATTCGGTCGCTCTGCCCGTTTCGCCTTCCGTGACAAGGCTGCCTACGTAGTCACTGAGCGCATACACCTTGTCGATCTGATCCTTGATCTCCTTCATGTCGCCTTGGCTGACCACGCCGTTCGATGTCGCCTTGTAGAATTGCACGGTCACGCGAACAGGGAAGCGGTCATCGCGCTGGATGCTTAAATTGTCTATCTCCGTGAATGGTCCCTCGGTCTCGCCGTGGCCGATGACCGCCGCCTCCACGTCGCTGGATTCGCGTTTCATTTTCGCTCCGCTGGAAGGGGCAGCCATGTCGTATGCAACCCCCCCGCCCCCGCCGCCAAACCGCATCGGGTTCTTCTGCTTAAGCGGAACCTGGATAAGGAGCACCATGTTCAGTGAAGCCTCGTTCTCACCTTTTCTTCCACCGCCCGACGCCTTGAAGTCGCTCAGACGCGTCCCCGTGAAGCTCGCCCGCTGGCCCTTGTTGTTGAAAAAAAGCCTCTGGCCCCACACTGAGCCGGTCGAAAAGGCATCCCGCTTGTTGTCGATCACCGTCACGCTGGTGCCTTCGCGTGTTGCCAGGATTGTCAGAACGGCGGGGTCGCCCGAAACGCTTTGATAGTTGAAGAGGACGGGATTGAACGAAGCAATCCCTTGCTGAGGGATCGGGAGGAAACACGCCTGGGCACTAACCAGCACCTTCGTATCGCGCGGCGCGAGCAGCGTCTTGCTGCGCGCCAGCCATGAGCCCGGATTCGAGAGGTACCGCGTCGGCTCTTTGAGAAAATCGTATAAGGAGACCCGCTTCAGCGGTCGTCCTGCCTGATTGCCGACCATCAGCGTGAAGTCGCGCGGATCGAGGTCGGCGCTTATATCCGAAAAGTTGGGGAACCGGATCACCGGCATTGCCGTGACGCTCAGCTGCTTGGATCGAGGATCCTTCGCAGCCACCTGAATGGTCATGTCGCTGATGTTCGGCCCGACTGAGGAGCCTTTATAACGCCCCGTGTCCTCCCAGGTCACATTCAGGATGTCCAGCCCAAGCCGGCTCGCCAATTGCCTCGCATCGCCGTTGCCCGCCATCGAAGCGGTCTTCCGGATCGTCTCCAAATACTCGCGGCTGGCCACTGCTTCGATCCCGCTCTTTGTCGTCGCTTTGCTCGATGGCAGTGGGTTCCAATAGCTGTCCTGCGCGTATGCAGCCGTTGCAATCAGCCCGCCTGCCAATGCCCAATATCCAATGCCCAAAACCTTTCCGAGCCCCTGGCCGCCTTTATTCCTAAACGCTTGTCTCATTGTTTGCTCCTTCATTGCACTTTCGTGTCGTCTGGAGCATCCGACGTTCAAGGGTCTTTTGAGTTTCTGGCAGGGATACCTGGAACCAAAGAAGTGTTGACGGCCCGACGCAACAGCTTCCTCCCCGGTAAACTCCCGGATGTGAACGTTCCCGGCGACCTCAAGTACACCAAAACCCACGAGTGGGTCCGCATCGAAGGCGACACCGCCACCATCGGCATCACCGACTACGCCCAGTCCGAGCTCGGAGACATCGTCTTCGTCGAGCTTCCCGCGCCGGGCCGCGCACTTCAGGCGGACCAGTCCATCGGCAGCATTGAAAGCGTGAAAACGGTATCCGATGTCTATGCCCCGCTTGCAGGCGAAATTACCGAAGCCAACGATGCCCTCGGCGCCCAAAGCGAGCTGCTCAATTCCGATCCCTACGGCAAGGGCTGGCTTGTCAAGATGCGGCTAAACAATCCCTCGCAGACTGAGGCCCTGCTGGATGCGGACACGTATAGAGCGAGCCTGGACCATTAGCCGGAGATTGAGTGTTGAGTGTTGAGTGTTAAGAATGGCCGAACAGCACGTTCCTATCGAGGAGACCACCTTGTACAAGACCTTCGAAGAGGTCGCTGACGATGTATGGAGCCTCGTTGACGCATGGCCCCAGTTCGCCAAGAACGCTATGGGAAGGCAGTTGGTCAGCGCAGCCGATAGCGTGACGGCTAATCTGGCAGAGGGAGATGGCCGTTATGGCAGCTATGACGCTATTCACTTCTTCGTCATAGCCCGAGGTTCAGCAAGGGAAACGAAGGATCGCCTTAAACGCGCGAGCAAGCGGGGGCTCGCACCCGCGTTACTCATTGCCAAGTGTGATCGCGGCTTGAGGGAACTCAACGCGTTCATCTCATATCGGCGCCGCGTAGCGAAGCCCAGCACGGTGCGTGACGAGCGAGTTGAGTACATTGCCGATGAGCCATCTCAACACTTAACGCTGAACACTTAACACTTAACACTTAACTTAACACTCAACACCCAACACCCAACACCTAACACTTCCATGCCCTACATACCCCACACAGACCAAGACCGCAAGGAGATGCTCGCCACCATCGGCGTAGCTTCTATCGACGAGCTGTTCCGCGAAATCCCCGAAGACCTCAAGGTAAAGGGCGAGCTGGACATTCCCAGCTTCCTCGATGAGCAGCGCCTTCTGGGCCACCTCGCCCAGCTCGCCAGAACCAACAAGCAAAGCCTCAACGACGTCGTCTGCTTCCTCGGCGCCGGCATCTACGACCGCTATATTCCCGCCACCGTCGCCGCCGTCATCAGCCGGGGAGAGTTCCTCACCGCCTATACGCCCTACCAGCCCGAGCTGAGCCAGGGCTATCTCCAGACCATTTACGAGTTCCAATCCATGATCGCCGAGCTGTTTGGCATGGACGTCGCCAACGCGAGCATGTACGACTCCGCGACATCCATGGCCGAAGCCGCTATCCTGGCCTACGGCCATACCGGCAGGACAAAGATTGTCGTAAGCGAAGCCGTCCACCCCCACTACCGGCAGGTGCTCAGAACCTACTGCTGGTCCATGGGCTTGACGGTCGAGGAGATTCCCGCAAAAGACGGATTCACCGATTCTCAATACTCAATACTTAACACCCAACACTCTCCCCCAGCCTGCCTCATCGTCCAGCACCCCAATTTCTTCGGCACTCTCGAAGATCTCCAAGCTGCCGGAGACGCAGCCAGAGAAGCAGGAGCCCTCTTCATCGTCGTGGCCGACCCCGTTTCCTGCGCGCTCATCAAGCCGCCCGGCCATTACGGAGCGGACATCGTCGTCGGAGAGGCGCAGGGAATGGGCATCCCGATGGGATATGGCGGGCCGCTCTGCGGGCTCTTTGCGTGCAAAAGGGACCTTGTCAGAAAGATCCCGGGCAGGATCGTCGGCCGGACCACCGACGCGAACGGCATTCCCGGCTACGTCATGACCCTCCGAACCCGCGAGCAGGACATCCGCCGCGAGAAGGCGACCAGCAACATCTGCACGAACGAAGCCCTCATGGCCCTTGCCGCCACCGTCTACATGGAGGCTCTCGGCAAGAATGGCATGAAGCAGGTCGCCGAAAGCACCGCGCGAAACACCCAATACGCCATCCAGAAGCTCACTCAAGCCGGCGCGAAGCTAAGGTTCGGCGGCAAAATCTTCGGCGAATTCGTCTTGGAGCTGCCTCAGGTGGAAAGTGTTGAGTCTCAAGTGTTAAGTGTTAAGACCGGAGAAGATCCTCTTAACACTCAAAACTCAACACTCAACACTGACCAAGCGGTCGCCGTCCAAACCGCCCTCCTCCAAGAAGGCATCCTCGCCGGCCTCCCCCTCGGCCCCTTCTATCCCGCGCTGAAGGACTGCCTCCTCGTCGCCGTGACCGAAACCCGCACGAAGGCTCAGATCGACGACTACGCGGCAAAGCTCACTCGCCTTCTCCAAGCCTAGATTGAGGCTGCCCGCTAGCCGCCCGTCGAGACCGTCACCGGCGCGCTCAAGGTCCCGATTCCGTCCTCGTCAGGAGTTCGATAAGCCACCTGGATCGTCAGGCTCACAGGCGGGCCCGTCAATAGATAGCGGAAGGGCGAAGCCTTGTCGAAGCCCACGAGATTCGAGGGGCCCGAGCCGACCGCTATATAAATATTCGCGCCCTCGGCCCATACCGGCTTGCCGTTCAAAAGCTCGTTCGTGGGAACCGTGCCCCAATGAATCGTGATCACGCCAGGGCCGAAGTCAATCTCTACGCCGGGAACTTCGACCCCGACCTCCTTCTTGGTAGGAATCCGGTCAGGAACCGTAATCCCCGCGTTCGCCCGAAGCGCGTCGGTCATGTTTGGATGGGGCTGGAGCCGGGCCGCGCCGGAACGCCAGAGAACGGTCGCAGCTTCCTCGGAGGATTGCAGCGCCTCGTTCGCTGACAGCGCCTCCACGTCCGCTGCAACCTTTGCTGTTAGCTTCGCCGCGACGTCGGTATAGGCGCTCGTAAGCGCAGTAATGTCTCCAGGAGAAAAGCCAAAAGTGGCCCCGTTGGCCACAATCCAATCCTTAAACTGGAGAAGTTTGACCCTGAACGCCTCGTGATTCTGGGGGATGAAATCCGGCAAAGCTACACCTCGATGACCTCACTATATCGCAATGAGAGGCTCGATAGGGCTCAAAAGAGGCGGGAATAATTGAAATATTCCCAGGAATAAATGAAATATTGACGCCTCGAAATCAATTAGGGAAGCCGCTAAATGAATTCGCGAGCCCGCAGAACGAATCCGAGACGCCGCCAATTGAAGCCGCCGCCCCTTGATTTGAATCTCGTACACGGGGGGAAGGAGAATCGCTTTCGCCATGCTTGCCGCAATGGCAGCGGTGGGGCTCTCGCTCCGCGTCGCAAGAGTAAAGAGATCGGACAACGACCCAGACGAATTACCAGGCTTCTCGCGCAAAGTCTGTTGTATCCTGTAGAAAGACCCGCGAAAGCCGTCTTTCGCCTCAGGAGAGAAACATCCCATGCTCACTTGCGTTGCTGCCTTTGCCATTGCCTCAGGGCCCGATTTTCGCCAAGCCGACACGATCCTCCTCGCCGGGAAGCCCGCGCTCAGGATTGAGGGCCGGGCGAACACCTTTATCCAGTCGGGCCAGACCCAGGTCACTCTCGACATGCTCTCCGACGGCCGCTTTGCCCTTGCTTGGGAGAGCCGCCGCCAGCGCAAAGGGCTTTCCGGCGCCTACACCCGCATCTTCGACCCCCAGGGCAGGCCGCTCAGCCGCGAGGCCGGGACGACCCGCGACACGGAGTTTCCCCAGCTTGCGCCGAGCGTGGCGCTCGGATCAGACGGAAAGGCCGATGTGGCCTATCTGACCCGCTTCCGAGATGGCCGCCAAACTCCCGCCTACCTCGGCGAGACAAGGCTGGAATCCGGCAAGGGCCTCCAGTCCGACCCGCTGATTGCGAAAGGTCCGAACGGCCAAATCGTGGCAGCCTGGGTGGGCGAGGTCGGGCATTTGCAGACCCGGATCTTCGTTCAGCGCTTCGACTCCCGCGGAAAGCCTCTCGGGAGGGCGGCGCGGGTTTCGGAAATTGACCAGATTGAGTCGGTCCCTTCACTTGCTTCTAATGCCGATGGATTTGCGATTGTTTGGCAGCGGGCGGGCACGGATCGAAAGCCCACCGGTCTCCAAGCCAGGGTCTTTGATTGGAGCGGAACGCCCCGCACTCCGGCGCGCACGGTCGGCGATGCTCAGGCGATCGAGCCTTCTTTAGGGCTCAATGGGGATGGGTTCATCGTGGGCTGGATTCAGCCGAATAGCGCGGGAACCTTCGCCGCAGGCGCCCAACGCCTTACGAGCGACCTTCTGCCGAATGGTGCGCCAATCCGGCTCGCCCCGCAATCCGGCGACCAGGTGGCGATTGCCGTCTCAGGCCGCGCGGATGGACGGTTCGCTCTGGCTTGGAACCATCGCACGGATTCGGACACCGATGTGTATGCGCAGCTCTTCAGTGCTTCGGGCAACCCTGAGGGTAAGGCTTTCCGGGCCACGCAGTTGAGCAAGGGATATCAGGGCATGGCGGAATCGACCGGCTCCAAGCGCCTTGTCTATTCGAGCCAGGGCCTCGCGATCGCATGGCACGGCGACACCGGCAAGGGCGATTCGGTCAGCGCGAACTTCACCCTGATTCAGCCGAGAGCGGACCGAAGCCTCGCCAGCCTGATCAATGTCCAGGCAACCAAAGTTGATATCCGCCAAAGCTCCGGCAAGCCAACGCTGAAATTCGACCGGATGATCACCGTAACCACGCCGCACGATCCTCCCATTTCTAATTTCAAGCTGATCGCGAATCCTTGGGATGTTCAGATCCCGATGGCGAACGGCGGCTTCAACGCCTACTCCCAGACCAGCTTCACCCCGCCAGACTGCCAGAGCGCGGTCGGGCCGGGCTTTGTCGTGGTAGTGGTCAACGATGGAATTGCCTTCTATCGCAAGGACGGCACGCAGACCTACACGAATAATATGCGCCAGACCAACGGGTTCTGGGGGTCACTTGCCGCCAGCGACGATTTCATCTATGATCCGGAGACCTTCTACGACACGCAGACGGGCCGCTGGTTCGTCATGGCCAGTCAGGGCAATGGAAATGTGAACTCGGCCGCGCTCGTCGGGGTCTCGGATGACAGCGATCCGAATGGTACGTGGTATCTCTACAAGTTCGATGCGACGGGTCTTGCCGGCGATCTATTCGATTCTCCGAATTTTGGAACCGACGCCAACGTGCTTTACATCACAGGCGATGGATTTGGGCGTGGAGCGAACTACCCCGTCTATTGCATCGAAAAGGCGCCGCTCCTTAGCGGGCAGAATCCTACGATCATTAGGTCTGCAACGCTGCCCACGAGCACGCAGAGCGCGGGTATTCCGCCCGTACAGGACTCCGGAAGCCGCTATTACATGATCGAGCATAAGGAGGGCGGCAACAACACTTCGGTGGATCTCATCGCGCTCGCCAATCCGCTCTCTTCACCCTCGTTCACCCGTTTCACCCTGACCGTTCCTGCCTATGCACCCCCCGGGGATCCGCCTCAGAGCGGAAGCGGGTCGCGGGTCAACACCTTCGACGGCAGGTTCTGGAGCGTGAAATACAAGAATGGGTTCCTATGGGCGACCCACCACATCAACTCTCGCGTAGTGGCGAGGTGGTATCAGATCGATCCGCGGGGCTGGCCAACCTCGGGCAACAACCCGGTGCTGGTTCAGTCCGGGCAGGTGGACCTGGGCTCTGACTTTTACACGTTCTTCAGTGGCATTGGCGTCGACGACGGCAACAATGCAGGGATCGTGTATGGGCGTTCCAGGCCCAGCGAGTTCTACTCGGCATCGCACTCATCGCGGCGAATGACCGACGCGCTGGGGACGATGAGCAACCACACGATCGACAAGGTCTCCACCGGCGCCTACACCGGCGGCAGATGGGGAGACTATCACGATTCCGAGGCGGACCCCGAGTTTCCCGGCCTGATGTGGGGATTTGCCGAATGGGCGGAGGGGCAGTCGTGGAGAGCCTGGGTGCAGCCGTTTTATGTCACCAACGAGCTGTGGGCGAACGTGATCACTCCGTTCAAGGGAACGCGAACAGCGGGAAGCTATTTGGACACGATCTATGACGACAACCGGGTGATGAGCTTCCGAAGCACGCCCCGCTTGAATGTTAACGACCCGTTTATCGGAGTCGAGTTCAGGTCCAAGACACGGCGCACCGGGCAGGTCTCGGTGAATCTCCAGTTCGCCTATCAGGTGGATGGCGCAGGCTTCACGCTCAAGACCAGACTCTTGAACCGCAACACCGGCCTCTATGATCTGGTCGATACCCGCGCAGCCTCCCTATCCGAGCAATTGGCAAACGTCAACGTCCCAAATCCAACCGACTACGTGCAGGCGGATGGCAGCATCTCGTGCAGGATGACCGTGGAAGCAACGGGGCCGGTGAGCTCCCCTGTGGTGAATCTATCGATCGACCGCTGGGCCTGGATAGAGAACTAATCGCCGTTGGGCAGAATCTAAGCTGAAGGCGAGTAGGCTAAAGAAGTGGACCAAAAGGTCTTCAGCAGCATAGGATATGGATTCTGCCCTCCGAGCACGGTTGATCCGGGCTCGGAAGGTGTTGTCGAGCTGACCTACCGCTACGTGCCGTCCCAGCTCGTCGACAACGACGAGCGGCGCATCATCGGCGGGTTCAATCGCGCGGCCGAACTTGGCGCGCTCGATGACGCCCATGCCGACATCATCGAGCTTGGCGAGTTCGATGAGGCAGATGAACTCACAGAAAAGGGCCATTGGCTCTTCCAGCGGATGCCGGTTTACGCGATCCTGCGTATCGAGGAGCCATTCGTCGAGTGGCAGGCTTTTTGGGAGGGCGAGCCCGCCATCACAGTGCGGGCCGAGCAGCTCGAGCCGCTCGTCGAGGAGGCGCTCAAGCTCCCGCCCCAGCAGCTCTGGGCGCAAAAGCATCTTGGCCCGGTCGCCCACTACCTCTACGGAGCAAACGATCCGGAGGCCGCCGCAATGCCGCTCGCGCCGGGCTTGGAGGCCAATGGCGAGCATAGCGAGGATCTCCCAAGGGCGGCGGTCGAGGAACGGGTCGAGTATCCGTGGGGCCTTTGGAAGATCGTGCTGATCGCGATCGAGGATGGCCGGGCGGCGGACTTTGCCGAATGGCTCGATTCGGAGGTTTTCCAGATTGTAGAAGGCACGGTCGGGGTTTTGCGTGAAGGCAGGTTTTCGTATGAATCGGTTCCTTTCATCCGCTGGGAGCTGCCGGCATCGCTTGTGCCCAATGTGATCCGCTGGGCGGAGCAAAAGGGCATTCGGCGAGTCGAGCCGTGGGCGCCGATCGCCGTCATGCCCTACTACGACTGGCAGTCTCCCATCGCCTCGCTGCCGCTCGAATCGGAGTCGCTGGTCGGGCTGGCGGCGGCGTATACCGTGCCAATTCCTCCGAAAGAGCTCGACCGCGAGTTCCTCAGGTGGATGGAGCTCGAAATTCAGAAGCAGATTTCCTAGAATCTCAATGTTTTCCGGGAGATAATAGAGTTAGACAGATGAAGCCTGTCCATGCAAGGACGGAAAGAGCGTTTCGAGAAGGGCTGCAGTGTGTGCAGTACCGAATCCCGCGCCTCTATAATCTCAAGCCGATCGCCTTCGCCCACGCCCTTGGCCTGCGCTATGGCCTCGTCGGGCTTGCCGCATGCCACCACCTCCTGATCTCCGCCGATTTGAATGAGGAGCAAACGCTCGAATCGGACTTCCTCGGCTGGCAGGACGAGGTCGCGGAGCATATTCGCTTCGAGGTGGTGCGGCAGCTCCCCTTCGAGACGCTCGTGGCGTTCCCCTCGGTCGTCGGCCGGTTTGCGATCGAGCCGATTTATTGCTACATGACCCAGCGCTCCCGGCTGCTCCCCTTCGATTACCACCTCGAAATCGCGCTCAGTGAATATGAGGCCGAACACCGTGCGTTCGCAGCCAAGGAATATCCATTCTGGCATCGCCGCCGGGCAAGGAAAGATTGGCATGCGGCAAACCGCGAATCGCTGAAATTCGCCCACAACTTCCTGGAGCGAAGGGAAAGCGGCGAGGATGAGGTTCCGGAGATCGCGCTGCTCGGGGAGTAGGCAGTGGATAACCTGTGCATCACCTGTGGGCAGGTTCCGCAGAATGGAAAACTGCGGGTTTTGAAGCAACATCTCCCCTTAGAAACGCTGAAAAAGAGCGCGCAAGATCGGGTCTAATGAAGAGGGTTCGCCGTCTCTTCCTTTGCCGCGGCGTGAAACTATGATTCGAATCATCGGCATTCAAAAGAGCGACGAGCCGGACCGGGAGTTCATCCTCTTGCAGAATCAGGGCTCCCTGCGGGCCCATCTCAAAGGCCATGCGGTCATGAGCGAGGACGCGGTCGAGACGGGCAATCTAGGCACCGGAGCCCACGTATTCGGCGACGATATCCATATCCCGCCCGGAAAATATGTGCTCCTGATCACCGGGGCGGGAGAGCCGCGCTGGACCAAGACCAAGGACGGCCAGCTCATGTTCCAGACCTATATGAACTGGGAGCGCCCGGTCTGGTCCTCCCTCGCCGGCCCCGTACACGTGCTGAACACGCAGCACAGCTTCACCGAGCGCTCTTCGGCCGTCTTGCTGAAGTAGCGGAGACCGATCCCCCGGGATATGGTATGGAAATGGACGCGGAAACGCAACGCACTATGATCACCGTTGGCGGGACGTTGCTTGCAGTTGTCGTCGGCTCGATCCTGACCGCCTGGCAGCAATCCCGTCGGGAGGGCAAGGTTTCTTCCCGCGAAGCTATCGGCGCGGTCCACTCTAGTCGCCAGGAGGCGCTACTGAAGGTAGTGAACGCGCTGTATTCGGTTGACTACTGCATTTCGATGTGCGAGACCGATCGGTTGATGGCCTCGTTCATGGAGACGAATCTTGCACATACGGCAGAGACCGCCTCTAAGCGACTACCCGGAGGGGCAGACGCGACGGAAACGACGGACCCAGTTACAAATAGGCTGCTCGATGCTCTAGTTCGGGGAGGTGAAAGGGTTGGAGAAAAGCGAGAACAGAGCCTTGATCATCGCCGCGCGCAAAGGCGGGCGGCCATTGACGCTTTCACGGCTGCATCTTCATACGGACACTACCCTGAGGTGGCAGGCATGGGCGATCGCCTGCTATCACGTGATCTCTATGGCCTCTTGTATGTGCTGAGCTCAACACTTCCGGACGACATAACGGTATCCGCGCGGAACCTGCTATATGCCCTATGCGAGGATCTGGGCGTCCTCGCCGCTCTAGAAACCAGAGCCGCCCAGTCAGCGAAGGCGGGGCAAAAATGGACTCCTGCGGTTTCTCTTGAGGTGCTTCCGACTTTTCTCGAACGCATCAAGACACTGCAAACGAAGGCGGAAGAGCATCGGAAGACTCTTCAGACAGCTTAGCTGAAGGCTAATCGACGCCTTCCAGAGCCTTATCTGCGTAGAGGTTCACCCATCTCTCCCAGTTTCTCGTTGGCTACCGACGGGGCCACGACTGCCCGAGCAGGACGGACATCATCGAAGCTCGGAGAGCTTTGGACCAGCTTGTGAGAGGTATGGGTCTTGCCAGGCTGTACCGGGGCTGATTTCGCATAGAGGCAGATTTCATAGGAGTCCCAGGCTGAAAGCGGATTGCCGTGATCATCGGTAACGGTGGCAATGGCCCAGACCTCCCGGATGGGGCGTCCAGTGTTATTGCGCCAAGTGACATGGAGCCATGTACCGCGCGCCCTATTGCCCGGCTCCGGCTTCTCGTCCAGGACAACTCTAACTATTCCGATCTTGCTCGCTACGTTTTCGTTGGGATCCCGAGCCGGTTTGTCGGGCTTGCGTGGTTTGACTGCGACACTTCGTTTTTTGCTGCCAGACTCAACTTTCTTGGTAAGCGCAGAAGGCCTGGCTCGCGTAGGTGCCGTGTCCTCTACCGATCCAGTCACAATCTCGTCCTCGGTGCGGCAGGATATGAACATCATCGCCACCCCGCCGAGAATCAGAAGCCATCGTCGTCTCATGTGCTCTATTGTGAGCCACTTCCAGAGACCTCTGGAACAGTTTTGATGGTTCACAGAGCCGATTCATGCTCCGCAGAAGTGCAGCGGACGGTCGTAGAGCCCGGGCAAGGGTCCGCAGCGCTCATACATGCCTCCGCGGGGCTCGTGCGGGGCCTCGCACGGGTCATACAAGGCTCCGAATGACTCATACAAGGCTTCGAATGGCCCATACAAGGCATGTTATGAACCTTCAAAGGAAGCTAGCGGGTCGCCTGCCCTAAAGCCTCGAATACGATGCTCCGAAAATTACCGAGACAGTTACCGGAGGATTGGACTCGTGGCAAATCGCATCACTCGAAATATTCAGAACCTGCTCGACATGCTCGGGCTCAGCAACACCGCCATTACCGCTCTCGGCCTCGGATGGCCGAGCAGCGCGCCGACCGCCGTCGAGGTCAATACCGCGAAAACGAACCTCCAGACCGCGGTGACGGACACCGACACCAAAGAAGCCGCCTGGCGCATCGCGGCGCAGACCAAGCAGACCCGCATCAACGAAGCCATCGCGATCATGAAGGAGATTGACCTCGTGACCGACGGCCTTTACACCCGGACCGGCGCCCAGAAGACCAGCTTCGGGCTCGAACCCTGGGGCGCGGAGATCGAAGCCCTTGCCAAGCTCATCGAGCTGGAGATTTCCGATGGCCCGATCGCGGGCTCGATCAAGTTCGATTGGGAGAACATCGAGGGCGCGAGCTACGAGGTGCGCTGGTATTCGGATTCGGCCCTCACAGAGCTTGTCGGCACCGCGACCTCGACCCAGAGCGAGTTCATCGTCTCCGGCCTGACGCCTGGGACGCAGTATTGGATGACGGTCACGCCCCACCGCGGCGGCCAGCAAGGCACGGTCTCCGATCCTGCGACTCGCGTCGCTCCGGCGTAGGCTTGGGGCTCCCCCTCTCCGCGATGCATGTGCGCGGGGAGGGGTTAGGGGGGTGGGGAAAGATGTCGCAGCCTATTTCAGCCGAAGGAATCTTCGGATTTCGGCTTGCATGCCGGAGGGGAAGATGTTCACCAGAACCGGGTAGTCCTCTTCCGCCAGCACAACCCAAGTCGGATACCCGCGACTGACCGGATTCCCTTTTGGCGTTGCGTCACCACCGTTCCATCGGAATCCGATGACGGGCTGGGCGTCCCAATAGCCTAGACAGTAAACGCCTCGCCCTTCCCCGCGGTCAAGGACGACCCTCTCCAACTTCCAGTGATTGCGCGGAGAGTCCACATCGGTTGCCGGGTAATGAGCCATTGGAAGAGATTATCACAGAGTGAGCCCGGATTATCCCCATCCCCGGTTCGTTCCTCACCGACCCCTCCCCGCGCAATACGCATCGCGGAGAGGGTTTCCGGATTTCATGCCTCCAGGGTCGCTTAGGTCGGTCGTGGCCGTGGACAGCACGCACCCTGGAGGCTATCCGGGCCACGGGACGCTCAGATCGAGCCCGGTCTCGTCATTCCACAAGCACCCCTCGAACATCCAGGCACTCGACCAGCGGTAGTCCTCGGCCCGCTGGGCAAGCCCCGCGAGGACCGGGTTCGCGTGGATGTATCGAACCTTCACCCAGAACGCTTTCGGGTTCGTCACCACGACGCTCCGAAAGCTCCTCTTCCAGAAGGTGTTCCCATTCAGCCCGCGTTGCAGGTCGAATTCCCGCTCCTTTGAGATAGTGAGCATCGGGCGCACGATGTCGGTCGTGCGGCGTTTGAAGCTGGCCATGAACTGGCTGACATCTACGTCCTTTGACAGCCTGAGCAGGAGGTGGACGTGATGCGACATGACCACGAAGGCGCTGAGGTTTGATTTCGTGCGGCGGCAATGGGCGAGGATGTGCCTTGCTACCGCATCCTTGATGTCCGGCCTGTCGAAGGCACGAACCCAATCAAGGACGGTGGACGTGATAAAGACGGTGTCCGCGGGCACGCCCCGGTTCTCCCAGTGGCGGTACCTGGCCATGCTTTCCATTCTGACTCGTTGAGTCGGAGCGAACCCCTAGCCTCCAGGGTGCGGACGGTCGTCGCAGCTAGATCATCCTGAGCGACCCTGGAGGCATGGGACCTAACCTACTCCTGCCGGCTCCCTGTCGGGCTGCGGGATCACGCGGAGGTATGGCTTCAGGGTCGTCCATCCCTGCGGGAAGCGGGCCTGGGCGTCCTCGTTCGAGAGGGACGGGAGGATGATCACGTCGTCCCCGTCGTTCCAGTTCACCGGCGTTGCGACCTTGTGCCGGTCGGTGAGCTGCATGGAGTCGATAACGCGCAGGATCTCGGCGAAATTGCGGCCCGTGCTTGCGGGATAGGTCAGGGTCAGGCGCAGCTTCTTGTCGGGGCCGACGATGAAGACGGTGCGCACGGTGAAGACGTTGTCCTCATTCGGGTGGATCATGCTGTAGAGGTTTGCGACCTTGCGGTCATGATCGGCGATGAGGGGGAAGTTCAGGGCGTGGCCCTGGGTTTCTTTAATATCGCCCACCCATCCTTCGTGGGAGGCGAGGGAATCGACGGAGAGGCCGATCACCTTGACTCCGCGCCTATCGAACTCGGGCTTGAGCCTTGCGACCTCGCCGAGCTCGGTGGTGCAGACCGGGGTGAAGTCCTTTGGATGGGAGAAGAGGACGGCCCACTTGCCGTCGATGTGGTTGTGGAATTGGATCGGCCCGTCGGTCGAATCCTGTGTGAAGTCGGGAACGATGTCTCCTAGCTGCAATGGCATTTTCTTATTGCCCTCCTTGTATTGGAATTCTACTCAGATTCTTCCCCCTCTCTATTTTCCGGATGCTTAAATGGAAACCCGCGGTGGACCTTCGTTCACCAAGTTCATCCCCTTTTCCAGACCTTGCTGGACGACCGACTCCACCCCCTCGGCTGCCTTCGCGATCATCTCTTCGGCAAGATCCCGCTCGTCTCGATCGAATGCACTCAGCACATGCTCGACCGTCTCGCCAGAAGCCTTCCCTATCCCGACCTTGATGCGTGGATATTCCTGGCTCCGAAGGGAGGCGATGAGCGAGCGATGCCCATTGTGTCCGCCATGGCTCCCCTTGGGCTTGAGCTTGACCTTGCCGAGCGGGAGATCGAGGTCGTCGGCGACCACGAGGATGCGCTCGGGAGCGAGACCAAGCTCGCGTGCGAGAGGAGCGATCGAATTGCCGCTGAGATTCATGTAGGTGAGCGGCTTGGCAAGGACGACCTCGACGCCTCCGATCCTTCCTGTTCCCGTTTGGGCTCGGTGCTTTGCCCGCCCGAGCTTGATCCGATGCTTCTCGGCGAGTCGATCAACGACCTCGAAGCCGACGTTGTGCCGCGTGCCGCGGTATTCGCCGCCGGGGTTGCCAAGGCCGACGATGAGCCACTCGGCCTTAACGGTTTCCTTCTTTCTGCGGAACAGCATCCACATCTATTGTGATGGCATACCCCTCTCCATTTCGCGGATGGTTCGTGCCGCTAAATGGGGAGGGGTCGGTCGAAGACCGGGGGAGGGGAAGCAGGAGGAGCGAGGATGGGCAACCTATTGCTTCAAATACCCACTTTGCAGCAGAACCAAGAGAAGTACCCCCAGCGCCACACGGTAGATCACGAACGCCAGTGCGCTGTGCTTCGAAAGGAATCGAATGAGAAATCCGATCGACCAATAGCCAACGACAAACGCGGCGGCGGTTGCCACGAGCACGTTGGCAAGGTTCTCGTCGAGGATCTTCTTGCGTTCCTCGACCAATTCGAGAATGCCTGCCGCCAGGACACTCGGCACCGACAAGAGAAAGGCGAACTTCGCGGCAGCGGCGCGGTCGAATCCCGCAAAGAACGCCCCCGTGATCGTGCTGCCGCTCCTGCTCGCGCCAGGAATCAGGGCGATTGCCTGCCATAGCCCGACCCAGAGACCATCCAGCACACCCGCCTGCTCGACCGTCTTTCGGTGGCTAGCGAGCCGGTCGGCGAAAAAGAGGAGCATTCCCATGCCAATGAGCATCCAAGCGATCACGGTCAGGGAGCGTACGGACTCCCCCTTGATCTGGTCCTTATAGAGATAGCCGGCCACCACGATCGGGATCGTCCCAATGAAAATCGCCCAGCCCAGCCGCGAGTCCTTTGAAGCCTTGCCTGAGAAACTCTGGAGCCAAGCTATGAGGGTTCGCGACAGGTCCTTCCAAAAATAGAACAGGACGGCGAGCAGGGTGCCGAGCTGGATCACGGCGGTGAACGCGGCGCCGGGGTCTTCCCATTCCAGGAGGGCAGGCACAACGCGGAGATGGGCGGTGCTGCTGATTGGCAGGAACTCGGTCAGACCCTGAATGATGCCGAGGACCAAAGCCTGGATCAGGTCCACATCGGCACCTCCGGGCTCTCCAGCCCGAGGCTCCTCAGGACGAGGAACCGGATTCGGGCGGCCGCCTTGCCGTCTCCATATGGACTGAACGCATGGGCCATGCTGTTGTACGCGGTGTCGCTCGAAAGGAGGTCTGTGGCTGCCGCGATGATTGCTTCGCCGCTCGTTCCTACCAGCTTGGCGACGCCTGCCTCGACCCCCTCCGGCCTCTCCGTGGTGTCCCGCAGCACCAGCACCGGTATCCCAAAAGCGGGCGCTTCTTCCTGCACGCCGCCCGAATCGCTGAGAATCAAATGACTGCGCTGCATGAGCTTGACGAACCTGGCGTAGTCGGGCGGTTCGATCAGCTCGACTCGCTCATGCCCGCTGAGGATGCCTGAAAGCGTTTTGCGAACCTGGGGATTGCGATGCATCGCCACGATGAGCAGCGTATCGGGAAAGGCCTCGACCACGCTCAGCGCAGCCTGGGCGATTTGGCGCTGGGGTTCCCCCCAATTCTCCCTACGGTGGGTCGTGAGCAGCAGGACGCGGCCTTTGTGATCCGGCGCCCATTCTTGGGGCAGGAGCGGAGCGACCGTCTGAACGGCGTCGATGCCGGTGTTGCCGGTAATGAATATCGTTTCCTTTGAATGGCCCTCGGCCGCGAGATTGGCAGCAGCCCACCGTGTCGGAGCGTAGTGCTGCTGGGTAACCAGGGATGCGGCGCGACGATTGAACTCTTCAGGAAAGGGATTCCAGATTGTTTCGGTTCTGAGTCCGGCTTCGATGTGCCCAAAAGGAACCTGGCGATAGAAGGCGGCAAGGGCGGCGGCAAAGGTCGTCGTCGTATCTCCCTGGGCAAGGACGAACGCGGGTCGAAGCTCTTCGAAGGCATCTTCGAGTCCGGCAATGGCGCGCGTGGTAACTCGAGCCAGCGATTGGCCGTGCTCCATGATGTCGAGGTCGCGATCGGGTTTGAGCGAGAAGGCCTCGAGCGCCTGATGGAGCATTTCTCTGTGCTGGCCGGTAGCCACCAACACGGTGTCGGCTAGCTCTGAAAACCGCCGAAGCTCCAGCACGACCGGCGCCGACTTGATGGCATCGGGCCGGGTTCCAACCACACAAACGACGACCGGCTTATCCATTAGCGCTTCACGATGAACCAGATGAGCAGAGCAGAAAGCGTCGCGGCAGCGAAATACAGCACCCAGACGGTTTGCCGTTGCGAGAAGCCCTTTCCGAGAAGCGCATGGTGAAGATGGCGCTTGTCGGGTTGGGTAATCGGCTGCCCGCTCAGGATGCGGCGGGTGATGACAAAAAACGCGTCGAAGATCGGGACACCGAAGACGAAGACGGGCAGAAACAGGGCGATCGCAGCGGCTGTTTTTAGTGCCCCGACAATGCTCAGACAGGCGAGCATAAAGCCCAAAATATAGGCGCCGCCGGTGCCCATGATGATCTTTGCGGGGTTGTAATTATGCTTCAGAAAGCCTAGGGCGGCGCCGGCGATTGCGGCGGCGATGATCGCGACCCGCGGCTGCTCGCCATAGACCCCGATGATCGCGAGGGTCGTCGCGGAGATCGTAGCCATTCCGGCGGCAAGACCATCCACGCCGTCGATGGTGTCCATCGTCTTGGTCACCACGAAGATGTATATGGCCGTGACCGGGATGGCCGCCCAGGCCAGGTCGATAAAGCCTTCGCCAAATGGGTTGCCGATCGTCTTGATCTGAATCTGTGCCACGGTCCCGCCGATCGGCTGGTAAAAGAACTGGATCGCGACTCCGGCTCCCAGGAGCAGGAGCAATTGGATTTTTGCCGAATACTGGTAGAGGTCGTCGAGTGCCCCCGCGACGACAAGGACGCCGCCGATGAGCACCATGCCGATCAGATAGAACGGGTAGGCGGCGGTGGTCGGGAAGGCGAACGGCAGGATGGTGGCGAGTGAGACAACAATTCCTGCGTAAATCGCCAGCCCCCCCCATCGGGGCAGCGGCTCCTTGTGAATGCGCCGCTCGTCGCGCTTGGGGTCGTCCATTGCGCCCTTCTTGATGGCGAGGTTTCGCACCCAGGGCGTTAGAATCCAGCTCACGATCAGGGCGATCAGTCCCGCGAGGAGCGGATAATTGTAGCCGGGCAAAGGACCCCTGGAGGCGGCGGCGAGGAGGTCTAGCAAGGCTGCCTCCTTGCGGTATTCGATATTGGGTATTGGGTATAGGGGGACCGGCCCTTCCAAATACCCAATACCCAATACCCAATACCCCTCATGAGCCCAGCTCTACCTTCTCCAGTCCATCCAACTTGTACCGAAGCACCTCCATTCCAGCGTCGCGGAAGATCTCTTTGCTGAATTCGTCCGGATAATCGCCCTCATAGATCACCCGTTCGATGCCTGCATTGATCATCATTTTCGCGCAGGCGTTGCAAGGCTGGCACGTGACGTACATGCTGGCTCCCTCGCAGGGCACCCCGATCATGGCGGCTTGGAGGAGCGCGTTTTGCTCGGCATGGAGGCTGCGGATGCAATGGCCCGCTCTCATGCAGCCGATGGGCCAATCGTTCTCCGGGCCGCCGGGAGGACAATGAGGAAGACCGCGCGGAGCTCCGTTGTAGCCGGTGGCGAGGATCCGTTTGTCCCTGACGATCAGAGCTCCGACGCTGCGTCGTGGGCAGGTTGCGCGAGTGGCCACAAGCGTCGCAATCTGCATGAAGTAGCTATCCCAGCTTGGCCTTGCGGTCATCCCTGGTGATTATGACGGGTAGGGAGCGAGGGATGGCGATGAGTTCTGGGGCAAGTAAACTTCAAGCAATGAACGCCAACCTCCAGTCATGGCTCGGAGACAACCTGCAACAGCTCAAGGATCAGCATTTGTACAAGGTCCCCAAGATCCTCGAGTCTCCCGCGGGAGGCAGGGTCACTATGAACGGCAAGGAGGTCGTCAATCTCTCCAGCAACAACTACCTCGGCCTGGCCGATCATCCGAAGGTCAAACAGGCCGCCATAGAGGCGATCGAGAAGTGGGGCGTTGGCGCGGGCGCCGTCAGGTGGATCGGCGGCACCATGTCCGTCCACGACGAGCTAGAAGAGCGCCTCGCAAAGTTCAAGCATGTCGAGGCCGTCCTCGTCTTCACCAGCGGCTTCACGGCCAACTCCGGCACCATCCCCGCCGTCACGACCGCTAACGACGTGATCATCTCCGACGAGCTCAACCACGCCTCGATCATCGACGGCGTCCGCCTCAGCCAAGCCAAATACAAGAAATCAGAGGGCTACGTCTACGCCCACAAGGACATGGGCCAGCTCGAAGAGATACTAAACAAGACACAGGACTTCGAGAAGCGCATGATCATCACCGACGGCGTCTTCAGCATGGACGGCGACGTCGCCCCCCTCCCGCGGATCGTCGAGCTCGCCGAGAAGTACAACGCCTTCGTCATGGTCGACGACGCCCACGCGTCCGGCGTCCTCGGCAAGAACGGCGCCGGCACGACCTCCCATTTCGACCTCTACGGCCGCGTCGACATCCAGCTCGGCACCCTCAGTAAGGCGCTCGGCGTCGTCGGCGGCTACATCGCCGGCTCCGCGAAGCTCAAGGACTGGCTGATCAACCGCGGCCGCCCCTATCTCTTCAGCACCGCCCAGCCCCCCGCCGTCGCCGCCGCCCTCATCGCCGCCCTCGACGTCATGGAGACCGACCCCGGCCCGATGACCAGGCTCTGGGACAACACGAGGTGGTGGAAGCAGCAGCTGCAGGCGGCCGGCTTCGACACCATGGGCAGCGAGACCCCGATCACCCCCGTCCTCGTGGGGGGCGAAAGGGAGGCGCAGGAGATGGAGCGCATGCTCTGGGACGAGGGCGTCTACGCCCTCGCGATCGCATACCCGACCGTCGCGCGAGGGAAGGCAAGGATCAGGACGATGCCCAGCGCGGCGCACACCCAAGAGGACTTGGAATTCGCATTGGGAGCGTTCAAGAAGGTAAGGGATCGTATGGGAGCGGCGGTCTGAAGCCCCTCCCCGCGCACAGGGATCGCGGAGAGGGGAGCCCAGACGGCCGCCCACAGGATGTACGGCTTGGAGCTCGCGCTGGCTTAAGAACTCTTGCGTATGAGCTTCAGTAGCCAGAAGCCAACACCGCACCCCGCAAGCAGAAACAACAAGGACAAATCCAGCTTCCCATAGCCGCAATCTCCGCCGTACGAGCTAAGCCACCTTGCGGGGTGAACAAGCATCGTCGATCCAAAGAAAACCGGCGCCACGATCGTAATCCTCCGTTGCCAAGCCCAAAACGCCGAGAGCAGGAACCAAGCGCCATGTATGCCTGCGAACAGGTAGCAGAGCTGATCGTTCGCGCGCAGCCGAGCTTGTAGATTGGGGCCGCTGCAGGCATAATTGGATGCCGCAAAGGTCAAGAGTGCGATCAGAGCGGCCAGACGCAGTGCCACTCGCTCAATCGTACACAAAAATAGAGCTGCCTTATGAAGGCAGCCCTTCGGTTACACGGTCAGCGATGGCTAAAGCATTCGCCAGAACACGCGAATATCGCCGCGGATCACGCCGCCCTCGAACCCGAACATGCCGCGCGTCCCTTGCGAGAAGCCGACGGAGATCAGGTCGTGCGGTGCGTCGGGATGCTCACGGCTCCGACGATCGGCGAATGTAGCGCGGATGGACCCGCGAATCTCTTCGCTGCGGTCTCCCCGGCGAATGATCATGACGCCGTTGCCTGCAATCTGGGCGGTTCGATGATCGCGATTGGTGACGAGCCCAGTTAACTCATGAAGACGGATCGTTATTCGGACATGATGCCCATCAACCACCCCAAGCGTCTGAAAGACGAATCTTCCGCCAAGCTCGGTGCGATCACCCATCGTCCGCTTGACAACTTCGAAATCGAACTCGCCGATACGCCCGCGCGCGTCCTGTGCCGCGCCCTTGCCGCTCGCTCCCTGCACCCCGTTCTGGGCGAGCGCCATGGCTCCGAGCGTTGCGATCAACAAGATCGCTGATAGTTTTCTCAACATAGATTCCTCCTCTTGCAGTGTTGCTGCTTCCGCAGCCTCCCTCTGGATCGGATTGACGCTGTGCTTGCTCTTCGGTTCAGTATAAGTGTATGCCGATTTTGTGTCGCATGGCGCGTTGTTGAGATGAACCCGCACAATTACCTGGCTGCTAGGTCGAAACCATCTTGGATTTGACCGCTTTCATCGCGGCCTCGGTCCGACTGTTCACCTGCAGCGCCTTGAGGATATTGCTCACATGGTTTTTGACCGTTTTCTCCGCGATGCAGAGCTGGTCGGCTATTTCCTTGTTGCGCAGGCCCTTGGCGACTAAATCGAGAATCTCTGACTCCCGATCGCTCAGCTCAAAGAGCTCGGTGTCGTCGGTCTCCTCGTCGTCCTTGATTCGGCGGAAATCATGTAGCACCTTCGCGGCGATTTTTGGGGTGATCTTGGCCTCTCCACGATCGGCCAGACGGATCGCTTCGACCACGTCCTGTGGCGTGCTGGTCTTGAGCAGGTAGCCGAGAGCGCCGGCTCGAAAGGCTTCGAAGACGGTGTCATCGTCCTCGCGCACCGTCAGCACCACCACGGACAGGCCCTTTTCCAGCTTGAGCAGCTTTTTGATGAGCTCGATGCCGCTCAGCCTTGGCATATTGATGTCGGTCAATAGGACATCGGGCGCTTCGGCAAGGCAGGTATCGAGCGCCTCCTGGCCATCTTTGCAGACCCCGACGATCTCGCATTCCGCCATGAGGGTGAGCGTCTTTTGCAGCGCGCTTCGGTAGGGGGCTTCGTCGTCCGCGATGACGACACGAATCTGGTCAGGCATGGAGGGAATTATGGCGCAGGGATGCGGGCAAGAACGGTGTTTGGACCGTTGGCGGGGTCGCCTTCCCGGACAAGAACCTCTAGGTCGGGCTGCCCGCAGATTAGAACATCAACCTGCGAACCCCTTGCGATGAAGCTCAACTTGCCTCCGCTCTCAACGCTGTCGCCTTCCTTTACAAACGTCGAGATCTTGGATACGAATTTATCGGCTATGAGGATGAGGGCAATCCTCGCTCGGGCGCCCTGAAGCCACATGGTCTGGCGTTCGTTCTCAAAGACGTATTTCTTGGCCCAGAGCTGTACGTGCTTGCGGAGCCAGGTGATGCGGAAGTATTCCCAAAAGTCGAACATGGGCAGATTGCGGCCATGCTGATGATGTTTGATCGACCCCATGGTGCCTGGGATCGGGGCGTATTGGAAATGGACATCGAGCGGAGTCATTGCGACGCCGATGATCCAGCCGTCGCCACTGCCGGCCTCGGGGAGAACTGCCGAGGACTCTGAGCCCGCATTCGGCCAGTCGTCCTTCGTGATGTCGGAGATCCGAATCTCTTCGCCAAGCTTCTCGCTCACTACAACCCCACCAGAGACTTGCCTGATGTAGGCCACCCGGCCGTAGACCGGGCTGCGGATCGTCCCGTCGGCCTGATCGACGACATGCGCTGGGTCGCGGTGGAACCAGACATTGCGCAGGAACCACACGCCCGCCAGAAAAGCCGCGGCAACACCAACAAGAATGTACAGCAGAAGCATCATGGCAAGTCTAGCCTTCGTATTTACAAAGTCCCCGTGAAGTACGCCGCCAAGACACGAAGGCACCAAGGCGGCTAAAAGAGCCTACGGTGGTGTCCCCTTCCATTCCTTGATCCCCTTATAAGCCATGTAAGGCAGGCGAACGGCATAGAATCCCGCCAAGCCAGAGACAACGCGGACCCGCGAGTGCTTTCGAACCGGGTGGTCGATTCCCGTACCGGCTCTCCAGACTCGATCCGCCTCCTCGTAGGCCCGTAAGGGTCCAGAGCGGCGAACCAGATCCGCCAGGGTTTCAGAGTAAGGATGCTCCAACAGGTCGATCTGCAGCGGATACAGAGCCTGAAGCTGCCCCCAGCGCTTCCGTATCCAGGAGTTCAGACCTTCCCGAGCCCACTCCGGCCGCGCCCCGTTGTATTCCTCCCGGCTGAACGGCATCCTTCCGTCGAACCGTGCGATAGCCTCGGCCGCGGCAACCACCTCTCGCACCCTCGACATCTCCGGCATAGGGTCGAGGAGCCTTGCTTCGATCGTGCCAAGGCGCTTTGTGATGATGATGTCCTGAAACCGATACTCGCGGTCCTCGCGTAGGGGGCCAAGTGCGTGCGGCTCGGCGATCCGGTAGCTCAGCCCGTAATATTTGCCCGCAACGTATGGCGATGAAGCCGAAGCGACAGCGAGCACAGGCAGGAAATAAGCCAGGTTCCCATAGACCCGATCCCTCTCCTCACGAGGCACCCCCACATGGATATGCATCCCACTCGTGTTGGAGGGCGAATTCAAGGTGAAGAGCGAACCGACCGGCACGACCCTCGCCCCTCGCGCAGCGTGCGCGAACTCCTTTCGGCGCTGCAGCAGATCGTCGCAGGCCTCTCTCGCGGTGAGATGAACGTCGGTCGAGACCTCGACGCTCCCCATGAAGCATTCCTTCTGATCCTCTCCGCGCGCAAAGTTCGAGGCACTGCGAACCATATAGCGCTTGGGATTCGACCAAAGCAGCCGCCGCATCGTATCGAGGGACTGGAGCGTGGGGATGAGGCGCCCGCGCTCGAGCAGGAAAACCTCCTCTTCAAGGCCCAGGGTGACGGGATATCGGCTCATGGGATGCTCCACATTATGCTCCTTCCGGCTAAGAGACGAACCAGGCTCTATACTCGGATCTCGCTCGCAGGAACGATGACGATCTTGCCGTCTTCGTAAAAGACAACGGGGTTACCAGCGGCCTTGTGCGCGCGAAGAGCATCTCACCGCATTCTTAAGCAGCTCGTCTCTCACAGCTCGATTGGTCGCAACCATGTAAAGCCATTCTGCCGCGCGTTGTTTTTCTTCAGGCGTTCGGGGCTGATCCGATGATTTGCTCATAGTTGTCACGATCCTCTACGATTGTAGTTACGTTCCGGCCGCCGGATGCAATCAAAACTGGGCCGATGTCGTTCTGGTTTGAGTACAAACACCAGCTATCGACGATCGGCATAAAGACGCGGACTAGATTGTTGAGCCCGCGTACAAATCGGTGTCGAACAGTAGCTTCCGGGATCGCATGACCCCCGAATCGTACTCGTATGGCCACTCGTTCGATTGCGACGTCGGCGGACGGTATCCACACGAAGAAAAGGCGAATCTCGTATCCCGCCTGTTGTAAGAGTGAAACTCTCTTGGCCAGCCACGTGCCCAATAGGGTGGTTTCGACTACAAAGCTTTCCTTGGCGGAGACAAGCCCATCAATCTTGCCAAGCGCTACTCGTCCAGCCGCGATTTCGCCCCTAGTGCCTGACGAGAGCTCAATCGCAATTTCGACAGCGTTAACGAACAACGCCGCATCACCCAGAATTTGCGGTGCGCAAGTGGTCTTCCCCGCGCCGTTCGGGCCAGCCAGGATGATCAGTTGGGGCTTGACCAGGGATCACGCCTCTTCGGCCGGCTCGCCCTCCGACACCTCGCCCTCTTCAAGCTCGCCGTCATCCGTGTCCTGCACGATCCGCGCGATCGAGCGTACGGCATCGCCGCCGGCAAGGTTGATCAGCTTCACCCCCTGAGCAAAACGCCCAACCAGCCGGATGTCCTTGACCTTCATGCGGATCGCCTTGCCCTGCGTGGTCATGACGAGCAGCTTGTCCTCGTCCTCCACGACCTCGGCGCCAACAATCCGGCCCGTCTTGTCGGTGACGTTCATCGTCAAAATGCCGGAGCCGCCGCGGCCTTGAACCCGGTACTCCTCCAGGTCGGTCCGCTTGCCAAAGCCATTCTCGCCAACCACGAGCAGGGTCGCACCGGGGCGAACCACATCCGCCGACACGAGGTGGTCGCCGTCCCGCTTGAATTTAACAGCCTTCACACCGCCTGCCGCTCTTCCGCGACCACGAGCATCCGTCTCCTTGAACCGGATCGAAAGGCCCTCGCGGGTTGCCAAAATCACCTCGTCGGCGCCCTTGGTCTTGAGCACCCAGCCGAGCTCGTCGCCTTCCTCGATATTGAAGGCGATAATGCCATTCGAGCGGATGTTTGCGAACTTCTCGAGCGCCGTCCGCTTGATCTCGCCGTACTTCGTGATCATCGCAAGGTAGCCCTCGCCCGTGATGTCCTTTACGCTGATCGTCGCCGTCACATGCTCGCCGGATTCGATCGCGATGTAGTTGATGACCGGCATCCCCTTGGCGTAGCGGCCCGTCTCCGGAATCTCGTAGCCTTTCAGCCGATAAACCTTGCCCCGATCCGTGAAGAACAGGATGAAGTGGTGCGTGCTGACCTGGAAGAGGTGTTCCGGCTCATCGTCCATCTTCAGCGTGTTGTTGACGCCCTTGCCGCCGCGCTTCTGCTGGCGATAGGCCTCGATGGACACGCGTTTGATGTAGCCGTCTCGGCTGATCGAAATGATCGCCTCTTCTTCCGGGATGAGATCCTCGTCCGTGAAGTCGCCCGGCTCGCGCGTAATAATCTTCGTTCGCCGCTCGTCGCCATGCTTGTCGCGCAGGGTCTCGATCTCCTCCCGTAGGACCTTGGTGAGCCGCATTGGATCGTTAAGGATGTCGAGCAGGTTCTGAACCCGCAGGATCGCGTCCTTGTAGCGCGCTTCAAGCTCGGATTGGTTGAGGCGGGTGAGATTTCGCAGGGGCATCGCGAGGATCGCATTCGCCTGCATGGGCGACATGTCAAACTCGCGAACCAGCTCCGCGCGGGCCGTTCCCGGGTTCTCGCTCTTGCGGATGATGGCAATGACCTCGTCGAGGAAGCGTCGCGCGATCTGGTAGCCCTCGTTGATATGGACTTCCTCAAGCGCGCGGTACAGCTCATAGCGGGTGCGCCGGTCGATGATGATCCGGCGATGCTTGATGTATTCGTCGAGGATCGTCAGCAGAGGCGAAACGCGCGGAGCATTCTCGACCAGTGAGAGCATAATCGCGCCGAAGGTCGTGCGCAAAGCCGTGTGCTTCAGAAGGTAGTTCAGCGCCTTGTTGGGCTGCACGTCGCGCCGGATCTCCACCTCGATCCGCATCCCCCGCTTGTCCGAATAGTCGTCCACCCGCAATATCCCGTCGAACTTCCGATTCTTCGCAATATCCGCAATCGCCAAAACCAGGCTCTCTTTCCGAACCTGGTACGGAATCTCCGTAATCACGATCACGCTCTTGCCCGCATCCCCGATGTCAATCATCGTCTGCGCCTGCATGATGATCGAGCCGCGGCCCGTCTCGTAAGCGCTCCGAATCCCCTTGACCCCCATGATCGTGCCGTAAGTGGGGAAGTCCGGCCCCGGAAGCACCTCCATCACCTCATCCAGCGTGCATTCCGGATTGTCCACCCGCATCAAAAGCGCGTTGCAGACCTCCGTCAGATTGTGCGGAGGCAGGGAAGTGGCCATCCCGACCGCGATCCCTTGGCCGCCGTTGCAGAGAAGGTTCGGAAACCGCGCGGGGAGCACCGTCGGCTCGTTCAGCGTCTGCGAATAGTTCGGCATCCATTCGACGGTCTCGCGGTCGAGATCGTCGAGCATTTCGATGGCGATCGGGGTAAGCCGGCACTCCGTATATCGCATCGCCGCAGGCCCGTCGCCGTCCACATTGCCGAAGTTCCCCTGCCCGTCAATCAGCGGATACCGCATCGTCCAAGGCTGCACCATGCGCACCAGGGTCGGGTAGATGATCGCCTCGCCGTGGGGATGGTAGTCGCCGCTCGTTTGGCCGCAGACCTTGGCGCATTTGGCATAGCCCGAGCCGGGATCGAGATTGAGCATCCGCATCGCATAAAGGATGCGGCGCTGCACGGGCTTGAGGCCGTCGCGGATGTCGGGGAGGGCGCGCGCAATGATCACGCTCATCGCGTAATTGACATAGGAGCGCCCCATCTCCTCGTCGACGTTGACTACGGTTGTTCGGGGATCGTTTTCAGGCAAAGGGGATGGTCTCCAACTCAGTAAGGACGTTCCGCAAGGGGCCTTCGCCGCACCTCGACGGATGTCGATTCAGGTTCAAATTATACCCGGAAGCGGCGGTTGCCGGACAAATGCCTCAGATGTTGATCCCAGAATCGGTGCCATGTGGGCACCATAGGCTTTCCGGGACCGCTTGAGGCTTCTTCTGTACGCCGGGACTCAAGCCTCAGCCCGAATATGGCAAGCGTACTTGCCCTTGGCGAAGAGGGCTGTCGACTCTCCCCATACGTGTACCGGCGGGCGCGATGACGCAAGACTTGCCTAGGGTGCGGGAATGGTGAACATGGCCTTCGCATTTCCTTCGAGATAGCTTACGAAGTTATAGCGCTTGTCCTTCCCGTGACGTCCTGGCTTGGGCAGGGACGCGAACGGGTCCGTGGCATTGCGCCAGTTCGAGACCGAGTCGTAGATGAGCGGGGTGGATTCGAGCTTTGGAAAATCAGACACCGGCTTGAGATCGAGCGCGCTGTTAAATGCGTATCCGTAGGCCCCCTTTGACTTGGCTACTTCGGGGCAGACCTCTAGGTCCTGGTTTTTGTGATAAGGCTTTATCGAGTCCATCCAGCCGAGCGCGGGGGGAAGGCGATCGTTCCAATCTCCCATGTACATGAGCCCCCCGAGCGCAAGCTGCTTCACTTGGGACAGGCAGGATGGCGCGTGGTGGCCTTCGCCGGCACCGATGGTCCGGACATAGGGGATTACGACAACCGCTATCAGGCTAGCACCGGCAACCGATAGGAGAAGTCGGGTCCACGTGCGGGCGCTCATTGTAACGGCTTTGCAGGCGGCGGCGGCTTGGGCTCGACTCGTGGCCGGTTCTTTGCCGCTTCGCGGAGGCGGGCCTGCTCCTTTTCCGCCTCCTCGCGAAACTCTGCCGGGAGTTGCTCGTAGGTGATTAGCTTCTCGTTCGGCACCCGCTCGTACCATTGAACCGAAAACGAGGCGGATAGGCCGGGCTGGAGGTTGAATTTGAGGGTCGCGATGCATTGGACGACCGGGAGGAGCCTGTCGATTGCGCTCAATTTGTCCCCTGGATCGCGCTCCCTTCGCCAGAGAAGGCTGCCGAGGCGCTTGGCGCTAGCGGGCGCGCCATAGGGGAATGCCCCCTTGGATGAGCGGGTTAAGTATACAGTGCTTCGTTCGATTGAGCCGCGCATCACGGCGTCTGTGGGCATCCCGTCTGGCATTGCTTCCGTCGGCTCGCTTGACTCCGGCCGATCTTCGGGCTTTGCTCCGCCCTGCCGTACCGCATCTGTTCGGAAGATCAGAAAGTCGGCGACGGCGCGCTGCTGCGGAGGAAGGCTGCTCACGGGCTGCTCGAAGCCATTAGCCAGCGCTTGCTTCTGAACCACGGATAAGGCGCCAAAGAGGCGGGCGCTATCCCGGTCGGGCATCCAGTTAACGCTCGCCCATGCCGGCTCGAGCATATACACGTAGGTTTCGAACCAGCTACCGTACTCCTCCGATTCCGGCGTACTGTTCACGTAGCGGAGGCGCTCCTCAAAGGAGAGGACCTTGCGGGCATCGAGGGCGCGAACCGCCTCGCCCAGGATTCTGCGGCTCTCCTGGGCCTTGCGGTTGGCGTAGGGTTTTGCGGGCTTCACGGTGAGCCAGCCAGCCTCCTCCAGCCAGACAGCGGATTGGCCCGCGATGACCGACGCCTTGAACTGGCTGGGGGTTTTGGGCTGCGCCGGGCCCTCCTCATACTCGTACTCGTCGTACCACTCATTCTCTGGCACTCGCGCGACGAGATTGAGCTTCTTTCGCTCGGCATAGGGAGCAAGCAGGGAGGACTGGCCAAGAGAAGCAGGGTCGAATTCTTCGGGCCGGAGCAATTTTTGCCGCAGACTGTCCGAGACTTTGCCCTCTTCGCTGTACGCCTTTGAAAACTCCATCGCATCGGGCGGCATGACCAGCGGTTCCTCTGCTTGGGCGGGCGACTCTTCCTTTTTGGGCGGGTCCTCCTCTGAGAACATTGGACCATCCGCTCCCATGCCGCCGCCCTCCGAGATGATCACCTCGCCATTCGCGTTAACGATGGCAAGCTGGATCCGGAATACTGCGCCGGTCCCTCTTCCGATAGACAGCAGCAGTCTTGCGTCGGTCGGCAGGGGCTTAATTTCAGCGCTGCCAAACATTCCCTCGGAATCGATGTGCTCGGGGTCCTCGTGGTCGATCTTTGGTATAAAGGGAGCGAGGAGGTTTTGCTCGCGGATGAGGTCTTGGAGGATGAGGCCGGCGCGGTTGGGGAGGGCGTACTGCATGCGGTTCGGCCGGTTGGAGTAGACCCAGTTGCCCTCCGGCAGATTGGCGACAGTCCTTGCATCGAGGAGGCTCACGATCCGCGCGAAGGCCCGTGGCATCGGCAGCTGGGCCCACGTTGCGTTCTGCTTGTCCATCCACTTTTTGTAGGCGGATTCGTCCTCAGGTGGATCTTCCCCTGATTTGCTTAGCTCAGCGGCAAGGGCGCGTGCGGCGGCGGTCGTGGCCAGTCCAGGCGCATTGGCATACTTGGAAAGGGCTTTCAGCTTCTCCCGTATCTCCTTCTCCAGTGCAAGCCGCTCAGCGGAAGCTTCCTTTTGGTCAATGGCAGCCGGACGGGTGAGCCGGAACCCCTCTCCCTCGGGCGTCCATTCCGCGGAGCAGACCTCCGCGATCTTCGTCATCAGCTCCGATACGAGCACACCCTCGACGCGGATGACGACGATCTCGTCCTTGGTGGTTGCGTCGAAGAGCAACGGGATTTTTATTTCTTTGCCAAGCTCGGGAAGCAGAAGCTCAAGGCGGGCGGGCCCTTTGGCGAATGTGACCTTCGCCTGGATGGTGCCTTCACGGCTGGGCTGCTGGCCCAGGAGCAGGAGCAACGGAAGAATTAGGCGCGAAAGCATTTCATACCTCTTGCTGCATGATACGACACTTGGCGGCGGCCGGATTCAGAATGTGAGCGGGCGGGAGACCCATTTCAGGGCGTCGGCATCGGCGAACCGCCACGGGGTTTCGCGTCCTTTTCCTTCGGCGAGGCCGATACGGGTGCCGACGAGGATGCTGCTTACGGGCTCGCCGGGAGCGATGCGGAGCGCGCCCTCTCCCCCCTGCCCCCCTCTCCCCCCGGAGCGGGAGAGGGGGGTTCCGGAGAGCAATTCCGTTCCATTGTCTTGGCCCGTGATGCCGAATGCGGCGGCGAGCTTTGCGGGGCCGGAGAGGAGGTTTTGTGCTTTGTGGAGGCGAACTGCTGAAAGCTGTGAGCCAGCCAAGCGCACGCCGACTTCGCTCACTGCCTTCGGCCGTTCGCGCAGGGCGCGCATTTCCTCGATGCCTTCGATCGGCTCGGCGGCGCGGATGAGGACCGCGCCCGCGGTCCCTTCCTTTTCGGCGACGACGTTCAGCATCCAGTGGCAGCCGTAGGTGAAGTAGACGTATGCGACTCCCGGAGGCCCGAACATGATTTGCGTGCGGGGTGTGGGGCCTCGGAAGGCGTGGCTGCCGGGGTCGTCGCGCCCGCGATAGGCTTCCACCTCGACAATCCGCGCCTTCCTCCCTCCGCGAATCAGGAAGCAGCCGAGAAGCGTCCGCGCCCCTTCGACGACATCGCGCTCAAGGGCCGTAAGGAGGTGGGAGGGCACGGACCGAGGTTACCAAGTGTTGGAATTGCGGGGCGGAGGTTTGGACGCATGGAAGGTTGGAAGTGCCACAATCGAAAGACCTTGGTTGCGATCGTCATCCCCGCATTGAACGAAGAGCACCGGATTGGAAGGGTGCTTCGCGCCGCCGTAACCAGCGAGCTTGCCGACGAGATCATCGTTGTGAGCGATGGCAGCACGGACCGGACAGCGGAGGTCGCCAGTCGCTTCAAGGGTGTGCGGGTGATCGAGCTCCCACAGAATCTGGGCAAGGGCGGCGCAATGATGGCGGGGGTGATGGCGACGAATGCGGCGATCATCACTTTTATCGACGCCGATCTGACCGGCCTCACAGGCGATCACATCGACGCGATCATTGACCCCGTGATCCACAACGAGGCCGACATGTGCCTTGGCATCTTCCGCAAGGGCAAGTTCTGGAGCAACGCGGCGCAGAGGGTATCGCCCTATTTCAGCGGGCAGCGCGCGATGAAAAGGCGGCTGATCGAGCGGGTTCCCCATATCGCGGAAATGCGCCTCGGAGTAGAGGTAGCGATCAACACGTATGCCAAGCGCTACCGGGCGCGTGTGCTTCGGGTAATTCTTCCCGGAGTCAGCAATACGGCCAAGGAACGCAAGCTCGGCTTCGTCAAGGGCGCAAAGGCGAGGGTTCAAATGTTCAGCGAAATCGCACAGGCCTACGTTACTGTGCGTAAGGATGATCGTGCAACCAGGAAATCGCGTGCTCGCCGTTTGCGCAAGTAGCCTTTCGCTCGTGCTGGTGGGCTGTTCGCGCGGTTCGTCCGCACCGGAACTGAAGCCCTTGCCGATCCTCGGCGTTACTCAGGAAAAGGCGCCCGCGGAGTCCAAACGGGTGGCTTTGGTGATCAACCAGATCAGCTCCGACAGCGTTGAGATCGGGCGATACTACGCGGAGAAGCGCAAGATCCCCAGAGGAAACATCGTCGTGATCAGCGTCCCCACCGCCGACAATATCGATCTCAAAGCGTTTGAGTCTCAAATTCGGGACAAGATCAAAGCGGGCATAGCAGGCGCCAAGAACACCATTGACTTCATCGTGCTGACCAAGGGCGTTCCGATCCGCATCGGCAACGATGGCGGCTATTCGACCGATGCCCACATCGCGGCGATGAACCTGCCCTTCAAGCCAATGGAGGGCCTAACCGCGGATCAGGTCAAGCGGGCGCTGAACCCTTACTTTGCCAAGAACGAGCCTTTTTCGAGCAAAAAATTCGGCTTCTACTTGGTTACGAGGCTGGACGGCTATTCGGTCGACCACGCCAAGGCGCTCGTCGATAATTCGCTCAAGGCCAAAGCCGAGAAGGGGCTCTTCTTTTTCGACGCCGCCTCGAACCGAACAGACGGCGGCTATGGCCGGATGCAGATGTCGCTGATGAATGCGGGCAAGGTGATGAAGGCTCGCGGCTTCGAAGCCACTGTGGATTCGAGCGCGGAGTTCGTGGCGCCCTCCGAGGAGCTTTCCGGTTACGCGAGCTGGGGGAGCAACGACGGACAATTCAATATGGTCGCCTACCGCAGCCTGCGGTTCAAGCCGGGAGCGCTGGCAGAAACATTCGTCTCGACGAGCGGGCGGACATTCCGAAGGACGCAAGGCGGCCAAAGCCTCATCGCGGACCTGATCGAGGATGGGGTCACCGGGGTTAAGGGATACGTTTCGGAGCCTTTCACATTGGCTTTGGCGGAGCCTGACATCCTCTTTGATCGCTACACGCGGGGGTTCAATCTCGCCGAGAGCTTCTACCTGGCTTCGCGTCTGCTGAAATGGAAGGATGTCGTGATCGGCGACCCGCTTTGTTCGCCGTATCCGAAGCGCTAAGCCTTCCGCATCAGAAAGAGCAGGAATGGCGCGCCGACCACCGCCGTGATGATCCCGACCGGCATCTCCGAGCCGGGGAGAACCCGCTGAGCGACAACGTCCGAGAGGAGCAGCAGGCTCGCCCCTATCAATGCTGAACCCGCGAGCGACCAGCGCCAATCCACGCCCAGAATCCGGCGGGAGATATGCGGCGCCACCAGTCCGAGGAAGCCGATAATCCCGCAGGTTCCCACTGCCGCCGCCGTCATGAGCGCGCCCGTTCCCAGGATGACCAGCTTAAGCCTCTCCACATTGATGCCCAGCCGCTGCGCCGTCGTCTCGCCGATCGCGAAAGCATTGAGGCTTTTGGATTGGAGCACGAGAATCCCGCTACCAATCGCAAAGCTGCCCAGGAGTATTCCAAGATCCTGCCATCTCAGCTCAGAAGTGCTCCCGAGGAGCCAGCGGAGCACGGTGTTCGTGTCTTCGCCGGTCACCAATAGCATGAACGACATGAGCGCTGACAGCAGGGTGCCGACCACCACGCCAGCGAGCAGCAGGGTTTGAATATTGATCACGCCGCGCCGTCCGGCGATTGCGAAGACAAGGACGAGCGCAAGTCCCCCTCCGGCAAACGATGCCGCGAGCATTCCAAATCCGCCCAAAGCGCCCGCAAACCCGAAGACGAGCGCCGCGGTTCCGCCCGCCGCCGCCCCGGAGGACACGCCCACCACATATGGCTCGGCCAGCGGATTGCGGAATAGGGCCTGGAAAGCCGAGCCCACCGCGCCGAGAATGCCGCCCACGAGCGCGCTCCCGAGCCCGCGGGGAAGCCGTATCTGCCACACGATGTTGTTGAAGCCGGTGTCGCCGACCTGTCCGCGCATCAGCTCCGAGAGAACGGCTAAGGGCGACTCCCACAGAAAGCTTCCCACCGCGATATGGATCAGCAGCGAGGCTAGGCACAGGAATGCAAGGGCGAGCAGAATCGCGGGCCCCCTGGCTTTCATCGTTGCCGCAGATGCCACGAGGGATTATAGTAGCTTTGGGGCCCTCCAGATAGGTTCGCCGCAGCTAGGGCGTGGTTACGCAATGCTGATGAGGCATGCGGATAGACTCTGCGGGTGAATCGGGCGATTGTGATCGTGATGGATGGTTGCGGGGCTGGAGCTGCGCCGGACGCAGCCGACTTCGGCGATACCGACCCCTCCACGATCCTGCACACATGGGAGGCCGTAGGCGGGATAGAGGCACCGAATCTCGAGGCACTGGGGTTTTTTGCAGCCTGCGGGGTCGAGGGCAAATCCAAGATCAAGTATCCAAACTTCAAAGTGGCCTTCGGCCGCCTCAAGCCTTTGTCAAAGGGCGGCAAGGACTCCGTCGTCGGGCACTGGGAGATGATGGGAATCGTGCTGGACGAGTCCTTTCCAACCTATCCCGATGGCTTCCCCATATCCCTGGTGAAAGAGTTCGAGCAGGCGATCGAAACGCAGACCCTTGGCAATCGGGCGGCGAGCGGCACAAAGATCATCGAGGAGCTCGGAAGGATGCACGTGGAGACCGGATTCCCGATCCTTTACACGAGCGCGGACAGTGTCTTTCAAATTGCCTGCCACGAAGATGTCGTTCCGATCGACAAGCTCTATGGGTGGTGCGAAATCGCGAGGAAGCTGTGCGTAAGCCCGAACAACATCGAGCGGGTGATCGCCAGGCCGTTCGTGGGCGATTCCAGTGCAGGCTTCAAACGCACGGGCAAACGGAAGGACTTCGTGATTCCGGCTCCGTCGAATCTCATCGACGAAATCGGGGATGTGTACGGAATTGGTGTTGTTCCGGAGCTTTTTTCGGGCAGGGGATTCAGGAGTCTGCCACGGAGCCAGAGCAATTTAGAGCATTGGATAGCTATGGAGGATGCCCTCAGCTCCGACGCGCGGTTCATCTTCGCGAACTTTGAAGACTTCGACATGCTTTACGGGCATCGCAACGACCCTGAGGGCTTCGCGCGGTGCTTGGCTGAATTCGATGGACAGCTCGGCTTTCTGTTCGATAAGCTGACGACCAACGACCTGCTGATCCTCACCGCCGATCACGGCAACGATCCTACCGATGAATCAACTGATCACACCCGCGAATATGCCCCGATCGTCACCATAAAGAGAGCCCCATCCTTGGGCACTCCCTTAGGCTTGGGTGATGCCGACGGGTATTCCGCCGTCGGCACCACAGTTGCCCAGCACCTGGGCATTACTTGGAAAGTTGGCGGCACTCGGCTCTAGACGACCCGCCTACCCTGGACAAGCCGCAAGATCAGCACCACGAGGGCGATCACCAGCAGGACATGGATAATGCTGCCGGCACTAAACGCGAAGAATCCGACGAGCCATCCGACTAATAAGATTACGATCAAAAGCTCTAACATTTTTCTGCTTCCCCTTTCTCACTCAGTTTTCAGCGCAGGTGCGCCGTGGTGAATTAGACCGAGGCAAAGCAATCTTGCGAATGTCCCTATTTTCGACCACATTGGCTGATTGCTCCTCTGGCAACATGGTCCAATAGACTAGGGGCCAAACCTCGCATGCGAAGTGATTTTCGCGGCAGCCGCCTGAAGTCTCCTCGCCTTCCCTCGATTCGATGACCGGTAGATTTCTGCTGCGTGAGCGAGAACCTGCGGATCATTCATGCCACGAAGAAGCGCCTTATCAATAGATTTCCTGGCCAGTGCTTGCTCGTTCCGCTTGAATTGCAGCCAGGCCAAAGTATCAAAAGCGCGATAGTCCTGCCGTTCCTCCAGGTCGGCTTTGGCAGCTTTATAGGCATCATCTAAATAGATGCCCCGGTCGGCGGCGAACATGGCGAATTGACGGCCAAGCGGGCTGCCGTGCTGCTTGGCTTCCTTAGCGGTGTGAGGTCGTCCGCCATGGTTGGCAGTAGCCGGCATGCCATATCCCGCCGCATTGACCGCCTTCCTGTAGTATCTCTTCGCAGTCGTTGAAGCGCCAAGAGCCTTATAAGCATCGCCCATTAGGCCGAGCAGTTCCGGCATTTGAACGAACTTCTCCGATTTTCGCCCCCACTCGACTGCTGCATTCCAGCTCTTCTGTGCCACCGCGAGCCTGACCATCCCGCCCAATGCCTTCCAGCTCGCGGGATGAAGCTTGAGGGCGGAAGCATAGTCAGCCTCCGCTTCCCCCATTTTTCCAGTAGAAGCCAGCAAGTCGCCGCGTCTCGTGTAAAAAGTTGACATGGCGGCGGCGTCGATTCCTGGGTTCGCTTTCGCTGCAGTGATCAGCCGCGAGATGCGCTGCAGCGCCTGGGCGCGGTTCCCTGAGAGCTCGTCGAACCTGGCCGCAAGTTCCTCTCGGTTGATCTCCGCAAGCCGAGGCTGCTCACGCAGAAACACTTTCTTTGAGGCGTCATATTGCCCGATTTCGAACAATGTGTCTATGACAAGCATGATCGCCTTTGCGTCTCTCGGATCAATCGCTAAGGCATCTTTCGCTGCGGCTGCCGCATCCTTAAAGCGATGCTGATCCAAAAGGGCCTGCACGAGAAGAGTAGCGGCCGATACATTGTTGAGCCTTCGCAGCTTCAGCGAGCGACGCGCCGCTTCTTCGGCAGCGATAGCGTTGTCATTGGCATCATAGACTCGAGAACGTTTTAGATATGCGCTGGATAGCATCGCCCAGCCGATCGCGCCCGCTGGATCGCGCTTCACTCTCCCCTGGTAAAAGCGCAGCTCCCGGTCCAACATGGAGATGTCAAACGGCGCTCGGTAGACTTCTGCGACCGGCGTGAGCGCCGCATTGGCACTGATTGATTCATTTGCGCATCCGGAAGAGCCGACCACGACGACTACTGCGCCAACAGAATATGCATGTTTCAAGAATTCGTGTTTCATAGCTGATGTTGTAAGGGATGGCAGGCGTGCCAATCTGGGACAAGCCTGCCGTGGAAACTAGCGAGGTGCGCCAAGGTATGGGAAGATGTTCGTGAACTGCTTCCCTCCGGCCCCGACATTATCGCTGACGAGCGTCGGAATCTCTCTCCCGTCCGGAGACGCAAGGCCGAGCGCGGAAACTGTTGTTCCGAACACAATGCCAAGCGAAATATCCACCACGTCGTCGGTGAGCCCTCTGCCGCCAAACGTGCTGCCTGTTGCGCCGTTCGTCTCGACTCCCAAATACGCCGCCATGTTGGCGCTGGAATCGAGGTTGGCCTTGAGGACATCCGGAACGAGAACGGCCTTGATCACATCCACGGTGGCTTGCGATCGTTTGCCGCCCGCATACGTGAAGACCTCGTCCATAAACTTCTGGATGTCTTGCCGGATCTCTTCGGCATCGTTGACGGGACTGATCTCGTTGTTGATCTTGTGCCGGTCATTGGCGAAGGTCGCGAAGACCTCATTGGTTACGGGGCGCGCAAGCCGGTCAACCTGCTCCCACGCGCTACGGGTGTTCACGCTTGTCGTGGCCCAGACGGCAATCTGTCCATTTTGAGAGCTGTTGCCTCCGCCGTTATTGCATCCGACAAGGACTGCCGATAGGGCCGCAAGGCCTACTAATGTTGTATTTCTCATGTTGTTCACTTCAGCATCGCCTTTGGCAGTTCGACAACGATCGCGAGAACGTTGAAGCCGCCATTTGAGAGGAAGTCGACCGCTTGGCCCGGTGCTCGCCACGAAGTCTGCATCGGCTGATTGGGGTCGGCAGGGGGTGTGGTCAGGCCAGTCGGTACTCCCCGATCGGGAAAGATCTCAAAGAACCTCTCGAGGTCGAAGAAGAAGGGATCCTCTCTTGCTCCTGCGAATACCGTCATGCCCGGGGTGGGCGAGAATTGTGTATTGATTGTGCCGGTAGTCGCGTACGGTGTCTCGAAGTTCGTCGTGGTCCCTACGGACGACGGCTTCACGGGGCCGGCGATCTGCACGACCTGATTAGGGCTATTGTCGAATTTCGCCTGGATGACCAGGTCCTCGACGCTGTCCTCGTCGCGATCGATCTTGAACTGGTAAAGCACGTTCGGATCGAATCGGGCCGCTGGCCCGCCTCCAGATGCGATAAGAGGGTTAACGCACATTACGAGAACGACGTTGTTCGGGTTTTGCGTGCTCGGGAAGATGTAGACGTCGCTTAAGTCGCGACCAGGATTGCCGGCAGTCTCGAGCGTGTCAGCATGATCCGAGGCAAATGCCGGGATCAGCAGCAGGCCGGCTCCGACGGCGACTAGCGGGGCGGTGACAGCCGCCAACTTAATAGGCCATTTCATTTGTTCACTCCATTCAATTGTTGCAATGCCCTGTAGGCATTTGTTGTTTGATCGAATGGGACCGCGGCGAAGTTGAGGTCTTGCGTGAACGTTAGATGAACAGTTCTCAGGCGGGCATAAGCTTGTATCCAAAGCCCTTGATCGTGTGAAGTATCTGGTCGCTATGGTCTCCTGGCTCTAGCTTCTTGCGCAGCCGATACATGTAGACCTCAAGGCTATTCGTGTTGCACGTGATGTCATAGCCCCAAATGTGTTGGAAAATCTCTTCGCGAGCGAGGGCCTCCCCTGCACGCTTAGCCAGGAACACGAGCAACCTGAACTCGGTATTCGTTAATCCGATCGGCTGACCGTTCACCGTGGCCGTCCGGCTCTTCTGATCCACTGATACAGGCCCGACCTCCAGCGGCAGTTCGGCTGATTGGGAGATGGTCGAGGGATTTAAGGCAAAGCCATGGATGTCCCGAAAAGTCCAAAGCCGGGCCGCAATCTTGCCGGTCTCGTCGTAAACTGGGCCGGAGAATCTATGGATCTGCTTCTGCTCCGGCGTGCGAAGAACAAGCTCGTCTTCGTACTTCATGGCGGGCTTTGAGTAAACCTCGTCCAAATTCCGCAGCCATTTCTCGGGCTCTACTATGATCGGAAGGACGGATGCTCGCAGCTTCTCGACCCCGGCGGACACAGCCTCTTCTGGATTAACGCAGAATATTTCGCCAAATCGCTGATTGCAGGCAAGGGCTCGGTGGTCAAGATCAGTCACCAGGATGCCAAGCTCGGTCGCATTTAGGATCGCCGCCAATAGCGGCTCGCGGGGATCACGTATTAGACCACTGAATGCAACCGGGCCAAGCATGGATACGAAGCGTAACACATCAAAGCCGCCATGTGTTCCAAGAGCATATTGGTTCAGAATAGCGTTAATCGTGGGAGAACATATTGCGTTCCGAGGAAATGACAGCGATTACTCGGGATATCTGGCGACCTCAGCAGACGGCCCCGGGCCGGGCATTATCGTCATTCAGGAGTGGTGGGGTTTGGTGCCGCATATCGAGAGCATATGCGACCGGTTCGCCATGGAAGGTTTCACAGCGCTCGCGCCCGACTTCTATCGGGGGCAGAAAACTGAAGAGCCCGAGACGGCAGGGAAGCTAATGATGGCCCTGAATATCGAGGAAAGCGAAAAGGTTCTTCGAGGTGCCGTGCAATCGCTGCTCGAGCATCCATCCGTGAGTAAGCCGAAAGCAGGCGTCGTTGGCTTCTGCATGGGCGGCCAGCTCGCCCTTTATGCCGCTTCGGTAAATGCCCGGATCGGAGCGTGCGTGGACTTTTATGGCATCCATCCGAACGTGCATCCGCCGCTGGAGAACCTTGAAGCGCCGGTGCTCGGAATCTTTGCCGAATTTGACGACTACGCATCGCACAGCGCCGTCTCCGCACTGGAAGCTCGTCTATCAAATTTGGGAAAGGCGCATGAATTCCATACTTATCCTGGAACTCAGCACGCCTTCTTCAACGACGACCGTCCCGAGGTTTACAACGCTGAAGCCGCCGACGACGCCTGGAACCGAACCCTTGCCTTCTTCAGACAGCACCTGATCTAGAACTTCGGAGAATCAAATGATCACAAATCTTGCCTTGCTCCTTCTTTCGATCGCAAGCGGCCAGGACGATGCCTGGGCCAAGTTGCAGGAACGCCTCAAAGCCGCGAATGCCATACAAGCCACGCTCGAAGTGCAAATCGGGCCGACCAAGCAAACGATGGCCTTCAAGCTCATGCGGCCGGGCCATGTGTACTACAAGATGGGCCCGATGGAGATGTACTCCGATGGCAAAGAGGGCTGGATGTACATGTCGGAAATGAAGCAGTACATGAAAGCGCCGATTGGCTCATCGGACATGCGCAATCTGCCGATGATCGGCTTGGAGGGATTCTGGCGAGACGACAAGGGGCCCAAGCCTGGCCCGCTTGTCGAGAAGGAGGAATCCGGGAAGAAGGTGTGGGCGACCAGCCTGACCTATCCGCAGGGAGCCATGATGGCGGGCTACCAGATCGAGCTCTCGATTGATAAGGAGACGGGACTCCCCACAAAATTCACCGTGAGCCGGGATGGCAAGAGCGAGGGCGGCGCCGAATACAAGGAGCTTCTGCTCGATCCGCCCCTCAAGGCAGAGGATTTCAAGTTCACCCCGCCCGAAGGTGCCAAGGAGATGAAACCTGGGGCCCCGCAAACTGCCGCGTCCGGCGGAGTCGGAGCACAGCTATTGAATGTGGGCTCCACAGCTCCGGATTTCAAGCTAAAAACGCCAGAGAATACTTTCGTGGGGTTGAAGGCGACCGCGGCAAAGAGCAAGGCGGTGCTCATCAACTTCTGGTTCTATGGGTGAGGAGCCTGCCGCGAGGAGTTGCCTCGCCTACAGAAGCTCTACGCAAAACTCAAGCCGCAAGGCTTCTCGATGATCTCGATCAACATTCAGGACGACGCAAAGACCATCAGCAAGTATAAGAAAGAGAGCAAGTTCACTTTCCCCTTTGTGATGGACACCGTCAAGAATTCCGTTGCCGGAAAGTACAAGGTGCAGGCGACTCCTACCAACTACCTCGTGGACAAGAACGGGAAAATCCTGGCCCGCTACGTCGGGGCAAACGAAATAGCCTTGAGGGCGGCGCTCAAAAAGGCGGGGTTCAAACTGTAGTAAGCGTTGAGTGTTAAGTGTTGAGTATTGAGAAGTGAACCCTCTCTGAACACTCAACACTCGACATTGCTCAAGCTCGCGCGTTCGCTGCCTGCACAGGGCTCCAGCTGGGCGCGTCGCTGGCAGGGAAGGAGTCGGCCGAGGTCAGGTCGACGGCGTTGTCATAGCTCCCTCTGGACTGCTGCGACTTGTTCTTTCGAATCTGGTAGAGCTTCTTTCCCAGGAACAGCGCGCCGACGCTAATTCCGATCATCAGTAAGTGCTTTTTCTGCATGGTGGTCTCCTTGCCCTCGTGGGTCTCGCTGTGTATTAGACTGCTCGTGTGGCCCGCCTTTGTTCCCAGTGGGGCGGCGCTCTGCTGTTTCTTATCCAGCTCTGCCCTTCGGTGCCAGTATTTGGTTTTCGGCGAAAAGTGTTGTATCGTAGGGGGCGACGCGCTCCGAAGGTGGCCGCTCTTTCATCATTGTCCGGCTGCCTGGGAGCCGTCTCTGCCAAAATCCTTCCATGCGCAGCGATTCGGCGCGTATACCTAAGCAAGGCATGGCGCTCAATCTATCCTATCCTCGCCGCTCGACCCGCCCGGTCCGGGTCGGGGATATCGTCATTGGCGACGGGCATCCGATCGTCGTCCAGTCCATGATCACCGAGGAGACCCGGAATATCCTAGCCTGCGTCGAGCAGATAATCGCGATGCACCGGGCCGGCTCGGAGATCGTGCGCGTGACGACTCCCTCGCTCGGCGAGGCCAAATGCCTGGAGGAGATCCGGGCAAAGGTGATTGAGAATTATCGCGAGGTTCCTCTTGTGGCCGATGTCCACCACCAGGGCAGCGATATCGCGGTCGAGGTTGCGCGATGGGTCGCCAAGGTTCGGGTGAATCCGGGGCTGTTCGTGTTTCGGAAACATACTGGCCGCGTTGGCTCCACCCCCCAACCCCCCTCCTCAGACACGAACCATTCCGAGGAGGGGGGCCCGGACATCTACGCCTACTCCGAAGCCGAGCACGCAGCCGAAAGAGAAGCTATCGAAGACTCCTTCGTCCCCGTCATCCAAGCCCTCAAGAAGCACAGGCGCGCCCTGAGAATAGGCGTCAACCACGGCTCCCTCTCCGAAAGAATGCTCGTCACCTACGGAGACACCCCCGACGGCATGGTCGAATCCGCCCTCGAATACATCCGCATCTGCGAAAAACACGGCTTCCAAGACATCGTCCTCTCCCTGAAAGCATCCAGAGTCCCCATCATGCAGCAGGCAAACAGACTCATGGCCCTAAGAATGGACCAACTAGGAATGGACTACCCCCTCCATCTCGGAGTCACCGAGGCCGGAGACGGGGACTACGCCAGGGTCAAATCCACCGCCGGCATCGCCACCCTCCTCAGCGAGGGCCTCGGAGACACCATCCGCGTCTCCCTCGCCGAGGACCCCATCAACGAGCTCCCCGTCTGCTACGACATCCTCCAGGCCCTCGGCCTCAGAAAGACCAAGGTCGAATACATCGCATGCCCAAGCTGCGGACGCACGAAATTCAACCTCCCCGCCGTGCTCCATGAGGTCAGGGAGGCCACGAAGCACCTGCTCGGGCTCGACATCGCGGTCATGGGCTGCATCGTCAACGGCCCGGGCGAAATGGCGGATGCGGACTATGGCTACGTCGGCGCCGCCGGGGGCAAGATCACGCTCTACCGCAAGCGCGAGGTCGTCAAGCACGGCATCCCCCAGGAGCGCGGCGTCGAAGAGCTCATCGCCCTCCTCAAGCAGGACGGAGTCTGGCAGGAGCCCTCCGAGGCATTGGAGCAGAGGGAATTGATGCCGCTCAGAACGGTCTAGCTATTCCGGGAACCCCCTCTCCGCGATGCTGCGTGCGCGGGGAGGGGGCAGGGGGTGGGGGAATCAACGACTGTACTGCTCAAACGCGACGATGATCGCCGCAACCACCGCAACAACACATGCTGCAATCGTCCAGTAGGCAACGCGCACTTGAGCAGGCTCCACGCTGGACGCTTTCCTAATCAACTCCGGGATTCGTTTGCCCGACACAAGGATCGTGATGACGATCGCGATAAGGACTACCTCCGTTGGGCCCAACGGGCCTAGAAACGCTAGCAAGCCGATCATCGTCATCCACCCCGACCCCCCTAGCTGTGCGCGACAATCGTCAGAGTCGCCGACCAGTCCGTGCTGATCGCGTCGTTGTCCACATACGCGGCCTGGTAGCGGCGCTCCTCCGGCGGGCCGAAGACGAGCGGCGGGCGGTTGTCAATGAAGGGCGGGCTCATGTCCGTCCCGATCTCCGTCCAAACCACCTCGGCCCCTCGCTGGCTCCGGAGCCTTACGGCCTGATGCCCTGCCTTGTTCCAGTCCATCTCGCAGTTGTAGCCGGGCAGCGCAAAGCCGGGGCCGAGCACGGGCGGAACAATCCCAGGCGCATCGCCTGTCCCGATGATCGCGAGGTCCTGCCCGATCGCTATGGTGTAAAGAGGATCGGCCTTTACGAGGGCGGCGTTGTCCCGATACCAGGCTAGAAATCCCGCGATGGTGCCGAGCCCGAAGGCCGGCCAGGCCGTCGCAGTCGGCAGGCCAGGAAGGGCGGTGCCGAGGGGCGAATACAGCAGGATGTTTTTGACGTTGGTGTATTCCTTTGCGTCTTCGCGGATGCTGTTGACCGCGTTGATCGCTTTTGGAAGCTCGATGGCGAGCGTATTCGCGGTGACCACGTGAGCAGGCGTGATCGTTACGAGCGTGGGCTCCCAGACGGCGAGTTTAGTTGCGTAGTTTTGGGAAAACGGAATCATTTCCGTCTCCGTGAGTCTCAAAAAATCAGCCATGATGCCAATGTTCTACCCCATAGGTACGTGGCGCAGGCGCAAAGGCATATGCCGGCAGAGCTCCATCCACTAGCGCCAGGGCTTCGGGTGATGTCGCCAGGGCTCCGGCACGTGTCGGCAGGCCTCCGGGTCATGTCTGCGGGGCTCCGGCACCTGTCGGCAGGGCTTCGGCATATGCCGTCGGAGCTCCGGACGATGTCTTTGGAGCTTGGACAAGTGGGCGCGGAGCAAAAGACACAAGCGCGGACGGCAGGGAGGGAGGGCGGGTGGATGACGCGTAACCTCTACGTCAAGACGCGGAGTTATCAAAAAAAGCGAGTACAAACGGGCTTCGCGAGTCTCTCCCTGCGCCCCATCCTCTTCAAGGGCACGGGACCCAAACCGGTAATCTCTACCCATGAAGATCAGGCTGGGCCATAGCCCCGACAGCGACGACGCGTTCATGTTCTGGGGGCTTGCCTCGGGCGCCGTCAAGACCGAGCACGAATTCGAGCACATCCTGCGCGACATCCAGACCCTGAACGACTGGGCGATGGAGGGGCGGCTGGAGTCCTCGGCGGTGTCGGTGCATGCCTTCGCCTATGTCGCGGACAAGTACGCGCTGCTTCGGCATGGCGGCTCCTTTGGCGAGAACTACGGGCCCATGATTGTGGCCAAGCGGCCCTTGTCGTGGGAGGAGCTTAGGCAGACCAAGATCGCTGTGCCCGGCAAGCTTACGTCCGCCTTTTTGGCGTTAAACCTGTACTTTGCCGAACAAGCGAAGCGGGAGCCGGTAGGGACCGGAGTGAGCTGGGATTGTGGCGAGCGGCCGACTCTTAGCTCCACCCCCCAACCCCCCTCCTCATCGGGCACGAAGCATCCCGACGAGGAGGGGGGCGTGCGCTACGAGGTCGTTCCCTTCGACGACATCATCCCCTCGATCCAGCGCGGCGACTTCGAGGCGGGCGTGATCATCCATGAGGGCCAGCTCACCTACGAGAAGGAAGGCATGGTGCTGATCGAGGATCTCGGCAAGTGGTGGAAGGGCTCGACCGGCCTGCCGCTCCCGCTTGGGGTCAACGTCGTGCGCAAGGACCTCGGGCCGGAGATCGTCAAGGATGTGAGCCGGTGCATGCGCGAGAGCATCTCGGCCGGGCTCGATAACCGGCAGGAGGCTCTTCGATACGCGCTGCAGTTTGCGCGGGGGATGGATGTGGAGACGAGCGACGAGTTTGTCGGCATGTATGTGAACGAGCGGACGCTTGACATGGGCGAGGAAGGCGTCGCCGCAATCCGGCTCTTTCTTCAAAAGGGCGCCGACATCGGACTGGTGCCGCCGGTTCAGATCGAGGTTGCGGATTAGAACCTGTCAAGGTCGATGTCATCGGGCGTGCCGATCTGCAGCACTCGCTTGTACTGGTCAACCAAGATGATAATGTCTCCGTTCCTGCAGCTGTAGTAGATGAACTGCGGGACTACTGTAGGTGGAATTTGGACTGGAGAGAATCCAACCGGGGCTTCAACGTATGTTGGCTTGCCGAACTTTGCTTCAACTTCGGCTAGGGTCGTCATCGCCTTGGTATCGGCAATGAACTTCTCGACCGCACACTGGACCTGTTTTCGCATCCAGCGATGAAAACTGCCACCAAGATAAAGAGCCACTTCATTTGGACTTATCCTAGCTGATCGGCGAATTCCACGAAGCCCCAGTGCTCGGGCTGGTGCATGTCTATCATCCCCTGGGGCGACCAGACCCAATTGTCCTCAGGCTTGCCTGGAACCTTAACGTAGCGGCCGTCCTCGATCGTGGTCTGCCATTGGACGCGGGAAAAGTTGATCCGCCAAACATCGCCCACTTTCGGAGGCGAGCCAGGTGGTGCGCCTGGAGGCACGAGCGACTTCCAAGGAAAAGCGAGGGCAACGCTCCACCGGCGATCGATATCCGATGGATCATTAAGGGTTCCGTCGATTTGCACCGCGTGGATTAGGCCGGGAATCTCCCACTCATTCACCGCGCTGCCCCCGTCGCGATAGGGCTTGGGCAAGAACAAGTCCCAGGTGGTGTTCAGGGCATTGATTTCGAACTCGAAGTAGTTGAGGGCGTCGCCATCGGGATCTATGAAGACCTCGAAGTCATTGTCCTGGAAGATGACCGAATCGTGCTCGGTCAGCGTCGCCCAGATGTGGGGCTCTTCGAGCTCAGCGCCGATGTAGAAACACTCCTCGTCCCAAAGCATTTTGACCCTGGTTCGATGTCGCGGAACGACGTCGGTCGAGATGTCGACGAAGTCCTCCGTCCACTCCGCGAGATCCCAGGCGACGCTTTCGATCTCGCCGTCCAGGGGCGGGGGAAACGGCGTGCGATGGCAGCGATACCGACGAGGGATTTCGACCATAAGATCTGCGGCAAATTATGACTTCTTAACGTCAGAATGAAGGCGGGCCAAGCGGTGCACATCGCGGCAGACGACTTCCCAACGCCGCAACACCGCACACCGCGATCGCAATGTCCTTCGTCCACATCCACAACCATACGGAATACAGCCTGCTCGATGGGGCAAACCGCATTCCGGACATGGTCGCCCGAACCCAAGAGCTGGGCATGGATGCGCTTGCCATCTCCGACCACGGCGTCATGTTTGGCGTCATGGAGTTCTACATGGAGTGCCAGAAGGCGGGGGTCAAGCCGCTGCTCGGCATGGAAGCCTATGTTGCTCCGAACGGGTTCAAAAAGAAGACGGGCAGGGAAGAGAATGAAACCTACCACCTTCTGCTTCTGGCCAAGGACCTGGAGGGCTACCAGAATCTCTGCAAGCTCCATTCGATCGCGGCACTCCAGGGCTACTACTACAAGCCGCGCATCGACCATGAGCTGCTCAAGCAATACAGCAAGGGGCTGATCGGGACCTCCGCATGCCTCGGCTCGGAGGTCTGTCAGCATCTTCTCAAGGGGCAGTTCGACAAAGCCCAATACCAGGCGGGTATGTATTCTGAGATCTTTGGAGAGGGAAACTTCTTCATCGAGCTCCAGGATCATCGCCTCAAGGAACAGGCCGAGATTCGCGAGCCACTGATCCGGATTGCCAAGGAACTCAAGCTCCCCCTTGTTGCGACCAACGACGCGCACTATCTCTGCCGGACGGACTCCCAACCCCACGACGTCCTGCTCTGCATCCAGACGGGCAATCTCGTCGCTGAGACCAAACGGCTCAAATTCGAGACGGAGGAGTTTTATCTCAAGTCGCCCGAGGAAATGGCTGAGCTTTTTGCGGACGTGCCGGAAGCCTGCGAAAACACGCTGCTCGTGGCGGAGAAATGCAATGTCGAGCTAGGGAAGCTCCAGGCCAATATGCCCGCCCCAGAGCTTCCCGAGGGCGAGACCCCAACCTCCTATCTGCGCAAGATCGCCACCGAAAACCTATCCAAAAGGATCCACAATGCCGATGACCGGGCGCTTGACCGGCTGAACTTCGAGCTTGGAGTCATCGAGGAGACCGGCTTCGAATCATACTTCCTGCTCGTCAAGGAGTTTGCCGACTTCACCAGGGACAGCGGGATCTACTTTGGCGTCCGCGGTTCTGCTGCTGGCTCCCTGGTCTCGTATTGCCTGGGAATCACCGACATCGACCCCCTGGAGTACGACCTCACTTTCGAGCGATTCCTGAACCCCGAGAGGGTGTCCATGCCCGATATAGACATGGACTTCGAGGACGCCCGCCGAGATGAGGTAATCCGCTACGTGACCGAGAAGTACGGGAAGGACCACGTTGCCCAAATTGTCACATTCGGAACCCTCGGACCCAAGGCGGCGATAAAGGATTGCGGCCGGGTTCAGGGTTACACCCCGCAGGAAACGGACAAGATCTGCAAGACGATTCCCAATATGCCGGGGATGTCGATTGCGCGGGCCCTCAAGGAATCCGCCGAGTTTAGGCAGCTTTATCAGAACGATCCGAGGGTAACCGAACTCGTCGAGGTGGCAAAGTCGGTCGAAGGAATTGCGCGCCATGCGGGCGTCCACGCGGCAGGGATTGTGATCAGCAAGGAGCCGCTGATGGATCACATCCCCCTCTACCGAGGCAGCGACGAGCAGCCGATCACCGCCTTCGAAATGGGGATTCTGGAGAAGATCGGCCTCCTAAAGATGGACTTTCTGGGTCTTTCCAATCTCACCGTCTTGGCCAAAGCGGTCCACGCGATTGAACAATCAAGCGGCACAAAAATAGACGTGCTTTCCTTGCCGCTCGATGACCCGAAGGTCTACGAAATGCTTGCAGCTGGCGATACCGTCGGTGTGTTTCAGCTGGAATCCGGCGGGATGACCCGTTACGTTCAGCAGCTCAAGCCGGACAGCGTTCGGGAGCTGGCCGCGATGGTCGCGCTTTTTCGACCCGGCCCGATGGAGCACATTCCGAGGTTCATCGACAACAAATTCGGCCGTGCAGCGCCCGAATATCTCGACGAGCGAATGCGGCCGATTCTCGAAGAAACCTATGGCGTCATCGTGTATCAGGACCAGGTTCTCAAGCTGGTCCAGGTCCTCGCAGGCTTCAGCCTTGGAAAGGCCGACATCCTTCGCCGGGCGATGGGCAAGAAAGAGAAGAAGGCAATGGACTCGATGCACGTCGAGTTCATGGAGGGATGCGAGCAGAACGGTGTGGCGAAGGACGTGGCAGAGCGGGTATGGGAGCTGCTGCTGCCCTTTGCCGGCTATGCTTTCAACAAGGCCCATGCGGTTTGCTACGCGATGATCGCCTATCAGACCGCCTATTTGAAGGCCAATTACCCGGTCGAGTATATGGCGGCGCTGCTTGCGGTCTATCGCTCGAAGGAGGATCGGGTCACGGCTTTCATCGAAGAGTGTCGCCGTCAAAAGATCAGGGTCCTGCCGCCAGACGTGAATAAATCGGGCGTGGATTTCAGTATCGAACGGGTGCCCGGCCAGACCGACGAGCAAATCCCTGCAATACGGTTTGGACTTGCCGCAATCAAGGGTGTTGGCGAAGGCTGTGTCGAGGCGATCATAAAGGATCGAGCCAAGAACGGGCCGTATCGGCATCTATTCGAATTCATGGACCGCGCCAAGCCGTGCGGGGTGAACAAGTCGGCGCTGGAAGCCCTGGTCAAGGCCGGGGCGTTCGACAGCATAGACCGCAACCGGCGCAAGCTCGCTGTTATGGTGGACGCAGCGATCGCATTTGCAGATAGCTCCAATCGCAGCCGCGCTGCTGGCCAGGGCGCGCTCTTTGCCGGGGATAGCGCCGAGCATAATATGCCGAGCTATCCCGCGCTCCCAGAAACGGAGTTCTACACCCGAACCGAGCTTCTGGCGATGGAGAAGGAAGGCATGGGAATCTATGTCTCCGACCACCCGCTGCGCGGCATGGAAAAGCTCATTCAGCAGTCTGCGTCGCACACTTGTGGCAGCATCGCCGAACTGGAAGAGGGCACTCCGGTCCGGATCGCGGGCGTCATTGCCGGCCTGAAATCGATCATTACCAAGAATACGGGGCAGAAAATGGCGTCACTCGTCCTCGAGGATTTTAGCGGGCAGGCAAGCGTTGTCGTGTTCGCCTCGACGTTTGCCAAGGTGCAGGACGCGCTCAAGAGGGACACCGTCGCCAAGGTCAGGGGAGTCGTCATGCATCGCGAGCGGCCAGGCAACGGGGGCGAGAAGCTCATCGAAGTCCGGCTGGAAGAAATCGAGCTCCTGATCGAGCGCCAGCTCGACTTGGGTAACCCCGGCGGAGCGTCTTCTGGAACCGTGGAAATCCGGCTTGAGCGTGCAACAGAACATCAGCTCAAGCTCCTTAAGACGGTGCTCGACAAACATCCAGGCACTTTCGACGTGCGCATCCAGGTCATGCCTCAAGCGGTTCACTTGCCGGTCTATGCAGCTCACAACGTGGAGCCCTCGCCCGTTTTGGTCAATGAGATCAAGGGGCTCTTCGCGCTCGCGGAGGTCGAGGTGAACGCTAACCAGGATCAGGAAGCCTTCATGGCCTAGAGCGGCACGATGTGCGTGAGTTTGGGAACTGCCAGGACGAATGAACTTGTCAGCTTTTGAACGCCTTTGATTCGACTCAAATTGTCCCGAACGAGGGCCTCGTAGGCTCGGATGTCCTTCACCAGGATCTTGAGGATGAAATCGTGTTCCCCGCTGATGTGATAGCATTCGACCACTTCGGGGATCGCGGCCACCGCCTTGCGGAAGAGCTCGATCGCCCGGTCTTGATGCAAGGCGAGGCTCACCATCGCGATGACCGTAACCCGCAAGCCAAGTCGCTCGTGGTCGAGCACAGCATGATAGCCCCGAATCAGTCCCGCGCGCTCGAGATTCCGAACCCGCTGAAGCGCGGACGGCGGGGAAAGGCCAACCTTTCTGGCAAGCTCCGCGTTCGTAATGCGGCCGTCCGCTTGGAGCATCGAAAGAAGCTGAACGTCGGTATCATCGAGGTGGGTCTTCACGCATCCTGAGTCTAGCCCAAGCGGCAAGTGGCTGCTACCCTTATCCATATGCGGATCCCGTTTGACAGCCTGACCCTAGCAGCGGTAGCTCATGAACTCCGGCCGTTCGTGGGCGCGAAGGTGCAGAGAATCGTGCAGACCAGCCCGCATGACGTCGTCTTGTGCCTATACCGCAAAGGGGAGGGCTGCCTTCTCTTAAGCTGCGACCCCAACTTCGCGAGAACTCACCTCATCGCCAAAAGACCGGCCGGCGCGGGCGAGCCCCCGGGCTTTTGCATGGCCCTCAGATCCCGCCTCGATAACGGAGTGATTTCGAATATCTTTCAGGTGGGTTTCGACCGAATCCTGCATATCGAGGTCGAAACAGAATCAGGACCGCACCTCCTTATAGCGGAGCTGATGGGGAGGCATTCTAACCTTATCCTGGTTGGACCTGACAAACGCATCGTGTCCGCGGCTAAGACCGTCGGGCCTGCCAAGAGCGTGCGACCCATCATCTCCGGCCAACAGTATCAACCCCCTCCTTTCGAGCCTCGCCCCTCGCTGCTAAAAGCTGCACCGGACGCGGACCTCAAAAGCCTCGAAGGCGCCTCGCCCTTCCTGATCCGGCTTCTCGAAGCATCATCAATGAGCCCCAAGGAGCTCGGCGGGATCGTGGCAAGCGGCAAGTTCGAGCCTGTTTTCGTGCCCGAATCAGGCGCTTATCCGATCAGCGTCGCGGCCATGGAGGTACACGAACTGCCGCGAGATTCGATCAGCGTTGCTCTCGAAAACCACTATTCGAGAGCTGTTCCAGCATTTGAGACCGAGCAATTGCGCGGCATACTGCTTGCCCAGCTCAAGCGAATATTGCTCGCCAGGGAAGTAGCCCTCGCCGACCTCGAGCAAGCCAAAGAAGCCGCCAGCCGAGCCAGCCACCTTCAGCTCTGTGGAGAGCTTGTTCTTGCCTATGGCCGTCAGATCGAGGCGGGGGCGAACACCCTCAGCACAGTGGACTACGAGGGCCAGCTCATCGAAATCAAGCTCAATCCCGAGCTCGACTACCTTGCAAACGCCGAAGCCTATTTCAAGAGAGCCAAAAAGGCTAAGAGCGGGGCAGGACAGGTTCAAGATCAGATCGAGCGACTGACCAGCGACCATATCGCGATCCAGTCCTCGATTGTGACCGTCGAAGGCGCGCAGCGCCTGGACGAATTGAGAGATGTGCAAGACCTGGCGCGCGCGAAGCGGTGGTTGCATACCCAGCCGCTTGCCAAGGGCGGGAAGGAAGAGCGGCCCTACGAAGGACACCGAATTCGCGAACTGCTCGGGCCCCAGGGATTGCGCGTGCTGTATGGCGAAACGGCAACCGCGAACGACTATCTGACGCTCAGGGTCGCCAAGCCGAACGACTATTGGCTGCACGTTCGCGCCGGGACCTCAGCCCACGTCATTATCGCAACGAACAATCAGCCCGACAAAGTGGGAAGGGAAGCGCTTATGTTTGCGGCAAAGGTCGCCGTAAAACAGAGCACGAGCAAGCACAGCGGATTTGTGCCGGTGGACTACACGCTCAAAAAACACGTTCGAAAGCCGCGCGGAGCTCCGGTCGGCACTGCCTCCTATACTCACGAAAAGACCCTGCACGTCGAGACGTAGAGCGTCTAAACTGAGAGCATGCCAGTCGCCAGCATATCCCCACGATGGGATCTCACTCCCTTCTTTCCCTCGGTAGATTCGCCTCAGTTACATGATGCCATTGCTCAGGCACGAAAGAAGGTCGCCGAGCTGTCCGCGTGGTTTGATGCCAACGGGATCGACGCAGGAGCGTCCCCAGAACGGGCGGCCGAGAAGGTAGAGAGTCTAATCCAATCTCTAAATGAACTGGGCGAGGAGATGGAGCTTCTGGGGGCTTACCTTAGCTGCGTGGTGACTACCGACACCAGAAACGCCGATGCCCAGGCGAGAATGAGCGAGCTCGACCAGATTGCCTCGGAGGCCTCAAATCTAAGGACCCGATTTGCGGGCTGGATCGGATCGCAAAGTGTCCAGGACCTCGTCGAGCATTCCGCCAGCGCCAGGAATCACCGTTTTATGCTTGAGAAGGCGAGCATCAAAGCGCAGCACCTGATGTCGCCGGCTGAGGAGGCGCTGGCAGCCGAACTGCGATTGACCGGCTCCACCGCGTGGTCGAAGCTGCATTCCGACGTCACCTCTCAAATTGAGGTCGAACTCGAATTGGAAACCGGCAAGGAGACAGTGCCGATGAGCCATGTGCGCACTCTAGCATACGAAAGAGATCGGGAAGTTCGACGCGCGGGCTACGAGGCGGAGATGCGGACTTGGAAGGCGTTCGAAGTTCCCTTGGCTGCGGCAATGAATTCGATCAAAGGAGAGGTCTCCACGCTCTGCCGCAGACGAAACTGGGGTTCGCCGCTCGACGAGGCTCTGTTCGGCGCAAATATCGATAGGCCGACATTGGACGCCATGATGAATGCCGCCAAAGCGTCGTTTCCGATGTTCCGCAGATACCTCCGGGCGAAGGCCAGCCTGCTCGGCCAGGCGACGCTGCCTTGGTTCGATATGTATGCGCCCGTCGCCCAGACTGCGAGCTGGAACTATGACTCCGCCTGCGAGTTCGTCGAGAGACATTTTCGATCTTATTCGGATAGGATGGGCGACTTCGCAAGGCGAACCTTCGACGAGAATTGGATAGACGTTCCGCCTGCCCCTGGAAAGGTTGACGGAGCCTACTGCGCGACGGTCCGAAAGGACGAGTCGCGCATTCTGATGAATTTCAAGCCCTCGTTTACGTCCGTGAGCACACTTGCTCATGAGCTCGGCCATGCCTACCACAGCCTCTGTCTCGCACCAAGGACGGAGCTTCAAAAGACGACACCGATGACCCTTGCCGAGACGGCGAGCATCTTCTGCGAGACGATTGTCCGTCAAGCGGCGCTGCGGGAAGGGTCGGATGCCGAGAGGCTGGCGATCCTCGAGGGTTCGCTTCAGGGCGCCTGCGGGGTGGTGGTCGACATTTCGTCCCGATTCTTATTCGAGCAGAGCGTCTTTGCGCAAAGGCCGGATCGCGAGCTATCCCCCGCCGAGCTTTGTGAAATGATGCTGAGCGCCCAGAAGCAAACCTATGGCGATGGCCTCGACGAAGCATTCCTGCATCCCTACATGTGGGCCCTCAAGCCCCACTACTACGATGCGGATTCGTTTTACAACTACCCCTATATGTTTGGCTTCCTGTTCGGACTTGGGCTATATGCGCAATACGAGCAGGATCCGAATGCTTTTCGGTCCGGCTATGATGACCTGCTGTCGTCCACCGGGCTAGCAGATGCGGCGACCCTAGCGGAACGCTTCGGCATAGATATCCGCTCAGAGGGCTTCTGGAAAAGCAGCCTGAGTATCGTCGAACGTGATGTCCAGAAGTTCGAGAGGCTGGTTGCGCCGGGAACCGAGTAAATGGCCCGCGTAACCGTCGGAATGGCGGTGTTTAATGGCGCGGAGACGATTGCCGAGAGTCTGGACTCGGTCGTTGGTCAATCCTTCCAGGACTTTGAGGTTTTGGTCGTGGATGATGGATCCACGGACGACTCCGGCGCAATGGCAAGAAGCAGAGGCTGCCGTGTGATCAGCCAGACCAACCAAGGCTTGGGAGCCGCGCGCCGGCGGCTGGTGGAAGAAGCCGCGGGCGACTTCGTCGCCTTCGTAGACGCCGACGACACGTGGACCCTCGATAAGCTCGAAAGGCAAGTCGCGGTAATCGAGCATACAGGCTCAGCCCTCGTCCATTCCGATTGCTGGTATTTGCACAAAGATGGTCACGCGGTAGAGCGGAACCTGGACTTGCCTGCAAATGTTGACGCTCTCGATCACCTCGTTCCCAACAATCTTGTGGTGGCAAGCTCCGCGCTCTTCGACCGGCGAAGGATGCTCGAGGCCGGGAACTTCTCGAGCGACACGGTCCGGTGCTCGGATTGGTACGGCTGGTTCCTGCTGGCCTCGCAGAACTCGTTCGTTCATCTGCCGGAAAAGCAGGTTCGCTACAAGGTGCTTCCGACATCCTTGGCCAACGCAGGCTTCAGCTTTCACGACGCTCAACGCTACGTCCTGGAAGAAAAGGTTCTGCCTCGGTTCGATGAGCTGTTCGCAAGGCTCGACGAGCATCGCCGAGCAAGTTATAGGAGGAAGCTGCTGAGGGCACTGGGCGTGTCCTACTCGGCGATGGGCAAGGCGTTGCTCAAACAGGGGAAGGTCCACGAAGCACGCGAGATGGGGCGAAAGGCGATCCGATTGGCTCCGGGCGTTGCGCGAGTGTGGACCAGAGCGCTTAAAGGATATCTGCCTTAGCTCGCCTCACATCTTACGGGGAAAGATGCTCTTCGGTGCCTTCGGAAACTTCTCTTTGAGCTTGGGAATAGCCCCTTGCATCGCCGTGCCGATCACATAGTCCTTGACTATCCAATTCTTGCGCCTGACGAGGATGCCGATCGCCGTCGCTTGGCCCGCATCGGGACTTTTGAGCTTAAGAACAATGCACGCCCAACCCCCGCTGATCTTGGAGTGCGTGGTTTTCGATGTGAATTGCATCCCAGTTTCCTGCTTGATCTTCGCGGCAAGCACGCCTGCCGGAGTTTGTGTCAGCGCCGTGCCACCTAACAAAAGCGAGAGGGCGAGAGTTGCGAAGAGCTTTGACATGATCCTTCTCTATAACGCTTGGGGCACTCCAGAGGATTGAACCTGCGCCTCGAAATCCCGCAGAAGGCCCTCGACCTCCGCGTATGTCGAGCATTTGGTCAACTTCTCTCTGGCCTGCGCGGCGCCGATTTCGCCTTTTATGTAGAGAGGGATCTGGCCGCGCAGTTGCCGGACTGACCGGGATTCATGCTCGCTACCCAATGCCTCGCGATAGTCTGGGACATCCGCCTCGTGCATGATTGTGAGCCGAAGATGCTCCAAGGCCGTTTCGATCCGCTCGTGAAGCGTCGGCGGCTCTGGGATGGGCTCCGACTCCAGACTCGCGCGCAGCCGCGCAATGGCCCATGGATTGGAAATGGCGGCCCGCCCTACCATGACGCCGTCGCAGCCCGTTTCTCTGAGCATCCGGACGGCATCCTCTGGCTTCTTCACGTCGCCGTTTCCAATTAGTGGAATGGTGACTGCCTTGCGCAGCTCGGTAATCAGCTTCCAGTCTGCTTCACCATCGAATCCCTGCTTGGCGAACCGGGCATGCAGGGTGAGCATCTTTGCGCCCGCTCCTTCAAACCTCTTCGCCAACTCCGGCGCAGCAAAAAGCGAGTAGTCCCAACCGGCGCGTACCTTGACCGTGACTGGAATCTGCACCGCCTCGACCACCGCCGCGACAATCTTCTCCGCGAGTACAGGGTCCTTGAGCAGGGCGGCGCCCGATCCCGTCTTGCACACCTTCGGCACCCAGCAGCCCATGTTGATGTCGAGAATGTCGGCCCCCATCTCCTCGGCTATGCGTGCCGTCTCCACCATGACATCGACCTCTCCGCCAAAGATTTGGATACCGAGGGGCCGCTCGTCCGGATGTATCCGCATCTTCCTGCGCGTCTTTTCAGGGACGTAACGGGTCGCCATCGCACTCACGAACTCCGTGAACATCAATCCGGGACGTCCGATGCGCTTGGCAATTAGGCGGTAGGGAAGATTGGTCACATCTTCCATCGGCGCGAGCAAGAGGGGAGGGTCTACTTTCACCGAACCGACCGCAAATGTTCGTGATTGCCTTACCATAGCAAGGGCACCGGATACTTGTGGAAAATCCGATCTGGGACTTGCTAGGACCAGCACCCCGGCAGCTCGACGATTTGGCCCTTGAACTTGCCAAGTGGCCCCTTGATTACCCGTGCTTTCGGCAGAGCCCGAAGTTCGACCACAGGCTCGTTACGTTGGCAAATCTGAACGATCTCGCCGCTCTTTGCCCGCTCAATGAGTTTGGACAAGGTCGCCTTGGCCTCATAAACGTTCACCCGGATCATGACTACATTATAGGCCAAGAACCTGACCAAGTTGACCCATTGAACTCAAGTCGTGCATAATCATTACGAACTCTTAAGACAGCTCGGTGGCGTGAAGCCCTAATCATCCCAACAAGGATGGCCGGCCGAGGAGCGGTGATACAGAATTGAGTCGAGGAGCCGAGAATTCGGCGATTCGGCGATGGTTCGGGACCTCCGCTGGGCCAGGCGGAGGTCCCGATTTGCTTAAAGAGATCGAGGAAGATATATGCCTACAGCAGAAAAGGCGCAATCGATCGAACAGGCGAAGGAATGGTACTCAAGCGCCAAAGGCCTCGTGTTCACGGATTACCGTGGCCTCAAGGTCAAGGAAATGCAGGCTCTCCGGGCGGCCATCCGGGCCAAGGGCGGCGAGCTGCATGTTTTGAAGAACACCCTCTTTCGAATCGCCGCGGGCGATGACACGGCCAAGTTTCCCGACGACCTGCACAACGGCCCGACCGCCGTCGCGTTCGTCTTCGAAAACGAGTCCGAGGTCGCCAAGTCAATCTTTGATTACGCTTTAACACACAAAAGCCTACAAGTTAAGGGCGGATTCTTTAACGGAACCGCTTTCGACGCCAAGGGTGTGGAGAGGCTTTCCAAGCTGCCTTCACGGGACGTCCTGCTTGCGCAGATCATCGGCCTGGTCTCCTCGCCGCTGAGCAATCTGGTGGGCGTCATCGAGGCGCTCTACGCCGATCCGATCCGGGTTATCGGAGCGGTCGCGGACAAGGTTGCCGGCCCGGCCGAAGAGGCGAAAGCCGCTCCGGCGGAGGCCAAGCCTGAGGAGCCTGTCGCTGCGTCCGCTTCCGAGGCCGAATCTGCGCCGGTGGCAGAGATCGCCGAAGAGCCGGCAGAAGCAAGCGCCGAAGCGGAGTCTGTTGCGGAAGACGAAGCCGCACCCGAAGAGCCCGTCGAATCGCCACCACCCGCTGAGGAATCAGCCACGACCCCAGAGGAGGCGCCCGCTTCCGAAGAAACCACGGAGTAAGAAATGCCAACGACAGTAGAAAAGATTGTAGAGGACATCAGCGGAATGACCGCGCTGGAGCTTGCCGACCTAAAGAAGGCGCTCGAGGACAAGTTCGGAGTTACGGCCGCTGCCCCCATGATGGGCATGCCGATGATGGGCGGCGGAGGCGGCGGCGACGCTGCTCCGGCGGCGGAAGAGAAGACTGAGTTTGACGTCGTGCTGACCGCGGCCGGCGATCAGAAGCTCCAGGTCATCAAGGTCGTTCGCGAGATCACGGCTCTCGGGCTGAAAGAGGCGAAGGACCTCGTAGACGGCGCGCCGCAGCCTGTCAAGCAGGGCGTGAGCAAGGACGAGGCCGACAAGATCAAGGCCCAGATCGAAGAGGTCGGCGGAAAGGTCGAGCTCAAGTAGACCTTGTAAAGACACGAAAGAGGCCGTGGCGATAGTCGCCCCGGCCTCTTCTCATTAGTACGACCTATCGGGCGTAGAACTCGACGACCTGCTGCTCTTGGAAGAACTTGGGGAAGTCCTCGCGCTCGGGGAGCGCGATCACCTTGCCGTTCATGTTGGGCGTATCCGGCTCCAAGTAGACCGGTACCGGCGCACCCTCGTAATGGTTGTCCCGCGCAATCCGGCGGCTCGAATCGCGATCGCGAACACCCACCACATCCCCGACGCGAAGGTTGTAGCTTGGAATGTCCACCAGCTTGCCGTTGACCGTGATATGGCCATGGCTCACCATCTGGCGCGCCTGAAAAGGGGTTCGTGCGTAGCCGAGCCGCCATACCGCCGTTGCCAGCCGCAACTCTAGCAAGCGAAGGAAGTTCAGGCTCGTGTTGCCGTGCATCCGCTGGGCCTTGGTGAAGGTGTTGCTGAATTGCTTTTCGAGCAAATTGTAGTAGCGGCGGATGACCTGCTTGGCGAGAAGCTGCTCGCCATACTCCGACTGACGCCGGTCCTTCAGATTGGGCCCGTGCTGGCCTGGCGGATATCCGCGCTTGCCCGCCGGGCTCTTGGGTCGGCCCCAAATGTCAAAGCCGACGATCCGGCAGATGTCTGATTTTCTTCCTCTATAGGTTGCCATAAATAGTAAAGGTTGGGCAACCGCCATCCAGCCGCGGAAAGGAGCGGTCAACCAAGATCGAATTATACCAGCAGGAGGAATCTCCAAACTCGTGAAAGCGCCGGCGGCTGGCGGTCTGTCATATTTACGGTTGTCATATGCTCACTTCGATCCCCGCGCTCCTGCTACTCGCCGCCCCGCAGGCGAAACCCACTTTCGACGAAATCGAAGCCCTCAAGCACAAGGCCTATCGATCCCTTGCCGACTATCGCGAGGTTGTCGAAATCGACGTTCGGGGCGGGGATCAGCGCCAAAAGCTGACCATCGCCCAGCGGATCCAAGGCTCGAAGCAGCGAGTGGTCGCGATGGTGAATGGCCAGAAGTATATGGAGAGCGGCCACAACGGCGTCTCCGGCTGGGCAATCACCCACCCGAGCAAGGAATACAAGATCTGGCAGACCGCCAATACAAATTTCACGTCGCCTTACATTCGGCCGGACCATACAAAGGCGCCAATCGGGGATTTCAACTTCCTCTTCGACAACGGCTATAACATCCGCTTCACGGCCAATCCCCCGTTCAAGGTCATTTCCATCTCTATGGCGACCTTTCAAAACGCCCCCGCGCGAAAAATTGTCTCCCAGGCGACCATCGAGGCAGGGAAGCGCTATGTAAAGGTCACGCAGTGGTTTTATGCGGACAAGTGGCTGCTCAAGGGATTCGACATCGAGGGGAAGGGTAGGCAATCGGGTGTGTTCAAAGCGTCGGGTCGGGTGAAGGAGTCATCTTTTGCCGCGCAATCGACACCCGGCCAATTCCGCCTGGATCCGAAGCTGGTTCGTGGCTACAGGCTCATCAAGGATTAAAGAGTCTGCCTTCGGTATACTGAGCGGCGCACCGGAGGCGTCTACCTGTCTTGCGATCCCGCTCTTACCTATTTCTCGTTCTCGTCCTTGCGCTAACTGGCGTATCTGGTTGGCTTTACAGCGTCAACGACTATAAGCTCGGCCTCGACGTCCAAGGCGGCGTCCGCTTCACGCTGAAGGCCATCAACCTCAAGCCTGAGCAGCAAAAGGATCTGCTTCAGGTCATGCAGACCACGGCGGCCATCCTGGAAGCCAGAGCCAGCGGCCTTGGCGTGGTCGAATCAACCGTCCAGATCAAGCAGCCGGATACCTTTATTGTCGAGCTGCCGGGATTCACGGACGAGAAGGAAGCTCGCAGGTCCCTCCAGACCAGCGCAAGCATCAAGTTTTATGAGGCCAATACGGTTGTCAGCCCGATCGAGGACAGCCTGCTGCGGCGTCCTTATGCAAAAGTCGAGGGTGATGACCCGAATGATCCGATTGTCAAATTTGAGGATCGAAAGACCAACGAGATCATCGAACCCACCCTTCCCGATGGCCGCAAGAATCCAAAATATCTGGCGATCATCCAAGGCTGGGTCGAAAAGAGCAAGCTTAGGAACTTTGAGAACCCGATCGTTGAAGGCGAAGATCTAAAGAGTGCGGGCTACGACCAAGCTGGCGCAACCGGCTACCGTCCGACGATGGAGTTCTCGGCAACGGGCGCTGAAAAGATGAAGCGCTGGAGCCAGCGCAACAAGAACAGACAGGAGAATCTAGCTGCGGTCCTCGATAACAGAGTGCTCAGCATCGCGCCACTCGAACCAGGCGCAGTGATCAGCACGAACGCGGTGATTACCGGAACATTCAGCACCGAGTATGTGGTGCGGCTTCGCGATCTCCTGAATTCTGGCCGGCTGCCCGTCGAGCTCGAAGAGACGAGCTCCAAGCTCGTTCAGCCCACGATTGGAAAGCAGGCGCTCGGTCTCATGATTCAGGCGGGCCTGATCGCTTTTGGGCTCACGGCGCTCTATCTCATCGCCTATTACGCATTTCCTGGCTTTGTCGCTCTCATCGCTCTAGGTCTCTATGTCCTATTCACCCTGACCGCCCTCAAGCTGATGGGGGCGACCTTCTCGCTTGCTGCGATTGCCGGTTTCATCCTCTCAGTGGGAATGGCTGTCGACGCCAATATCCTCGTCTTTGAACGCTTCAAAGAGGAAATGAAGGCGGGCAAGAGTCTCGCCACGGCCATTGAGCTCGGCTTTAAACGGGCCTTGCCCGCTATTGTGGACTCGAACGCCTGTACGATTCTCACCTCACTTGTTCTAGCAAATCTGGGCACGGGCCCGGTTAAAGGCTTTGCCGTCACACTCATCATCGGTGTTGCCGTCTCGCTCTTTACGGCGCTGACGGTAACTCGGTCGCTCTTGATGTTCCTTGTCGGGTCCGGCATTGGATCGAATCCGAAGTGGTACGCGGTCGAACGCAACTGGTTCGGACGGTTTGAAGAGACTGCAGACCAGAAGCCGCTGCAGATCGTAAACAAGTCGGGCAAGTGGTTCATGATTTCGCTTATCACGATCGTGGTCGGCTTGCCCTTCGTGTTCATGGGTGGATTGAAGCCCAATGTCGAGTTTCAAGGCGGCTATGAAGTAACCGTCGCCCTGAACGAAAAGTCCAAGACGCCTGCGGAAATCACTGAGAACCTGAATAAAGCGGGCATCGGCGGCAGCAACGTCAAGCTTGCCGGGGGAGGCGACACCCGCGCCGCCGTGGTCACAGTCCCCGCCACCAATCTCAAGGAAGAAGCTCTGCCTGACGTCCTGGCAAACACGCTAGCCAGCAAGCTCGGGCTCGATGCCAGATCGGCTGCCGCGGGGGGCAGTATCCACCGGGTCCTGCCTGTTGGCGATCCGCCGACGGCCTATACGGTGAGCCTTTCTTTGCGTGGCCAGTCGCTTGCCGAAAGCCAGATTGTGGCCGCGGCCGGTGAGGCAGGCTTAACCGGTGTAACCGCGAAGGTTATCGGCGCTGCCGAAACGCCAGTGGCCATGATCACAATCCCGCTTTCAGTGGCCAAGTCCGGCGAGACTGTGGAGCAAATCGTGGACCGGGTTGCCCAGGGCGCCGGGTTCGATCCCGCGCCGATGGTGCTTGGGGGAGACGTCGCCGAATCCGGCAAGGTCGGCGAGACCGTCCGGGCCGAGACGATTCGGAACGCTATTCTCGCCGTTATCATCTCGACCGTTCTGATCGTGCTATACCTTGCATTCAGGTTCGGAGTTGCCTTCGGCAATTTCGTGGCGGGGCTGCGGTTTGGCCTCTCTGCGGTCGGCGCGCTCCTGCATGACGTCCTCGTCGTGGTGGGAGTAACCGCGATTGTCGGCTACCTGTACAACTGGGAAATCAGCGCTCTGTTCATCACTTCGATGCTCACGGTTATCGGCTTCTCGGTACATGACACGATCGTCATCTTCGACCGAATTAGAGAGAATCTGCGGCGGGCGCATCGAGGCGAAGACTTTGGCAACCTCGTTAATCGCTCCATCACCCAGTCGTTCTCCCGATCGATCAATACGTCCATCACGGTCATCGCGACCTTGGTAGTTCTCCTGATTTGGGGCACGTCAACCCCCGATCTCAAGCTCTTCACCGTGACCATGCTTGCGGGCATCCTCTCCGGAACCTACTCGTCCATCTATAATGCGTCCCCGATCCTGTATCTATGGGACAAGGCGATCGTCAAGTCGCGGGGCGTGACCCACGGCTTTATGGGGATGGCGGAGGTCGAGGCTCAGCGCTATCGAGCCGCCCAGCTCACAGTGCAGGCTGAAGATCGTGACAAGCTTACGAAGGACGCCGGCGGAAAGAGCTACGGCACGATCAAGAGGCGTACCGGCGTGGACGAAAAGAAGCGCGGCGAAATCGACCTGGACGACAAGTAGCTCCCGCTAGCGTCCAAACAAGATATGCGCTTCCTGCGAGCCTGGGCGGATACCAGCGGACACCAGCGCATCCCGTCCCTGAGCGACCACGGCCAAGATCTCCGTGCTTTCCGAGGGGCCAATCGGTCTGTGGGAGTCATCGAACGCCACACAGTTGAACCTTGTGTTGAAGAGCATCCCGACCCGTAGTGCGGCATCGGCACTTCGAACGGGATCCGGCGAGCGGGGGATGCTGAACCCGATGCTGAAACCGCCAAGCGTTCGTCCGGCTTCGACAGAGCTCCGGGCGAACCAGCCCGCGTCCTCAAACGGCGCAACCTCGAGCATTACGACGCCGCCCGGTTGGGCGAGCCACTGGAACACGCCCGGAGACACATACTCCAGTCCGAGTGAGGCGCAGCCCAGCCAGACATCGCGCTCTGAAATAGACGTGCCGTTGGGGATCACCAGCACCGTGACCCCGACATCCAGGTTGTCTCGGATTTGCACGAGCATCCGCACGACCTCGTCCACGTCCTCCGGCGTCGGGAGGGGCATCGCCTTGCGTCCCACCTGAGCTGCATAATGCTCGGACGCGACAAGCAGCTGATGCGCCGACCCCATCGACAGATTGCCCTGCCCTGTCAGATACGGCCAAGCCAGTGCGAGCGAATCGTAGGCCGTGGCGGTGTCTCCCGCTTCGAGTGCCCGCCAGCCCGAATCAGCAGCAGACATTACGTAGACTTTCGGTCGTCCCAGGGGAAGCTGCCATCTATCTTCCAAAAGCGGTTTAGTCTGGGATGAGGGCAGGGTGCGCTGTCCGACGATCTCCACCACATAATGCAGCTTGTGCAGCGAGCCTGTCTTTGAAAGCTCCTCGGGTACCGCATAGGGCTGCAATGCAACGATTGGGTCCGGTTTGAGCTCCCCGCCGAACAGGTCTGGTATCAATCCGTGTACTCCATCTCCACGAGCATCCGCGGGTTCATCCTCCAATCCTCGCGGACCTTGATATGAAGATCGAGGTGAACCTGCCGCTGCAAGAGCTCTTCAATTTCCGCCCTTGCGTCCGTACCGATTTTTTTCACAAACTGCCCCTGCTTGCCGATGAGGATGCCTCTTTGGCTGGCCTTTTCCACGTAGACCGTTGCCGAGATGATCAGCTTCCCGTCCGTTTCGTCCCACTCGTCAACGACGACCGCGGTCGAATGCGGGACCTCCTGCCGGCTATCGCGCAGAACCTTCTCACGGATCAGCTCGGCAACCATGAAGCGGCTGGATTGGTCGGTGTATTCGTCCTCCGGGTAAAGCGGACCGCCCTCAGGCAGCAGTTCCACGATCATTTCCACCAGCTTGTCGACATTGCGCCCATCCTTGGCGGTGGTGAGCATGTAGCGTTCGGTTCCGAGCAGTTGGCAATAGGCTTCGACATTCGGCATTACCGCGTCCGCCTTGAGCAGGTCCATCTTGTTGAGGCAGAGGATCGTGGGTACGTTGCCTGACGATAGCTTGATTTGCTCGGCGATCTGCTTGTCGAGTTCGCCCGGCCTGCCTGAGCTGTCGGCAACATAGACGATGAGGTCGATGTCCGAAAGCGCGGCCTTTGCCGCATCCACCATGGACTTGCCGAGCCGGGTATGCGGATCGTGGATGCCTGGCGTGTCGAGAAATGCGATCTGGTACCCGTCGCCATGGGCAATTCCCAGGACACGACGCCGCGTCGTCTGGGGTTTGTTACTCACGATCGACACCTTCTGCCCAACGATATGGTTGAGCAGGGTGCTCTTCCCTACGTTGGGCTTGCCGATCAATGCTACGAGTCCGGCCTTGAATGCCATGTTAATCGCGCTTGCGGAACATAACGCTCATGCCCAAGTCCTCGTCCGCGAAGGTCGCAGAGGCCGTGTTCTCTCGATGTCCTGCGGCGCCTTCTTCGCCACCGCCGCGATCTCTGCGTCGCCGCCTTCTTCGCCGCCCGCCCCGCTCGGGCTCTTCTTCGGGGTCTTCAATGATGTGGTGCGGCAAGAGCAGGGTTTCATTGTCAAGCTCATCTTCGGAGGCTCCCTCCATGAATTCGCCGAGCTTCATCATGGGCACCTCGAAAAGATCGACGTCGAATCGGGTCGTGTTCACGGGCTTGGGGGGAAGCTGATCCATGTGAAGCAGATCGGCAGGGTTCCGCGAGAGGATGCTCTCGATTTCCTCTTTGACGCCGACCAAGAAGACATGGGTGCTGCCGTCGGTTGCATTGAATCGCAGATTGGTGGAATCCGTCGTTGCCCACGATTCAGCCGCCAGATCATAAGCTGCCCATTTGTTGGGAAGCGTCACGGTGCGCGAGCCTGCGCCGGTGCAATGTACGGTGAGAAAGGGTGGCCGAACGTGGACGACATCGTCCTGGAAATTCCAGACGTGCGCCCCCGCCATCTGCCCTAGAGCCCGGATCAATGCCGGGGTAATGACCGGCTCGCCAAGAAACACCGAGCGCCACTTCGTTGCAGGATCGGCTTCCGACTGGAACTCGCGAACAACGAAGCTGGGCAAGCCTGTGTGGGAGTACTCTCCGAGCACATGGGCCTCCTCGGGAATCGCGAAGTAGGTCGGCTCGAGCTGGACCGGGGGGACGACCCCGCCTTCGGGAAGCGCCGCGCACAATGGATGACGCCGATTTAGCAGCGTTGTACCTGCCCGGCTATGGAAAGGCTGGGGCTTGAGCGCAATGCCGGTCACTTCGCGGGCGCGCTCAAGTGATTCTCTGCCCGAGTCGAACATGCCCGCCGCATACAGCCAGAAGAGCACCTTGTCATCGCGCTGCAGCCGGGTCTTGATCGCCGCCCTCAGGTCCGAGCGAATGTCCCAGGCATTGAGGAAGATGTAAAGCTTGCTCTCGGGGAATCGCTCGCGGTGCGCCAGGTCGCTCAGTAAGAAGAATCCACTGCTTAAGCCTGCGCGCAGGACGGCTTCCCGGACGTTCTGCACGAGAAGCGAAAACGCCTGCTCATCGACTAGATAGGCTAGCGCACGCTCATCAACGAAAAGCGCAACATCTGGGTCCCCGATTGGCGCGGCCATCCGGTTCGTCAGGGTCTGCAGAATCTGGCTTCCGCGAGTCCAAATCTGTTTTGTCTTGAGCCAGCCATTGCCCCAAAGGTCCATCCAGCACATGCCGGAGCCATGAGCGAGCGACGCGCCCGCCCCTCGCCAATGCACGCTCTCGAGCGCTTGAGGGGTTTTAATGGTTGGATTGAAGTCATCCGGCTCAAAGCCCTGGCCTATTGAAGTCTTGAAGTCCTCTTCGCTGATGTAGAGCTTGCCGTTGAGCGGAATGCTGTCGACGGGTCCTGGGAAGGAAGCGGAGCTGCCAGGCTCTCGACTCTTGTAGCTCGGAGGGCCCGCGATAATGTCAATCTCCGGCGTCCGCAGCAGCTTGCCCAAGGATAGGTGTCCGCTCGCGGGATGCGACCATTCGAAGGTGTAGCCATAGCTCACTCCCACGAGGAAGTAGCCTTCGCTCGCCTCCTTGACTGCATAGGAAAGGTCGGCGATCCGCTGCACGGTCGCGTCGCTTAAAAAGAGATGATAATCAACCCACCAGCGCTCTCTTCGCTCGGATCGAACGAACTTGTCCGCGCCCTGACCCCGCGAAGGTCGGTAGGGAGGAATCTCCAAGGTCGAGCACGACGCCGTCGAGCTGAACCAGGCCGCCCGAAGTGCCACGTCGTCATTGTTGTAGCGAGCCTTGGCCCACTCTCGGAATTTCTGCTTTGCCGAAGTGGAAGTATCGTAACCTGCTTCCGATGCGTTGAACCACTCGCCCCGCTCTAAGTGGACGCCCAGGACATGGTCCCTCGCCGCCAAAATCCGCAGCTTCTTGACAAACAGAACGAGGCATTCCCTTGCCAAGCCCCAGAAATCGTCATCGCAAACGCTGGGTTCCGCTAGGCTCTTATCGGCGGTGCGATACGCCGCCGCTGGAAATGTGTCGGGCCAGCCGCTCGGCGCGACGAATACCAGTCGGAAAAGCACCTGCGCCTCAGGGTCGACCTTCAAAGACTGCGAAAGGAGGTATCCGGCGAGCTGCACGGCGCTGTCCACGGCCCCGAGGCTGACCTCAAAATCCACAAGATGGGAATGGAGGTGGACGCCCGCTTCGCTCGCAAGGCGTACTTCATCCATTACGATCGCGGCGCGCCGCTCATCCATAGAGCTTCCAAAGAAAAACAGCGGGGGGTAAACCCTCTTGTTCCGCACGAGGGTTGGCACGCCGTCGCGCAGCACGATTTGCGGAGCATCTTCGGGAATGTCGATCAGCGGCTTGGATGGCTTCGCAGGAATCTGAGTTGGCTCCGGCTCGGGCGCTGGCCGCGCGCTCCTTCCTCTGCGTGGCGCCCGCTCTGCCGTTGGCGTCGGCGCCTCCTGCTCGGAGGCTTTGGATCTTGGTCGGCGCGATCTTCTCGGGGCAAGATTTGGCTGTCCAGATTCGCTTGCATCCTGGGTCGAAGACTCGGGGGAGCGCTCTTGTCGTGCCCGCCAGATCGGCATTGGGAGATCATCGCCGCCTTCGAAGCCGAGGTCATCTTGAACGACTGGCTCCGTCTTTTTGGAGCGGCGAACGGCGGGCTTCCGGGCAGGCTTTTCCGGCGGCGCAGGCTCCGGGGCTTCGGGCCCGCTGCTAGTTACAATGACTGCAGCGGTCTTGGGCGCCTCCTTGACACGGCCGAATAGGGCCTTGCGCTCTTTTGGCGCAGTGGCTTCCGCCGCCTTGCCGGTTATGACTGCCTTGCGTCTAGGCTTCTTCTCGGTTTCGGTTGATTCGTTGGAAACAGTCGGCTCTTCCGTGGTTTTCTTTCGTGGCATGGTGTGTCAAATCGAACTAAAGTGGTCGGCCTGCTCGGGCCATTTCCGCGCTCATCCGCCGATACCTTGGCTCGGATGAGCATGCCTAGGTCGGCTGGCGTGGTGCCGCTGGACTCGATGGTCGCGGCCTCAAAAGGGAAGGCGATAGGCCCTTGCGGCATTGCTCCCCGATTATGACAGAAAGCGACAGATCGGCCGCGGGTGCGCAGAACCTAGCTAAAAAACCAGGTCTTCGATTCCGATCATATCCATGAGCCTTCGGAAAAGGAATGGAAACGACCGCCATCAATCTGGGACAGATGCTCGCCGCCGGTGAAATGCCGCCGGTGTCCGCGGATGCGCAGCCGGGCTTTGCAGCCGTGATGGAGCTCATCCAATCCGGAGCGCCGCCAGGATTACCGCCGCCGCCCGAAAAGGAGATGAAAGCGGGAGCCGCGATCCTCGAGCAGAATGCCGGGACGCAAGAGCTGGACCTCTTTCCAAGTGACACCGAGCGAGATGCAGCCCCGAATGTGGTCGGCTTCATGCTGGGATTCGTGGCGACGGAGAGTCTGCAACCAAGCTCGATCCCAATTCCCGTCCTTTCACCTCCCACAGGCACTCAGCCGAAGCTTGCAATCGGTCCGATTTCGGGCAAAACGACCGAGGTGATCCCCGTCGGCCAGCCACCGATGGCACCTACGACTCCTTTGCCAGTCGCCGCGACGCAAGATGAGCCGCTGCCCACGACGCCAATACCGCCAGCCGAAATGCGAGAGCGACTTGCAAAGCAGGCCGGGCAATCCGAGACCCGCACACACTCTCCAAACGGCTTTGGCCAAAAGCTGAATAGTGCCCCCCTCATCTCGCCAGAGATTGAGAAGGCTCTTCAGATTTCGGCAGTCGAAGCCACAGCCAAGCCGAGCGCGGCGGTGATCACGCGCGCCGACCTGATCAGCAGGGTCATCGCTCAGGGGCCGGAAAATATTTGGCCCAAGCCGGTCGACATGCGGCCCGCGCCAGCCGTATCCGAAACCGAGCGAAACCAGCTTGGCCTGACGAGATTGGAAAGGGCCGAAGCCGCACTGCCTGTCCCTGCCGATCAAGCACTGGCAGCGATCGCCCCCGGCCCGAGGGCTGAAGCTCCCTCGAAGGGCAGCACACCTCAAGCAGCCCCGACCGAAGCGGAAGAAGCGAACGCACTGATCCCTGCGCCACTTGCCACCGAATCCGAGTCCAAAACGCCCGAGCCCGGCATTCTCAAGCAGCAACCAACAATAACCGCATCGGATGCGCCAAAAGAGGCGGCCAGCCTCCCAAGAGCCCAGCTCCGCGAGGTCGTCAGGCAGGTCTCAGAGAGGATCGAGCACCTGGCTGCAATGAGATCGACCGAGACCATCACGGTCAAACTGGAGCCATTCGAACTGGGCACGATCACTCTCAGCATAAAAGCCTCGGAAGGCAATGTGGAAACGCGGATCGCCGCGAGCAATGACCAGGTGCGCCAAGCCCTGGAGCTCAACGGCGCCCAGCTAAGCCGAGCGCTCGAAGGGAAGGGATTGAACCTCAGCCAGATGAGCGTCGGACACCAAGCCGCATCCCAATCGCAAGCCGAGGCCCAGGCGCGGCAGCCTGCCCAGCACCGCTCACCGAGCCCAACACACAACCCCGCACAGTTGAATTCAATCGAAGCGATGCGCCAAATGAGCCGAAAGGCAACCGGCGTGGACCTATGGATCTAAAGGAGGACCCCATGGAAGTCACATCAATCGACGGAAAGGACTACTTCGGAATCACCAATCCGAAGCCAAAGTCCGAGCTGGACACGAATCAGTTCATCAGACTGCTCACAGTCCAGCTCATGAACCAAAACCCGCTCGAGCCCATGAACGACCGCGACTTCTTCGCCCAGATGGCGCAGCTAGGAACGGTCGAGGGCCTTGGCAGCCTCAAAAAGAGTTTTGAGGTCACCCAGGCGGCGGCGCTTATGGGCAAAACGGTCACCGCCGTCCGCCCGATGAGCGACACCGGCAGCGGATTCAACGAGATCGTCGTCGGCACCGTAAAGACGCTCACGGTGCGCAACGGCGAGTACTTCATCGGCCTGCAGGAGCCCAACGGCGGCATGGTCGATATCAAGATGAGCGCCATTCAGAAAGTGGAGGATTAGCCAATGAACACTAACTCAATCACACCCAAGGCGACCCTGTTCGGTCTGCCATCGCCCTCGACCCCGAGAGCATCGTCACCCGTTGCAGGGACCCCGAAGCCCTCTAACGGCACGCCGAAAATCACCTTCGGCACCCCGCGACTCACTGCCCCAGGCCAGGATGAGCCAAGGGTGAACAACGCGACACCCCGACTCACCGCGGGCCAGGATGAGCCAAGGCCGACGAGCGCGACCCCGAAGGTCTCGAACGACACCCCAAAGGTCAGCACCGACAAGCCGAGGCTCACCTACAATGAGCCCGACTTCCAGTCGTTCCTGCAGGACCGGCTCAAGATCAGCGGACATGCCGGAACCAGGCTCCAGAGCCGAAAGCTCGAGCTCGGCCAGCCGGAATGGGACCGCGTGATGGGCGGGGTAGATAAGGCGGCTGCGAAGGGCGCAAGAGAGTCCCTCGTCATGGTGGACGACGTCGCGCTGGTCGTTTCGGTGAAGAACCGCACGGTCATCACGGCGCTCGACAAGGCCCAATTGCAGAACAACGTGTTCACGAACATCGACTCTGCGGTGATCGTGTGACAACTCCTGCTCGTGGAGTTGGCATCTTAAGCCCGTTAAGAGATCATCGTAAGCTCGTTAGGAGGACCTCTTAAGCTTTCGTTAGGAGGACCTCTTAAGCTCGTTGGGTTGGCAACCCCATACCGGGAAGGAGAACCCCATACCGTGGGGTTTTGAGCAAAGGACAGTGAACTAAGGAAGGCAAAGAGCGGGATCGGGCGGTACCAACCGCCCGAACGCACCGGCCGAGCCATGAAAGGCAAGGCCGCCTTCCTCCGACCGCCTCGGCCAAGCCGGGGCACAAAGAGAGTGTTGAGTTTTCAGTGTTAAGAGTTGAGGCCGGTCTATCCCCCTCAACACTCAACACTTAGCACCTAACACTTGGAACGCACGGAGGAAACGAACAATGATTCAGGCATTACTTGCTGGCGTGGCCAGCATCAAGGCGCAGCAGACGCGCATGAACGTCATCGGCAACAACCTCGCGAACGTGAACACGACCGCCTTCAAGGGCAGCCGCGTCACCTTCCAGGACATGCTTGCCCAGACCATCCGGGGAGCCACCCGGCCCGGCGCCAATTCCGGCGGAACGAACCCCGTCCAATACGGCTTGGGCGTGTTGGTGGGCGGCACGGATACCAATAACGAGCAGGGATCGCTCAATGCCACCAACCGCCCGACCGACATGGCGATTCAGGGCAATGGCTACTTCATGGTGAGCAACACCAGCCGGGTCGCCTTTACCCGCGACGGGGCATTCGACCTCGACGCCGCCGGCCAGCTGGTTCAAAGAAGCACCGGCGAGCGCCTCCTTGGATGGACCGCCGATGCCTTCGGCGCGATCAACACCTCCTCGCCCGTCTCCCCGACATCCTCGCTGACGATCCCCCTCGGCTCGCTCAACGCGGTGCAGGTCACGAGCCGGGTGAACATGGCGGGGAACCTCGATGGCAACGCGGCGCCAACCGACGAATGGACGACCACTGCGCGGGTCTACGATACTCTCGGCGGCCCCCACGATCTGACGATCCGATTCTACAATCGGCAGGATCCGCCCGTCGGCCCGCCGCCCCCCGGCGCGGTATCGAGCTGGCAATGGGAGGCTTTTGAGGGCACCACTCCGATCGGCGATTGGGCGAGCGGGGCAAACCAGGCGCTGTACTTCGATGCGAACGGCGCGATCGTGAATGGCTCTGTTTTTGGCGACATAACGGTGCCAGCCTCGACCGGCTCGCCCGCCTTCCCGATCCAGCTCGGCTTCGATAAGATCGGCCAGCTGAAGACCGACTCACAGGTGCAGGCCAGCGATCAGAACGGCTTCCCGCCGGGCTCGCTCAATGGCTTCTCGATCGGCGTGGACGGCATGATCACGGGCCTCTTCACGAATGGCTTGACTCGGACGCTGGGCCAGATTGCAATGGCGATCTTCCCGAATCCGGGCGGCCTCGAACGGATGGGCAATAACCTCTGGCGCAATACCGACAACTCGGGCGTGTCCGTCATCGGCGCTCCCAAGACCGGTGGCCGCGGCGGCATCAACTCGGGCTTCCTCGAGCAGTCCAACGTGGACATCGGCGCCGAGTTCACGGACCTGATTGTCACTCAGCGTGGCTTCCAGGCCAACACGCGGGTTGTGACCACGGTCGACGAGATGCTCCAGGAGCTTCTCAACATGAAGCGATAGCTAAAGTAGAGCCGGGGATGCCTTGTGCCCCGGCCCCCTCATTGAGAATTCCCGGCGTCTAAGGCCTAACGCCCACTACCGTCATCTCCAGCAGGTCGAAGGACAGCTCATCCCCCTGGCCCCTTGGCCGAAGATAGTCCGCGAGGCTCCCCTTGCTTTTTGCGATCAGGGCGAGGATCGTGGCGTGCTCGGCCTCCGGAACACGCATCCGAGTCAGCCAGTCGAGCGCATTGATCGGCTTCCGCGTGGTCTCTTGCGCCTTGACCTCAAAGCCCTGGTGCGCCAGCATCGCGAGCCACTCCGACTCACGAAGATAGCGCCCATGCGAGGGATCGCGCAGGGTCTCGATCCGCTGAAGCTCGGCATCGGCAGCATCATCTTCTTCGATGCCGACATTGTCCGTCAAGAGCAGTTTCCCGCCGGGTTTCAATACTCTTGAGGCCTCCGACAGGAAAGCAAGGGCATCCGAAAAATGATGCGCGCCAAGCCTGCAGGCCACGAGGCTCAAAGTCGAACTCCGGAAAGGAAGCGCCTGCGCGGCGGCAAACGTGTAGGTTAAATTCCTCAGCCCGCGCGACTCGGCGGTTCGTCGAGCAACGCCCAACATCTCAGGCGTGATGTCGCTTACGACCACACACTTGAAGAAAGGCGCGAGCGCAAAGGCGACATGCCCTGCGCCGGTCGCGACGTCGAGTGCGAGCTCGCCGGACGGCTGCGCAAGCTCGACAAGGCGATCCAGCGCCCTTTGGCTTGAATGCATTGCGCTGGTAAGGTAGCTTTCAGCAGCCGGACCAAACTGGCTTCGCGGATCATGCATGATTTGAGTCTACATTCAGCCGGAAGAGCCAAGGGGAGCGTCCAATGGCATAGGAGGCAACAATGGGATATGCAGCAGCTGTTTTCTTTCTAAGCGTGGCCAGCGGGCAGGGTGACATTTCCGTCCTGCTCGACGGTGAGGCAATCGACTTCGGATCAAAAGGCAGGCCGGTCATCGCGCACCGGCGCGTCCTTGTTCCGTTGCGCGGGGTTTTTGAGAAGCTTGGAGCAAAGGTCGAGTTCGATGCCGATCAGCTCAAGATCACGGCCACGAAGGCAAATGTCAAGATCGAACTGTGGGCGGGCTCACGGCATGCAATAGTGAACGGCGAGGAGAAGCTCTTCGACACAGCGCTGTCTATCCGCGAGGGCCGCGCTATGGTTCCGCTTCGTTTCCTCGCCGAGACCCTGGACGGCGCAAGCGTGGGCTGGAGGCCCAAGACCCGGACAGTGGTCATCAAAACTGCGAAGTAAGTCTGCCTCTACCTACCTCTATCCGCCGCCGAATTGCTGCCAAAGCGGACGCCCGAACTGATCCCGCATCCTAAAGAAGTCCGTGCCACGTCGGAGATCGATCACTCCATAGAACCCGTTGTTAAATGGAGTACCCGTTGCAACGATCACATTCCCGATTTCCAGAAACATGTCCTGCCGATCGAAATACCAGACGGGACCCATATCCAAGGTGTAGATCTGCCCATTGCCTTCGATGACCAGGGCCGTACTCGGACCACCCGACTGCCCATTGGGAATCGTTGTAATGTCCCTAATCGTGCCTTCGATCAGAGTGTTTCCGCGAACGGTATTTGCGGCTCGAACCTCCACATGCCCTCGATAGGCCACCCACATCGGCCAGCCATCCTCGCCCCTGAGATAAAGCACCCGGTTATTTTTTGTCACCTTCTGAGCCAGGATTGTATAGGTTCCTTGGACTTTGACTTTCGATCCGCTGACCTTCACGCGGTCCCCAATCTTGAAGCCGGGCTTCTGCTGATCGATGTACCAGGCTGGCCCAAGGTCGACCATGGAGGTCCCGCCATTTGGGGACTTGACGAGCATCGTGAACCCCGCATCCATACCTCTCATTGGGGCTGCTCGCTGTACTCCGGTCACCTTGCCGCTAAACTCGACCACCGTGCCCTGCGCATAGAGCTTGTTGTAGGCCGAAACGACGCCGTAGCCTCCACTGCTGCGCGAAACAACCTGCTGGCCGACTCCATAACTCGCCAATGCGATCCCCAACACCGCCGATGTCAACTTCAACTTTTCCATGAACTTGTCTCCCAAATCGTAGTCTGAAAAGTTAGACTGCGCTCACGCCAATTTTGAGCCCAAGTCGGCGACAAAAGGTAGAATCTAGCCTCGCAAGCGCTCGTAGCTCAGTGGATAGAGCAACAGGTTGCGGACCTGTAGGTCGGAGGTTCGAGTCCTCTCGAGCGCGCATTTTTGACCCGGCGCGGGGTAGCCAAAATAAGTAGCATGCAACGCATTAGAGGTCTTCATGTTGACAAGCTTGGCGTCTTCGCAAGCGCGCTGTGCGCGGTGCATTGCGTGGTCACCGCTCTTGCTCTGGGCCTCCTATCTGCGACGGGCCTTAGCTTTCTCGACAGTCCTCTGATGGACGCATTGTTCGTCGGTACAGCGGTCGTCGTTGGCGGAATCGCCGTGTGGCACGGCAAAAGGATTCATCGGTCGTTCGAACCAGCCGTCATCTTTACTCTCGGCATCGCATCTATTCTCGTCGGACATTTTGGATTTGATCACGGAGACGAAAGCCGATCCGGCATTGGGACGATATTCTCCGTCCTTGGCGGCCTGGCAGTCGTAGCCTTTCATCTGCTGAATTGGAGGTTACAGCGCGACCGCAAGTGTTGCCACGAGGCGCACTGTAACCACGAAGAGCGGTAAGGCATGAATCCATGTCCATCTGCCTCACCATGCACCTCAGTCAAGGTCCACGCCATCGGCCATGTGGCCCACCGCAAGCACTGAGAAAGTTTTGAGGCTAACAGCATGTCGTTTCCTTCAGACGACTCTTTCGACGCCCACCAACTCGCTTATTGTCAGTCTGTTAGGTGGCAATTAAAAACTCCTAGATAATCAGGCAAACATGCTGTATGATAGGTCTAGGGGAGGTTGGAGACTCCCACACCTTTAAGGAGGGTTGACAATGCATAGATCACTGGTCGTTCTGGCCGTTCTGGCCGGAGTCGCTGTTGGTGGGGCTCAAGTAAAGAACCCACCCCTTCCTGATGAGCCGCGTCCGCTTTATAAGAAGAAGTGGTCGCGCGGGACCGCCGACAAGATGGCCGCCGTAAAGCCGATTGTCCGTTTCACGCCGCCCGGATATATTGGGCCGCCCAGTCGAGGCACCTTGCACTCGGAGGTCGAAAATCTGGGCTTGACTTTTGACGGCAAGAAGTCGAACGGAATTGGCAAGCTGCCTCCGGTGATTGATGAGCTCGAATCGCCCCAGGCTGCAACGATCGCCCAAGCTTTCTTGTCCATCAATCAAACTATCTGGGAGCCGCCCGACCCTAACGGGGCCGTAGCCAATAACAGGGTTCTTTCGGTCGCAAATGACCGGTTCAGAATCCAAGACAAGCTTGGTAATACGATCTTCGAGGATAGTTTCGCGAATTGGCGAAACATCACCGGCGACGAGGATGGCTTCTACTTCGATCCGCAGGCTGCATACGATCCTTGGGGCAATCGTTGGATCATGCTGTGGCTCTACAAAGACAGCTCGACTCAGACGGCCGAAATGGTCCTCTGCGTATCTCAGTCGTCCACCATCGACAGCAACAAAAGCGGATGGTGGGTTTATGGGTTCAACGCAGATATCGGTGGCCTCGGAGGGACAGACTGGACGGATTATCTGAATCTGGGCTATGGGCCGGATGGAATATACGGCGGAGGCAATCAGTTCTCCTTTGGCGGTTCCTTCCGCAGTGCTTGTCTGCGCACATGGAACAAGGCCGAGGTCTATAACGGAACTGGTGCTGTGATGCGCACTGACTTCAATCTGACGAATCCCGATGGCACTACCACGACGTCGCCCAGAGCTTCCCACGTGCAAAGTGGCGTTGGGGCTGACCACGTTTGGGTAAATGCTCGCGGAGGCGGTGGCGACAAGATCACGCTTTGGAAGGTGAGCGATCCATTTGGGGCGCACACGCTAACAAAGGTTGACATTGATGTTTCGCCGTATGACGTGCCCCCCGATATGCAGGAGCCGGACGGCAGCAGGATGTGGACGATCGATTGTCGGCTTTTTAACTCGGTTGTCGTATCAATCCCTGGTGGAGGCACCCGCCTGTACACCGGCAATAACGACGCGGTGAACGCAGGAACAAAATCCGGTATTCATCGCTACGTCATAAACCCCACCGCCAATACCCTGGTTGACGAGGAAGTCCGATCATTAAGTGGAGGCGACTATGCGTTCCCATCTGTCGCGGCTGATTACAGCGGCTGCGCGGTGTGGGTGTTCTCTGCCTGTACCAGCAGTGGAACATTTGTGGGGTCTAGATTCAATGCATGGGAAGGGGCATGGGGTGGAACCTCTACGCTGTATGCGGGCGCGGGCAACTACAGCGGTGGGCGATGGGGAGACTACTTCGGTGGAACTCCCGACTGGAGAGACTATGGAGGGTCAGGGACCAAGCAGAAGCTGTGGCTGTTTAGCCAGCACGCTCTTGCAAATAGCGATTGGCAAATGCATACCGGCGCTATAGCTTGCGGAGCGCCCGCACCTGATATTTCGGTCACGTCAGGCGGCTTCACGATGACTGGATACGAAGGGGGGCCGTTTGTGCCAAACGCAAACTACACCATCTCGAACACGTCATCCGATTACACGGTCGACTATGAGATAGCAAGCCTCCCGACATGGCTGACCCTCTCGGGTAATGCCAATCAAATCAGCAAAGGTGGATCCGACGTTGTGACGTTCTCGCCGAACGCCTCGACGAATGCGTTGACGTTCGGTGTCTATAGCGATTCGATTCGATTCGAGTCCTACCTGGACTCTCTGGCCACGCGCACAGGGACGGTCAGGGTAAGCAAACACCTTACTGTCGACTCGGTTACCATCGAGCGTGGCAGCCTGGTGAGCGGCGCGGTGTCCAATATGGACATCAGCGATAACCTTTACTACGTGGTCCGGAACGGCCCCATTTTTAGCAACAGTGAGTCGCCCATCACTATGCGCTTTAATCTTACGGGACCGGCTTCGGCTGTGGGTGCAATGCGCTACGTGTTTGAGAGCAAATGCAGCATCGGCAATCTGCGAGTGCGGGTCGCGCTCCTGAATATCACAACTGGGAACTACGACGAAATCGATTCGTTCGTTAATGGTGTTAGCGACGCTACACGTACGTTTAACGTTCCAAATCCGAACAACTACATCAGGTCAGGTTCGCGGGCTATCGTTGCGAGAGTATTGGTCAAGGAAAATGGGCCTGTAAGCTCGAGCACGTGGCGACTATCGACCGATCTGTTCAATCTGGACATTGACCCTTAGACTGGTAGTCCATAGACAATGACGCCGGACCAAGCTGTCGCGAGGTCCGGCGCTTTTTTGTCATAGGGCCGCCTTAAGCGAGCGCCATCGGCATAATCACGCAGAAGTACGTTCCGTCATCGTCGGCCGGCCGAAACACCGCAGGACGCGAGCTTTCCGTCATCTCGATCTTCACGCCTTGGCCCTTAATCGCACCGATCGCATCGAGAACGTAATCGCAATTGAACGCGATCTCAACCTCTCCGTTGCTCGCGACCATCGGCACTTCTTCCTTGGCCTCGCCCTTTTCCTCGCTTCGGGCACTGATCAATATCTGGTCACCTTTTCCGCTGAATTTCAGCCGTGAGGCATTGTCCCGAGCGATGATCTTGGCCCTGCGAACCTTTTCATCCAGCTGATCCAGTTCCACCGTCCAGGTTCGGGTGAACTCGGAAGGCACCACCCGCTCCCAGTTGGGATAGGTGCCTGCAAGGAGCTGGGAAACCACCTTAGCGCCGCCCGCATCCACTCCGATCCGGCCGCTGCCGAATCGAATGGAAACCACGTCTTCATCCCCCAGGGGCAGGTTCTTGATCGCTTTGAGAGCCTTCTCAGGCAACACCGCTGTGATGGTCGCGCCGATGCCCGTTTGATGCAGCTTGCGTACCGCCAAGCGGTGCGTGTCGGTTGCCACCAGCGTAAGGGTCTCGCCGTCGTAGCTGAACAGGACGCCTGTCAGGATGGGCCTATGTGCGTCGGCGGAAACCGCGTAGATCACCGAGTTCACGGCATCCCGGAGCACCCCCATGGGAAGGGAGAGCTCGCCTTCACCACCGTAGTCCGGTGGCTCGGGAAAGTCTTCCGCTTCAAGCGTATTCATCCGATATTCGGAGGCGCCCTGCTGCATGAGCAGATGGTGATCGTCCAATACCTTGAGCTGCACATCGCCCTCAGGCAGGGAAGACACCAGCGCGGTCAGAAGCTGAGCCTGCACGCAGATGGCCCCCGGGTCGTCGACCATGCAGGCGACTTTCCGCTCCACCCACATTTCGCTGTCGCAGCCAAGCACGCGGATTCCTCCGTCGCCGGCCACGATCTTCAGGTTTTGCAATATGGGCAAGGAGGTGCGGACGCTCGATGCTGAGCTTGCGAGGTTTACCGCCTCGGAAAACTCCTTGCGTGGACAATCAAGTTTCAAAGATGTCATCTTCTCCTAGCCTGCCATGGGAAGGTGGTACTGCAGGTGGGCCGGCTCCGGGGCGCGAGTTTGGATATCTCCACCCCGCGCATACATTTTCAGCAGAATCCTCTCATAGGATACATCTGTAAAGTCCGGAACAGGCTCCGATCTGAGCAAGTCCACCGTTTCCCTCAAAGTTTGCATTTCCCGGCCTAAAGCCGGATCTCGATACGCTTCGGCATCCATTGCCTCTTCTAGCTCTTCCGTGAGCTCTCTGGCCGCATAAAGATCGACCAGTTTTGTATAGAACTCACTGTTCATAATGTTCTCTCTAATGTTCCTCCCAGCTTATCACGAAGCGCCCTGCGCCCCCTGTATAAGCGCGATTTAAGCGCCGGCACGCTAATGTTCAGCACTGCCGCCGCCTCGCGAGCCGGCATGTCCTCGAGGTCGCAAAGGACGAGCGGCTCCCTGTATTCAGTCGGCAGATCAGCGAGCGCTTGCTGAACCGTAATCCTCAGCGCGGTCCGATCCTCCGAGCCCGAATACTGCATATCGGGTGGCAGCTCCAATAGCTTGTGCTGTCGGAGCTTGTCGATGCAGAGATTGCGCGCGATCCGAAACAGCCACGTGCGGAACGCCCCGTCGGCTCGAAGCTCGGCAGCGCGGCGCAGCACCCGCAGAAACGTTTCGGCGGTCGCGTCTTCGGCGTCCGATCGATTGCCAAGCATCCGGTAGGTGTAACGGAAAATCCGTTCCCCGTACATCTCATAGATGCCACCCAGGGCCGACGGGTCCCCTTTTGAGAGGGCCGTGAGCCACCGCCGTTCGGCCACCGAATCGCGCACTGTGTCATTTGGCATGAGGAAGGACGGACGCATCATCCCGTTGGATGCACGGTCTGTCAGTTTAACTCGCATTGCGACCAGCTAAGGGCGTCAATTTGGGTTATTTTTCCCCGTCCGTGTGTGGAAAAGTTAGGCTAGACCTGTCAGCTACTTGGTTTGCATCTCAAGGAACACGATCTGCGGAGCCTGCTGGCCGACGCCACCCTCGAGGCCGGTCACGAGTACCAGGTAGATCTTCCCAGCGCCGGGCGTCGTAGTAGCGGATGCCAGCACGTTTTCGGTGCCCGCGCGCCTTGCCTCGACAGTCACCGGAGTCACACCGTCGGCGTCGATTTCTGTTACCTCAAAATTCTGCGGCTCGATGTTTTCGATCTTGAACAGAGGATTGTCGCCAGGGGTCTGGAAGTCAATGTTTGGAGTATCGAATCCGGCTGCGCGATTGTAGTTGTGGACTATGAATATCCGGGCCTTGTTGCCGTTAGGAATAGATCTGTCCACATCGATTCCCAAAATCTGGGCTCTCTTTTCTTCCTCGCCTACAGCAAAATTTTCAAGTCCAACGGCCACGAGAACATAGTTTCGCTCGGCAGCGAGTGTTGCCACAATCGCCCATAGTTCGTTGCTGCTGCCCGCCTCTCGAATCCTGAAGTCATACTCCTTTGCCTCGAGGCGTGAGAAGTTGGGCGTCGAGCCCAAATACGCCAGTGGCGTACCGAACACATCGTCGTCGATCACGAACTCGATGCTGGTGCTGTCGCAGATCGAGTTGAAGACCCGCATCGTGGCGTCTGTATCCTTTCCACCGCCTGCGCCGCCACAGCCGCCGAGGAAAAGCATGAGAGCAACAAAGAGCGAAATCAACAAGCGGGACATGAGCCTAAACATACCTTTTTAGTGGACGTGAAATGGAAGGGTTTTGTGCGTGAGGCGAACCTAGCCTGCCAGCAACTTTACCGGCAGCGCCCGATAGCACAATGGGCAGCCCAGCAACTCGGTTTCGGCAAACTGCTGCGCTGACCATCCGCAATGAGGACAATGTTCGGTCAGACTTGGTTCCCTCAAGAAGGATTTCAATAGAAGGGAAACCCGCATTCCGGGCAACCGGAGGTCGACGCAACGCCAGCAAAGGTCATGCCTCTTCCCGTGCTCCCTCAGAATTGCCTCGGCCGGAGAGCCGCAATCAGCGCAGGTCATATCGAGGGTCAGGAAGCTCCCTTCAGAACTCCGTCCCGCTACCCGTGGCTTCCTTGAACAGGGCCATGATCTCCTGACTGATCTTCCCCGGGGTGCCGCAGCCGATCTTTGCGCCGTCCAGCGAGACGATCGGGATTACCTCAGTGGCGGTTCCGGTGAAGAAAGCCTCGTCGGCCGAGAACACGTCGTAAGGCGTCAGCCAATCCTCCGTGACCTTATAGCCTGCACCTCGCGCGAGGTCGACGACCGTATTGCGGGTGATGCCTTCGAGAATTCCGCAGGCAGGGTGCGGAGTTGAGATTGCGCGGTCCTTGACCAGGAAAATGTTGTTCCCGGAGCCCTCAGCCACATAGCCCTGTTGGTTAAGCATCAGCGCTTCGTGCGCGCCCACCCGGTTCGCCATCGCCTTGGCGAGGATGTTCGGAGCATAACGGCCGATGCACTTAACCCGCGGATCGAGCGAGTCCGGCGGGATGACGCGAATCGGGCTTGAAGCGACGTTCAGGCCCATCTCAAACATTTCTTGAGGATAAAGGGAGAGGGTCGAGATCATCACCATCACGTTGGGCGTGCGGTTGATGTTCTTGGGGTCGAGGCCAAGGCCGGTGCCGCGGGTCACGTTGAGGCGGATATAGCCATCCTGGATTTCGGCCGCTTTGCAGGTTTCCAGGATGGTTTTGCGAAGCTCGTCATAACCGATGTGCATCTCGAAGCCAAGGTAAGAGATGCCGTGGTAGAGCCGCTTGAGATGCTCGTCGAGCTTAAAAACCTTGCCGCCATAAATGCGGATGCCTTCGAAAAGTCCGTCTCCGTAGAGATGAGCGTGGTCGGCGGCGCTGACGACGGCGGATTCAAAGGGCATGATCTCGCCGTTGAGCCATACGAGTTTGGGCATGTCTGGATTTTACTCGCTGCTTGTCGGTGCAGGGGGCATTTGGGCTGGAACCCGTGACATTCCAATTGCCAAGGCTTCCCAGGTCAAAAAGAGCAGATTCGCCGACCATCGGGGGCGCCAACCTACGTGGCATAGATGTTGCAGCCTGTCCAAAGAGTATGACTAGGATCGATCGGCTGCCCGCGATCGCTCGCGGCTTACACGCCACCAGCGCGCTTCCGGAAGCTTTGACGGGCGCACCATTCGTTCCAACCGTCCTGGGCTCGGCACACGGATATCGCTGCGAGGCTTATGCGCGGTCCTTGGCGGCAGTTGGCAGTCCGCTTTTTTTGACTCGGGCTGATGGCTGGCTTCTCGATAGGCCGGTCCCGAACTCCCGCGCTCACGACTTGTCCGGCTGTTACCCGCTGCTGGCTTGCGGGGATTGGGCGGGCCTGGAGTCCGATCTTAGAGCACTGCCAAATGACTTTGCAAGCATCGTCGGAGTGGCCGATCCTTTGGCAGACGTCTCGCCAGCGCTTCTTCAGCAATGTTTTCCGGATCTCATGCGACCTTTCAAGGACCACATGATTGCCAACCTTTCCCAGCCGTTTGAAAGCTACGTAAGCTCTCAGCATCAGCGCAAAGCCCGGCGCTCGCTACTTTCGATCGAGGTCGAGGCAAGCGAGGAGCCGTGGAACTGGACGGCGGATTGGCTTTCGCTCTATTCGAACCTAGTCGATCGGCACAGCATCTCTGGTGTGGCGAACTTTTCCGAAAAGAGCCTTGTTGCTCAATTGCGAGTTCCGGGTGCGCTGGGCTTCCGAGCCTTGAATGACGGCGAGACCATTGGAATGCTCGTGTTCTATCTGTCCGGGCCGAACTCCTACTACCATCTTGGCGCGCATAGCGAGACGGGCTATGGTCTGGGATCTTCGTTTGCGCTCTTTTGGCGGGCATTGGAATGGATGCAGACCAAGGGGGTCGAGCGCGTGGACCTTGGCGGAGGCGCGGGACTGGCCGTCAGCGAGAATGATGGACTCGCTCGATTCAAGCGTGGATGGGCGAACGAGATTCGGCCAGCCTATCTCTGCGGAAGAATCATCAATCCTGAACTTTATCACCAGCTATCGAAAGGAAAACGAGGGAACTTCTTTCCCACCTATCGCTCTGTCTAGAGAAGTGCCGATAATCCTATCAATGGCTAATGTCGTTGTTTTTGGCGTCGGTCAGATGGCGGAGGTCGCCCATTTCTATCTCACGCATGACTCGGAGCATGAGGTTGTTGCGTTCACTCTGGACCGCGACTACATCGAGGACGAGTGCCACTTTGGCCTGCCCGTGATCCCTTTCGACGAGATCGAGAAGGCCTTTGCACCAAGTTCCTACAAGATGTTTCTTCCGATCAGCTACAAGAAGGTCAACAAGCTGCGCGCGGCGAAGTATGCCGAGGCCAAGGAAAAGGGCTACGAGCTGATCAGCTACGTGTCTTCGAAAGCGACGGTCTGGCCCAATCTCCAGATCGGCGATAATTGCTTCATCTTCGAGAACAACGTGATCCAGCCGTTCGTCAAGATCGGCAACGACGTGATTATGTGGAGCGGAAACCATATCGGGCACCACACAACAATCAAGGACCATTGCTTTCTAGCCTCGCACATCGTGGTTTCGGGCAGCGTGGTCGTGGAGCCGTATTGTTTCCTGGGCGTGAATGCGACCTTGCGCGACAATATCACGATCGCGACGGAATGCGTGATTGGTGCGGGCGCGCTGATCACGAAGGACACCGAGGAAAAGGGCGTCTACCTCGGCCCGCCCGCGACGCTGATCCCCAAGAAAAGCGACGAACTGCGCAATATCTAGCCATTCCGAAATCTTCGGCTCGCTTATCACCGGTGGGAGAACTGCACCCAATTCCCCGGCCCTCTCAACTTCTCCGTCTGATGGCTGGTTGCCGGTCGAAGAGTCCTCGTCAAGATATTCCAATCGCTCGACGACATGACGAAGTCAGGCCCCGCGCTCCAGGGCATCGTCGCAAAGCTCACCGCCGATCCGGAATATCAGGCTGCTGTACGGCAGGCATCGTATTCGCAGCCCGCCGCAGGCATTCCTCGGCCGGCCGCCGCGCAACCGATGAAGCAGGTGCCTTGCCCGAATTGCCGCCAGATGATCATGGATTTTGCCGCGCTGTGTCCGCACTGCAATTTCCAAATCCGCGCGATGGGCACCTTCGCGGGCCGCGACACTGGCCCTGTCTACGAATGGCAGGAAATCGTGTACACAATCATCGCCGTTCTCTGGACGCTCTCGGCCGGATACGATCTTTTCCGGAGCTTTAAACTGACCGGATTCCTGCAGGGCCCGATGGTTGTGCTGTCCGGACTCAGTCTGATCTGCGGGATCGGGCTTCTGCTTAAGAACAGCACGCTCGCCTTCATCTGCAAGATCCTCGCCTACATCACGCTGTTCGCTGCAGCCTATGGTCTGATGATCTCGGTGACCATGGGTTGGTGGGGGAGCGCGGCATTCAACGCCGCCCAACTCGCCATCGCGGGCCTCCTGGTGTATTTGATCAACTACGTGGTCGGCGACTAAGGGCGGAGGACATATCGGAAGCGGCCTTCGAACGGGCCGGGTTCGTTTTCTTTCTCGAACCAAGCCTCGAGGACATCGCCCTTTCGCTTGTATAGAAGCCACATCGTGCCTTTGCCGCCCCGTCGGAGCCAGGCGCCGAAGCTGGGCCGAATCTCGATAAGATCGAATGTGACGCTGTCTTCCTTCTCTTCCCACGCGGTCAGGCCCGGATGGAAATGCTTGATGCGGAGAACGAGGCCGGACCCCTCACCCCCTGCCCCCTCTCCCCGCCGTTCATCGAGGATAGGGGGTTCAGATTCGATCGTGAAGTGCTCGGTCAGCCAGACCTTCCCCTCGCGGGTCCAGCGGAACATCCCCATCATCATTCCGCACTCCGGCGCGCTCCAATGCTCCTCGATCCGCTCGCCGTTCTGCTCACCGATCCAACGGCCTTGAAGCCAGGCCAATCGGTCGATTGGGGTGCCGGCCAGACTTTCCTTTGATCTCTCGCCCACGTCGTAAACTATAGCCGGAGCTCGTCACCGGCGCATAGGCTCCAAAGATGTTTGCCATCGCTCGGATGAAGCATGCATTTCGGAAATCATTAGTTACATTTCGCAAATGTAACTAATGAATCGGCAATTGCGCGCTTACAATTGCGAAGATGAGGTTTACATTTCGGAAGAGCCGATTTACATTTGTTCAATGTAAATAGACATTTGGTGATTGCGGATCTCCATTTGCCAATTGTGGACCCCATCTAGCTTGCTGTGAGCCATATCCGGATCGCGTCGTCGAGCATATCCTCTGTTAGCCTTCCCGTGAACGTGTTCTGCTGGCTCGGGTGGTAAGAGGCGACGCAGAGCACCGACTCCCCCTCTCCACGAATGGCTTGTGTCGTGGGGAGGGGGTTGGGGGG
>JBASWW010000055.1:0-1554 GCA_049276675.1 Fimbriimonadaceae bacterium
GCGCAGACCTTGACGATGCCGCGGATCGTGTTGACCACCAGCGTCGCGAGCGCCTCGCCCTCGACGTCCTCGGCGATCACGAGCAGCGGCTTGCCGGCCTTGGCGATACTCTCGAGCAGCGGCAGCATCTCGCGGATGTTTGAGACTTTCTTGTCGTACAACAGGACATACGGGCTCTCGAGCTCGCTGGTCTGGTTCTGCGCGCTGTTGATGAAATACGGTGACAGGTAGCCGCGATCGAACTGCATGCCCTCGACGACTTCGAGTTCGTTTTCGAGGCCCGAGCCTTCCTCGACCGTGATCACGCCTTCCTTGCCGACCTTCTCCATCGCCTCGGCAATCTTCTTGCCGATGGCCTCGTCGCTGTTCGCCGAGATGGTGCCGACCTGGGCGATCGCCTTCGAGTCCTTGCAGGGCTTGGAGAGCTTCTTCAGCTCCTCGACCGCGGCTGTCACGGCCAGGTCGACGCCGCGCTTGACGTCCATCGGGTTGATGCCCGAGGCAACGGCCTTCATGCCCTCGCGGATGATCGCCTGTGCGAGCAGGGTCGCGGTGGTCGTGCCGTCACCGGCCTCGTCGGAAGTCGATGAGGCGACTTCCTTGACCATCTGCGCGCCCATGTTCTCGAACTTGTCTTTCAGTTCGATTTCCTTGGCGACGGAAACGCCGTCCTTGGTGATGGTCGGGGCGCCGAAGCTCTTCTCGAGCACGGCATTGCGCCCCTTGGGGCCCAGCGTCGCCTTGACGGCGTTCGCGAGCAGGTTGACGCCGCGGACCAAACGGGTGCGCGCGTCGTCTGAAAATCTGACTTCCTTGGCTGCCATGATTGCGTATTCCTCTGATTACTTTTCGATGACGGCCATGACGTCTTCCTCGCGCATCACGAGGAGCTCTTCGCCGTCGACCTTGACTTCGGTTCCGCCGTATTTGCCGAACAGGATCTTGTCGCCGACCTTGAGGTCGAGCGGACGCACGTTCCCGTTCTCGAGAATCTTGCCCTTGCCCACTGCGACGATCTTGCCGCGGATCGGCTTCTCGGCAGCGGTGTCGGGGATGACGATCCCGCCGGGGGATTTGCGCTCTTCATCTTCGCGCTTGACGATCACACGATCATGAAGCGGACGGATCTTCATGGGTCTTCACTCCTCAAATCGGGTTGTTAGCACTCTCAGCGAGAGACTGCTAATCATAGGCATCGCGAACCTAATTTCAAGCACTGTCTGACGCTGGCCGAGACATTCTGTTAAGTATTTGAAACATCTACATTTTTTTCTAGCCGGAGTCCTGAGTTCCCGGCCCGGGCTGAAGAAATCGGGCAAGCGGTCGCGACAAGCGTGCGCCAGGCCGCTAACCTCTCGGCCCATGAAAGAACTCAGAACCGTCTTCTGCACACTGCTTCTCGCGCTGTCTGCTGCCGCCTCGGCGCAGGGCCTGCTTGGCCCCGCCTCCAACCAGGACCAGTTCCTGCCGGTAGACGAAGCCTTTGTATTCACCGCCAGCGCCGACGGGGGCGAACAGGTGGTGCTCGACTGGCAGATCGCGCCCGGCTACTAC
>JBASWW010000056.1:0-29352 GCA_049276675.1 Fimbriimonadaceae bacterium
CCCGTCGTGTCCGCACCCGTCGTGTCCACGCTCCGTCGTGTCCGCACCCGTCGCGCCCGCACCCGTCGTGTCCGCACCCGTCGTGTCCGCACCCGTCGCGCCCGCCGTGCGGCGTGTTAAGCGAAACCATCGCGATGCTGGTAGCCTCAAGGTGTGAGGCGTCTGATCGTTGCTGCTCCAATCTTCGCCTTTCTCTTTGGCTGCGGAGAACCCGAAGTGCCTGCCGAGCTTCCGCCACGAACCGGCGCCCTCGCCAGGGCCGACCGCGACCTGCATGACCAAATGAAGGCAGGTTCGTTCCAACTCTCGCTGGTCCGGGACACGATTTCGGAGACCTATCAGCAGGCTTCGAAGCTGCCAAAGAGCCTGGGCGAGGGCCGCGACGCCATCCTCGATACGCTCGACGGACTGGGACAGGAGCTTGGAAAATTTGGCGACGAGCCGCCTCCGATGGAAGAGTTCACGAAGGATCTCGCCGGCCAGCGGAAGCGTCGTGCCGACGCGATCACGATGGCGAAGGATTCGATTCACGAGCTCAACGAAATCCGTGGCGAGATCCTTGCAATCGGGGATGTGAACACGGACGACAAGTTACAAGCCCGGCTCGATACGCTCGATGCCCTCATCGAGGATGCGATCGAGACGCTCCTGACCGCAATCAAGGGATTTGGGGAAGCGCCGGTGCCGGAGGCACAGCTCTAGCCGTGCGTCTTGTCGGTCCGGCGCAGAACATTCCGTGGGAGGAGCGGCCTGACGGCTGCGATGATCCGGTGTGGCGCTACTCGGGAAATCCAATCATTCCAAGAGATGCAACGCCCACAAGCAACAGCGTATTCAACAGCGCCGTCGTCCCTTTCGAGGAGCGCTTTGCGGGAGTGTTCCGCTGCGACAATCGAGCGCGAGAAATGCGCCTTCATGCCGGATTTTCGGACGACGGCTTGAGCTGGAATATCGAGCCCGATCCGATCGAGTGGATTCTCCATGATGGGGTCGAGCCGCCTGAATACGGCTACGATCCCCGCGTGTGCTTTCTCGACGGCCACTTCATGATCACGTGGTGCAATGGATTCCATGGCCCCTCGATCGGCATCGGCTGGACGGACGACTTCAAAACCTTCCATGTGCTCGAAAATGCGCTGCTGCCTTTCAACCGGAATGGCGTCTTGTTTCCACGCAAGATCGGCGGCCGCTATATGATGCTCAGCAGGCCAAGCGACAACGGCCACACTCCCTTTGGCGAAATCTTCCTCAGCCATAGCACCGACCTGGTTCACTGGGGAAGGCACCGCTGGGTTATGCGCGGCGAGCAGCCGTGGGAGTCAACCAAGATTGGCGCTGGCCCTGTGCCCATCGAGACCGACGAAGGCTGGCTGCTCTTCTATCACGGCGTGCTGACCTCGTGCAATGGCTTCGTATACCACTTCGGCGGGTGTTTGCTCGATCTCGAAGAGCCCTGGAAGGTCATCCGCCGCGGAAAGCCCTATCTGCTCTCGCCCCAGATGCCGTATGAGCAGATTGGGGATGTGCCAAACGTCGTCTTCCCTTGCGCGGCTCTGTCGGACCCAGAGACCGGGCGGATAGCGATCTATTACGGCGGCGCAGACACGGTCACCTGCCTGGCGTTCACGGATGTTGAGAGGTTGGGGGTGGTGTTAGGTGTTCGGTGTTAGGGCCTCCAAACACCCAATACCGAATACCCAATACCTCCCTCTCTGGTGCCGGGGGAGGGACTCGAACCCTCACAGCCTTGCGGCCAGTGGTGTTTGAGACCACCGCGTCTACCATTCCGCCACCCCGGCCTTTTTAGAGTGCGGCAGTTGCTGCAGCTTTGTCTCCGATGTTTTAGAGTGCGGTAGCTCGCTGCCGCTTTGCCACGCTCGCGAAAAGCGGTAACAAGTTACCGCACTCTACACCCGGCGCGCTCCAAGTAATATCATGCCATGAAAGTTCTTGTCGCCGACAAGCTCGAGCAAAGCGCCCTGGAGGGCCTCAAAGACATCGGATCAGAGGTGGACTACCAACCCGATCTGAAGGAAGACGCCCTCGTAGAAGCCATCCACAAGACCGGCGCTGAGATTCTCGTGGTCCGCTCCACCAAGGTCACCGAGCCCATGATGGAAGGCTCAAGACTCTCCCTGATCATCCGCGCGGGGGCCGGATACAACACGATAGACGTGGACGCTGCCAGCCGCCTCGGCATCTATGTCTCGAATTGCCCCGGCAAGAACAGCCAGGCCGTCGCCGAGCTTGCCTTCGGCCTCATCCTCGCCATAGATCGCCATATCCCCGACAATGTCATCGCCCTGCGCGAAGGCCGCTGGGACAAGAAAAGCTTCAGCAAAGCCAAAGGGCTCTATGGAAGGACGCTCGGCCTCGTCGGCATGGGCAAGATCGGGCAGGAGATGGTCGAAAGGGCCGAGGCATTCGGCATGAGCGTCGTCGCCTATAGCCGCTGGATGACCCCCGATATCGCCGAGGACCTGGGCATCGAGCAGGCCAAGACCCCCGAAGACCTCGCAACGGAAAGCGACATCGTATCCGTCCACGTCGCGCTCACGCCAAAAACCAAGGGCATGCTTGGCGAAAGCTTCTTCAACTCCATGCGCCCCGGGGCAACCTTCATCAACACCAGCCGCGCCGAAGTCGTGGACCAGGCCGCCCTAGAAAAAGCTCTCACTGAGAAGAAGCTCTTTGCCGGGCTCGATGTCTTCGTAGGCGAGCCCACCGGCCCCGAAGGATCCTATGACGGCTCCCTCAAGGACAACCCAAGGGTCTATTGCACCCACCACATCGGCGCATCCACCGAGCAGGCCCAGGAGGCCGTCGCCGCCGAGACCGTCCGCATCGTGTGGGAATACATGAACACGGGCATGGTGCCAAACGTGGTGAACGTGAGCAAGACCGACCTCGCCTCCCACCTGCTCGTGGTGCGCCACGCGGACAAGGTCGGGGTCCTCGCGCATGTGCTGAACGTGCTTAAGGACGAGGGCGTGAACGTGCAGGAGATGGAGAACATCGTGCTGGGCGGGGCAAAGGCCGCCATCGCCCAGATCGCGCTCGACAAGGAGCCCACCTTAGCTGCTCTTGGGACGATCAACGAGAACGCCAACATCTTCGGCGCGAGCGTTTTGGCGATGAATCGGTAACTCAGCTCGGAGTGTGTTTGGAAAGCTCGGACTGGTGGCCCGTTTGTAGGTATTCTCCCGCTCGTGACGGCAGCAGAGCTGAAGAAGGAATACGATGAGCTCAAGAAACTAGCCTCCAACGACATGAAGAGCCCGGTTGTCGCACAGAAGCTAAGCACGATGGGGCGTCGAGTCATCTCCTTTCTAGCAAACGATTGCCATCGCATCGAACTCAAGTCTCTTGTGCCTGGCAAGCAGTATTTTGCCTTCAGCAAGACGCGGGCTGGAAAAAAGTTGTCGCGCTCGGTTAACGCCTATCTCTTCGATCCGGATGCCTCGGAGAATATGGCCAAGCTGGAGGATGGAACGCTCGAGCGCTTGTCTGCGGACGTCCGGTCCAAGCTGCTATACACCGTTGCGGCCTCGATTTTTGCGACGATCGACCTGCTAAAGGAGCGTGATCAGAAGACGCCAGCGACCTCGTTCGAAATCCTTTGCGGTCATCTGCTGGGTCGAGCATTCCATGTTAATGGAAGGACCCAAATCGAGGTATTGCACTTGGAAGAGGAGCGCGGAACCCTCCCAACTGACTTCATATTCGATCTTGGTCCGAGGAAGCCCAAGTTCCACGTGCCGGTGAAGACATCCACCCGCGAGCGGGCGATCCAAGTATTCGCCCATCAACGCGTCCTAGACGGAGTGCATGGGATGGGGCGCTTTACTGGGCTCCTGGTTGCCTTTGCGGAAACCAAGCTCGATCATAAGCGGAGAGAAGTGGTGGAGATATGCCTGCCAAGGCAGTGGCAGCTTTACCACGCCCACATCGCCCAAATGGCAAGGTTCTACTACTTCGACGTGCCAGCGAAATACGCCGCGCTAGCTGATGGAGAGCCGCCTATGGCAGTCAAGGAGTTCGCTGAATTCTTCGACGAATACCCTGAACTAGCTCGAACGAGCAAGAGCAGGGCCAGTCCATCGCGTCTTGCCCTTAGGCTTCCGAAAGACGAGGAAATATGAATGGTTCTTTCGAGCGTGAATCTGTCGAATTACGCGGCTAACTCCCGGCTTGTTTCGTCGTACCAACACGAACAGGTCCTCCGTGGCAAAGCCCTGCTTTTGAAACTCTTGAATTAACTCGACGTGAGTCAGCCTCTGCAGATTGGCGCACACTTCGTCTTGGCACTTTACGATGAAGATTCCGTTCGCCCCCAGGACCCTCCAAGCCTCCAGACCAGCTTTGTAATAGAGATCCAGTATCGCCTCGTGATACTTGAGGTCGTGCCCGTTCGTGGAGCCGTTGTTCTTGTAATAGTTCTCGTAGTTCTGATGTCCAACATGGGCCGAGCCGCCAGGAGTGTGCATGTAGGGCGGATCCAACACCACGCAATCAATAGACCCGGATTCGTAGGGAAGTGACCGGCAGTCGACTCCCGTCGAAATGTCCGACGGAAGTAAGTGGTATCGCCCTGGCTCGACGCCCTTCCAGAAAACGCCACGCCCGAAGGTGACGTCAGCGACGGTGCTGCCTTCTGCTACATACAGCCCGAGCACGAGGGGAAAGAGCTCGTCATTTGTGCCGACGCGTGCGCTGTGGACAAGCTCGTTGGTAGCGATCCCATCCGGCGCCTTCCGATTCGTCTTCCGCGAGTGTGTCTTCGTTGAAATCGCGGGCACTTCCAATAGTATGGCATGGGACATTAGCGTAGACATGAGTGTAGTGTATCCGAAATAGTTGCGCTAGCGATACTATTTCTTGGGGCGACCCGGTTTTTTCCGCGTCTTCTTGTAGGTCTGGACGCTATCGGCATCCAAAAGGTAGTCCCGTCCATACTTAGTCGCCGAGATTGTTTCCGCTACGACAAGTTGCCGGACTCGCTGCTGGGTCACGCCAAGGTATTTGGCTGCAGCTTCGGTGGTGATCAGATCGGCCACTGCTCTTTTTATACCGCTGGAAACTTCATCGGATGCCTCCACGGACCTCTGTTGACCGCGCTCTCTCCATGCCTTTGAACCTACGGGGAGTCTCGACGAGCAGATTTGATGCTCCGTAGAGGTTCTGCGGACGTTCGTAGAGCTTCTACAGGGCTTGTAGGAACTTCTACAAGGCTCCGCAGCACCTCTACAAGGCTTCGTAGAGCCTCTACAAGGCATCATAGAGCTTCTGCGGGGCATCGTAGAGCCCCTATTTCGAGCCTGAGAGCGGCGAACAGATGCGATACCTTCGCCGGCCTCCCGTCGAGGCTGGATGCCCGGGCCCTGTGCCTGACATCGCCAAAGAAATGCCTGACATCGCCAAAAAATGCCTGACATCGTCGGAGCAAGAGGTGTTTCTTCGGAAGCGTTGACTCTCTTTTTTCCTTCTAGATGTGTTTTTCTCAAAGAAAGAGCCAACTTGGGGTCGGTGACACGCACCTCAAATGGGCTGAGAAGTAGAAACCTCCCTGGGGGACGGGATCAGCGGGCGGGGCGGCATTGGCTTGTTTGACCGCGGCGCTTTGCCAGGGCGAGGTCTCCGACCAGCCACCCGCGTCGCTCCGGCGTAAACTGGGCGGGAAAGCCTCCTCATAGGCTGTGGGGGGGCTCGACATGGCTAATCCCTTCGGAGGGCGGCGGCAAGCTTGACGAAAGCGAAGACCAGGAGGCCGATAGCCACAGCGACCATGAACCAGCCCATGAGGACGGCATCATCGCCGGTAAAGTCGCCACCGCGTCGATTGGCGATGTATTGCGTCCGAATGCCGGAAACTCCCCACACGCCGAATATTGCCGCGCCCCCGAAGCCAAGGATGCATTGCAACCATTCATTTGCGCGTTCGCTGTCTCGCCAAGACATGACAAGGTGATTATGGGTATGTTTGGGCGGTCATGAGCCGGAGACGATGGCTGTACCTCGCGATCGGCCTTTTCGCCGCCGGGTATGGCGCCCTGTGGTGGGCTGCCAAGGGGGTAGCCGAGGAGCCAGACGCGCCTCCCGAATGGCTCGGCAACGTGCTAGGCATCACGGGGCTTGCGATGTGGGCGTTGGCTATCGGGATCGTGCTTTATGTGGGGCTCTGGCTTTGCGGACCAGGGCCGAAGCGATGAAGGGACCTTCCGGGTTTTCCAGGATGCTTCCTCAGCTCTCAACAATGTAATTCACATGGGTCGCGGCGACACGGAAACCGAGCCTTTCGTAGACCGCCCTCGCAACATCGTCCCCTGCGGAGAGCCAGGCTAGATCGCCCGTTTGAAAGTGTTCCTCAAGCAGGGACGAGCTGACGGCCGAGGCGACACCGCGGCGCCTGAACCGGGCGGCTGTCCCCACCCCCGCAAGCTCGCACACCCCGTCATGGGGTGTGACGGTCGCGCAGCCTGCAGCATCGCCCCCAACCCGTCCAAGAGCACATATCCAGAGCCGCGACTCGATGTTCTTGCGCACCCGCTCGATGCGCTCGCGAGAGACCGGCTCGTTCATGCCGAAAGCGGAGTCGGCGACCGAGCAGAATGCCTCGATGTCGCCCGATGGCCCGAGGATTTCGACCTCGACCTCCGAGCCCGAGGCAGGGACGAAGGCTTCGGGCGTACAGATCATCATCGGTTGCTCCGCTTCCAGCTCGAAGCCATTGCGGACCAGCTCGGCCTCCAGTCCGGGCCATGCTTCGCGCCGGAATTCTAGCCTCGGGCGCCGGCCCAGCTCGTTGAATGCATCCACCATCAGCGCAATCGAGCCAGCGTCGAAGCCGCCCCGAAGAGGCACCGCGTAATTGAGATAGATCAGCTCGGTCGCAGGGTCGACCATGATCCGGAAGGGACCCGCATCCCTCACCGTGCGGGTTGGCGCGGTGACGGCCACGATATGGGCATCTATGCGGCGCAGGAGCTCGGCGGAGGCGCGGGCCATGCTGCTAGACGCCGGCTGCCGATCCGCTGAGGCTCAAGATGGCCTCCCCCTGAACCACATCGGGCGGAAGCAGCGAAAACTGCGGCAGATTTTTCCCCAGCCATTCCGAGGCGAGGCGATTGGACTCTTCGGTCCCAAGGCGGTCGCGGCAGGTGGTCACGGAAGCCGCGCCATCGCTGGTTTGGATGAGCGTGTAGCTGATGAAGCCGGGGACGCGGTCGAGCACGGCGCGAACCTCCGGCGCTCTCTCGGCCAATATCCTAGCGAGTCCAGTTGTTTCCCGGTAGATGCGGATGACGGTGTGCATGCGGTCCTCCCTTCGCGTCCGGCGACGCCCGTTTGTATTCTTGCACAGTCTCTCGGTAGCATCTTCGAATGCCCCGATTTTCAAAGCGCGGGATCTGGTGCGGATCGCTCGAAGCAGGGAAGTCCCAGGCGGAGGTCGACGCCTATGTCGCCCGAAGGCACAATGCTGGATTCAATCTCCTGCTGGTTCACCTCAAGGGCGGCGATGGACTCGTCTATTGGCCCAGCGATCGGTTTCCCGAGGCGATTGCCCCGGGTTACGAAGCTTTCGACCTCCCGCAAGCGCTGCTCCTTGCCTGTCGGGAGCGTGGAATGGAGCTTCACGCCTGGTTTATTGATTACTATGAGGGCGAGAATGGACCCGCCCACCGAGCGCATCCGGAATGGGCAGCTCTCGACGCGCATGGGAGGTCCACCGCCGAGGAGACGCTGCGCGGTAGGCGCTACTCCTCGATCTGGATGTGTCCTGCAAGACGGCCAGGCTATACCGACCAGTGGCTCGTGCCGCTCTACAAGGAGTTTGCCGAGCGATACGACTTCGACGCGATCCACCACGACTACATCCGCTATCCTGGCGATCTTGCGCCGGACCAATACTGCTTCTGCGACCACTGTCTGGAGCACATTCCGCAGTGGGCGGGCTATTTGACGAAGGCTTTCCCGGAGGAGCCATTCTTTCATGAGCTATACGACCGGCCTTATCTGGAGGCGCATTGGGAGCAGAGCCCGAGGGTTCTTCCTGCAAACTGGGCAAAGCTCGATCGGACCAGCAAGAGCCGATTCCTCCTCAATGGGTCGTTCTTTCAGGCGGGGCGAAATGACCTGGATTACTTCTTCTATGCCTATCGAGTTCATTTCGTGCGGGAGTTTGCAAGGCTGGCCAGGGAAGCCGTCGGCCGGGCTCGCCCAGGCATGAAGCTATCGGCGGCCGTATTTAAGAATCCGATCCATAGCGGCCGGTTCTTGGGCCAGGACTGGCGGACTTTTGCGGGATATGTTGATCAGCTTCTGCCGATGGACTACCGGGATCACTACCCTGGATCGTTTGAGACCTATCTGGCTTTGCTGAAGGAATCCATCCATCAGCAGAAAGAATGGGCCCGGGACTTCGAGTCTTTGTGGCCAGGTTTTGCCATCAACTTCCTCTTTAAGGAAGAAGAGATCGCAACTGGCGGCACTGGTCCGTGGCCGGCCGAGAAGCTGCACCGAACGATCGAAGCGATAGCCGAAACCGGCGTAGATGGCCTCGCGATGTTTTGCGAGGGCCATCTACACCAGTACGGTCTATGGGATGCTGCGCGAGAAGCGCTTACAGGCTAGGCCCGCACGAATTGGTAGTGCTTCTTGCCGTTTTTCCAGACCGTTCTTCGTACATAGCGCTTGCCATCGCGCGTGAACGAAGGTCGGCTGAAGTAGGCGGCTCGCGTCCTTGCAAGTTTGCTCTGGCTCTTCCGATCCTGCTCATAGCGGTAGGCCGAATACAGCGCACCCGCGGTGCCGGCAAAAACCAGCGTGCTGTCCTTCTTCAAGAGCCCTAGCAGCGCCACACCGCCAGATCCGAGGGCGATGTTCCGCCACTCGTTCTTCTTGTTCTGTCGATTCTTGAGCAGGCGCTCGAGATCGCGTGTGCTCTGGGCTTGGACCGTCATCGGGGCCAAGGCCGAGAATGCCACCAAGAAGGCGGCGAGCAGCTTGATAAATAGTAGTCTCATGTTTGCTCTCCTTATCCTTTGTCTTGGACGGCTGGGATTGCGAGAGGTTCCGCAGGGCAAACTGTAGGGCGCTGGGCTTTTGGTGCCGATAGGCCCGATCCTGAACCAACTTGGTGTAGTCTAAGGATGGCAGCATCGAATTATGATCAAACAACAGACTGCCATTGACACACTGCTTCGCGCGCTCGAATTTTCAGCCCGCAAGCACATCAAGTGCCGAAGGAAAAACGCAGAAGCCACTCCCTACATCAACCACCCGATCGAGGTCGCTCAACTCTTGTCGTCCGTGGGCGAGGTTGATGACCTGACGACCCTGCTCGGCGCGGTCCTCCACGATACGATCGAGGATACGGAGACCGAACCCTCGGAGATCGAGGAAATGTTCGGCAGGGAAGTGCGGGACGTGGTCATGGAGGTGTCGGACGACAAGAAGCTGCTCAAGGCTGATCGGAAGCGGCTGCAGGTCGAGAATGCTCCGCATCTCTCGCGGCGGGCTCAACAGGTTAAGCTTGCGGACAAGATCATGAACGTACGGGACGTGACAGAGAATCCGCCTTCGCACTGGTCCCTGGAGCGGCGGCTGGCCTATTTGGACTGGGCGGAGCGAGTGGTTGCGGGCTTGCGGGGATGCAATGCGCCGCTCGAGGCTCTCTTCGACGAGCGCTTGGCAGAAGGCAGGCGCAAGCTCTCGAACTGAACCGCGAGGGTCAGGGGCGTATACCGGCCCCTGACCCACGTCGTTCACATACCGGGGCCCATCAGCTTGCCGTTGATCCAGACCTTCTCGGAGGTGATCTTCGAGCTGGTGCACCACCACTTGCCGCCAACCTTTTTGTACATGGAGTTGGCTTTGGATTCAACTTTGAGCTTGGCCGTCTTCTTGGCATCCATCGGATCGATGATGGTCGCTTGGATATTGAAGGTCTCGCTACCCGAACCCTTGTTGCCAGAAGCCTTGATGTTCCTCAGGTCGAGGTTCATCGAGGTGACCGTCTTGATGCCAGCAATGTGCTGTCGTTCCAGGGCGATCATTTCGTTGAGGGTCATCTTCTTTCCCTCGGAGTTTGTGCTGCTGAAGTCCTTGCTGAAGAAGCCCCTCATCAGCTTTTCCGCTCCATCTGCGTCCTTATTCTTGAACGCCTTGGTGAAGCCGGCAAAGGCGGTTTGGACCTGCTTCTTCAGGTCGGCGGCGGCGTCACCTGCGAAGACGGCCGCAGAGAGGGCAAGTGCGCAGGTCAGTGAGGCAATGATTCGATTTCGCATTCCGAGAGAATAGCATCAAACTGGGCCCCACCTATGGGACCCCGTTTGCTCTTGAGGCGAATGCCCTACGGCCCGTAGAAGGGGCTTCCGTCGTATCCGATGCTATTGGTCAGCCTTGTTTCGTTGTTGCCGCTTGCGTCCATCGTATAGACCTCGAAATTGCCGTCGCGGTCCGTGGTGAATGCGATCGCGTTGTCGTCGGGCCTAAACGATGGATCTGCATCTACCGCTGGGTCCGTCGTCAGTTGCGTTTGGCCCGATCCGTTGGCATTCATTCTCCAGATATCAAAGTTGCCAGCCGAGTCGCTGATATAGGCGATCCTCGTGCTGTCGAAGCTGAAAGCCGGCTCAGCCTCGAGGTCGAGGTTCGTGGTGAGGCGGTCGACGTTCGCACCGTCTTCGTCCACGGCATACACCTCGTCGAGGCCATCCCGATCGGAGATAAAAGCTATCCGCTGGCTGTCTCCGCTCCACGTTGGCTCGTAGTCGAATGCCGGATCATTGGTGATGTTCGTCAAGGCGCCGTCTGACAGGTTCATGGTGTATATCTCGTAGTCGCCGTCCCGATCGGTGGCGAAGACGATCCGTGTGCCGTCGCCGCTGAAGCATGGCTGCTCATCGGAGGCGGCGTTGTTCGTAAGGCGTGTTTGGCCGGTTCCATCGGAGTTCATGATGTAGATCTCCTGGTTGCCGTCCCGCTCGCTGACAAAGACGATTTTCGACCCGTCGGGGCTGATGGCCGGATTGTAGTCCTCGGCGGTGTTGTTCGTCAGGGGCACCTCGTTGCCTCCGAGCGCGTTCATCTCATAGATTTCGAAGTCGCCGTCGATGTCGTTGTCGTAGACGATCACTTGGAACGTCGCTCCGCCGCCTGAGCCTCCACAGGCAAATATTGTCAACAGGAACGCCAGCGACAGGGTGCCGGCGATGGTGCGGGTGAATCGATTGCTGGATTTCATGATCTCCTCCTTAACTGCTGGATTATGCCCGCAAGAGATATCCCGGTGCCAGCTCCCGGAAGCCAAACATGGGCATCGCCGTTAGCGAAAGAGGCTGCCCTCGAGATATTTCAGGCCCGAATCCACAATGACCGTCACGATCCGGTGGCCCTCGCCAAGCTGCTTTGCCCTTTGGAGCGCAGCCCAAACATTCGAGCCGGAGCTGATGCCGCCGAAGATGCCTTCCTCGCGGGCCAGCCGTCGAGCCGATTCCTCCGCATCATGATCGGTAACGGCGATAATCTCGGCCGCCAGGTCCAGGCGAGTAATCGAGGGGACAAATCCGGCTCCCATGCCTTCGAGCCGGTGCCCACCGAGATCGCCCTGTTTGGACAATGCACGCGAGTTGGCTGGTTCGATCGGAATACAGCGTGTGCCCATCGGCTGGAGAACTTCGGCCGCACCCGAGAAACTGCCTCCGGTGCCTACCCCGGTGATGAACTCGTCGGGCGCGCCGCCCAGGTCGCGAACCATCTCCTTTGCCATCGCATGATAGGCGGAACGGTTGTCCGGATTGTTGAATTGGTCGGTCCTGAATGTGTTTGGCTCCTTGGCAAGCTCGTCCACGCGGTTCAACATGGACTGGATCAGCTCCTTCGTGATCATCCGGTTTACGCTGGGAAAGACCTCGACCTCCGCGCCGAACGCCCGCATCGTCGCCAGCTTGCTCTCTGCGAATGCATCCGAGGAGACGAAATGCGCGCGATAGCCCTTGGTCGCGCAGACCATTGCCAGCGAGCTGCCGGTACTGCCGCCCGTGTATTCGACCACCTTGCCGCCCGGCTTGAGCTTGCCGCTCCGCTCCGCGGCTACGATCATCGAGAGCGCCATCCGGTCCTTCATGCTGCCGGTCGGGTTCGCGCCCTCCCACTTCACCCATATTTCGGCGTCGTTCGGGCCGGGGAGCCGGGTCAAACGGATGAGGGGCGTGTTTCCAATTGCGGTCATGGCTTTCCCATCTTATTTAGAAACATGCAACCAAGGCATCCATGGCCTCGAATTCGTATTGCGACACATACAAGACCGGAATCTTGAGGATCTCTTCTCCACTTAGTGGCATTGCATTTTCGCCTGTCGTCGGGACGAACCGCCCGACGGCCACGGGCGTTGCCCAGAGCAGCTGCGACAATCAACCAGCGCCCTCACCGCAGCTCCCTACTTGATCGGCCGTATCTTGATATTCCGGAACGCGACCTTGCCGTGGTCGCCCTGGATTGCGATCGAGCCCTTCGCCGCCTTGGCAAACATCGGAAACTCATTGAACTTGCTCTTGGCGACCCGAGCCCAGAAATCCGCGCTGCCGAATGAGTATTCGTAATATTTCACGCCGTTTACGTCGGTCTGGCTCTTCGTGGGGGAGACGAGGATCCGCATCGTGTTCCATTCGCCGGCGGGCTTGGTGCTGTCCACCTTCGACTCATAAAGCTGATACAGCCAGCCTGTCTTTTGCACGCCCCCGTCGGTGCTGTCGTAGAGCTGGATTTCCGGGCCTGAATGCCAAGTGGCCTTGCCCTCCTCGGTTACGCGGTACATGATTCCGCTGTTCTCGCCCTTGCCCATGTTGAAATCAAGGGTGAGCTCGAACCAGTCGAACTGCTCATCCGTAATGATGTCGCCCGCCTTCGACGAGTCCTTGATTACGAGCGCGCCATTCTCCACCTGCCATCCTTCGCTCACACCCTTGGCCTTGAAGTTATGCCAGCCCTGCGTGGTCCTTCCATCAAAGAGCAGCTTCCATCCGGCTTTCTTTTCGGCGTTGGTGAGTGTGTTGTTGGCTTGGACATGGCCATCGAGTGGAAGTCCAGTTCCGATGCTGAGTAGTGCTGCAAGTGTCGCGATCATGAATCTATTGTAGTGGATTTCGCGGCCCCGCCACGTGGTCAACGGATGGCAGCTTTCGCCCGCACAACCTCCGCCATCTCAAGCACCATGCGCTCCAGTGTCTCGATCGCGCTGAAGCCGGGCAGCAAGCCGACGAGGCGCGCGTTCGCATCCGAAAGGAGTTGAAAACACCGCGATATCTGGTCGTGGTCGAGCCGCTGGCCGATTCCCATCGCGCGCCGCTGGGACCAATCGGCTTCCTTCGCTAGATTCGGCCTATCGGGAAACATGGCGAGAATATGCTCTGGCGGATTAGCGGGCCCGATGCCGGCATCAATGCAGCACCGCGCCTGCCAGGCCAGCCGAAGCTGCTTCGAAAGCTGGGGGAAAATGCTCTGAAATGCCGCCGCCTCCGCTTTCGTGCTCGTGCCCACAAGAAGGCGAAGCTGCCTCAGCCCCTCCCCCACATTGCCGGCGACCACCGCATCGACCAGCTTGAAAATGTACCAATCTCGCGAGGGCACGACCACCGCACGCACATCCGCCTCGCTTATCTGAGCCTGCTCACCCGCATAGACGACGAGCTTTTCGAGCTCCTCGAGGGCCCGGCTGAGGCTGTTCCCCGTCATCTCGACCAGCGCGTCCAGGGCCTGCGAGCTGAGTGCTTTGCCTTGGGCGGTCGCCTTTATTCTTATGGCTGGTTTGATCGTTTTCGGATCTGGGTCAAACTGGACCGTCATCCCGCCGGATGCGGTAACAAGCTTTTCCCAAGCCTTTCGGTAGCCAAGCAGCCTGCGCTGTCTGCTCTCGTCGCCGGTCTCTTCATCCACCACCAGGATGAGCAGGGCGTATTCGGGCAGGGAAAACTTTGGCTTGTCCGACCCAAAAGCCTCCTCAGGCGGTCCTTTCCTGAGCAAATTACGGACCACGACCGTCCTCTTGGAGCTGAGAAAGGGGGCGGTGCCGGCTGAGCCGATCCAATCGACGGGGCCGCTCTCGTCCGCGTTCATTGTCTGTATGTCGAAGTCGTCCTCTTTGGTCGTCTCCGCGATCAGCTCGCTTAGAGCTTGGCGGCGCAATGCGTCCTCCTCGCCCGAGAGCAGGATTAGCGAGTGCTTGAATGCTTTGCCAACGTCGATTTCGATGACTGGAGATTACTTCGCCGGACGAAGCTTTCGGAAGCTTTGAAGCTCTTTTCGCAAGATCGCGACATCCGCTTTGCCGACTTCCGCCGGGCCATACATGGCGAGGACCAGCTTATCATTGAGCGGCCGCGCCTCGTCGGCAATGGAGCCGATCTTCTCGGACACCACGTCGAGATATTCGTCCGGCGTCTCGCTTAGCCGTCTCGGCCTCCCCGCATTCTTCTCCAGCGCTCTCGCAAAAGCCCAGTAGAGCCGGCCGGCCTCATAGCGCGGGGAAGGCGCCGCGTTTCTAATCCTTCGCACGAAGGCGGCTAGCCAAGGGAAGCTCAGCCAGAGACCTGTTACGCCGGCGACCGCAAGCAAACCGATGAGCCAAGGGTTGGTGTACCATGGCTTGCGCCGGGAATCGCCGCGGCCCGCCCCCTCGACCTCCCGCGCCCCTTCCGTCGCATCGAAGGGGACCCAGCCGACATTCTCAAAGAAGATTTCGGCCCAAGCATGCGCCTCGTTGGCGCGGATGATGTAACGACCATCCGAGCCCTTCTCTTCGTGGACAGGGAAGTAGCCCGTCACATAGCGCGACCGCATCCCCGCCGCCTGGGCCATCACCGCCATCGAGCTGGCGAAAAGATCGCAGTATCCCTCTTTGCTCTCGAAAAGGAAGGTTTCGACGACGTCGTCTGTGCGCTGCGCGTCGGCCTCGAGGTTGTAGACGACTCGCGATTCGATCTCACGCTTGATCGCCTGTGCCTTCTCGAAATCGGTCTTGGCGTTGTTCGTGACCGCCAAGGTGAGGTCCAACGTTCTACGGCCAATCTCGCTGTTCGCGTTTGCAGCGAGAGCCGTGCCCGCGACCGCAAGCCCTGGGGCGACCACTGAGATTCCCCGAACCCTGGCGCTTGTCCTGAGCTGCTGAAACGCCAGAGTTCCATCGCCAAGGCGGTCTATCCGGCTTGAGTCGTATTGGACAACCTCGCCCGGGGCAGGCAATTTGCGGTGCATCCCGCTGACGAGCTCGATATCGAACGAAACCTGCTTAGAATTCTGGATTCTGCTGACGGCGTAGTCGGCATTCTTTCTCGCTTGCTCGGGGTCGGAAGGCGTCCGGCTCTGCCAGCCTCTGCCGGTGTAGCGGTGGTAAACGTAGGTTCGAAGGTAGCGAGGCTTGTCGAGTCCGGCATAAAAGCGAATCTCATCGGTCAGGTCGCTTGGGCCTATCCCTACAGACCGGAAATCTCCTCTTTCCATATTGGAGGAGTTGCCCCTGGCTGCTCTTGTCGTTGGCGAGGGGATGTTGAATTTAATGGTGTCCGAAACGGTTCGAACGGACTCCTGGATAATCGGCGCGCCGACGACACTGATGAGGATAATGGCGGCGGCCGAAGCGAGTGCCCACTCCGGGCCCGCCATCCATCGCCAGGGCCCCTTGTGAATGTCGCTCAGGTTCGGATAGCCAGAATTTGCGGCTTGATTGGCCATCGTCCGCAGGTGCACCCTGGCAAAGAGGGTGGCGATGCAAAGGAGGAATGCAAAGAAGGCGATTGGCGCTTCGCCGAAGGTGTCCCACGAGCCGACCATGCCAAAGAGTGCGATGCTGGGCACGGCCTGGAAGAGCAGCGTGCCATCGCGCCAGGCAAATAGGCTCCCGAACATGAGCATGAACGACATGCGGCCCGCAAGCGCCAGCTGCGGCTCGATGCCGGGTAAGGGAAGTAGATTGTTGAGCGGCCTGGCGAGCACGAACCCTGCGATGACCGCGACCGCGTAAAGCGTTGCCCCAACATATCCTGCGACCTCGTCGCGGAGCATCCGCTGAAGGAAGTAGGCGAGTGGAGTTGCAAGAATGATCCCGATCGCGAAGAAGCGGCCGATGGGCGATTCTCCCAGGCCCTCTCCCATGCTGAACACGGCCAGCAGGGATGCAAGCCCCGACAGTGCAAAGTCGATCGGACCCAGGCGCGCCGAGCGGAGGAATCCGAGCTTATCCAACGCCCAGTCCCTCCAATGGCATGACAAGGACATGCGCTCCCGCATGGTCGAGGTTGGAAAGGAAGAGTGGATCTGTCGCGGGGGCCACCTGCTTTCGCGGGGTCGCCAGGAAGGCGCTCGCGTCATAAGCCAGCACGACCACCTGAACACCCGCGTTTGATGCATGGCGCACAGCTTCGGGCAAGCTCGGATCAACGACCCCGGCCATGAGATAAACGATCGCGCCGCTGCCCAGCTCTGGCAGCCCGCGGAGAAGCTCATCACCCAGAGTCTCGGCAGAATCCGGATTCAATGAAGCAAGAACATCCAGAACCTCGGTCTGCCGCTCTTTGTGGCTGATGCCCTTGAGCCGATGTTCGACAGTGGGGAATTCCACCATCACGCCCTGCCTCAAAAACCTATCGCAGATATACGCGACGTGGCCACACATCGCCTCGAATGTGCTCATTGGCCCGACGCCCACATCCGTTCCCGATGTCCGCTGGAGGATAAACGCCGCCGGAGCATGCGAGCCCGCCTCAAATTCCTTGACCAGCAGCTGGCCGGTCTTCGCGCTCGACCGCCAATGGATATGCCGCAGAGGATCGCCGGCAGCATAGTTGCGTACGCCCCTTGGCTCGATGCCTGCCCCGCGAGATCGTCCGCTCTCAACCTCGTTAATGCCCCATGAGGAAGCGTGCGGAAGGTCGAGGCTGATGGGAATCGGCACCGGCAGGACGGTCATCTGCGCAGGTGTGGTGTCGTATCGCTTTGCCATCGTGACTAGGCCGAGGGCGTCGGTTCCATAAGCGGTCAGCCCGGTCCAGCCATATTTACCGCGGCGCATCGGGCGAAATTGGTAGAGCGTGCGGATGGGCTGGTCGAATGCGGGGGCTATCGGAAGGCTTTCTGTATGATCGATCGCATGGAGGCGAGGCGGCAGATTATCCACTACCGTAACGAGCGGCCGCCGGATGCGCTTCTCGCTCCAAACGATGATCTCGACCGTGACCAGATCGCCGGCGGTCACGCTCTCAGGAGCAACCCGCTCAAATCGCAGCCCGCGCACAGAGAGCCACGCTTGAAGGCGGGAAGCCGCGATGGTCGCAATCAGCGCCGTGCTCATGTAAAACAGGCCCCCCGATCCGAGCAGGACCGCGACCGCCACTAGAAACAGTGCCGCGATCGTGAGTGCCCGGCCAGTGACCCTGCGTATCATGCGACCGGGATCGGCGCGGGGACACTTTCCACCACGCGCTCGATGATCTCCTCCGCCCCGGCGCCGCGAAAGCGGGCATCCGCCCTCGTGATAACTCGGTGGGCGAGCACAAAGCCGGCCACCGCCTTGACGTCGTCGGGGCGCACATACTCGGCTCCGTCCATCGCAGCATGGGCCTGGGCCGCCCGCATCACATAGAGCGAGCCCCGCGGGGATGCACCCATGGCAAGCTGATTGCTCGCTCGGGTCGCCCGGACCACATCCACGATATATTCGCGAACGTTCTCATGCACGAATACATCGCGGACCGCGGCCTGGGTCTCCAAGATCTCATCTGGCGCTGCAACCGTGTTGACGAGCTCCAGGGGATGGGCCACCTGCTGCCGGTCGAGGATCGCGGATTCCGCCTCTTTGTCCGGGTAGCCGAGCGAGACGCGGGCAAAAAACCGGTCCAGCTGCGCCTCGGGCAGGGGATACGTGCCCGTCATCTCCACTGTGTTCTGGGTGGCGACGACGAAAAATGGCCGAGGCAGCGCGCGGGTCTCGCCGTCGGTGGTCACCTGCCGTTCCTCCATCGCCTCCAACAGTGCTGATTGTGTCTTTGGAGTCGCGCGATTGATCTCATCCACGAGCACGACATTGCCAAAGATTGGCCCTGGCCTGAATTCAAACTGGCTATCCTTTTGGTTGAAGATCGAGGATCCAGTTACGTCTGAAGGGAGCAGGTCGGGCGTGAATTGAACCCGCCGGAAATCGCCTCCCATCGCTTTGGCCAGTGCCTTGGCGAGCGTCGTCTTGCCCACGCCTGGGATGTCTTCGATAAGGAGATGGCCGTCGCAGAGCAGCGTGAGGACAGACCGGCGGATGCTCTCGGTCTTGCCCACGATGACCTTCTCGATCTCGTTGACGATGCGTGACGCTTGGCTGGCGACGTCGGATGGCTTCAAGTCATGGCCCTCGGGGTATTTCAGCGTGATCATTGGCGTTCATTCTTAGTCGCGTTCAGGAACGCGAAAAGGTCATTCTTGCGCCAGTTAATCTACGAGATTATGACTCGGGTGGTTCAAGGAGGCTGATCGAGGCTCCTCGCGCAGATGGATTGCACGGGGCGGACACGGCGCCTCTGCTCGGATGAACTGATGAGCCACGCCTGGCATGCTCATCCAGTGAGGGCCGAAGAATCCATGGGGGGAAAGCCAACTTTCCGGGTTTACCGATTCTATGTCCGAAAAGACCCTCGGCTTCCTGAGACAGACGAAAAATTGCGCATTTGATCACAAAATCACGTAAGCGGTATGTCTTTCCAGACGGGCGCGGGAAGAATTGGATTACGATGGATGTAGTGCCGCAAGGATGATGAATGAAAGCAGCTTTGAATTTGATGATGGTACTGCTGGGGCTAGGGTTAGCGACTTTGTGCCCTGGCCAGGCGATTAACATCGATGTCCAGATGTGGACGGATTCGGAACTCGGTGGAGATGTCCCGAGCGATCTTTTCGGAGCTGCGTCGGGGCAAATCGGACGTTGGACGCCAATTGATGTAAGCCATCCCGGCCCCTTCGAATTATACGACGTCGGCGGAAACCTGACGTCGGCGACCGTGTACCATCCCAATTGGGGAAACGGCGGCGGCTGGAACAATCAGGATCTGAGCGGCGACTTTCGGTCACTTATGGCTGATGCGGAGGATATAGGAGCGGGGCTGGACTACCAGTTCTCAGGTCTATTGCCTGGCTGGTACGACGTGTGGACCTATTGCGGATCGGCATCACGCGGATTCAGCAGCGAAACCTTCGTGAAGGTGCCAGGAGCAATAGGGCAAGAAGAAGTACGAGTGGCCGGCACGATGCCTGCAAATTACTTCGTTCTAAACCGATCGCATTCCGTTCATCGGGTACAGGTAATAGATGGCTCGCTCAGAATACTAGCAAGAGAGAATTGGCCGGATCACAGAGGATATCTCACCGGTTTTCAACTGGTACCAGTTCCTGAACCAGCAACGATACTCGCTTTTTCGGTAGGTATTGCCGCTCTTCTTCGGAGGAGGATGTTATGAAAGCTCGCGAACGTGTGAGAGCGGTAGTACTGTTCTGCGCAGTCTGCCTCGGATCCCGAGGGCTAGGGCAGAGCTTTAGCGTCGATTTGGATTTCGCCGGTTCTTCGGAGGAGGTCGGCGGTGGTGTTCCTGGGGCGGGGTTTCCTGGCCCTGCCGACGTTCCCAGTGTCTGGAACTCGGTTTCGCCCTTCACATGGGACCCGGTGCCGCTCTTTGATATCAACGGCATCAAAACCGACGTGCAGATTGTGATGTCAGGCTCTGGGGGAGCCTTAGGCTTTAACAACAGCAGCATCTCAGGAGATCATAAGCTCCTAATGGCCGACGCAGAGCAGGTCTCCGACCTTCTAGCCTACACATTCACTGGTCTTCGCCCGGGTGCCTATCGAGTATTCACCTTGGCGCTCCACCCGAGCGGGCAGTTTGCGTCGACCACGATCAATGTGCTTGGATCGACCAATGGACCGGAAACTGTTAGAGGCTCGCTTTCCGGTAACTTCTTCCGCCATTTGGAGACCCATGCGGTCCACGATGTCATTGTCACAGACGGGAGCCTCAGAATCGAGGCTAGAGGGGCCTGGCCAACATCGTTCATTAACGGATTTCAGGTCATTGAGGTCGTCCCCGAGCCGACTTCGATATCAGCGCTTTCGCTAGCCCTGCTCTTCTTTCTTCGGAGGAGGCGCAAGATGTAGCGAGTTCGTCGGCTCGCGGTCATTGAAAGGCCGCCCTGTCCAGGCCACCGGAGGTGTCCAAGTGTCACGTCAGATCAAACTCCAAGCTGCCCTTATTGCGGCGGCCCATATATTGTGTTCCATGTCGCAGGCCCAAGTGTGGACCGCGAGATGGCACCCGACCCTCAGCTACGACGACGAGGGCCAGGTCATCGCGGTCGGTCGCAGCGGCGCAACTTATGTGGCCGGAAAGTCCAAGCGCTTTGGCGATCACCAGGATTGGGACTTCGTCGTGCTCAAGTATTCGGCCTCGGGTTCTCTCGTGTGGGAACGGTCGTACGACGGACTCGGACACGGCGACGATATCCCAACCTCCATCGCAGTCGATTACGACGAGAACATCTATATCGGGGGCGTCTCCTGGGGAGGCGACCCAGACTCCGGAGGAAGCGCCTGGGACTTCAGCGTCCTGAAGCTCGAGCCTGTCAATGGCAACACTGTTTGGCCGAGCAACGGCGGAGGAACGGGTTACGCATTAGACAATGGCGCCGTCCGAACCACGAGCGATCTGAACGAAGGCGCGCAGGGAGCGAACGGAGTGGCGACCGACGTCAATGCGCCGATGGCCATTCGGCAGGATTGGGACCCGGACGTAGGGTCCACGTCCCCTCTCCTCCCGAGGAGAGGGGCAAGTCTTAGCAGGCGGCATGCCCGGGACTTCGCGTGCTTCGGCTGGACCGTTCATTGAAGAACTGCATCCTGCTTCTCGACCGTTTTCTCACCACAGACCCCGGATAACCGTCGGCCGGCGCGTAGACGCTGGTTGACACACCTAGGACCTTGGGGACGCGAGTACACTCGCCGCAATGCGGCGATGCGTGGTTGGCGTAGATGTGGGAGGCACGAATGTGCGGGCCTGCGCCTTCCACGATGACGGAAACCCGGCCGGGCCGTTCGTCAGCCGCCCGTCGCACGCACAGGAAGGCACCGAGCGAACCATCGAGGCGATATCGGGCGCGATTCTCGAGGCAATCGGATCTGCCGAGTGCACCCCTGAAGGAGTCGGAGTCGCCGTCCCCGGCCATATTGACAATGCCGCTGGCCTAGTTCGCTGGGCGCCGAACTTTGGCGAAGAAAAGGACGGCGTCTTCCACTACTGGCGCGACGTTCCATTGCGTCAGGCGCTCAGCAAGTCAATCAACCTTCCGATCCTGCTCGACAATGATGCAAACGCCGCCGCCCTTGGTGAATACAAATTTGGCGCCGGACGAAACAGCGCAAAGTGCCTCGTGATGCTCACGGTTGGTACCGGCATCGGCGGCGGGGTCATCCTTTCCTCCGATGCGCTGCTCTTCGCCGGGACCAACCACACGGCGGCTACGGGGCCCATTGTATTGGTGGGAGGCAACAAGGGCGGGGCCGAGCTGGGGCACATCATCCTACAGCACGGGGGGGTCGAGGCTAATGCCGGCTCCTATGGCGCGCTCGAAGCCTATTGCCAGCGGGACGCGATAGTCCGCCGCGCCGCTCATCGCCTTCAGCGAGGACGAAATTCGATCCTCAACGATCTCGTCAAGGGCGACCTTGGCCTTGTTAGCCCGAAGCTGCTTTCCGAAGCCGCGGACCAAGGAGACGAGCTTGCGATCGAGGTATGGCGAGAGACGGGGGAGTATCTTGGCGTCGGCATCGGCTCGCTGATCAACGTATTCGCTCCCGATGTGTTCGCGATCGGTGGCCAGATCGCCAAGGCCGGCGAATGGCTGCTTGGGCCGGCGCGCATTACCGCCAGAAACGTCGCGATTCCGTCCCTGTTTGAGGACTGCTCGATCGTTCAAGCCGAGCAGATCGAGGATGCAGGAGTCCTCGGCGGAGCCGCGCTCGCTCTCGAATGGCTGCAATGGAACAAGACGAACTGATTCTTCACAAAGAGACGGTCGAGATCGAGGGCGGCAGGAAGCTCTATCGCTATACGTTCTCCGGCACTCCCCTCTCCGGCTCCAGCGACGAGACGGGCTCAGTGGCCGATCTTGTCGTGGAAAAGGGGATGGAGGGAGATGGCTCTCAAGCCACGGTAAACTCCGTGCCAGCCCCGCGTATTCCCTGAAGGAGCTAAGCAAGCCGATGACCGAAGTGATCATGCCCAAGATGGGCGATGCAATGGAAGAAGGGGTTCTCCTTGAATGGCTGAAGAACGACGGCGACAAGGTCAAGAGCGGAGAGCCGATCGGAACGATTCAGACCGATAAAGCCACTCTGGAGCTAGAATCGCCCGGCTCCGGCACCCTCACCGGACTTCTTGTGAAGGGCGGCGAAACAATCCCTGTCGGCCAGCCAATCGCAGCCATCCTGAAGGAAGGCGAGAAGCTCCCGTCCGCCTGGGGAAGCAATGGCGCTCCAAAAAAGGGAGCAGCGCCGAGCTCGAACGGAGAAAAGGAGACTGCGGTTACCCAGTCGAGCGCAGCCGAAGCCACTCCCAAGGCGGATGCGGGGGAGACGAGCGTAGAAGGTTCACGAGTGATTGCCAGCCCTTTAGCGCGAAAAATCGCAGCAGAAAAAGGCATAGACCTCTCAACCGTCAAAGGCACGGGACCCGGTGGCAGGATCACAGAGAAGGACGTCACTCCGGCTCCAGAATCGCCCCAGGCCCCCAAGCCCGCAAGCCCGCAAGCCCCCAAGCCTGTAAGCGCCTCCGCCGAGGACAGCCAGTTCCAGCTCAACCGCCTTCGCCAGATCACCGCCCAAAGAACCGCCCAATCCAAGCAGCAGGTGCCGCACTTCTATGTCACGGTCGAGGTGGATGTGGAGAAGATCCTTGCTCTTCGACAGCAGTTCGAGGAAGAAGAGAGCGGGAAGGTCTCGGTCAACGATTTCGTGGTCAAAGCCTGCGCGCTCTCTCTCCAGCAGATGCCGCAGGTGAACGCGACCTACCAAGGGGAGTCGCTGCTCCAGTTCGGGGCGGTCAACATCGGGTTGGCGGTTGCCCTCGACGACGGGCTAACCCTGCCCGTCCTACACAGCGTCCAGTCGCTGTCCCTGCGCGAGATTTCGGTGATGGCGAAAGAGCTTGCCGGCAAGGCCCGCGATAACAAGCTGCACCCGGATGAACTCTCCGGAAGTACTTTCAGCATTTCAAATATGGGCATGCTCGATGTGGACGATTTCTCCGCGATCATCAATCAGCCCAACGCGGCGATCTTGGCGGTCAGCACCGCGCGCAAGAAGCTTGTGGTCATGGACGAAGAGATCGAGACGCCGCTAGAAGTCGATCTGGAAGACCCGGATGTCACGATCGTGCAGGTTCGGCACCGGATGAACATCACCGGCTCGTTCGATCATCGGGTGGTGGATGGTGCGGTTGGCGCGAAGTTCATGAATCTCGTCAGGGACTATCTGGAGAACCCGACGCGGCTCCTGGGGTGAATCCTGGCAGAAAACGACGATTTTGTTTCGGCGGCGGTGAAAGTGTTTGCTGATTCTCAACAAAAGTGCTCTACAATGTAGACTGGAGCAGAGAACGGTGCTCGGAGTGAGAGAAAATGAGACGTTGGACGATGACCGCAACAAATACGAGTTCAATGCGACCGGAGTGCTGCAGAACCCGCAGTGGGAGTCGAAGGTAATTGGCGCAACACCTGCTCAATTGTCGCAGTTCCTACAATACACGACTTACACGTCATTCACCGTCGCTGGCTCGGTTCGTACGAACGATAGCAAACGGATCGACCCGGTTAATATCATTCGTCAGAAGTTTACTTATACGGGGCTCCCGGCATCCAATGGCTCTTTTGGCGACAAGGAGGTCTTGATGCAATGCACCCAACCGATCTCGACGACACAGAAAGCCTATGTTAGGGTCTTCTTCATGAAGACAGCCAACAATCATCCCGTAAGTCCCGATGCACCGAATTTCAATTCGAGCCCCACGCCCAATTGGTTCTACTACTGGCACCAGACCCCGGCGTACTACGGGCAGGTCAAGTACAGCAACGCGGGAGGAGTCGGTCAAACCGGACGGACCTTCTTCGATCCTCTCCCCGGATCAAACACATGGGTATCAGTTGTCTACGACGGTTCGGCTGGCAAGCCGACCACCGCGAATTCATGGAATGGCGCTAAGGGTATTGACCTTTTCGCAAATCTATGCCGCCATGAAGAACGTCACAGATTGGACATGGTTGATTTTTGGGGTGCGAATTCGGACCGTATTCCAGGTCAGGATGGTGATGGAGATTCTATCCCCACCAACTACAGCGGCTACGTAGAGACGAATCTGACTCCAACAGCCCACCAACCTTCATCTGAGGATTACCAGCCCGACGATCCGGATTCAGTCGCCGACGACGTCGCGTATGGCACGGTTGGGTGGGGTGATCTGGAGGATTACGCCATGCATCGGCAGGAACCTTGGACGAATGGTTTCGCTAACAGCGTTGACTGGGCTCATCCAGGCAAGCAATGGTGGCTAAACGGAAACGATTACTAGGAGGAAAGCATGAAAACATTCACCGCATTTGTGATTACACTACTCGCGGCCGCGATTCTGGCGATCGTCTACGGTCAGGGCGGTGCGTCGCGGCAGGATTCTAAATCCGGCACGCCGCCAGCACCGCAGATTCCACAAAGGTTAACCTCTCTGACCGACCTACAACTCCTTCGCGACATGACGTTGCTCAGCAGACTCGAATGGTATGTCCAGTGGCTGGCCGAGGAGAAAAGGCTTCCGAGCAAGACGACGACTGGCATCGGCGGCGGCGCGATCGACAGCGGCTACATCCAGCAACAGCTGGTACGAAGCATGGCCGGGGGAGGGGATCCACGCGGACTGAAATGGCTGGTGAACTCTGGTCTTGTTAAGAATCGTGAGTTCGACCTGGAGTTCCGGCTAGCCCTTGGACTGCTTGCCGATCAGACCCAGAAGGATGTTCTGATTTCAACCGTGACCGCCGACCCGAACCCGAACCACAGGCTTCTCGCTGCTTCCGGGCTAGGACGAATCAATGCTCGCGATGCGTTTGCAGCCCTTCGCCAGGTAGCCGCCAATGACCCCTATTATGTGAACTACGTAGGAAGCAACGATCCAAAGACCCGGGAGTATCCGGTTCGCAAGAAGGCGGAGAGCGCACTGCGAATGATCGAGGATGTCGATGCCGATTTGACCCTGAAAGATAGAGTCCAGAAGCTTAATGTACTCTTGGCTGACTACGAAGCTTTCGTCGCTGCTAACATCGATACGCTGAGACGCATAGCTGGATTGACCAAGTAGCGACGGACGCCTGATCGTGTAGGCGCATCGTGGATTGCCTCAGCCCGCACGCCGAGTCGTTTCTCGACGGCGGCATTGATGGAGCGCAATGGACCGGACTGACTGGTTCCCCGAAAATTGACCAGCAGCGAGTTTGAGTTTTCCGTCTCCAACCAAGGAGACGAAATGAGTAGAGGAAAGAGATATTCGGAGGACCGGATCATCAAGGTTCTCAAGGAGATCGAGGCGGGCGCCAGCATCGGCGGCGTCGCAAGGGCCTACGGGATCATTTAGCAGACGCTGTATCGCTGGCAGGAGCGCTACGGAGGGATGACCAAGTCTGAGCTTGCCGAGCTGAGGAGCCCGCAGGAGGAGAACCGCCGGCTTCGGTCGGTGGTGGCTTCCCAATCCGGGGAAGCAGTGGTGGCTCGCGGGGAGCGAAATCTAGGAGGTTATGGGAATGCTTCGAATTGTTGCATTGTTAGCGATTACAAGTGCTGGTCTACTTATAACGGATTGGGGGCGGATCGAAAAGCATACAGATTTCTCAACTCAGAATTCGTTGAGCCAGGTAGTGCCTTGGCGAATGGAATCGTTAACGGATTTTAAGTATCTCAACTATGCGAACGACAAGCTGGAGAGGCTAGAAATCCTTGTTCGATGGCTTGCTGAGGAAAAGCGCGAGCCCAGCGAAAAGAGGGCAGGGCTTGGTGGGGGGCCTATCGACAGCGGTTACATCCAGCAACAGCTAATTCGCTCACTCGCCGGGAGCGGGGCTGATCCGCGAGGGTTGAGATGGCTAGCGTCGTCCCCAGAAGTACGCGACCCAGAAATGAAATTGGCCTGCAAACTGGCACTTGGGCTTCGTTTCGACCAGGAGCAGAAGAATATTCTGATACGTACTCTGGAGCGCGATGGCAATCCAAATCATAGGCTGGTCGCAGCATTTGGATTGGGCAACCTCGATGCGCAAGAAGCTCGGTCGCTGCTTAAGAAGGTCGCCAAATCAGATCCTTTCCACGTCAACAAAGTCGGCAGTGACGATCCCAAAACGAGAGAGTTTCCCGTTCGGGTTATGGCCGAAGGTGCACTTCGGATGCTTGATGATCCAGTGTCGCGTCGCATATCCCGAGAGCAAACTGCCGCTTTGCGTCGCGAGCTTGCTGATTCTGGATCGTTTGTTAAGCTGAATGCTGTAGCTCTTCGCCGAATCGTCGTCTTTGCTAATCGCAGCTTAGAGCGTGGCGGCGGCTAACTGAGGGCGAAATTGTGGGAGGGGTCCCTTGCACCAGGCAACCGGTTGGGATTAGTATCCGGTTCGTGACCTGCGCAAAGAAGAATTCTTTTAGAACGGACGCCCTTGGCAGTTCGACGCCGCACCAGGCGCAGTGGTGGCGCTGCTTGGTAAGGAGCTTGCGGCCGCAGCGGGGGCACATCTCTTCAGGAGATGGCGTTATGCGGCCATCAGCGGCGCCATCGCGGGCGTCCACCTCCTCGACGAGCTTGACGAGCTCTTCGTCCATATAGCCTTGCTTTGCCTTGAGCAGCTCCCAGAGAGCGCTGCACGCGAGTTCCAGGCTGGCGATTCTCGCTTCAAGGCCAGCGGGATCCGTAGACGGAAGGACCGGCCCGATCGCTTTCACATCCACGTATTGACGCAGAAAGTTGTTTATCACAAAGAAATTCTACGCTGCGAAAGAAATGGCAGGGGCAACAGGGCTCGAACCCGCGACCTACGGTTTTGGAGACCGTCGCTCTACCAACTGAGCTATACCCCTGCAAGGGCGACCAAGAGTTTACCTTTGAGAGCAAGTGGGTTCATGAAGGCAATACGCCGTTCCCATACTCGCTTAGACCGAAGCAACGGGCATTGCCGCCGCCTGGTAAGCCAAAATGATGCCATGCGACTGTTCTCCCGGCTCGCCGTGCTGCTGTTCGGCCTTTCCGCGCTTCTCGCCGGCTGTGGTGACAAGCCCCAGCCCTGGCGGGAAGAGTATCCTCCCGAAGCTTATGTCGCCGTCCTCAGCCTGAGCCCGAGCACGACCGAGATATTGGGCACCTTCGCTCCCGCCAAGCTCAGGGGCCGAACGGAAGCTTGCAACTGGCCGCTGGGCATCCCGCCGGGAGTGCCGGTGGTGGCCGGGGTCAAGCCCTATCTCGAAAGAATCGCGGCACTCAAGCCGCCGGCCGACATGGCCCTCTATGACGCAAGCCTCTTTCGTAAGGAGGAGCTGTCCAAGCTCGAGCAGCTCAAAATCAAGCTCTACGGTTTCAGCGCAGACACCATTGACGGATTCGTAAAGGAACTGTCGGCCTTGAGCGCGATGCTGGGATTCGAGACCCAGGCCTCCGAATATGTGGACAAAATCATAGCCGCCAGAAGCGCCGCCCTGGCCTCCGCGCCAAAGCCTCCGCTCAAGGTCGCTATTATCAATTTCGGCTACATCGCAGGCAAGAACTCCTTCTATGCCGACGTCATTCGCGCTGCGGGTGGAGAGCCTGTCGGCCCGGATAGCAACAAATTCGAAAAGCTCAACGCGGAAGCACTGGTTGCCATGAACCCGCAGGTGATCGTTGACGTGAACGACGAGGCCTTTGCCGAATTCGAGAAGATGGCCACGTCGGACTCGGAACGCACCAAACGCCAACAGAAGGCGATCATCAACGTCGTCCGACCTGACCTCTTGAACGATCCGCGATTCAAGACGATAGACGCGATCAAGAACCGGCGCATCGCGAGCGGCCGCCCCGACATCGTGCTGCGCAGGGGTAGCCGGGTGGACCTCTTCATCGCCGACCTCGGCGCGTACCTGGGAGCGCAAAGCAATTGAGCAGGGCAGAGATCGGCATCTTCGGCGGCTCCGGCTTTTACAGCCTGCTTGAGAATGTTCGCGAGGTCAAGGTTGATACGCCATACGGTCCGCCCAGCGACGCGGTCATGCTGGCGAGCGTGAAAGGGCGAAAGGTCGCGTTCCTCCCCAGGCACGGCCGCAAGCACACGATCCCGCCCCATAAGATCAACTACCGCGCGAATGTCTGGGCGATGCGGGCGCTTGGAGTTCAGGCGGTGATCTCCCCATGCGCTGCGGGATCCCTGCAGTTGCACGTCAAGCCGGGCGACTTCGTCGTCTGCGACCAATTCGTGGACCGCACCAACAGCCGCCCCGACACCTTCTTCGATGGGCCGATCGTCACCCATGTCTCCCCCGCCGACACCTATAGCCCCGAGCTCAGGAAGCTGGCGGTCGAGGTCATCGAAGCGCACGGCATCCCATGCCACCATGAGGGCACGGTGGTCGTCATCCAAGGGCCGCGCTTTTCCACCAAGGCGGAAAGCAAGTGGTTCCACGAGGCGGGATGGGAAGTCATCAACATGACCCAGTATCCCGAGGCCTATCTTTGCCGAGAGCTGGGAATGGCGGTTGTGAACATATCGCTGATCACGGACTACGATAGCGGGGTGCACGCGGGCGTGGATGCGGTGAGTGCGACGAGCGTGCTCGAAGTGTTCCAGATGAATGCAGAGCGGATCAAGCGCGTGGTGCTCGACCTGATCGTGCGGATGCCGGCGGACCTTGCCTCACTTGGCGCGAAAGAGGCTCTCGGTTTTAGCCGAGGCGACGCACACGAAGCCTCAGCGGAGGACATCCGACTTTTCGAGGTGCTGGACTGACTGGCTGCAACAACAAGCAACATCTTGTATGATAGTTCTCATCTGCAAGCCCCCCATAATTGATAAGGGCTCCGAGGAACACAAATGCCACTCACTTCAATAGCTCAGATTGGTTCCAACTCAACACCTTCGCCATGGTTCGCGCGGGCTCGACCGACGCAACCGTAGCCGTGGAGTTTCATAATGTATACGGGGAGATGATCGAGGCCAAGAGCGGAACAGGAACGGCGACCGTGACGGTCAGTTCCACGGCAAAGAGCTTGGCCAAAT
>JBASWW010000057.1:0-34522 GCA_049276675.1 Fimbriimonadaceae bacterium
TTGACGTGGCGTAGGAGGATCGGAGTGTCGGTCGAGATCTTGTCGAGGTGCAGGCTCGTCAGATGTTGCCCGTCGTCGAACTTGGTCTGGTCGTAATGAACGGCCCTGAGCCACTGGCCGGGCTCGGTTTCTTGGAGCTGGGTGCGCACCCGATCGAGGATGTCCTCCCGCGAAGAGCAGGGGTCGAGATTGAGCCTGCCAAGGTCGATGCCGGCGGGGAGGATATGGCAGTGGTTGTCAATGAACGCCGGATAGAGCGAATTGCCTCCGAGGTCGATAGTTTCCCCAGCCTGCCCTGAAACAACCTTTTCCCGCGCCACGACCTTGCCATTCTCGACAAGCATCTCTTGGGGCTCGCCGGTTGCCGCCCACGTGAAATTGGTGTATCGGGTTCTCATTCGCGACTCCACTCCTCGAGGTGATTTGGACACGAAAGGGACGAATTATGGACTCTCGGCATCAGTCACCTCCTGGACCACTCTTTCCGCGCTCTCCAGCGCGCCCTCGACAAAGCCGGAATAGAGCGCGGTGTGCTCGCCCGCAAAGTGGATGCGGCCCTCCGCCGTGGGCAGATGCTCCATGTGTCCGAGCACAAACCTAGGAGCAAGATGCGAAAAGGCGCCCTTGGAATATGGATCGCCGATCCAGTTGTGAACCTCGCCGCTCGTGAAGTGCCTCTCCGCCTCCGGGTGAGCCTTGCCTAGCTCCTTGAGCGCGGCGCAAACCGGGTCCGCCATTGCCGTCCACCGCTCTGCTTCGTCGCCACAGATATATGCGGCAAGCACGGGCCGCTCATCCAGTGTGGAATCCCAGGTCTGCTGGAGCGGGCCATCCGAGTACATCCGGCCATTCCAGCCCTTGTCGAGCCACCATGCTTGGTCGAATACAAGGGCGATCTTGATCGCGCGGCTCATTCTGGCGGCTTCGAGCGCGCACCTTTTCGAAGCAGAGAGCGGCGGATCGAAGACGATCTGTTCGAGTACTGGCGGCGGCATGGTGAGGATCACGCGGTCGCACGAGAAATTGCCCTGGCCGAATTCGAGCCGAATCCCATCCTCGTGCTGCCCCACGCGCTGCAAGACGTGCCCGAGCCTTGGCTCCGACCGCATCTTTGCCGCCATGCGATCGCACGCCTCGGACAGGCCTTGCGGCGCACGGAAAGCGCTCATCGCATCCGAATCCCTGTTCAAGTAGTGCATGAAGCCGCAGAGCCAGCCGAGCAGCCCGATCTTCTCCGGGTCGTCACCCTCGTCCGAGCGGTATTTGGCGGAGACCCACCACCTGCCGCGCTCGGCCCGCGTGTTCTGCTCGATGAATGCGCGTAGCGTCTGCTGATCCCAGGCATCGTGATCCACATTGCTCCAAGGCGGCGATTTGAGGCCCCGGCAAAGCTCCCGTGCGGCGGCCTCGACCCTCAGCTCGTCCTCGAGGGCGTCGGACCACACCAGGTCCTCGCTGCTCTCATGCCCCTGGTGGATCACGCGCCCCGGCCACTGGCTGCCGGGCATTGGCTCGATGCCAAGTTCACTCAGCAGACCGAGCACCCGGAAATGGTCGGCATCTATCCATTCCGCCCCCGCTTCGTAAGCGAGTCCATCGCGCCGAACGGTCCTGATCCGCCCTCCCAGCCTGTTTCGGGCTTCGAAGGTCTGGACCTCGATGCCGGCGGCTTGAAGGAGCATGGCGGATCGCAGGCCAGCAGCTCCGAGTCCGACGACAGCGACCTTCACGGAGCGTCCTCTTTCCGGTCCCTCACACTGCGGAAGACGATATCGGCGGCGAGCATCAAGCCTACGACGATGAATCCAGCAATCACGAGGGGTAGGGCGGCGTCATTCCTTATGAGCATCAAGGTGCCACCCAAGGCGAAATAGCCGCCGGCCTGGAACCACGCGCTCAGCCCCTTGGATCCCGTGCGCAGCAACGCGATCACTGCCATGAGTGCGCATAGCCCGATTCCGAAGAGCAGGGATAGCTCGAAGTCGGTGCGTGTCACCTTAGGAGGCCCGGCCAATTATGAGATCGATTCACTTTCCAGTAAGGATGACCCACTCAAGACTGTCGCCCGCCGTTATCGTGGTGGACACAGTCCCGTAGGTCGAATTCACTGACGATGTGAGCTCGATACTATAAGAACTGGCTCCCGAAGCCTTTCGACCTTGCTGGATCACATCGCTGGCCGACTCAATGGGCACTTGCAAACCGAACACATTAGCTGTTCCCACGTAAACGGTTTGCCCCAGACCCGCAGGAAAGATGATACTCGTCACCTCTTTGAACGGCTTCTGTCCGGTGACCGTCGTGGTTCCGTTGAGCGCGATCACATCGACGATCACGTTGTCCGCCCAATCCTTGCCCTTTATGTAAGCGTTTCCTGTCAGGGCAGCCGAAGCACTAACCGTTAGAACTCTGTAGACGCCGGGTTGGGTGGTTGGAGCCTGTGGAGAACTCTCTGAACCCCCAACTACGTACCCCGTATGAATCCCGGTTGTTGATGCACTAGCGATGCTAAGCGTCCGCTGAACATACGATTTCTTGCCTGAGGCCGACTTGATGGGACCATACCACTTGGAGGCTGTAATGTTCGAAATAAAAAGTTCGAAGGAAGTGGGCTGCTCGATGTCCCACACCCCCGTGGCTTTAGGGGAGACAGCTGACGTCTGAATCGTGCCGCCCATGATTATCGCGCCGTGCCGCACTCCGACCGCCCCCGCTCCAGCGTCCGTCGCGTTCGTGGCCGTGGCAATGATTTCACAGTTGATGAGCTTAAGGTCGTTCGTGGCGTCGTTTTGCACTGCGACTGTCCGGCTTGTCCCAGCGCCGATCGCCTGGATTTTGCAGTTCAGGAATGTAATGTTTCTCAACACGTTGGTTGAGCCGTCTAGCAATACGGCGATCGGATTCAAAGATGAGTTGGCTGAACCGTCGTTGATAATGAGGCAATCTTTGAACAGAACGTTATAGGGAATTCCCAAGTAAACCGTTCCATGCCCAGCCCCGCCCCTACCCATCGAACGGAACTCCGAGCCGGACACGAAGATATCGGTAGAGTTTGAGCTCGTTCCGTCGAAGGCTTTGAACTGGGCTGTTACCTTGCAGTTTTCTACTCTCAGGCGGTCGTAGCTGCCCGTCACGATCCCATTCTTGTCTGTACCCATCGCTTCGACGACCACATTTGAAATGGTCGTGTCATCGCCGATTAGGATGCCATGCCCCGCTGCCGGCTTAACGGTTAGATTGCGGATGCTGTTGTTGCCTCCAGCCGAGCGCTGGTCACACTTGATCCCGTCGCCGGTCGATGGAGCGATGATCACCGCATCGCGGTCGATGCCTACGATATCGACGTTCTTGCTTTGTCCTGCGTGTAGATCGACATTCTCGTTATAGGTTCCTGGATAAATTAATACCGTCCACTTATCGGGCGGGTCGGTGCCAATCTGTGTCAGAGCCGCGGCAATGGTTGTCTTATCGTAGATCCCTGACGGATCAACCCTGATAGTTCGGTGAAGGGCCTGCCCGAACGTGTGCCCGGAGGCAAAGAGGAGGATGAAGGCGAGCGCCGAAAGCCGGATGTTCAAAAACATATCAATGCTCCCAAGGCGGCTGGCGGCTATGCTCAGCGCTGAGTGCCAGCGGCCCCAACTCATTCTACATCATTGCGGTAATGCACTAGTTGTGCCCAGCAGAAAAGTCCCATAATCATAAAGAGGCAGCTTTTGATGAAGTGCAATCCATGGGCTTTGGCCGCTACAGCCGTTGGCATCTGGACGAGCCTTTCGTCCGGCGTGTCGGCGCAAGACGACCCCTGGCCGGAACGGCAGAAGACTCGCAGTCGGACAAGTCGAACCGACACGATAGGCCCTCAGGTGCCGGTGGTCGCTTGGAAAGCCCTGACGAATCCGACTGACACCGCCAGCGGGTGGGGCTGCAGCCCGGTTCTCGATGCGAGCGGCAGATTGTTCGTCGCGCAGGATAGCGTTGTCAGTTGCCTGAGCGCGGACACAGGCGAGCTATTCTGGCAGGTTCAATTCGATCCTGAAAAGGGAATCGGAAATGGACTGTCGCTATGGAACGGCCATCTGCTGTTTGGCTCTGTAGACGATTTCTTTTACTGCCTGAATTCGGCCAGCGGAGAAACGGACTGGCGGGCTCCTGCGGCACCTCATCCAAATAAGGGGCAAGTGGTCTCGCCGGACGGAATCGTTTACTATCCGTCGCAGCAGCGGAAGGTCTATGCTCGCAGGGTAACGGACGGCGCACTGATTTGGGAGCAAAACGTCCAAGGGTCCATTTACGCGACTCCAGCTCTTTCGCCTACCGAGCTCCTGTTTTTCTTCGGAGCGGATTGGTTTTGGTTCGGCCAAAGAACTTCCGATGGGCAGAACCTATGGACGACGAATGTGCGCCGGGAAGTCATGGAAACTTCCCCCGTCGAGAATGGCAGAGTCTATGTGGGTTCCAGCGATTATTACCTCTACTGCCTAGATGAGCAGACGGGCACCATCATCTGGCGGTTTTGGGGTGAGAAGATCAACCGCAGCACCCTGGCGATTGGCCATGACGGAACGATCTACCACGGGAGCGGTGACAGCTCGACGAATTGGCTGTTCGCCGTGAATCCCGACGGGACGGAAAAATGGCGATTCAGCCTAGCTTACGAAATCGTTCAACCTCCGACGGTGGCTGGGGACGGGACTATCTATGTAGCGACAAACGATGCGGTTCCTCGCGCCGGTCGGCTCTACGCCATCCGCTCTACCGGAACGCTACTGTGGAGCTATGACTTTCCAGGCAGCGTCGAGTTCCCGGCCAACCTATATGTATCTCCCACCTTAGGGCCAGATGGCACCTTGTATGTCCTGAGTGAGGACAAGTATCTCTACGCCTTCCGCGATTGGCAGAGGGCGACGCCGCAAGACCTTGCCGTCCGATATGGCAGCGTAGCGTCCGGGAGCGTTGCAGACCTCGCCAAAGCCGATGGGTCGCACCTCGTTCTAAGCAGCGTTTCTACTGGCCCTACCCCATTCCCGTTCCTTATCGAGGCCACCTACGGCCAGAAGCTCCTTCATAAAACCATCGGCAGGATGGATATAAAGCTCAAATCGAGAGCAAGCATGGGCGGAATTCTTCAGGAAATCAGGCTCAAGCGGCGGGGCACAAGCACCTATGACCTGATCGATAGCCGAATCATCTCGACGAGCGACATGGTGGCGCAGATTACAGATATCCCAAACGCGCAAGACTACGTCCGCGCCCAGGACGGACGGGTGGAAGCGAAGGTGACCTATCGTCCGGTAGTGCCCCTTTTCCTCTCCTCGTATACTGTGCGCCAGGACCACCTCGAGGCGTACGTCAAGTTCGTGCAGTAGCGCTGCTGGTACGCTTGTGGTCCCGATGATCGAGCGCTACACGACTTCCGCGATGAACTCCATTTGGAGCCGAAAGGCAAAGTATGGGAAGTGGCTGGAGGTGGAACTCGCGATCTGCGATGCGCACGCGGAGGACGGCGCCATCCCTGCGGAGTCGCTTCAGGCAATCAAGGAGCGATCAGCCTTTACGCTGGAGCGCTGTGACGAGCTGGAGAAGGAGACCCGGCACGACCTCATGGCCTTCGTGCGCTGCGTCGCCGAAGCGGTAGACGGCCCGCCCTCCCGATTCATTCACATGGGCGTCACGAGCTACGACGTCATCGACACCGCTCTCGGGATGATGCTGCGTGATTCCTGCGACGTGCTCCTGGCATCCGCGAAGGAGCTTCGAAGCGAGATCGTGCGCCTTGGGAGGGAGCATGCGCAGACGCCCTGCATCGGCCGCACCCACGGCATCCACGCGGAGCCGATCACGTTCGGATTCAAGTGCGCGAACTGGCTGGCCGAGCTGGACAGGAACATCGCGCGATTACAGGCATGCAGATTGGATGTGGCGGTTGGAAAAGTGAGTGGCGCCGTCGGGGTGCACGCAATCACCTCTCCGGCCCTAGAGGCTCGGGTTTGTGCAAAGCTGGGCTTGACGCCAGATCCCGCCAGCACGCAGATCATCAATCGGGACCGCCACGCAGGGCTCCTCAACGTCATTGCCCTGCTGGCCGCCGGCCTCGAGCGGATTGCGACTGAACTTCGAAACCTTCAGCGTACGGAGATATTGGAGGTACAGGAGGCCTTTGCAAGCGGGCAGACCGGGTCAAGCGCGATGCCCCACAAGCGCAATCCGTGGAACTCAGAGACGGTTTGCGGGCTGGCCCGGCTTGTGCGAGCCAATGCCCATGCGATGCTGGAGAGTGTAGCGACGTGGCACGAGCGGGATCTCACCAATTCGTCGCTGGAACGGATCGTGCTGCCCGATACCTTCCATCTGGCCGATTTTATGCTGAACCGGCTCACGACGATCCTCAGCGGACTACAGGTCTTTCCAGACAACATGCGGCGTAACCTCAAGATGATGGGCGACCTGGTATTTAGCGAGCACGTTATGATCGCTTTGATCGGAGCTGGAATGTCCCGCGAGGAAGCTTACAAAACGGTTCAGCGCAATGCTGCCCGGGCCTGGGAGGGGGAGGATTTCCGCGCTTGCATCGAGGGCGATAAAGCTGTAACGGAGCGCATATCTGAAGAGGAGCTGAGGGAAGCGTTCAGCCTGGAATACCACTTGCGCAACGTTGGCCACACGCTGCGGGCCTCTGGCATACAAGTTCAATGAAAAGAGGGCCGATCCCGCATGGGATCGGCCCCCCTTCAAGCTCAACCTAGCCTCGTTAGGCCTTGGTCTTGATGCTCACCCAGTCAGCGTAGAAGCTGTTCACGCCACTTACGCCAGGGTTCAGGCGAACGGCAGCTCGGACTCGAACGGTACCGTCCGCTTCGACATACTTCCCGGCGTTTGCCGCCGAAACCGTGAAGGAGGTGTCGGACAGAGGCACCGAACGGGTGTCCAATCGCTCCCACAGGCCGGTGTTCTTGTTGCGAACATCGATGCTGTGAATGATGGAGCCCGTGCCGCCTTTTACCTCGGTGCTAACGTCGAGGGTTGCGGTCATGAGGTTCGTCGTGTGGAACTGATACTCCACGATGATCGGCTCGTTCGAATCGAACACGGGAACAGCGCCGACTCGAAGGTAAGCATTATCCTGCGCCACTAGCTCGTTCAGCCCGCCACCGAGAACGTTGCCTCGGATAATCGTGAGCCCATCAGGACGGAATCCAAAGTCCGTGTAGGACTTGCGGATCGCCTTGTTGAGGTTCACGCGGCCGTTGCCGTAAAGGTTGTCCTCGCCGGAGCTGCCTAGATCGTCGCAGCTGCCGTGCAGGATCGTGCGGAGGTTGGCACCGGTGAGCGAAGGGTTGGTTCCCGCGATCACGCCCGCCACGCCAGCGGCGATCGGAGCGGCCATGCTCGTTCCGTCCCAACCACCCTGATACGAAGTGTTCGAGCTGAAGGTGGTGGAGAAGATGCCAACGCCAGGAGCCACGACGTCGGTCGCGGTGCCCCGGTTGGAGAAGCTGGCAAGGCTATCGGTCGACGTCGTCGCGCCAACGATGGTTACGTCGGCGTGATCGATGTTGTTTGTGGAACCTGCGTTGCCGGCAGCAAAAACCAGAATTCCGTTTTGGCCCGTGATGTATGCGCCCGTCGTCTGGAACGAGTTGCTCTCGACGCCGGAATAGCTCGTGTTGATGACTCGAGCGCCGTTGTCCACGGCCCATCGCTGGCCTCTAGTCATCCAAGAAATCTGAGAGCCGCCGCCCGAATCGTTTGAGATTCGCACAGGCATGATCTTGTTGTTCCAGCCCGTACCGCTGACGCCCTTGGCATTGTTGCCTCGAGCACCCGCCTCGCCGGCGACGAACGTGCCGTGGCCGTTGAGGTCGTTGACCTGACCGCCATTGGCCTGCGAAAGGTCGTTTACCGCGTTGTAGCCGGAAACGAGCTGCGACGCGATATCCTCATGCGTAAGCCGAACACCGGTGTCCGTGATCGCTATGATGATCTGGGCTTCGCCTCGGTTCAAATCCCAGCCTGCGGGCGCCTGAATCTTGGTGTGGTGCCACTGGCTGCCGTACAGCGTATCGTTTGGCGTGACCTGCGGGAAGATGACCCAGTCGGGCTCGACATACTGGAAGCCGCCGCCTTTGTTGAGCTCTTTCTCGAGCAGATACTCATTCATCGTGCCGGGGACCCGCAGGATGTATTCGTCGGTGGCGCCTACATATTCGACGATGTAGGGAGCAACCTTTGCACGCGCCTCGGCTTGAATGGCAAGGGCGACGTGGTAAGGGGTTCCTTTGGCGAGCAGATCGTTCATCTGCACGGGACGGGCGATCATTTGGCCCGAAAATTCTCGGTAGCCCTTAATGGGCTCAAATGGCAATTGGGTAGCAGTTGCGGCGACGGCCAAACCGGCAACCGCAAAGAGGGAAAGACTGAATCGTTTCAAAGTGAGATCTCCTCCAAGAACTATGTTTCGAAGCGCGACCAAGCACGCGACGTAGACCAGTGAGGTCATTGTACAATGTAGGCGGGTCGAAACCAAGCTTCCGTTCTCAACGCTGGTAAAACTGCCTGGCTAATTCCCAAACTTCAAGTATTTCTCCGGTAGAGGGTTATCCGAATCTTCTGCCTGCCAATAAATCGTGACGACCCACCAGCGCTTTCCATCATTCATCAGCTGGATGCTGTTGATCCCTCGCATCATTGGTTTGGCATCGTCGGATTTCGTTCGCGCCTCGTAAGTGCTGAACACCTGAGCAATGCCCGCGAACTGCTCTACCCGCCGGGCGATTTCTTTCTCAAAGAATCCACGCTCTTCGAGGAAGGGCCCCGATGCGGCGATGTACTCTTCGACCGTCATCACTCTCGCGGTGGTCGTGGCCTGCCGCTTGCCGACGGCGATCATTCGGGCTCCGGGGATAAATAGGGATCGGAGCCGGTCCCAGTCGCGCTTCTTGCCGGCCGGGCCGGAGATGGTGTCGTACACCGCGCGCAGGATAGAGTCCATGGTCCCGACGTCTTCGGGCTTTACGGCGGGCGGGTGTTTGGACTCCTGGGCAAACGCGCCGAAGGCAAGGCTAAGGGTCAGCAGAAGGGGAAAGACTTTGCGCATCCGTGCAGATTACTCTTGCCGAAGCTAGCGGCCTTTCGCCGAATGCGCCAGGGACGGGGCATCGGCAGCTTCCAAGAAGGACAGCACTTCGCGCAGGTCGTCGATGATGGCGTCTGGCTGCCGGGCGCCTTCAGGCATCTCTTCGTGCCGCGCGCGCATCTTGTCGCTGCTTGGCGGGATGTCGGTCTCCCGACGCACCCAGATCGCGTGCCAGCCTGCTTCGAGCGCCGGTTGCACGTCGTGTCCATAGCTGTTGCCGACGAAGAGGAGCTCTGACGGAGCGCAAGAAACCGCATCCGCCGCGCGCTGAAAGACGGCGGCGAGCGGCTTGCCTTCTCTCATTTCGCCCTCGATGAAGATGTGGTCGAAGTAACGCTCAATTCCGAGGGTGGCGATCTCCTCGCGTTGAATGTCGGCGGGGCCGTTGGTGATCAGGCCCAGGGGGTACCGATCGTGCAAGGTCCTTAGAACCGCTTCCGCTTCGGGAAATAGCGCCAGATTTGCGTCGCGCTCGCGGCGATAGCTTTCGCTCAGATCGGCGGCCAGGGCGTCGTCTTCGATGCCCATGCGCTGCAGGGTGAGGCGCATCTGCTCGGTCCGTGTCGGCTCGCCGCTGGCGCAATAGCCTTCATACCATCCGGTCTGCTTGAGGGTCGGGCTGAACTCACGGAATGTGGCCGCCCAGCTTTGCAGCATCTCTTCAGGCGAATGTCCTGGCGGGCCGTGCTCGGCAAATGCGCTGCGCAGCCCGATCTTGCTTGCCTCCCAATAGGCGCACAGCGTGTCGTCTAGATCGAAAAATATCGCCTTGATCCGTGTTCTGTCCTTTGCCATTCTTCACGCGCGCCACGCCTCGCTGCGCTTTACTCCTACTTATGACAGTCGGCGGACGCAGAACGTTTCGAGAGCGCGAAGAGCCTGGTAGTTATTGCAGCTTCGGCCGCCGAGAGCGAGTTTGTACAGCAGTTTTTCCGGTGCATACGGTTAGAAATCTAGCCGCAGCCGCCGGGCGGTTTTTCCGGCGTAATCGGAAAAGGGGCTTCCCGGCTGGCCGCACGACGTGGATAACATATGGCGGAGCTACGACGACCCATGCATACGACTATGAGAAACGGAACCACCTCGATCTCACGATCGGGAGTGACGACGAACACGTTCACATACAACGGCCTCGACACCCGCGTTGGCAAGGTCGACTCCGGCGGCACCAAGACCTATAAGCGCGATGGCGCATACGTCACAGATACCGTTCTTTCGGACGGTGCGGCTAACTACACGCCGGGAATTTCGGAGCGGCGATCTGGAGCAACCCTGTACAGCCTCGACGATCGGCTCGGCTCGTTCACCAGGCAGACGGATTCAAACCAAGCTACGAGCGGAACGCGCAGCTACGACGCCTTCGGCCTCCCCACTGGCACGACAGGCTCGCCTACCGGTCCGTTCGGCTTCGCCGGCGGCTGGGGCTACCAGGAGGACGGGGATTATGGATTCAAGCTGCTAGGGCACCGGTATTACGATCCAGCGACGGCGAGATTCCTGACTAAGGATCGGGCCAAATCGGGCCGCAACTGGTATTCTTACGTAGGCAGCAATCCGGGTCGACGTGTAGACCCTTCGGGATTGATAGAGATGGGATTTGGAGCTGAGTTGCTCTTTGGAGCAACAGATATCGGCGGGAGCATTAATGTTGGATACGATCCCGACTCCGGAATGTTGTGGGTCGCGGTAGAAGTCAATGCTGGTGAAGGAGCCGGTGGCGGCGTCTCCATCGGCTATGGAGCGGGTCACTACCAAGATCCCACCAAATATGGCTTTTACAGTGGCGAGCGAGACACGCTATATACTCCCGTTGCCTCCGTTACGATCGCTCCTGATGGCGGCGGATTGTCAACCGGAAGCCTCGGCCTGGGAGGCTACCATGAAGGGTACGGCGGATACCGAACGGGGATATATATCGGCCGTCCGCCGTCAGTCAACGGCCTAATTGACGCTGCCGACGGTGCGACCAATGGCGAGTTTAGGAAACTTCTTCCCCCCAATACGGGCCAGGGTTGGATCAGAGCCTTGTATCCGAATCCATTGACTCGTCCCGTGATACCGGGGTTACAATAAGTGACCCCAAATTTTGGGGGGGCGCTCATTGAGGCCATTGTCGGCACGGCAATCGTGTCTTTGATGGCGAGTCGGCCAGTTCGTATATTCTTAGTTAGGCGGATGCGAGCCTCGTATAGGTGGGCACCACGATGGATTCGGCGGCGATATGGAACTGCCCGATTGATGTTGCAAGGCCAACTCGCTGCTAGTGCCGGAATCTTGACCTTGATTCTACTTCACAGTTTCGGAGTCGCGATGGGAATTTTAATGCAGCCTCACTGGATGCTTGCCGTTGCAGCCGCTGTGACGATAACCGTGTACGTAGCTAGGTCGATAGCTTGACTCGTAGGATAATACTAACATGTCTAACAGCCAGCGGGTTTCAGCGTTTTTGGTGATGGCTATACTTTGTGGACTTAGCCAGGTACCCGTCAAAGCGTTCCAAAAACTTGCACAAAAGAAAAAACCACCGTCTTACATATTACAGGCGGGCATTTTCAATGTGCGCGTGCCATCGAAACCACGCATCTTGAAGTCAAGACAGCCCTTAGTACTACGCACGTGGGCAGGGGTAAGCGGACGCTTGACATGGGTAGTGACCTACTTTGCAATCGGGCCGGGAACTGCCGCGAATGGGCTCGCTTTGCATCAAGCCAAGGAGCTTGCATCTCGGAATAAGATGAAGAGTCTCTCATTAAAGGTCTTCACAGCCACATCGAGCAAATACACCGGAGACTTTGTTCTCACCTCGATAGGGAAGAAGGAGCCTGCGTTCGCCTCGGCAATCCTGGGTGTTCGATCAAAAAGTCGAGCTTGGCTAGTGCAGTGCGTCTTTCCCTCAAACGACCTGGCCGCACTTGAAATGGCGCGAATCATCATGGAGTCGACCAGTGCGATGAAGTTGCTGAGAAAAGAACGTCGATCTGAAAGTTTTTGACAGGTTCCCATTGCAAGGACCGCATGTGAACCGTAGGATTGGTCTCCTCCAAAATAGAGGACGAGGAAGAGTGGCAGGAGATACAGTCAGGATCAGATTTTGAAGATTCTGAGGGATCGAGGCGGGCGAGCTGATAGGTTCCCCGAATACCAACCAGTTCTTCTCCTTAGGAATCGTCCCCACCCGAAAATGGCGACGGGATATGAGTGGAAGAAGGTACAGCGAGGGTCACATCTTGTTTGGAGCATACTAAGCGGGCGAGTCAGTGAATCGAGGGTTGAGCATTGGGGACTGGTAACACGGCGCATAACTACTCAGACGAGCTGATCGATATCAAAGTCGGCGGCACGACGGTAAAGAGCTTTGGCTACGATGCTGCGGGCCGCACGACGGTGATCACCTACTCGGGAGCTACGACGACGCTGGCCTACGACTACGAGAGTCGCATCACCTCGATCTCACGCTCCGGCGTGACGACCAACACCTTCACATACAATGGCCTCGACACCAGGGTCGGCAAGGTGGACTCGGGCGGCACGAAGACCTACAAGCGCGACGGCGCATATGTCACCGATCCTGTGCTTTCGGATGGGGCGGCTAACTACACGCCTGGAATATCCGAGAAGCGCTCTGGAACCACTAAATACAACAACGCGGACTACCTGGGGTCGTTTACAAGACAGACCGATTCCAGCCAGGCGACAAGCGGCACTCGCTCATACGACGCATTCGGCTTGCCGACGGGCACGACCCAATCGCCCACCGGCCCGTTCGGATTCGCCGCCGGCTGGGGTTACCAAGAGGATGGCGACTACGGCGTCAAGCTTCTAGGCCATCGCTATTACGATGGGAGCACTGGCCGATTCTTGACACGTGATCCGATTAGGAGCAGGGCGAATTGGTACAGCTATACGGCCAACAATCCTACGCGGCATGTCGATCCGAGTGGTCTACTGCTTTTAGAATTGGCGATCCTTGCTGACATGGACGCCCGCTTTGTTCCGCCGTCACCTCCCGGCGTCGATGTCGACGACAACATTGCTTACATTAAGGATTTATTGGACACTGAGCCACTACCACCTGCCGTATTTATGGGAGCTCCCGGGGTCACGTCGATGCTCCGAGGAACCGAGGGCACCCTGATCGCTTCGACGGATTGGCTTCACAAAGTTAGAGAAGGAGGGGATTGGGATTATAAGCTCCGGGGTCCATATGCTGATTTCGGAAACTTTAACTATGGAGCCACCGGAGCGCTTCTATACCCGCTGGAGCTTCTCTTGCTTGGAGGGGACTTCGCAGCTGGCCCACGCCGGGGTTTTAAAGATCCACCAGAAGATAAGGATATGATTAGGCGGGGGTATCTCTATTACCATCGGGTTTACGGAGACCGCTAGATATGCGCGAACTAGTGAGAGCGCGCTGGTTGATTTTGTTAGTTGGCGCTGTAGCTGGCTACGTATTTCGCGATATTCCATCCATGCTATGGGAAGCATTTGTCCGCCGGGAAACAATTGTGGTGAAGTCTAGTCCTTCGAAGAATGTTCGGGCGGTTGTCGTAAGAATCAATCCGGGCGCAATGAGTTCGTTTATCCACGAGGTTTATCTCCAGAGCGATGGAGAGTCAGCCCTGATTCTGAGTACGGAGAACGCCGGTTCAATTGCGCTTGAATGGCAGAGCGATTCACTGCTCGTAATTCGACCCGAAAATGCGACGTGTTTTGTCGATAATTTTCGGAATTACTATCAGTCGCCAACAAATGAGGTAGTTCGGGTAAGGCTCGAAACCGCATCGTTCTCGTTCCTTGTCCCGGACGGTGCTCCATTAGAGGCGAGTCAAATCCCTCCGCGGGTCTCCGGTTCAGACGACCTAAGGCGAGCAATACCAGTGCCCAAGCCGTCTACTGATTGACGAAACCACGTACTGAACGTTATTCCCTTGGGAAGTGATCACCGAGAGCGTGGCACAGCAGCACTCAACGAGTACTTGCGAAGCCCATTCCAAAAACTGCGGTGAGTCCGTGATTCTAGTGAGTCTGGAGACAGGTTCCCAAAAACTGAGCACTTTTGATCCGTGGATTCGCCCCCATAGTCGGCTCTCCAAAATCCTGGACTTATGAGTTAACGCAGCTTCATAGCCGCTTTGACCTCGGCCACGGTCCTTGAGGCGAACTCACGGGCTTCGTCGGCGCCGTTTCGCAGGATGTCCTCGATGGTCGCGTCGTCCAGCTGGGCGCGGCGCTCCCGCATCGGCCGGAAATATTCGTTGATCGCCTCCGTGCACTCCCGCTTGTTTTGGCTGCAGCCCCGTAAGCCCTCACGATCCTCATCCCACTGCTCGCGCCAATTCGGGGAGTAGACCTTGAGGTATTGGCATACCGCGCAGCCTTCGGGGATGCCTGGATCGGTCATCTTGATCTTCGTCGGAGTTGTGAAGGCACGCTTGATCTTTTCCGCGGTCTCGTCTTCGGAGTCGGCTAGGTTGATGCCGTTCCCGTAGCTCTTGGACATCTTGCGCATGTCCAGCCCAGGGAGCTTGGCGCGGGTCTCGTCCTCCGGGATCAAATACTTATAAGGCGTGAAGACCTCGACCCCATAGAGCCGGTTGAACCGAAGCGCGATATCGTTGCCGATCTCGAGATGGGGCGCCTGGTCGCGTCCGACGGGCACGCCATACGGCTTGTAAAGGAGAATATCGGCGGTCTGCAGCACCGGGTAGCCGAGCAGCCCATACGGCTCTCTTTCCGCTCCCCCTATGTCCTGCTGCTTCTCCTTGTAGGTGGGCACGCGCTCCAGCCAGCCCAGGGGTGTGATCATCGAGAGGATCAGATGCAGCTCCGCGTGCTCCTTGACATGGGACTGGATGAAGACCGAGGAGCGGGCCGGATCAATCCCTGCCGCAACGAAGTCCTTGGCCACCTCCAGCGAGTTCCGGCCCACCTTCCATGGCTCTTCGTACATGGTGGTCAGCGCGTGGTAATCGGCGACCATGCAGTAGAGCTTGCAGCCCTCCTCCTGCAGTTTTATCCAGTTCCGGAGGGCGCCTTCGTAGTTGCCCAAGTGGAGCCTGTTGGTATTGGCCCTCATGCCGCTGAGGATGCGTTTTGGCTCGTTCATCAGAACGGCAACCCCGTAAATAGCTGATAAGTGTAGGCGATCGGACGGCCCATGACCATCCAGAGGATATCGGGGCCGCCGCTGTTGCGGATGAGCTGGAGAATCAGGATGATGGCGAACAGCCCGATCATGCCGAAGGTGCGGTTGAAGCGATACCAGTAGTAGCGCTGCTTTTCCGGCAGGAGCTGTCCGACGAGCCAGTGACCATCCAGCGGACCGAATGGAATCAGGTTGAAGAAGGCCATGCTCAGGTTCAGCGCAACCCCAAAATGGAGGAGCGCCGCGAGGAAGGGGGTGGAAAGCAGCATTTCCGGGGCGAATTGCATGCTGAGCCGAAACCAGATTCCGAAAAACGCGGCCTGCAGGACATTGGAAAGGGGGCCTGCGGCGACGGCGGCGAAGAGATCCCACCTCGGATTCCGCATCTTTCGCGGGTCCATCGGCGCGGGCTTGCCCCAGCCGATTCCGACACCCGAGATCGCCGTGACGAACATCATGATCGTCCCCATCAGCTCGAAGTGCTTGGTGAGGTTCAGGGTCACGCGGCCGTGAATGCCGGGGGTCGGGTCCCCGGCGGCATCGGCCATCTTGCAATGGGCGTACTCATGGATGCCCACCGCGAAGAAGATCACGATGATGATCGCGATCGTCTGGTCGGGGGGCGGGAGCTCAAACATACAGTCCCACCTCCCGCGCGAACATCTCGTCCCACGTGTCCCGGCGCTGGATCAGACGATGGGTCCCGTCCTCGCGAAGGAGGGCGGCTGCGGGGCGGGGATAGCGGTTGTAGGTGCTGGACATGCTGCTGTTATAGGCGCCCGTGCACAGCACCTGCAAGATGTCTCCGGGGGCGATGTCGGCGGGCAGCTGCACGTGCTCGAATAGCTTGTCGGTTTCGCAGTGCTTGCCTGAGATGGTCACCGGGATTGAGTGATCACCCGAGGGAAATTGCTCACGATCATCCCTATACACGTACATGTTGTGATGATTAGCCCCGGGCCGAAATTTCGCAGCCCTTTCCACTGTGTACTGCGACCCATACAGCGCCGGCCGTGGGTTGTCGCTCAGGCCCCCATCGACAGAGACATAGGTGCGTCTCCCAAGCTCCCGCGAAGGCACGGTCTTGATGTTGCCCACTGTGTAGAGGGTGATTCCGCTCTCCGCGACCAAAGCGCGCCCGGGTTCTTGGACCAAAGTCGGATCGAGGCCGCTTCCTTCCAGCCCGGCGAGCACGGCTTCGGTGACAAGCCGGGAATAGCGCTCGACCGGCATCGGGTCGTCACTCTCGACATACCGAACTCCGAGGCCGCCTCCGACATTGAGCACGGTGGCTTCGAATCCGTGGCGTGCCTTCATTTCCACGGCGAAACGCGCGATCAGCTCGCCGCCCGAGCGCTGGGCTTCCGGATCGAGCAGTTGGGAGCCCACGTGACAGTGGAACCCCGCGAGAGGCAAGCCGAGCTCGAGGCACCTCTGCACCGCACGCTCGGCGGAGCCGTCGCCGATATTGAATCCGAACTTTGTGTCCGCCTGGCCGGTGCTGATCTTGGCATGGGTGATGGGGTCGACGCCTGGCGCGAGGCGGAGGATCAGGTCAGGGAAGCGCTCAGTGTTGAGTGTTGAGTGTTTAGATCCGGATTCAGGTCTCAACACTCTATGCTCAACACTTAACACTCCCAGTAGCTCGACCTCGTCGAAATTGTCGACGACGATCTGGCCTACGCCCTGTTCCAACGCGAACTCGATCTCCCCGCGCTGCTTGTTGTTGCCGTGCAGATGGCAGCGGGAGGCAGGAACGCCGGCGAGCAGTGCGGCTCGGAGCTCTCCTTCGGAGGCAGCATCTATCAGGCAGCCTTCCTCATGAGCAATCGCGAGCACAGCGAGGGTGCTGTTGGCCTTCGAAGCGAAGACGACCTCGGTCTTTGGATGGCAAGCTTCGAAAGCCTTGCGGTAGCGACGGATGGATTCACGAAAGTGGCGCTCGTCGAGGACATAGAGCGGGGTGCCGTAGGCTGCGGCCAGCTCGCTGGCAAGCCCCTCCGACACGCGAAAACGCGTGTCCTGCCTTGGGGAACCTACCATTTGGCAATTATGGCATGGGCACAGGGCGACGGGGGGGACGGATACAATCCATGCTGTGAAGCGAGTCGTCGTTCTGGGATCCACGGGCAGCATCGGAACGCAGACTCTGGACGTCATTGAGCAGCACCCGGACCAGCTAAAAGTCGTAGGTCTGGCGGCGGGCTTCAACTCCAAGAAGCTGGCCGAGCAGTCCCAGCGCTTTCCCGAAGCGCAACTTGCGCTTTACGAAGATCCGGCCGGTTCGGGCATCCCTGCGGGCATTGATGCGATCTCGGACCTTGCGGCGATGGACGGGGCGGATATCGTCGTCGTCAGCGTCGCGGGTGTGATCGGCTTGATTCCGGCGATTCGGGCGATCGAAGCGGGCAAGCATATCGCGCTTGCGAGCAAGGAGGTTCTGGTGGCGGCGGGCGAGATCGTCATGCCTTTGCTCAAGCGGCACAGCGCGACGATGGCCCCGATAGACAGCGAGCACAGCGCGATCTTCCAATGTATGCAGGGCCACCGAAGCGGGCAGATCGAGGAGCTGATCCTGACCGCCTCGGGTGGGCCGTTTCTTGGCAGGACCTTGGAAGAGTTGAAAAGCGTCACGGTCGAACAGGCGCTAAACCATCCCACCTGGCGGATGGGAGGCAAAATCACGGTGGATTCGGCGACGCTGATGAACAAGGGTCTTGAGACGATCGAGGCGAAATGGCTTTTCGAAGTGGGCATCGAGCAGGTCAAGGTCGTCGTGCATCGGCAGAGCGTCATCCATTCCATGTTGAAGCTGCAAGATGGGAGCGTGCTCGCGCAGATGGGCTGGCCCGATATGAGGCTGCCGATTCAATATGCCCTGCTCCACCCCGAACGGGTGCCCAACAACCTCAAGCCTTGGCAGCCCCTAGAGACGCCAAATCTCACTTTTGAGCCTGTGGATGAAGAGACTTTCCGGTCGCTCGAATTAGCCCGCGAGAGCTGCAGGATCGGCGGCACCATGCCCTGTGCGATGAACGCGGCGAATGAGGAGGCGGCAAATGCGTTCCTTCGCAGGGAAATTGGATTCCTCGACATCCCTCGCGTCGTAGAAGAAACCATGGCCAATCACCTCACGAGCGATGCTACCCTGGAGAACATTCTTGAAGCGGATGCCGGGGCGCGTCTGTTTGCCAAAAGTCTGATGAGGGAACAGGCGTGAAGCGCTGAGCGTTGAGCTTCGAGAGGACCCACTTTAACACCCCAGCACTTCAACGCTAACCCAAACACTTCCCATGCTCGATCCCTACCTCATCGTTGTCGGACTGACCTTTTTCTTGATGCTCACGGTGCTGGTTGCGGCGCACGAGTATGGCCACTACATCTTCGCGCGAATGTTTGGCATGGAGGTGGAGGCTTTCGCACTCATGCTCGGCGGGGTCAGAAAGACCGATCTCAAGCCGTACCTGCGCAAGCCGATCGTGTCGGGGTGGGTGGTCGCTGGTGTGGCGGCTGCGCTGATCTTGGCTTGGGACTTCCTTGTGCGCACAAAAGCCGATCCGGTGCTGCTGTACGTGGTTCAGGCGACGGCAGTTTTCGGAATCCCTCTGTGGATCATCTCGCGCATCACCGCGCTGTACCACGCGAAGCTCCTGGTTGCGCTGAAATGGGTCGTGATTGCCTGCGCGGCCTGGCTGTTTGTTCTCCGTGCGTTCGGCGCACTCCAAGGCATCGGGCCGGCGGGGCTGATTCCGCTGATGACCCCGATCACCGCGCTTGCCGTGATCTTCACCTACTACATGCCCGTCGCGAAGAAGGAAGAGGAGCACGAGTACGGGCATGGACAGATCTTTGCAGGCGAGGAGGCGGTCCCCGTGCGATTCAGGCCTTTGTGGTCAAGAACGAAGAACGGGACCGAGTATTCGCTCCTGGTTTTGCCCTTCGGGGGATTCGCAAAGATCAAAGGCATGCAGCCGCGCGAGGATGGGAGCGAAATTTCCGTCGCCGGCGGGTTTTTCAGCAAGCCGCCATGGCAGCGGCTGCTCGTTCTGTTTGCGGGACCGCTGTTCAGCGTTCTTGCGGGCATCATCTTGCTTTTCGGGGTTTTTGCGACGGTTGGTATTCCTGAGACGAGCCAGCCGATCATTGGCAGCCTGGAGCCGGGCTATCCGGCGGAGAAGGCGGGGCTTAGGAAGGATGATCGGATTCTCTCCCTCGACGGCAAGCCGATGGCCAAATTCACCGACATGATCCGATATGTGTCGGGCCGGGCGGGCAAAGAGGTGGATGTCCAGTATTTGCGAAGCGGCCAGACGCTCAACACGATCCTCGTTCCGGTCGAATCCACAGAGGCCATCCCTGTGATCGATGACAAGGGCGAGATCACCGACAAGAAAGCCAAGCAGGGACGGCTTGGGATCAGGGTCGCGGTGGTTCGAAAGCCGGTCTCGATCGGAGAGGCAGCAACGACGGCGGTGGCATTTCCCTTCCAGGCGGTCGGTTATTTGGCCTCGAGGTTTATGACCCCGACCAAGCTTGGCGACGAAGTGGGCGGAATTGCGCAGGTAGCGGCGGCGACGGACGCCGCCTCGCGTGAGGGCATTCCCGAGGTGCTGCAGCTCGCGGCTGGACTCAGCATCTCGCTCGGCATCTTCAATCTGCTGCCGATTTATCCTCTCGATGGCGGGCAGATGATGGTCGCGCTCATGGAGATGCTTCGGCGCGGGCGGAGGCTGAGCATGAAGGTGCAGGGCGCGATTTCGAGCGTCGGGCTCGCCCTGATCTTGATGCTCGTGATGTTCGTGCTGGTGAATGATACGAAGAAGCTGTCCGGCGGGGGAGAAAAGCCCAAGCCGCCGCCTAAAGAGCAGAAGCGGTAGGCGCGCAGGGCGGACGGCGTTCAGGCGGTCAGGACTTCAACACCTCGACACCTCAACACCTCAACACCTCAATCCAGCAGGCGCCCTACCGATAGAGCCCGAGCGCTCCCTGCTCGTGGGGCGAAGCAAGGCATGAGCCCAGATCCTCGGCACGGAAGAGCGGGACCGCTCCTAAAGCGCACAGGGCGCGCACCGCGAGGCTCTCTTCGCCTGCCCACACGATCACCGGGCATAATCGCCGGCGCAAGGCAGAGACCGCGCCGAGCCATGTCCCGCCCTGCTTGAACCTTGGCTGGATCACGACGGCCGCAGCCGCGGAAGCATAGATGAGGGAATTGCGCTCCATCGCGGCGGGCGCAGAGAACTCCTTTTCGGGATGCGCCGCAGAAAGCAGGCACTCGCCAGCGCCGAACCCGCGCCCGATCCCGCAAGGGAGAAACTCGAGATGGGGGATATCGCACCGGAGCGCCTGGCGAACGGCGATGCGATCGCAGCCTGTAGCGCCCCCGGAGACGACCCCCATGCCAAGGCGATGCGCAGCACCCACAATATCCCGCGCAAGGCGTGCCGCCCCGGGAGACGGCGACCGCGACCCGACGACCGCAATAAGAGGCAGGCAGGGCAACGAGCCGCGCGACCAGAAGGCGGGCGGCGCCGCAGACGCGAGCCGAAGCGCCAGAGAAGGAGGATATCCGGGCGAGACCGCACTGACGGCCCGCCCGCATTCGACCAGCCGGCCCGCCTCAGCCAGGGAACGAGGCGCGAGGGCGAACGCCTCCTCAAAAAAGCCCGCGTCGCGCAACGCTACATCGGGGCCATCTTGAACTCCGGAGCGGCGAAGCGCCCGCTCCACAGCCGGCCATCGATGCCGAGGCGGATCACAGGGCCGCTCAAGGCCGGGCAGATACAAAGCGCAGAGGGCGGCATCGAGAGTGAGGGATGAAAGCATCAGGTATTATATTACCATAAGAGCTAGAGAGAGAAAAATTCGTTAGTGTGGTTGACTTTTTCTCGTTTCGGAAGCTGTAGACATGTGAATTCGGTTTTAGAACGGGCGGGCTGGACCCCGCATGAGGGGCAGATGGCCTTCCTCGAAAGCGAGGCGAAGATCAAGGTGCTCGCGTGCGGCCGGCGATGGGGCAAGACGGACGCTTGCGCGGCCAGCATAGTCGAGGCATTGCACCGCGAGACGCCGACAAGGCACGTGATCCTCGCCCCAACCCTCGACCAGGCTCGGCTGCTGTTTGACCGCGTTGTCGGGCTGCTGAGGCTGATCGTGGATCATGAGGGTGCGAGGAGTGAAAAGGCTGGCAAAGACGGCAAAAGCAACCCTATCAAGCACCGCTACACGCCCCATCCCGCGCTCAACTATCGCGGCCACCGGGTCATCGCAAGGTCCGGGCACCTGGGCAGGCTGCTCAGGGGCAACGAGGCAACCCACATTATCGTGGACGAGGCGGCCTTCGTGCCGGAGGAACTCATCTCCGAGGTGGCGCTGCCCATGCTCGCGACCACAAACGGGCAATTGACCCTTATCTCGACCCCCCGCGGCAAGAACCACTTCTGGCGCTACTTCGAGATGGGATTAAAGGGCGAGAACGGCGTTTGGAGCAAACGGTCCCCATCTTCCGAATCGCCCTATGTGCGGCGGGAGTTTCTTGCCGTCCAGCAGCAGATCATCAGCGAACGGGCGTTCAAGGTTGAGTACGAGGCCGAGTTCATCGATGCGGCGGGCCGGGTTTTTGCGACGGAAGCGATTGATCGTTGCCTCGTCGGCGTCCTGCCGAGGCCGACGGCCCATCCCTATTTCATTGGGATCGACTGGGCACGGTACGCGGATTTCACGGCGGTCGCGGTTCTGAGCGGCAGCACGGAAAGCGCAATGGTGGTGGAGGTGCAGCGCTTCACCGGGCTGAGCTGGAGCAACCAGGTGGTGCGCGTGCAGGAAATCGTGTCGCGGTACCCCGGTGCGAGGATCCTATGTGACGCCACGGGGAATGGGGACGCCGTACTGGAGCAGCTGCAGGAGAAGACGCCTGGCATTGCCGCCACAGGCCTCGTCTTCAACCAGGCCAACAAGACGGCTCTGATCGAGAACATCGCGATGATGATCGATCAGCGGCGCCTCGCAATGACGCCGCATCCCGACCTGCTGCGCGAGCTCGAACATTTCGAAGGGACGGTTTCCGAAAACGGAGGAACCCGCTACTCGGCCCCGAGCGGCTACCACGACGACCTCGTGGTCGCCCTCGCCCTTGCGGCAAGCCTGCTCAAAAAGGTCGGGAGCAGCCACGTGGCACTCGGTGCGAAGAGAGAGTTCTCAAGTGCATCCAAGAAAGGAGATACCAATGATCAAGCTATTCAGTTTTAAGAAGCGTCGGAAGCGGCAGGAGCGCGAACTTGCTCCGCAGCTTACGGCCTGGCAGCGCAGGGCGCTCGAGGTTGCGGGCGTCCCGCCCGCCGGCCTCCCGTACTCGACTTATGATGAGATGGAGAAGGACTCGATGGTCCAGACCTGCCTCACGGTCAAAAAGCTCGGCGTGGTGGCTGCGGAGTGGCGGATTGTAGGTGATCAGCGCCGGTCTGAGTTCGTCGAGGAGGCATTTGCCCGGATGGACGGATCGCCGCACACCATTCTCTCGGGCGCGATGGATGCCTTTGCCAAGGGATGGTCGGTGCAGGAGATCGTCTACGACACGGATGGACTGATGACCTGGATCGAAGCGGTCCGGCCGAAGGACCCTTCCCTGTTTGGCCTTGAGGTGGACAGGTTTGGCCATCTGCGCGAGCTGAAGCTGCAATTGCCGGGCGAGAGCGTCATGGATGTGCCCCGGTCGAAGTTCGTGGTGTATTCGAATCGCGGCTCGTATGGCCGGGCGAAGGGGCGGAGCGATCTTGACCCGGCGTACCGGCACTGGTCGAGCAAGCAGTCGCTCCTGAACGCATGGAAGTTCCACCTGGAGCGGTTCGCGATGCCGACCGTGCTGGGTAGCTTCGAGCGGGGTCTTTCGGCGGAGGAGCAGGCGAGCATCCTGAGCGCGATGCAGAACCTAAGCCAGCACACGGCGGTGATCTTTCCGAACGAGATCGCGATCGACACGCTTGGCGGGCAGAAGGAGTCGAGCTCGGGATTCATGGAGGCACTGGACTTTCATAATCGCGAGATCGCCCGGGCGATCCTTGGGCAGACGCTGACCACAGACGAGGGCCGGCGCGTCGGCTCACTGGCGATGGGGAAGGTGCATCTGCAGGTGCTTCTGCTTCAATTGGAGGCGATCCGGCGGGAGCTTGCGGATGTGGTGATGACCGAGCAGGTGATCCGGCCGCTCGTGGAGCTGAACTTCGGGCCGGGGCCGATCCCGCGCTTCGAGTTCGTGTCCACTCCTGTGAGCGCGTTCGCGACGGGGGAGCTTGCTTGATTGCTCGATTGGCCTTGAAAGACTTCCAGCAATCCCGGTAACTTCGCCAGTTTTAGCCCGTGAATGCGTTTTTTTCTCAAAAAGGCTTGCTGCTTGCAAAGAACTCCGTTACAATGAATCATCTCCTCACTGGCGGAGAACGAGGGCTTTAGGAAGGAGCGACTCTAATGAAGAAAATTTTTGCACTCATCGCGGCGACGCTGGTCACCACCAGTTCATTCGCCATTCTTTTCGAGACTGAGTCAAACAACACGTTTGGCCTGGCGAACACGATCACCCGAGGCGCGTCACCTTGGGCGGATGTCGGCTTTATGTCTCTTGAGGCCGGCGGCGGCGACGTGGACTTTTTCAAGATCCACCTGGATGCGGGCGAGACGATCACTGCGATCACCACTCCGATGGTTATCGAGTTCGATGATCCGGACACGATGATGGCTCTGTACGATCCAACCTTTACGGAGATGGATTTCAACGACGACGCCAACGGATTCGGCTCGGCGGTTCGCGGCACGGCCACGATGACCGGCGATCACTATCTGGCGATCACGGGCTTTGGAGACTTTGATTTCGTGGGAGACCACGCGCAGCAAGGCTCCTATGTCCTTACGGTTTCCGTCGTTCCTGAGCCGGCCACCATGGCCGCCTTGGCGCTCGGCGGCGCAATGCTCCTTCGCCGACGAAAGAAGTAAGGTCCAATCTCCTTAATTCTCGAGAGGGCGCGGTCTTTACGGACCGCGCCCTTTTTTTGCCTTCTGCCGGGATGATTCCCAGGATATGCCAATCGCTGAGTCCTGCCGATAATTTGAAGCAGGCATGCCCAGCGAAGACTTCGACCGCCTAAAGCTCCTTTTTCGACGTACTTGCACGCTGCCCCAATTGCCGGGCACCGCTCTGCGGCTCATCAGCACGATCGATACCGGCGAAGCCTCGGCAATAGACCTCGAAAAGATCATCGTGAGCGACCCCGGCCTTGCCGCAGGCTTTCTTCGGGCCGCGCACGCCGCTTGCCACGGTGAGCGCGAATACACCACGATTCGGCAGGCGATCATGTATATGGGGCAGCGGGCCGTGCGTTCCCTCTCAACGTCTTTGGCTCTCCAGGGGATGCTTACCAATCCCGACGCACGAGTGCCCTTCAATGCCCAGACTTTCTCCCGGCACAGCATCTTCGTCGGGTTTCTGAGCCGGTATGTCTTTGCGAGGCGTCAGATGCGGGAGCCTTTTCCGAGCGCCTGGACGGCGGACGAGATCTTTGCCGCGGGCGTACTTCATGACCTGGGGCTGGGCCTGCTGCCGAGGGTCGCGCCTGAGGTTTATGGAAGAGTGGCGAACTATAGCCGGCGGGCAGGGCTGACGCTGAACGGCGCCTTTGAGCGCATTTATGGCGACCATATCAGCGTGCTGAGCGCGGCGGCAGCCGAGACCTGGCAGCTTCCGGAGGTCTTCACGCTGACGCTGCGGCATCGCTCGAAGCCGTGGGGCATGATGGAGGAGTATCCGGCGCTATGCTGCATCGAATATGCGAACTTCCTGGCCGACTCGCATGGCTTCGCGGTGGCGGAGTGGCCGGTCAAGGTCGAACAGAACCCCGAGATCGAGCTTGAGGTTGCCCTGCCGGAAGAAGAGATCGGAACCGTGATCGAACTGGTGGCCGAGATGGCCGAGGCTTACCTGCCGGAGAATCTGAAGGCAGCTTAAGGGGGTGCCTTCTCAGGCACCCATTTCCATTCCTAGATGCCGACTGTACCCGGCCCATGGCTGGACTGGACTAGAAGCGGGGCGTTCTTCGCCGGCAAGCCAGCCACATAGTGCCGGCGAATACAATGGACATCGTTGCAGGTTCTGGAACGGCTACGATTTGAAAGCCGTTCACTTGCGACCTGGGCCATGGGCCAGACAGTCGGATGATGAGATCGCCCCGAAGGTCAGGGACGTAGTGGATTGCGTGCGTGACGAGGTGTTCAAACCGGTTGCCCGGCATCGGCCCCGTCACCACTTGGAGCGGATCGTCCGATCCGTCGACGGCCACATTGACGCCAACAGTATGACCACTGGCATTTACCGCATACGTGAGAATCTTGTATGCTCCGTTCACCAAGCCGCTGACTCGATAGGTCATCGGACTTCGAATGGTCGCGTAATCGTTAAGCAGAAGGGCATAGTCTCCGGTGTTGCTGTCCCAACCCGAGCCTCCACCGGACCCAGCGTCTTCAACCGTCATGAATACACCGCGATAGCTTCCCGAGAGGTCGAATAAATTGGTCGGGCCGTCACTGACGCAATTGACGCGATTCCAGAAACCTGGCTGATCTGCGGCAGCACCGAATAAAATCGAGGGGGCTCCGTTTCCGGATTCTGCTGACCCCACGCCAGAATCCAAGTCTATGTTGTAGCTCTGTGGGATCGCGATAGACGGAAGTAGAGCCGCTGCGGCCAACAGGGCTGGCTGCATAAAGAGTCTGCCAAACAACACAGGCGCGGCTTCGAAACTTTTCATAATCCTTTGCTGCTGATCCTTGTCATGACTGGCTCTCGCTACTCCGTGAATGTATTGTAACGCGGACTTCTTGAAACTGTATATGCGTTATTGCGGAGTTGTGCGCAATAAATACGGGGCATGCCCCACGAGATCATCCGCTAGCCGAGCAAGCTTAGAGCTTGAATTTCACAATCCTAGTTCCTCGCAGACAGAAGAGCGAGGTGGCGTCCCCATAATGTCATGTGCGCCGGGTCGTCATTATCGTTTCCGATTGGATAGCGTTGCCCGAGGGCGAATCGGGGCTGCGGCAGCGGCTTCCCGCTCTCGAGGCGCTCGCCGAACGATCGAGGATGTTCCGTCTGCAGCCGCTCATTGACCTAGACACAAGGAAGCGCCTGACAGAGGAAGCGGGCAAAAGGCTAGCACCGGACCCCTCACACCCCGTTCCCTCTCCCCGCCATTCATCGGGGGGAGGGGAAATGTCCAATCGCACGGCGAGTGAGGCGGTTCGGCGGCCAATGGTAGCGTTGGCACAAGGCTACGATATTCCGCATGAGGCGGGGTGGCTGGGAATCGATCCTTCAACGCTCTCCTTGAGGCAGGGGCCGCTCATCGTATCTGCCTTGGGAGCGGACCCGCCGGAGCGATCTGTCCATTTCCACCTCTCCCTGATGTCGCTCCAAGACGGCACGATTGAGCTTGCGCGCCCGCTGCCCGCGGCCGAGCAGGTCGCGGCGGTGCTCGATGAGGCGAGACGGCTGAATACGAAGCTGCTGACCCTGGTGCCGGGCGAGGGAGAAAACCATGGGCTCGTATGGGAGAATGGCTCTACCGACCTTCATACTCTGGGTGCGATTTTTGCCGCGGGGCATTCCCTCAAGGAATCGTTGCCCGAAGGCGATGGAGAGGTCATGCTCCGGCGCTATATAGACGACTCCATCAACCTACTCGGCAGCCTTCCATTCAATGAAGAGCGGATCGACCAAGGGCTTCCCTCATTGAACCTGCTTTGGCCCTGGGGACCGGGATTTCGTGAGCGGGCGCCCAACCTGCTCCTGGAGCGAGGGGAGCGGGCCTGGGTCGAGAGCGGCTCGCTTCGCATGCAAGGTTTGGCGCGGCTTGTCGGCTATCGGCACGGGGACCGCAACGCATTTGGCCAGGGGACGAATGTGCGGCTGGAGCGGCTGGTGGAATCGGCTAGAAAGCATGATCCGACGATCATGGTCATGGATGGGCCGGGCTTCTTTCGCGCCACGGAGAAGTTCGAGGAGCTCGAATGGATGGGGCGCGAGATGGATTCGCGGCTATTCTCGCCCTTGCTCGACGATGCGAAGAACGACCGCCTGCGGATTGTTGTCTTGTCACCGGCCTGGGATCGTGATGGATTGGGGATGTGGTTTGAGAGCGGCATGCCAGCCGAGAATACGGTCCCTTTCGACGAGCGGGCATTGGAGGGGAAATTGGAGGTGCGGGAGGCTTGGAAGGTGGTTCGGAGCGCTTTGAATCCGCGATGATTGCTGGAAGCTGGTGCTCGCAGAGACGCGGTGGCTTCCGGACTCCACCCCTAGAAGCGCACATACATCGCGGAGAGAGGGTTCCCGGATAGGGGTTATCGGCGTCGCTGGCTAAAATAGAGCGTGCGCAGCATTCTCCTCGTCGTAGTCAGCTTCGTAGCCCTGCAATCCAGTGCCCAGCTCACACCGGGCGAGCGGAAGGGGATCGAGCAGGCGCTTTATCTTGGCAACATGACCGTGCGGGACTTGGAATGGGCGCGGGACATGCGGGCATCCGCCCATACTCTTCCTCTCTACCGCCAAGCATTAACCAAGCCCTTGGAGGCCGCCGATCGCCTTCTCGGGCTGCACCGCCAGGGTCTGCGGTCCGATGCTCCGGCCCTCTCTTTACTCCTCCGAACGGCGCTATTCGATGATCCGGCGGTCCCTTTGAAGGTTGCTGCTGCGGCCCAATGGAGCGCCGATGGGCTACCTGCGCCGGTGCGGGCTCCTGTTCGCGAATTGATCGGCGTGGTCGCTGCGGCAAACCTCAGGATCAGAATGGCGCTCAAGAACCTCTCGGCGGAAGAGCGCCGGCTGCTGATTGAGGGCCTGCCGCGGATGGCTGCGGGGGAGAACCTAAAGCTGGATTTTGCGAAGGGTCCGGCCCCCGATGTGAAGGCGATCGTTACCGCCTTGGCTAAGGTCGATCTCGCGGGCATCCGGCTTGCGGGAGAAGATTTGGCGGTGGGCATCGGGCTCGTTCTTCCGAGGCTCAGGGCGGCTGCTGGCAAGACGTCCTACTTCACGGGGACAATCAACGAGCGGATCGCGGGAATGGTCGTCGTGGTCGCGGGGTCAGGAAACGACACGCATGGCGATCGGGACGCGAGTCTCACGATCGACCTTGGCGGGCATGACCGGTATCGCGGGCGGCATGGCGTCGGGATCGGAGCGAGTTCTGTGCTGATCGACGTCGGCGGCAACGATACCTACGACGTTGGCGACCTAAGCGTAGGGGCGGGAATTCTCGGATGCGGGCTGGCCTACGATCTGGGCGGAAACGACACCTACCGGGGCGGCTCGGTGCTATTTGGATCTGGCTTGGCAGGGGTGGGCACCCTGGTGAATGAGGGGGGAGACGACACTTATCAGGCGGCGTCTCTGACCCAGGGATTCGGGATGTTCGGCATCGGGCTTCTTCTCGATACGGATGGGCGGGATCGCTACCAAGCAGGGCTATTGGGTCAGGGTGCGGCGCGCTCGGGAGGGGCCGGCTGGCTGATAGATCGGGCCGGGGATGATACCTACCGGGCCGGCGGCCTCGTTCGAAACCCGCTTTTCAAGGAAGCTTTCCTGGCTCAGTCGCAGGGATTCTCGGCGGGCCATGAGGCGGAAGGGCTCAATGGAGGCGTCGGACTTCTGAGCGATGGAGCGGGCGACGATGTGTACTTGGCCGGCACGCATGCGCAAGCTGCCGCCCTATGGCACGGGGTGGGCTCGCTCTACGACGAATCCGGGCACGACCTATATTCGGCCCATCACTATGCCCAAGGGTGCGCGCTCGACTCGTCCGGCGCGTTCCTGTTCGATCTCGCAGGCGATGATGGCTACATGGCGCGGCAGGGTGCTGCCCAGGCGATCGGGCATGGCAATGGCGTGGCCATGCTGCTCGACCGGGCCGGCAACGACCAGTATTCGAGCGCGAGCGCCCGGCCGGGGAGCGGGAATGCGGGCGGCTTGGGGCTGTTCCTCGATGTGCAGGGCGATGACAAGTATGCGGGTGCGCCGGGATTCGGGGGGCTTTCCGGCATGGGCTCGGTCGGGGTCTTTGTGGACCTTGCGGGCCAGGATGTCTACTCTGCGGTCTTTGGTGAGGCGGGAGCGGAGGTGCGCCAGGGTTGGTCGGTTTCGCTCGACCTCGATCCGCCCGGTGCGGAGAGCCTCGATTCGCCTGCGCCGCGACAACACCCGACGCCAGGCTCGAAGCGGATGCCGGCCGACGCCGAGATGGAGCGCTTGTGGAGCGGTGCGGCCACCGATCCGAAGTTGCTCGATGAGCTTGTGGCGATCGGCTGGCCGTCACTGAAGTGGATCGCGGAAAGGAAGCTGGCCAACGCTTCAGGCGCACAGACCGCGATGGTGTCCGAGCTCGTGCGGTTAGTCGGTCCCGATGGAGTTCAAATCATCATTCCGTATGCCGCCCGGTACGCGGCGGCTCTGGAGGTCGTGATTGATCGCAAAATCGTCGAGGCGGTTGCCTTCCTTCCCGCAGCGCTCGCCAAGCCCGAGCTGCAAAGGCTCGCGGTTCGGGCCGCGCGACTTCTCAGAGCCGCGGACTCGGCGCCTCAGCTCATGGCCCTCGTAGCTTCGGAAGATAGACTCCTTGCGGCGGACGCGCTAAGGGCTCTTGCTGCGGTGGGTGATCCGCAGAGCGTGGGGACGGCGCTCGCAATGCTTGGCTCAGAAGACCTGATGGTGCGGCGGGCGGCAATGGGGCTGCTGGCGCTTTTCCCGCCACAAGCTATACCGATGGCGCGGCTGATGATCCAAGGGGATGAGCGAAGCGCCCGGATTGGCCTCGAGCTTTTGGGACTCGTTGGATCGGCGGAGGCCATGAAGGTAATTGGGGAGGCCCTGGCGGACGGCCGCTCCGGAGTGAAGATCCAAGCCATGGTTGAATTGAACGGGCGGATGCCTCCAGACTTCCAGTCGCGGGCCGATGCCCTGCGGAACGATCCCAACAGGTTGGTGCGCGCGATTGCGGAACGAATGCGGCGCTAAGGTCGGTTCTCACGTCTAGAATGTCTCGTATGCCAGATTCGGATTTCCGCTATTCGGCAACGGTTCGGGCTTGCGCGGTGGGCTCATGTGTGCTTGCTTTGGCTGGGCTGGCCGGGCTTGTCGGAATGCGGTTTGCGCGGGGCGGCATTCCTTCAGAGCCGGGGTCACGGGTGGCCTGGCTCGAGGACGAGGTCAAGAGCGATCCGGCTGAATGGAAGGACCTAGCTTTCGCCTATGTGAACGCGCAGCAATATCTGAAGGTGCCGGGCGCCTTTCGCAAGGCGGCAGATTTTTACCGGCAGCAAGGGGACGTCAATGCGGCGATCCAAATGGAGCGCAGCGCTGAAAAGTATCTCGCGGAAGCGAGAATCTACGTCGAGAAGCCCACGAATCGCAAGGAAGCTGAAAAGTATTACACGGGAGCCAAATTCGAGCCGGTGTATGGCAGCTACCTCGGCGCCTTCATCGAGAACGAGGACATGATCACCGACCGCTATGTCGACGAGCAGGGCTATAAACGGCCCCGCGTGGCGGCTTGGGACAAGGCGGTCGGGGTCAAGCACGCGATCTTCTTTCGATATCTGGGGTATGGCAGGCCGTTTCCGATGAAGTGGGCAGAGGACCTGCGAAACCACCAAGCGGCGGCGCAGCTTGCCTTCGAGCCCAAGACCCTCGCGGAAGTCAAGGACGATGCATACCTTCGGGGGTTCGCGAAATCCGCAAAGGCGAGCGGGATTCCGATCTTTCTGCGGTTTGCGAGCGAAATGAACGGGAATTGGACGCCGTATCACGGCGACCCGAAAGCCTACATCGAAAAATGGCGGATGGTGGCGCGCGTGATGCGCGAAGAGGCGCCCAATGTGGCAATGCTGTGGACTGTATTTGAGACGCCGATCACGAAGGTCGAGGAGTATTATCCGGGCGCGGAGTGGGTGGACTGGGTTGGCGTGAACGTCTACTCCGTTCCTTATTTCAACAACAACCGGGACCAGAAGGCGGACTGGCGCAATCCTGCCGACGGGGTCAAGTTTGTTTATGACAAATACGCGGCCAAGCATCCGATCATGGTCGCCGAGTATGCGGCCTCGCACCTTTCCAGCCTCGACAATGTGTACCGGGGGGAGACGGCGAGGATCAAGCTGTCACAGTTCTATGCCTCCCTGCCACGGCTTTATCCGCGGATCAAGGCGGTGTGCTGGCTAAGCATGAACGCGATCGCCCATGCGATTCCGGGCAGGCAAAAGAACAACTATTCGCTCCTCTATGATCCGCCGAAAGCGCAGCGCTACAAGGAGATGGTGTCGAATCCCTACTTCTTGAAAGATCTGGTGCTGGGGGAGCAACCGCAGATGTCGCCTGTGTTTTATCAGCTGCTCGCGGGCTCGACGGGATTGGATTTTCCGATGAAGTTGAGCGCATGGGCACGGTCCTGGGAGAATGTGCCGGAGGTGGTGTGGATGGTAAATGGGAAGCCTGCTTCGCGGATGCGGGACGTCGGAACCTATGGATTCGAGCTGGACCGCGCCGAATCCGTCGGCGTCAAAGTTCTCGATATCAAGGGGCGGGTCGCGGCTGGCGTTACCGTTGCTCTGGGACCGGTTACTCAGAATCCCTAAAGAATCCCGGGGAACTTGACATAATGAATAATCGTCAGTATAATGTTCTGACGGTGTACTGACGATGTTCTGACATTGTCGGTGCTAGACCAGGACGGGGATAGAAATGATCAGAAAGCTAGTGAAGAACGGGAACAGCAAGGGCTTGATTCTCTCGAAGGACATGCTCGACCACCTGCAGGTGCGTGAGTCGGTGAGCGTGGAGTACGGCAAGGATATGATCGTGCTGCGCAAGCCTATGGAAGTCGAGGACGTTCTTGAGCGGGCTCGCAAGAAATGGGACAAGGCCTTGCGTAACTTGGCCAAGTGATCGAGCCCCGGTTCGTGACCCGCGAGTAGGTAATCATCGCCCACCGCTGGTCGCTCGCCTTCTATGGCGGTTCTGGGGGCATTCTCAGCGACAACATGCTTGAGAGTGCCCTCCATGCAGCTCAGGCTTAGATGAGTGGCGAGTTCCTCTATCAATCATTGGAGGAAATGGCTGCCACCTACTTCTACTCGTTCACGTGCAACCACGCATTCAACGATGGTAACAAGCGGGTCGGCCTCTTGGTTTGTGAAATCTTTCTGGAGTTCAATGGGTTTGAACTTCGACTTACCGATGATGAGGCCGAAGATCTTTCCCTGGGGGTAGCCGATGGCAGAGTTACCAAAGAGGAGCTAACAGAGCTGATTCGACGCGCCATGGTGCCACAGACGCCATGAACATTTGGGCGGTGCCTGGTATTCTCTTAGGAACCGAGCAGTCCCTCCGCCCACGAGGCTGCCGGAAGCAAACGTGAACACCGCCTATCTCGTGCTGAGCGACGGGACCGTGTACGAGGGAAAGGGCCTCGGCGCGGAGGGCGTGACTGCTGGCGAGGTGGTGTTCAACACGGGGATGACCGGCTACCAGGAGATCCTGACCGACCCCTCTTATGCCGGCCAGATGGTGCTCTTTACTTATCCGCTAATCGGCAACTACGGGATCAACGACGACGATTTCGAGTCCGACCGCCTCCAGCCGACCGGCATCATCGTGAAGGAGGCATGTGAGGCACCGTCGAATTGGCGTTCGACGAAATCCATCCACCAGCTCATGATCGAGCGGGGGATGGTCGGCATTCAGGGTCTCGACACCCGTGCGATCACGAAGCGGATTCGGTCGGCGGGGGTGACGATGGGGGCGATAACGACGGGTTCGCCGGACGAAGCCCTTGCCTTGGTGCAGTCGGGTACAAGCTATGACGAGCAGGATTTCGTTTACTCGGTGACGACGAAGGCGCCCTATGCATGGGGATTCAGTGGTCGGGAGTCAATCGAGGAGCCGAGCGAGGGCTACAAGCACCGGTTGGTTGTGCTCGACTGCGGTTTGAAGTTTAATATCTTGCGCCGGTTCGCCGCCGCGGGGTGCCGGTCCATTGTTCTGCCCGCGACGGTCTCAGCGGAAGAAGTGCTGGGTTGGAAGCCGGATGGCGTGCTGCTATCGCCGGGGCCGGGCGATCCGGCACGGCTTGGGCCGGTGATCGATACTGTGCGTGATTTGCTTGGCAGGACTCCCGTCTTTGGCATCTGCCTCGGCAACCAGCTCCTGTGCCACGCGATTGGGGGCAAGACTTACAAGCTCAAATTCGGGCACCGCGGCTCAAATCACCCGGTGAAGGATTTGGAAGCGGGCACGGTTACGATCACTTCGCAAAATCATGGGTACGCGGTCGATCCGGCTTCACTTGATGGAACGGGGGCGGTTGTGACTCAGCTCAATCTGAACGATGGCACCGTCGAGGGCATCCGAGTTCCTGAGCTGGGCGCATCTTCGATTCAGTACCACCCGGAAGCCGCGCCTGGGCCGTGGGATTCGCGGCCGTACTTCCATCGTTTCGTCGAGCAGATGGATATGTATAGAGTGCGGTGACTTGTCACCGCTTTCAGATTTTGTGTAGAGTGCGGTGACTTGTCATCGCTTTATGCTCGCGGTGTGCCGCGGATCAATCGAAGTCGTCCCGAACATTCACGCGGTCTATCGGGAAGGATTGAACCGTGGCTACAAATGCAGGATCCCCTTGCGATATGAACCATTTTGCGGAGCACCACTCGTAATCTTCCGGGTTCCTAACCAATCCATGCTTGACGGCATTGGCGTGCACGTAGTGAAGCCTAGCCAAGTAGGACTTTTCGAAGGTCAGCAAGGTCTGCCAATACTGGAACCACACCTGCCTTCCGGGAGTGGACTGTGCGCGATTTAACTGGATTGCGCTTAGCCCATGCAACTTACGCGTAAATTTTGCAAGTGCGTTTTCGTGTGGCGAGAATCCGATGAAGTGGTAGTGGTTTGGGAAAACTGCCCAAGCCTGGAGGTTCCATTCGAATTCGGCCGCTGTGTTCAGGAGCAGGTCGTGCAGCATCGAGAGCTCTTCTGCGGTCTGGAAAAGCCGCTTCTTGTTCAGGGTCGCTCCGGTGACCATGTAGGTACCAGCTAGATTGACTTCCCGCGAAGGTGCGTGGGGCCAGCCCCTCATGAGAATAGTATGCACATTAGGCTGTCGGGGTGACAAGTCATCCCTACTGAAAGCGGCAGCAAGCTGCCGCACTCT
>JBASWW010000058.1:0-64620 GCA_049276675.1 Fimbriimonadaceae bacterium
ATTTGGCCAAGCTCTTTGCCGTGGAACTGACCGTCACGGTCGCCGTTCCTGTTCCGCTCTTGGCCTCGATCATCTCCCCGTATACATTATGAAACTCCACGGCTACGGTTGCGTCGGTCGAGCCCGCACGAACCATCGCGAACGTGTTTAGGTTGGAACCAATCTGAGCTATTGAAGTGAGTGGCATTTGTGCTCCCTGGCATCTTCAACGGGCAATGCGAAGAAGATGTCAATACAGCCTATCATACAAGAATGCATTCCCCTACTCCCGCGCCATGGACTGAATTGCCTCGCTCAGGCTCTTGCCACGCGGCGGAATCAGCTCGAACACAGCGATACCCTCCCAGCGTGCGCGATCCAGGCCGCCCTGCCTGACTTCCAGCATCCCGTCCGCACTGCCGACCGTATCGCCAAGCCTGATCTTCTTTCCTAGAAGAACCGCTTGGCAAAGACCTGCAAGTACAGCTTCGGCCTCTGGAAAGAGCCGCTCCTCAAGACCATATATTTCAAACTCAGGTAAGGCGTTGCCGGCATCTCCGACAAATTTCTGCATGCCGGCGGTGAATGCATGCATGCCGTCTGTGCCAGTTGCGAATCCCACGGAGACGTGCTCGCGGGCGTCTACCAACGGATTGCTTCTAGCCGGCAGAATGAGCTCTTCTGGCATCAAGTAGCGCTGGGCGACAGGGTCTGCGATCACGCCATCCGTGAGCGCGCCTGCCCGCACCGCGATCTGCTGCATGAAGTCAATCGCTGGATACACCATAGGATCGTGGGAAGCAAAGCTGAGCTGAAGCAGGGTCCACGTTGCCCGGATGCGATTCGTGCGCTCGGCGTCGATCCCCGCCGCCAATGAGCTTCGAAGAAAAGCTTCCGGATCGAAGCCGGCCTCTTCCTTGGGCACGACCATCAGCTTCACCGCGGTCTTCAGATCAGGCGTGGTGATGAGATAGATGCCGCGCTCCATGCGAAGATCGACTTCTTCGCGGCGGGCGTCCTTGTGCCACTTTGCCGGCAGCCCCGCGACCGCGCCATCCTCCGCCTTTGGATTTGCCAGCTCGCGCAGCCTGGGCAATTGGGCGCTGGAGGACAGCACCGAGTAGTAGAAGGACTGGCTGATCCCGAATCCAGGTGTCTTGGGCTTGTTGAACGGCCATGCCCTCATGCCGACCCTCCTTTCGCTGAGGCGACGGTCGGCCGTTTGATGGTCTTGGTTTCTGCGTGCGATTCGTCTTGCTCAGTGGCTCGGCGGAGCAGGGTGCGCCAGGCAAGCGCGAGCGGCCATGCGCCAAGGCTGCGCTGCCAGGTAGCCGCGATCGGCTCCTTGGGCTGTCCTGAAGCCGACATCGCCTCCCAGTCCTTCCCCGCTCCTTTTTCGTAGCTCACCAACCCCAGAGGGTCGAGATTCTTGATCGCCGCTCCCTTGGCCGGGGCAAGCCTCTCTCCAACTGGCAGAAGCACGCGCAGCTTCACCCTCTTGAACCTCCGGCCAAGGCGCAGCGCCCATGACTTCACCTCCTCACCGTCGTAAAAGCAGAGGTATGCGCTGGTTGTCACGAACGCGAACATCGGAATATTGAACCTGTACTCGATGTATCCATGCATGGCGAGCCCCGACAGGAGCACCCACTTTCTGAAAGGTCTATAGAACACCAGCGTCGCCAAGGCAAGCTCAGTCAAGAGGGTGCCGTAGGTTTCCAGCGCCACAAAGGGCTGGCGGTCCATGAATTGGGGCACGGGGAAGCGATTGAATTCGGTTAGCTGGTGGATGTAGTACGTGGCAGTGCCGTCGCGCCAATGCGAGCCCTGCCATTTCCACCAGACCGCCGTGAAATAGAGAATGGCGATTTGAAACTGGATGAGGCGCTGTCCCCAAAGCGAAATAGGCTCGGGCTCAGGCGGCGCCCTTCCTTGCCACACCGCAATAAAGCGATCGAGCGAGCAGGCAGCGCCGCTGGGGGCGATCGCGAGGATCAGGAGAAACTGACGCAGTGCGGTGTCGCCGCCATGCAGGATCAGTAGGTTGCGGTGCTGGAGGGAAAGCATCCCCAGTGCGAGCACGATCGTGCTGAAGCGGGTCCACAGCCCCACCATGCTCAGCAAAGCGGCAACCATGACCACCGCATAGAACACGGCTATGAAGGTGTCGTTGTTGGCGCCGATGAGGAAGTTAATGCGGGGGATAGGAAAGGCGAGCTCGTAGTTTCCGACGCGGGGGCTGAAGTCGGGCGCGTATTGCCTGGACGTATCGAGCGGAACGTAGCCGCTTTCTGAATACCAAGCATCGAAATCGATCGCGATCATCGCTAGGTTGATAAAGGCAATCGCGCAGATCACGACGCGGAAGAGCCCGAGCGTGACGGGCGAGCCCTTGGCGAAAAACCAATTATCGAGGTAGCGGTAGAGCCCGACGCTGTCTTTCGACTTTGCTGCCATCAGAGCCGCGCCCTCCCTTTGAGAATCTTCTCATCGATGGGCCAGAATGCGTTGGGATCTGGATTGATCTTGGGGTCGGGAAGGTAGCGGTAGTGGTTGTAGGCGGGCATTTTGGGATTGGCGGGCAGGAATGCATCCATGCTTGGCTTGCCGGTGGAAACCGCCTTCCAGACGCCTGAGAGATAGTCGGGAAAGGTTATCGTAGGAGGCACGACCAGCCAGTGCCGCCACAACTGGATGCCAACGGGCGGATTAGCTGGATCGTTGTAGCTCTCGATCGCTATCCGCAGCGCATATTGGGGCCAGAGCCACGCGAACTTCTCACTATGCGCTCGCTCAAGGAATTTTCGATAGCGTTCTTTGAAATACTTGATCCCAAGGCCGAGATCAAGCATGCGCGGGTATTTGTAGGTCTTCTTAGAGCCATCTTTGTAGAGGATTTGCGCGGTTGTGTAGCCGTCCCAGTCCGACGGGTTCGGGGCAAACATCGCCCAGTCCTGCCAAAAGCCGGTCGGCCAAAGGTAGACGTCGAGCATGGGCTCGAGCTTGTCGGTGGCGAGCAGCAGATATTCGGTTCCGAAGGCTGCTCGCTTGGGTTTATCTCCCTTGACGTCGTCCGGCGCGGAGGGCAGACACTTGATCGTAATGATGATCACGTGGAGCCAAACCCAGATTTTGAGAAATGGCGACGGGCTGGTTCGCTTATGCCCGGTCTTTGATTCCCATTGACGTTCGAGCCAAGCTCCGAGCGAGAACAGGATGATGCCTGCCGCGAGGAGGATGATGGTGGACGCGGTGACCGCAGTGAATCCGTCACCGGGGGCCGCCCCGGGAGAGGCGCCGGATAGGGACTTCACGAGCGTCTTGCCAAGCAGGAGGTCCAGCATGCCGAGCATGAACAAGACGAATCCCGTCCACTTGTAGCGGCTATACCATTCCGGTTTTAGCATCGCGCTTGCCTAGATTATGACGGTACATCTCTCGCAAGGTGATCGGTAGTCGCCGGGTGGTTCTTCCCGGCGCTCCGGCCTACTTTCGCTTGACAAACCGCTTGCTGACGATCATGGCCGGTTCCATCTTGCCCCGGATATCAACCTCGCAAGGTGTCTCCAGAGGAATTCCGGAGTCTACGAAGGCGAACGCGATGCTGCATTCCAGGACCACCGAGTACACCCCGCTCGTGATCTCGCCGACCTCGCGCCCACCCACGTAGACTTTCATCTCCGGCGAGAGCAGCCTCTTCGAGTCAAGCTTTATCCCTTGAAGCTTTTGGGGAGTTCCGTTCGAGCGCGCGGCATGGATCGGGCCGCTGCCGATGAAATGCTTGCTTTTCCCAACGACCCAGCCAAGCCCGGCTGAAATGGGATTGATGTCGTCTCCAAGCTCATGCCCGTATAGCGGGAGGCCTGCTTCCACTCGCAAGGCGTCGCGTGAGGCGAGCCCGCAGGGAATAACACCCTTGGCCAGCAGATCATCCCACAGCTTAGGGGCGTCTTCGCTCGCGCAGATTAGCTCGTAGCCGTCCTCGCCGGTGTAGCCTGAGCGCGCGGCGAAGCATTCCACCCCTCCAAATTGGCCGGTGACAACCCCAAATGCAGGCGAGTCCTGCAGTTTGCCGGACAGGTCGGAGGCGTTTGATAGGATGCCGACCGCCGAGGGTCCTTGAACGGCGATCATCGCCGTCTGTTCGGTGTCGTCCGAAATCTCCACACCGAAATCGTTCTTCGACCGAATCCAAGCCACGTCCTTCTCATGATTGGCCGCATTGACCACCATGCGGAAGACGTTTTCTGTGATCCGGTAGACGATGATGTCGTCCACGCAGCCGCCCCGCTCGTTGGGCAAGAGCGAGTACTGGCCGCGGCCATCCTCGAGCCTGGAGATGTCGTTCGTGGTGATCCATTCCAGAAACTCCGGCGTTCTTGCACCCCGGAACCAGAGGCGCGCCATGTGGCTGACATCGAACATGCCCGCATGCTCCCGCACCGCTTTGGCTTCCTGGATGACGCTCCCGTATTGGACCGGCATCTCATATCCGGCGAAGGGCACCATCTTTCCACCCGCTTTTACGTGGGCTTGATGCAGGGGCGTACGGTTGAGCGTCTCGGTGGAAGGCATGCGCCGGAGTTTACCGACAGGCCACTAACGGGCCCAAGGCAAAAGCTTCTGCGGCTCTCCCGTGAGGGGCATTTTGGCCGCGCGATCTTCAATCCGCCTGATCCGGGCGCTGTCCGCAGGGTGGGTACTCAGGAACTCGGGAGGCTTGCCCCCGCCCTGCTGGGAGAGGATGCGAAACACGTCGGCCATGCCTTCCGGGTTGTATCCCGCCTTGACCATCATGTCGAGGCCATTGTCGTCCGATTCCGTCTCGGATCTGCGCGAATACTTAAGCGAGACCAACGAGTTCGCGACACCGACCAAGTCGCCGATGGTGCGGTTCGACCGCGTTAGGATGAGGCCGATCGTGAGTAAGATGTTGCGCTTTTGGGAATCCTCGTATTGCCTCGCCCAGTGCTCCTTGCGAACGTGGGTGAGCTCGTGGGAAAGGACGCCTGCGAGCTGATCTTCTGTCCGAATCTTGTCGAGCAAGCCCGTATAGAAGAACACGGGGCCGCCGGGAAATGCGAAGGCATTCAGCTGCTTGTTATCAATCACGTCGAAGCTGTACTCCCAGGGCTCCTTGCTTCTGTCGAAGGTGGCCATAAGCCTGTCCGCGACGCGCTGAAGGACAACCACTCGCTCCTCCGTGCGAACCAACACCTTCTCTTTCTTCCGCACCTGCGACGCGGCTTCCCTGCCCAGCCTGATTTGCTCGTTCTTGCTGGGTTTGAACTGGCCGTTTGCGGTCGGAGCTCCGGCAAGCGTGCTGATGACGATCGCGGCGGCAATTGCTCTCCTGAGTCTCATGGCTTATCAGACGACTCCGCAGGGGGTGCGGTTTCCAGGCCACGGTACACTCCAATCGAATGCCCGTAACCGAAGCGCAGGTTCTCGACGCCCTAAGGCAGGTCATTGATCCCGATCTTCACCGAGACATCGTCAGCTTGGGCTTCGTGCACGACGTGCGAATTGAGGGCGGCGCGGTTTCCTTTACGGTGCAGCTGACCACGCCGGCCTGCCCGGTGAAAGACATCCTTCACAGGCAATGCGAGGAGGTTGTTTCGGCCATGCCGGAGGTGCAAACAGTGGCGGTGGAGATGACCGCGAAGGTGCGCGAGCGGGACGCGGTGAAGGATGATTTGATCCCCGGAGTACGGCACTGCATCGCGGTCGCCTCTGGCAAAGGCGGAGTTGGCAAGAGCACGGTGACTCTCAACCTTGCGGTCGCACTGTCACAGCAGGGGGCGAGTGTCGGGCTCATGGATGCCGACGTCTATGGCCCGAGCATCCCGATGATGATGGGCACTTCGGAAAAGCCCTTCACCCAGGCCAGCAAGATCATCCCGATTGAAAAGTACGGCGTGAAGATGATGTCGCTGGGGCTGCTTCTCGACGAGGGCCAGGCCGTCCTCTGGCGCGGACCGATGGTTGCGGGAACGGTCAAACAGCTGCTTGCCGACGTGGCATGGGGAGAGCTCGATTATCTGCTCGTGGATCTTCCGCCCGGCACCGGCGATGCGCCGATGTCCCTCGCCCAGCTTGCGCCTCTGACGGGTGTTGTGCTCGTGACGACCCCGCACCAGGTTGCGGCAAATATCGCGGGGAAATCGGTCGCCCTCTTCAATAGGCTTGGCGCGCCGATTATCGGGCTGGTGGAGAACATGGCGGACTTTGCCTGCCCTGAATGCGGCTCGGTGTCGAGGATTTTTGCAGGGACAAGGGGCGTCGAGATCGCGGCCGGCTTTGGAGTGCCCTATCTTGGCTCGATCCCGCTCGACCCGCTCATCAGCTCCTCTTCCGATGCGGGAGTGCCCGCTATTATCGCGAATCCGGAGCGTCCCGGCTCGGCTGCATTTCGCGATATTGCCGGGAAGCTGGCCGCGCAGGCGAGCATTCTGGCAAGCGAGAAGGCGCCAGCTGGCATCGCGTAGGTATTGGTGTTGGGATTCGTGTTAGGACCTTTCAGGGTGCGCGCTCAATTCTAGGCCTTTTCATGATCCATTTGATAGCCTGGGAGACGCGAACTCCATGAGCCGAAGACTTAGCTCTCTCCGCTGCCCCGCCCCAATGCTTCAAGCCTTTAGCGCTTCTACATCGTCGAGCCATGCCTTGAGGGGGGAGCGCTCGGAAAGGCCGATGAGGTCGTGCGGATACTCCTCGCCGTGGATCCAGCGCAGCACTTGGTGGGGCAGCGCGACCCGCTCGTCGAGCGACAGATCCACCGGCCAATCGGCGTGGCGGAATGCCCCCGGCAGCACGATCTCAGGGTCCTGCAAGCTCAGGACGTCGGCGTCATTCGGAACATATTCCAGGATTAGATCGAGAGCGGACTGAATGACCGCAGAGTCGTGGGCCTGAGGACGGTAGCCGTCTTTCTGCAGGCTTCCCTGCGGCTCGTTGTGGTTTTCGGACGGAAGCAGATCCAGCTTTCCCCGAGCGCGGAGGTATTTCTTCGCGCAATTCGTCCCGACCTGCAATACGACCCGGTCCACGCCCTCCAAAGCTTCCGCAGGATCCAGATGCGACGTGAGCTCATGTGTCGCCTTCATCAAAAGAAAGCATGTCTGGGCAAAGCGGCTGAACAGGTCAAGCCGCTCGGCATCCGAGTCGTAGAGCCTCACTTCTAGCGGCCTTTCGCCAAAATAGGTGGCCAGAGCCGCGAGCACTGGCGGCGTACATCGTACGCTTCCTGCTCCAAGAATGGCGAGCTTGCGAAGGCCCATCACATCTAATACGGCTCGGCGCCGTGGCGGGTCGCGCTCGGTTTAATAGGAACACCTATCTGGTCAGCCGGGTCTGTTTCAGATAGCATTTCGGGCGGAACTGTTGATACTATGAAGAGAGAGGCATCCCGCGGAGGGAATGCAATGGTGAGGGAATGAACGAAACAGCACTGATCATTCAAATGATCTTCCATTTGGCCGGGATCGCGATGTTCATCGCATTGATGCTCTTGGCGCTCAAGCTGCGCAGCACGGCCGCGAATGTCCAGCCATCAATCGCAAACGTGGCCACCAAGGTCGAGGCGGTGACGGAAACAGTCAACAACCTGACGCAGAAAGTGGAAGGCATTACTAGCCAGGTTGGCGGCATCGCGGATGCGGTGAGAAGCGTCGCCGATACGGCGAAGGGGACCGTTCAGACCGTTGGCGAAACCGCCCAGGCGACGGTTCGCAATTTTGGCAGCAAGGCGGAGGGGATTATCAACGGGCTGAGCGACCGGGCAGATGAATCGATGAACTCCCAAAAGGGTGCCCAGGTGGTGAATGCCCTGCTGATGGGGCTGCAGGTCTACGGCGCGATCCGGCAAGCGCGGGAAACCAAGAATGGCCAGGTTCCCAAAGAAGCGGGTAATATTAGCGAGCACCGCGGGGTGGAGCAGTCCGGTAGCTCGTCGGGCTCATAACCCGGAGGTCGCAGGTTCAAATCCTGCCCCCGCACCCAGTTTTTGAAGCCGCCTTTCGGGGCGGCTTCATCATTTGTCCCCAGAAATAGCGACTTGATAGCTGTTCGCAGCCAAGGAAAAATGAATCCTACACGGGAGGACTTGCGCGAAAGGGAGAGCCGCGCGGGGCCTCCTTTTTTCATGTCCCGATCCTTTCGATCAAGCCCTTCCGCACTGCCGGCCATTCGTTCTCGATGATGCTGTAGTACACCGAGTCCCGAATTGATCCATCCGGGCAGATGATATGGGACCGCAAGACTCCATCCCGCTTCGCCCCCAGCTTTTCCATCGCGCGCTGGCTTTGAATGTTTCTGGAGTCCGTCTTGAGCTGAACCCGAATGGCGCCAAGCTGGTCAAAGGCGTGACCGAGCATGAGCAACTTGGCTTCGGGATTGACGCGCGTGCCCTGATGGCTCTTTCCGATCCATGTGGCGCCTATCTCAAGCGAGCGGTGCTCGGGGCGGATCTCGAGATAGGAGCTGCTGCCCACCGGCGCACCCGTCTCCTTGTCGATCATCGTGAAGGCGAAGCTGTCTTTTCGCCCGCGGATTTCTTTGATCAGATCGATAAACTCCTGCTCGCTGTCATGCCACCACCAAAGCCTCATCCATCTGAAAAGGTCGGGTTCTGCCTGTTTCCAAAGGCCCTCCGCGTGGCGCTCTTCCAGTGGCTCAAGACGCAACCTCTCGCCCTCGAGAATGACCGGCCCTACTTCCACAGGCATGAGCCTACCTGAGCGCGCTGCAGGTTCAAACCGGAAACATATGGGTGCTCGGAGCAGTCCCAGGAAGAACGGTTGCACCGAATCTCGTGCGCCCGAAAAAGGATTGGAGAGAACAAATGATTACACGAACACTATTGGCCTTGGCGGCAACGCTGACGATTGCGTCAGCGATGGGTCAAGACGACAAGACTATGCAGGATCAGCGATCTATGAGAATGGGGATGCGTGCTTATGACCAGGCCGACCTCAACAAATGGGGCAACGATTCCTTGTGGTTCAAAGACGCGATGAAAACCCTCACTTACGGGGATCAGGCGCTTATCGTTAAAGCGCTGCACCGCGTGCCGGCGAACCAGGAGCTGACCCTACGGCGGGTCATCAGGCAGTGCGTCGCGGAGGAGTCGAGTTTCGACCACAGCGCGATGACCAAGAAGGACGCGGTCTCGCCGGGCATGGTTGAAAAATCGCCAAGCGCGGTTTGGAATACAACCATGAGCGGATTGAGCAAGTACGACCAGCGGACGCTTGCCCATACGTGGGAGAATCTCTTGCCCTCCGAGCGACAGGCTTTCCTCAACCTGTTCGGTTCGAGCCACGAACGCCACATGATGTGGGATCAAAAGTCAAAAGGCTACTAAGCCGCGTCACCCAGGCTCCCCCAGGTATTCCTGCGGGAGCTTTTTGCTACACTAGACCGAATGGTGCGAGCCCCACAACCGTCGAAACAAATGGTATGCGCATGAAATCACGAGCTTTGATCTTGACGGCCTTGGCGGTTCTCGCAGGCTGTGGTGGAAACCAGCAGAACAACAGCACGCAGGGTGGGACGAACTTCACCTCGCAACCGGCAAGTCCACGGCCCCTCAACGCAAGCGCCGAATATCTCACCAAAGGTTCGGGCGTGAAATCCATCGAGGCAGGCAATGCGCTTGGCCTCAAGCTTCTTCAGGCGGTTTCAGTGTCGGAGGGCAATGTTCTGATCTCGCCGCTGAGCCTCGCATCCTCTCTCGGGCTTGCCTACAACGGCGCAGGCGGCGAGACGCGCCTCGCGATTGCCAAGGCACTGCAGCTTGACAAGATCAAGGCTCAGGACCTGAACCAAGCGGCAAAGGCCATCCGCGAGGAATTGGCGGTTCGAGGCGAGAAGGTCGATCTAAAGATCGCAAACTCGCTCTGGCTTAAGGACGGCACCGAATTCAAGTCGGACTTTCTCAAGGCCAACCGCTCCTCCTTTAGCGGCCATACAGGGACCGCGAAGCTTGGCGACAAAACAGGAATCGCGGCGATTAACAAATGGATCAGCGATAACACATCGGGCGAGATCAAGAACGCTGTCACAGAGCCTCTCGATACCCCGCTGATGGCCGTCAATGGCGCTTTTTTTAGAGGGACTTGGAAGACAGCATTCGATGCTGCGGCGACTCGCGGAGACAAGTTCACACCCGCGAAAGGTGAGCCCGTGAACGTGCCGATGATGTCGCGAGCGGGTACGCATCTACGCTTCAAGAGTGAGGGTTTTGAAGCAGTTAGGCTGCCCTATGCCGACGGGAGAACCTCTCTTATCGTGATCCTGCCAACTTCGGATGTGGCCGCCTTCCTAAAGGATTTCGGCGCCGACAAGTGGGTCGCCATTTTCGACGGATTCAAAGAGGAGACGGGCCTACTATCGCTACCCAAGTTCAAGGCCGGCTACGAAAATGAGCTTAGCGACGAGCTAACAGGTCTGGGTATGGGTGGTGCGTTTGGTCCAGAGGCGAATTTCTCCGCGATATCGGCGGGCAAGGTGTCGCTTGGACGCATGGTTCACAAGACGCTGATCGAAATCGGCGAAGAAGGCGCGGAGCAGCCTGCGAAGCCGGGTGAAGCTATCGAGGGCTTCAACTTTGTCGCCAATCGGCCGTTCATATACGCGGTCGTGGACGATAACACCAAGGCAATCCTCCTGATCGGCATCTTCAATAAGCCGGAATAGCCCGAATCCGACGGGATGAACCATTCGACGACTACTTATTCTGCTGCACGTAATTCAAGCGAAGGTCTTTGACGAGGTTTTCGAGCACACGCTTGTCCTCTGCGTCGAGACGGGGATAAATAAAAGTTGCCAAGTGTGCTGTGAGGTCAATCGCAACTTTTGCCTCAGCAAGATCCTTCTCGATGTTTCCGGTCATCATGTCGCGGTGGAGTCCGAGTTTTTGCCAGGCGATCGCCGCCATTGCGTCCACCATGCCTGCGATAAAGTCGTACACACTGCCTGGCTTGCTGGTTTCGTCCTGAGTCGTGGTCTCTTCCATACAGTCATTTTGAATGATGCTTCAGTATTCGCCATACAGGAGGATGACGCTCTCTCGAAATAGACCCCGCCAGCGGTAATCTGAGGTTGAATGCCTGAGCCATTGGACGTCCTCATCATCGGGTCCGGTCCTGCGGGATATACCGCCGCCCTTTACAATGCCCGCGCCGATCTCAAGCCGATCGTCCTGGCCGGATTGCAGCCAGGCGGACAGCTCATGATCACGACCGATGTCGAAAACTATCCGGGCTTCCCTGATGGCCTGATGGGGCCAGACATGATGGAGCTCTTCCGCAAACAGGCGGAGCGGTTCGGCGCACAGGTTTTCTTCGAGCATGCGACCAAGGTCGACTTCTCCAGGCCACCCCACAAAGTTTGGGTTGGCGAAAAGGAATACCAGGCGAGGGCGGTGATCGTCGCGACCGGCGCCTCCGCGAAATGGCTTGGGTTGCCAAGCGAGGAGCTGTTCGGCGGGCATGGAGTGAGCGCTTGCGCCACCTGCGACGGCTTCTTCTTCCGAGGCAAGGACGTAATCGTGGTGGGCGGCGGCGACACGGCGATGGAGGAGGCGAACTATCTGACCCGCCATGCCAGTCACGTCACTGTCGTGCACCGCCGCGACCAATTTCGCGCGAGCAAGATCATGCAGGACCGGGTGCTGTCGAACCCCAAAATCTCCGTACTCTGGAATACGGGGGTCGAGGAAATCTATGGCGACCTCGACCCGGTCAAGAAGGTGACGGGCGTCCGCTTGAAGGATACGCAGACCGGGGCAACGCGGGACATGGCGATCGGGGGTGTATTCATCGCGATCGGACATGAGCCGAACAGCCAGATCTTCCGCGGAGTTCTGGACATGGACGAGCTCGGCTACTTGAAGACAGAGCCATTCTCGTCACGGACGAGAATTCCGGGCGTCTTTGTAGCAGGAGATGTTGCGGATCGCGTCTATAGACAAGCGGTCACGGCGGCGGGAATGGGATGCATGGCGGCGATAGATGCGGAGCGGTACCTGGAATCGCTGGGGCACTAGCCTATTTCGGATTTCGGACGTGGAGAAGCTGGATTGCTTGGGACGATCTTTGACGATCTGCTAAAAGACCTCGCGAGAGTTTCAATAATATGATTGCTGCTGCGATTTCGATAATGATGGGCTTTCAGGGCGCGCCCCCGGTGCAGGACCCGGAGCTCCAGTTTGCGAAGGGGTTCTATCTTGCGAATCCAGGCGATATCGGCAAGTCCCGCCTGATGGTGTACGTGCCAGAGGAGAGGCTGCCCGTCGCGAAGATTTCGCCGATGCACAAATGGGAGTTTCCATTTCTGACCACGGGCTGGAGCCGGCCCTTTAAGGGAGAGCAAGAGGATGATTGGGCCCTCCGGCTGCGGGTTTATCATCAGCGCAAGCGTGAGGACAACGAGCCGGCGCCCTTCGTCGCACGGGCACTCATGCGCCTATGGGACTTCAATTTCACCCTCCTCGGGCTCGACCATAAGCGCACGATCAATAAGGGGATCGTGGATGTTTACCTTTGCTGGGGCGGGCAGCCGGGCGGCCAGCACAAATTCGACGTCGAGACGGTTGGCGAATTCAAGCGGCAGGTCACTGTCAACACGATTTACATCTACCAGCTCGACAGCTTTACCGAGCCGGTCGAAATGATGCGCGAGCTGGCTCATGAATACGGCCATGCTTCCCTGCCCCCGGTCGGCGGATTCAAAACCCCCGAGGACTGGGGCAACGGATATCTAGGGGAGAAAATCTATCTCAGATATCTGCGGGATGAGCTTGCCGTACGCCGGTTGGATCCAGTGGATGCGATGGGCGCGACCTTCGCACAGCTTGACGCTTGGGTTCGCGAGAATGTGGACCCGCTCGTCCTCCAGGCTGCGGCGAAGGGGCCCGATACGAAGCTTCTCAAGATGACCGGCAAGCAAGGGATGGATAGCTACTTGGCTCTTGCGCTTTATGCCCAGACCATCCTTCCGAGCGACCGCTTCAGCCGCTCGATGACGATGATCGGATCGGTGAAGGCGGCGGACTACCCGGCGGCCATACTTTCGGCGGCGAGAGAATCCGACACGCTTATGCTCACGATTCCGGCCATGCTGCGCGCGAAGTCGATCTGGATTCCGCTGGACGCGAAAGCGAAGATCAATACGCCGGTGATCAAGCGCCGTGGCGGATGGGCCCTGATCAAGACGAACAGCGCGACCCTCACGGTCACGAATCGCTAAGCTTGAAGGTAGCCTTCGGCAATGCTCAACGTGACTCCCGGCATCGTGATGCGCGTGGTTTTGGACCGCCCTGAAGTGCGAAATGCCTTTAATGACGAACTGATCGCGCGGCTCACCGAGGTGTTTTTGAGCGTTCCGGCTGAGACGAGGGCGGTGGTTCTTTCGGGCGAGGGGAAAACCTTCTGCGCCGGCGGGGACCTGGAATGGATGCGGGCCGCCGCGCAGTATTCGGAAGACGAGAACTACCGGGATGCGCTCAAGCTCGCCAACCTCTTTCAGGCGATCGCCACCTGTCCGGCTCTGGTGATCGCGAAGGTTCATGGGGCAGCTTTTGGGGGCGGGTGCGGGCTTGTAGCGGCCTCGGACGTGGCAGTCTGCTCGGATGATTGCCGGTTCAGCTTCAGCGAGGTCAAGCTGGGCCTGCTTCCGGGGACGATCTCGCAATTAGTGATCCCCAAGATTGGGGCGGGGCATGCCCGTGCGCTATTTGCCACAGGAGAGGTGTTCGGGGCGGAGAAGGCCTTGCGGATCGGGCTCGTTCATGAGGTCGGGACCGTCGCGAACCTCGACGGGCTAGTGTCGGAGAAGCTGCAGCAAGTGCTGGCCTCCGGTCCGCTGGCGGTTGCAGCGTCGAAGCGGATCGTGTTGGATTCGCCGATATCTTCGGAGGAATCGGCCCGGCGTCTTGCCCAGGCTCGTGCAAGCGACGAAGGTAAGGAAGGTGTCGCTGCTTTTCTGGAAAAGCGTAAGGCGAATTTCGTGGTCGAGCCATGAGATCTTCATGCCGTCAAATGGGCTTTGGTGTCACTTCGTGATTCTTGGTGTACTTCGTACAACGGCAAGGCTAACCAAGGGCACAAAGGACCATTAAGAGCACGGAGTGAGCGAACGTGTTCTCGATCTTCGGACTCATAATCTGGCACATGGACCGGTCGGCCGTCATCGAGCTTTATCGCCAAATCTGGGAAGGGGAAGACATTCCGCCGCCAGCATCGCTGCTGCGAAACATCAAGCTGGAAACCGCGGTCCTGAAGCTTCCCCGCATGCCCTATTCGATCCTCACCAATCTCGAACATGCCGATTTCTGGCAGAGAATCTGGCTGGACAAACTCAAAGGGATGCGAGCGGAGAGCTTCATGAAGGACTGGAGGGTGCCGGCGGACACCGAGTGGAAGGCGGTCAAGGCGAGCTTCTTGCAGAACTTTCAGAGTGCGATGCGGCTTGCGGCTTCGGAGCCCTTCGAGCACAAAATGAAGTCGGACGAGGTCGCTGTCAAGACGTTGCTCCAGCTTGCGATCCATAGCTCCTATCATCTGGGTCAGGTCAATCTGCTCAAGCGGGAATTGCGAGTCCATACCGGGCAGCCTGACCCGAATTAGACACGCTTCTCAAACAGGATTAGCCGCACGCCGCCTACCAGGAGCTCCCCGCGATCCTCGTAGCCGATGTGGCGGTAGAACCCGGTCGAGCGCGGGTTTTGGGCGAACGCATCGAGCCGCACATATTTGAGCCCGATGGACCGCGCCAGGTCCTCAGCGATCAGCATCGCCTGCCTGCCGAGCCCGGTTCCTTCTCGTTCGGGCGCAACCGCAAGATCGTAGACGCAGATCGATTGGGCTTCGGGCTCGCGCCACATCCTCTTTCGCCAAAAGGGCGCCCGCTTGGTGGTCAGCACTACAGAAGCAGCGATGTCCGGGCGCTCATCGAGCACATAAATGAGGCTGCTGTCCGGCCTTCGCTCCGATCGCCTAATTCTATCGCGCTGGGCTCGCAGCGAACGCTGGTGGCTCCAGTAGCCCTGTCCAAGTTTGGAGGTCAGGTCGTCGGCAACGCTGTTGTGAAGGCGGACGAGGGCTCTGGCGTCGGATTCTTCGGCAAGGCGGAACCGGCTCACGCGCGGATCTTACCGGGCGGGTAAGGTTCCTAACCGGCGGGAGATGATTTGATCAAAAAGCTCTTTGTGGCGAACCGGGGCGAGATTGCGGTTCGGGTGATTCGGGCAGCCCGCGAGATGGGGATCAGGACGGTCGCCGGTTACAGCGAGGCGGACCGGCATTCGCTGCATCCTGCGCTTGCCGATGAGGCGGTGGGCATCGGGGGGGCTGCTCCGAGCGAGAGCTACCTGAATGTCGAAGGAATCATTGCGGCGGCGAAGGTCTGCGGCGCGGATGCAATCCACCCCGGATATGGGTTTCTATCGGAGCAAGCGGAGTTCGCCGACGCCTGCTCCGGCGCAGGGCTCATCTTCGTCGGCCCTCCCGCCTCCGCGATGCGGCTGCTAGGGAACAAGATTGCTTCCAAGCAGCTCGCGGTCTCGGCGGGCGTTCCGATCACCCCTGGATTCTTCGAGCCTGATGCCGGCCCTGATGCGCTAAAGTCCGCGGCCGGAACGATTGGCTATCCGATTATGCTCAAAGCGAGTGCGGGCGGCGGCGGGCGAGGGATGCGGGTGGTGCGCGCCGACAAGGATTTTGATCACGAGCTTGCGATGGCTTCGGAGGAGGCGCTCAAAGCATTCGGCGACGGGTCGATGATGGTGGAGAAGCTGGTTGAGCGGCCCAGGCACGTGGAGGCGCAAATACTCGCGGACACTCATGGGAATGTGGCGGTGCTTTTCGAGCGCGAATGCTCTATGCAGCGGCGGCATCAGAAACTGATCGAGGAAAGCCCAGGGCCGATGTTCCGTGACAGCCAATGGCAGGCGATGCGCTCGGCGGTCGTCAACCTTGTGCGGGCCAGCGGCTACGAGAATGCGGGCACGGTGGAGTTTCTGATGGATCAGGCTTCGGGCGATCTCTACTTCATGGAGGTGAACGCCCGGCTGCAGGTGGAGCATCCGGTCACTGAAGCGGTCACGGGGGTGGACCTCGTTCAGTGGCAGCTGCGGATCGCATCGGGCGAGCGGCTTGTGCTACCGGATGCGATTACGGCCGGCGACCGCTCGGCCCTTTACGGCCATGCAATCGAGGCCCGTGTGATTGCCGAGAATCCGGCGCAGGGATTCATGCCTTCGGTGGGAAGGATAAAGGCATGGGCGGAGCCGAAGATGCCTGGCGTACGGATCGACACGGGTTATGGTCCAGGCGCCGAGGTCTCGCGGTATTACGATTCATTGCTCGCCAAAGTGATCGCCCACGGGGAGACCCGCGGGCAGGCGACCCGGCGCTTGATCGCCGCCCTCGAAGACTTTCATATCCTGGGAGTGCACACCAATATTGCGTATCTGCTCGACGTTCTGAGGCACCCTTCCTTTGAGGCAGGGAGCTTCGACACGGGCTTCCTGGAGCGAGAGTTTGGCTCCTGGGATGGAAGTGGGGTGCTGCCCCCTGAGCTCGGCCAGATCGCAGCATGTGCGGGCTCGGCTGGCAGCGCCGCAACGGGAGCATCGGTCGAGGACGTCTCCGCTTGGTCGGCGGGGGATGGATTCCGAGTCGCGAACTGCCGCAGGCTGTGAGTGGGCTCGGCCTCGCCCCAGCAACTCAGAGCGCGTGCGCCCAGGCGTCTTTCGGATTCGCGGCGAGGCTTTCCACGGTCGCGTCGGCTTTCCTCAGCCGCATGCTAAGCACGCGAGCAAGGTTCGAGAGCATCGGAAATCCTGCCGCAGGATTCTTCGCCATGTAGCTCCTAAGGTCCTTTGCAGGAAGCCGGGCAACCTTAACCACTCCTAGGCAGACGGCATTGGCCGATCGGGGCTGGTCGTCGACAAGTGATACCTCGCCGATCACGTTTGGGGGCCCTATCTCGGCGAGCAGCTCTCCCCCTTCGGTCAGGATCTGGACCCGACCCTCGAGAATCACGTAGAGATCGCTGCTCTTCTCGCCCATGCGGAGCAAGACGTCGCGCGCAACGAAGGTCTGGTAAGTGGCGAGTCCTTCGATCTCCTCGACAACCTCTCTTGTAAGGCCGTGGACGAGGTAGTTTTCAGCGAATGCGTCGTGATGATCCATGTGCCTATTGTGGCGGATGGGCTACCCCGGTTTGCCCGGAATCCCAGGCTCGGTGAGCAGAGCGGGGTCGAGCGCCATCTTAAGAGTCTCCTCGTCGAGGAGGCCGCGCTCGCGCACCACGTCCGGGATGGACCGCTTTTCTTTCAGCGCCTGCTTAACGATGCTGGCGACCGCCTCGTAGCCGAGATAGGGGTTGAGGGCCGTTGCGAGGCTCGGCGAGGTCTCGGCGTAGTGGCGGCAACGCTCCTCGTCGGCGGTGATACCGACGATGCAGTTGTCCGTGAAGGTTCTTAGCGTATTGGTGAGGATTTGGAGCGAGAACTGGGCGGAGAAGGCCATCCCAGGCATCATCACGTTCAGCTCCAATTGGCCGGCCTGGACGCTGTGGTCTATGGCCTGGCATTGGCCCAGAACCTGGAAAAGCACGAGGTTAAGATTCTCCGCCATGCTCGGATTTATCTTTCCGGGCATGATGCTGCTGCCTGGCTGCACGGGAGGGAGGGTGATTTCCGCGAAGCCGGTGAGCGGGCCAGAGCACATGAGGCGAAGGTCGTTGCTGATGCGGGTCAGTTCGAGACACAGGATGCGCAGCCCCGCCGCTAGAGCCGCCATGGGAAGGTTGCTCTGCATGGCCTCGCGCATATCCTCGGCGGCGCGAAATTTCGGATTTCGGATTTCGGATTTTGGATTGCCGGGATTTACGTATGCATTCAGGTTCTCGATCACCTTGAACCTGTAGTCCGGATGGGTGTTGAGCCCGGTGCCCGCGGCGCTTCCGCCGATGCCCAATTCCTCTAACTCATTGGCTGCGTTTTCCAGCCACTTTCTGCTCTTGCGCACGGCGAGGGCATATGCGGCAAACTCCTGGCCCAGCCTGATCGGAACCGCATCTTGCAGATGGGTCCGGCCCGACTTCAGGATGTGGTCGAACTCATTGCCTTTCTCCGAGAGCGCATCAGATAGCCGATCGATCTCGGCGAAGAGGTCTTGCAGCATGAGGCGCGACATGATCCGCATCGCGCTGGGAAAGGTGTCATTCGTGGACTGGCCGTAGTTGGGATGGTCGTTGGGCTTGACGCGCTTGTATTCGCCCTTGTTGCCGCCCAGGATCTCCTCCGCGCGGTTGGCGAGCACCTCGTTGCAGTTCATGTTGAGGCTGGTGCCCGCTCCCATGTGGAAGACGTCGATCGGGAATTGCGACAGCCAGGTGTTGGATGTTGGGTGTTGGGTGTTCGGGTCGCTCGACGCTCGCCGCTCCACGCTCGACGCTTCCAGGATTTCGTCCGCTGCCTGCACTATGGCCTCTCCGATCTCTTTGTCTAGTAGTCCAAGATCGGTATTGGCGCGCGCGCAAGCTTTCTTGAGCAGGATGAAGGCCTCGATCATCTTCGGGTGCTCGGTCAGCCCGCTGATCTGGAAAAGCTGCCTACTCCGCTCAGCCTGGCTGCCCCAATAGGCGTCTTTGGGAACCTTCACTTCCCCGAGAGAATCCTTCTCGATTCGGTAGTCCATCAAGAGTCAGTTTACTTGGGCCTATCGAAACCGTTCGGGCAGCTTCTCAACCCGGCGTGGTGTAGGGCCGAATGGAAGTGAGTACCAGGAGAACGCAATCCGCATATCGCGCGTAAGCTCTAGTTGCACCGACAGCGTCGCCTGGTGTCGCAGAACAGGAACGAAGAATGGGCTCGCCTTACTGAAGAAGAGCGGGTCTCGCCGAAACGTTTCCACATGAACCGTGGACGTCGCCTGCTGTTCACTCTCATATAGCAACATCGGCTGCTCTTCCTCCTCAGCCTTCGCGAGGGCGTCAGCGGCGAATCCAGAAGCGAGTATCTCAGTGGGCTCAAAGTCCATATCCCGCTCCAGCGTCCTAGGATATGAATCAAGACCCAAGCCGATTTCTGATGGATTTCCGAAGACCGTCATCTCTGCAAACGCATCGGTTTGCACACGGGTCATTGACGCTATGACCAGTCCGCGGCCGCTCCACAGTTCGGCCCTCTGAGCCTGCGTCAGAGTCCCGTACCAGCCCTGAATGTTCCTAATGTGTGGCCCAAGCCTCCAATTCTCCGAGTTCAGCACACGACCAACCATGGAGAAGTAGAAGGCGTATGACGCGGAGCGCTCGGCTCGCGACAATGCTGCACCCTGGTCGAGGGTAAGGAACCCCCTGTTGCTGAGCGCCCGCAAGGCGTACCCCAACCCTTTTCGATCGGTTCTGCCGCCATCACCTTCGTGCCAACGTGGACGAATGAGCAGCCAACCGTCTTTACGTTCAATCAGATTTGAACTGCTCAGGTCGGTTAGGAGTGAGTTTGCCGACACCACGTTGTTAAAGGCGCCCCCCACAGATCCTCTCAGCGAGTACACCGTGTACAGGCTGGCATCTGCCAGATTCGCAACAATGTCAGTGCTGAGGGGCCCTGCCAACGCAGATAAGCCCGAGGCAGGTGTGAACGAGAGTGGCTCAATCTCTTCAGGATGAAGCAGCTTGTCCCGCAAGCGAGCCGAAGGTGGAGTCCAGGTGTCGCCACTCGCACCTAGCTGGTGAACAAACTGTCGAACATCGGGGTGCAATGGAACCTCTGTGCCCGGAGCCCAAACGATTGGTACTCTTCGCTTGCCGTAGTTTGCGCTAATCCCGGTCACTGCATCCAGAAGCACTGCCCCATCAGCAGCCGCTATCCGCAAGTTAACGGCATGATTATCCCAACGATTGCCCGATATAACGAGTAGGAACCTGGCACTGGCTGGAACTTGCGAGGCCAGGGCCGTTTGAGCTTTATATTCGTAGGAATCCGCCCTGCCTGCATAGCTCTTCCTGAACGCTTGTGCCCAGAGTCGCTGTTCGAACAAGAACTCGTCGAGAATCGCCTTGCTGCCAGCGGGTAGACGCTCTTGAAAGTGCTTCGGCTCGAGGGCAAAAACTCTTCTTCCAGGTCTTTGCCGGGAGAGCTTTGCCGCGCCAATTTTGAGGACGAGTCTGTACAGTGCGCGCATCGCCGGCAGACGTGGATCGGGTCCCTGAACATTCGGGCTGGGATACTTTCCGCCAGAGAATGCCCCGGTGTAAACGAGTTTCTTGGTTGCGAGTCTCTTCGCACCGACCAGGTCCAGCCGCTTCATGCCTTTGATCCAACCCCTCGGTAGGTCTAGAGCTTCGCTCACCAATCTCTCGTTACGAAGCAGGCGACGTTTCTCCTGGCTCGCCATGAACAACGAATCTTGTACGAGCCGCAGACCGCCCTTCTGCTCAACCCATACTGCGCCCGCCACATAGGCGATTTTTTCCAGCAGCGCTTCCCGCGATACATTACGAACATCGATGCACAGGACCTCGTTCCGGAGCGCCTTATCGAATGAAAGGACCTGCCCAATTCTCTCCTGGATCTTCGGCAGCGCAAGTTCGACTCGAGTTGGCTCAAGCGACAGCGATACATCAGGAGGCGTTTGGGCACCAATGATTGATAGGATGCAGGCAGCGAGCAGGGACATCACTCCTCAAGTAGAGCAGGAATCAAGCAGACGACATGGATCATAACCACAATATACGCGAGACGCTGGCTATAGGCGGGTGCCGCCGAAATATTCTTCAAGCCTGAGGCAGCTTGCCTTGGAGGGATCGCGGAAGACCTCCAGGGCGTGGACCAGGGCGACGGCGGTGTCAATGCTCGTGACGCAGGGTACGCCCGTCTCGATGCAGGCCCTACGTATGCGGGCAGCTTCCTGCTCTGTAACCCGATCTGCGGAGGGGGTGTTGATCATGAGGCAAACCTTGCCAGACATGATTAAATCGAGAATGTTCTCCGATTTCGGATTGCTCGACTCGCCGGACTGGTCGGACAGGCCGGACAGGTGCAACGGATCCGACCGATCCTCCACCATAGGCTCCGTGATCCTGTCCACCATCTCGGAGGCGATGCCTGCCGCAGCCAGAGCGGCATGCGTCCCTCGCGTCGCGGTAATCCTGAAGCCACCCGCCGCAAGCTCCTTGCCGATCGCTACCGCATGCCCCTTATCCTCGTCGCGGACCGTCATCAACACCGATCCTTCGCCTTTGAACGTGATTCCAGCCGCGATCATGGCCTTGTAGAGCGCGCCTTCGTAGGTGTTGTCAATGCCGAGAACCTCACCGGTGGATTTCATCTCCGGCCCCAAGCTTGGCTCCACCCGTGCGAGCTTCTGGAAGCTGAACACGGGCGCCTTCACCGCATACAGGATCGGCTCGGGCAGGGACGGTGCGCCGCCTAGAAAGGCGGATTCGGGGATGACGTGTCCCCGGGGAGTTGGCGGCTGGCTGTTGGCGGTCGGCCGCTGCGGACCCCTCACCCCCTGCCCCTTCTCCCCGCCATTCATCGGGGAGAGGGGGTTCAGAGTCCACAGCCCGCTCTCGTATCCCAGATCTCGAAGCTTCTTGCCCATCATGCAGCGCGTCCCGAGGTCTACCATGGGCACTCCCGTAACCTTGCTCAAATAAGGCACGGTCCGCGAAGCGCGGGGGTTGACCTCCAGAACGTAGGCGAACTCATCCCGAATCACGAACTGGATGTTCATCAGCCCCTTGACCTCAAGCGCACGAGCGATCTTGCATGCGCTGCGCACCATCTGAGCCTGCACGTCCTCACTCAGGTTCACCGGCGGATAGACAGCCATCGAATCGCCGCTGTGGACCCCGGCCCGCTCGATGTGCTCCATGATGCCGGGCACGAGCGTATCCTCTCCATCGGAAATCACATCAACCTCGGCCTCGTCGCCCAAGACGTATTGGTCAACGAGCACCGGCTGATCCGGGTTGGCCGCAGCCGCCTCGCCATAGAACTCGCGAAGCTGATCCTCGTCGTAGACGATCTCCATGGCTCGCCCGCCAAGGACGAAGCTGGGCCGCACAAGCACGGGATAGCCGACCTCCCTGGCGACCTCGGCCGCCTGTTCCAAGGAACGCACGGCCTTGCCCTTTGGTCTAGGGATGTCCAGCTCTTCGAGCAGCGCGTCGAATTGCTCCCGGTCCTCAGCCCTTGCAATAGCATCCGGCGAAGTTCCCAGCACCGCAACACCGGAACACCGCAACGCCTCTGCCAGATTGATCGCCGTTTGGCCTCCAAACTGGCAGACCACCCCCATGGCGCCCTCATGCTCGACCACACGCAGCACGTCTTCATGGGTGACCGGCTCGAAGTAAAGCCCGTCTCCGGTGTCGAAATCGGTGCTGACGGTCTCCGGGTTGTTGTTGATGATCACGGCCCTGTACCCGAGCGCCTGCAGTGCCCAGACGCAGTGAACGCAAGAATAATCGAACTCGATCCCCTGCCCGATGCGGATGGGTCCGGAACCCAGGACCAGGACGGTGGCACGGGCGTCCCGCCCGTGAGTGTTCTGCGCGTCCCGAGCAGGAGTGTCATCCTCATCCTCCAAGGTCGAATAGTAGTAAGGGGTTTTTGATTCGAACTCCCCGGCGCATGTATCGACCATCTTAAAGATGCGCCTATTCTCCGTCGATGAAGCACCAACAATTCCGTGACTGACCACGTGCTTATGGTCACTGACCGGATACTTTGCAAAGAACTCGTCTTGCGAGATGGGCCCAATATCAGACTCAAGCAGCAGCTTCATTCGGCGTCTGCCTTCCTCAACGCTCGGGTCGGTGCGCAACTGCGCACGCATGGCGACGAGCGCTTCCATAGTCTGCGCGGTGGCACCAAGTGCCATCGCCTTGCGCAGTGCAGCTACATCACGTATGAACCCTGAGTCGACATTGGCGATCTCACGGATGGAACCTTTCTCAAACCCTGCTGCGAACGCTTCCTGCACGACGCGATACGTCCCCGAACCCGATTCCTCGAACGCAGTCAGATTAGCGATGTCCCTCTCAATCCCAACCAGAACCTGCATCTTCTCCAAGAACCAGATATCAACGCGGCTGATCCGATTGACCTCCTTCACACCCCAATCTCGCCGCAGGCCTTCGGCAATCGCCCACAGCCGCTCGTCGGTAGGCTTGCGGATCGCTTCCCGCAATTCCTCATCAGGCATCGTGGCGAATCCGTCATGGCGTAAGTCCTTCTGCTTGACCTCCAATCCCCGGATTGCCTTCATCAATGCCGCCTCGAAGGTCCGGTCGATCGCCATCACCTCGCCGGTCGCCTTCATCTGCGTAAACAGCGTCCGGTCGCCAGAGGCAAATTTGTCAAACGGCCAGCGAGGAATCTTGACCACCACATAGTCCAGAGCGGGCTCAAAGCAGGCCTTGGTCGTGCCCGTCACCTGGTTATCTATCTCATCCAGAGTCTTGCCGACGGCGATCTTGGCGGCAACGCGCGCGATCGGGTAACCCGTGGCTTTGGAAGCAAGCGCCGACGAGCGCGACACCCGCGGATTCACCTCGATGATGTAGTAGTCGAAGCTGTCCGGATTGACCGCAAGCTGGACATTGCAGCCGCCCTCGATCCCAAGCGCCCGGATGATCTTCAGCGACGCCGTGCGCAACATGTGATATTCGATATCGGAGAGCGTCTGGGACGGAGCCACGACGATGGAGTCGCCGGTATGCACGCCCATCGGGTCGAAGTTCTCCATATTGCACACTGTTATGCAGTTCCCTTTGGAGTCCCGCATGACCTCGTACTCGATCTCTTTCCATCCTAGAAGAGATCGCTCGACCATGAGCTGGCTGCGCATTGAAAGCTTCAGCCCCTTGAGCCCGATCTCAAGAAGTTCCTCCGGCGAATGGGCGATGCCTCCGCCAGTGCCTCCGAGGGTGTAGGCGGGGCGCACGATGCAGGGATACGGCGCGGTGGCCAGCAATTCTTCAAGCTGCGACGGCGTCTCGACGATCCAGCTCTCCGGCACCGGTTCCCTGATCTCGCGCATCAGCGCCCGAAAAGACTCCCTGTCCTCGGCCTTGCGGATGGCTTCCAGCGGCGTGCCGAGCATCTTTACGCCGTATTTTTCGAGGATGCCCTGGTCGGCAAGTTGCGTCGCGAGGTTAAGGCCCGTCTGGCCGCCAAGCGTCGGCAGGAGCGCATCCGGCCTCTCCCGCGCGATCACCCTCTCGCAAAACTCGACCGTCAGCGGCTCGATGTAGAGTGCATCCGAGACTCCCGGATCGGTCATGATCGTCGCGGGATTGGAGTTGATGAGGACGACCTCGTGGCCCTCTTCCTTGAGCGCCTTGCAGGCCTGGGTGCCTGCATAATCGAACTCGGCGGCCTGTCCGATAACGATGGGGCCGGAGCCGATCACGAGGACCTTCATTCAAAGAATGATTGTGACAGGTTTGTCGCCTCGCGCAACGGGTACAAGAGTGCTTGAGATGGACGAACGCGAGAAGCAGTTGGTGCGCCAGTGGCTTGATGGATGGCAAGAGCTCAGGGCCATCCAGATCGCAGAGCTTCGCGCGCTTACGCCAGCCGATCGCTGGCGCATTATGGCCACGGTACAGGGAGGAATGCACCTTTTCAAAGCACCACGTCGATCCGATCTCAACGAGTCAATTTGCGCGCGCTGGAGCGCGCTGCGCTCCACCCATGACGCCTGACCCCGATTACGCCAGACTCCAGGAGGCTGCGATCGCATTGGCCAGGGCACTTGAGTCTCTTGGCGGCGATGCGGTGTTTGTCGGCGCATTCGCTCTGGGAATGATCGTACGAGCCACGGGCCACTCAACGTATCGACGCAATGCTCTTTCAACGCGAGCTGAACATCGAAACGATCCTCGACGCAATGGGGCGCAATTCGATCACTCCTCGCATAGCCAATTCGATTGATCTCGCCAAGCAGAGCCGCATCTTACTCTTGCGCCACAATCCGAGCAGAGTTGGCATCGATGTTCGCTCGGCGCACTCCCATTTGAAGAAGAAATGGTGGCTAGAGCCGTTCAAGAGGAGCTCCACGGGGTCGTCATCAAGGTTGCCCGGACGGAAGATTTGCTCATCATGAAGGCGGTGGCCGGACGAACTCAAGACAGGGCCGATATCGAAAAAATTCTGGAGATCTGAGAAAATCTAGATCTGTATTTCGCGCGGCGACAGCTTGCCGAGTTCGCTGCGGTTCTTGATTCGCCGGAAGTACTTGAAGACTATCTGAATGGGGTGAAGTTAGTCGATCGAAAGCGCCAGCGCTAACGGGAAAGACACTGCGCTACTAGAGCATGACCCATAATCCCTGTCGATGAGGCGATGGGCCGTCGGATTCGTGCTGGTGGTGCTCGCGTGCGTGCCCGTCCTCCTCGGCCGCGAGTCCGGCCCGCAGCTTCTACAGGACACCGACACCAAGGTGTTGCTCGAGACCATTCGGCGCGAGAATGCCCCGCTAAGCTGGTTCGTCCAAGATTGGCCGCTCGCAAACCACTTTTATCGGCCCGTCTCAACCCTCGCCTTCGAGCTCGATTCCCGGCTATACGGCGATAATCCCGCAGGATTCGGCTGGACCAATGCCCTCCTGTGCGTGGCCGCCGTCCTGCTCCTGTTTTGGTTTTTCAGGGAGCTGACCGACGATGTGGTGATTGCGACGAGCGGAGCCGTCCTTTTTGCCCTATGGAATGCGCATTGGTCGGGCTGGGCGGCCGTTCTGGCGGCTTGCGGCTCTTGGCTGCTATTGGCGCTCATGCTGTTGCCTGGGAGACGTCCGTGGCCCGCGATCCTGGCCTGGCTGGGCGCTTGGTTCCTCGCTTCGGAGCTCGTCGGTATTCGGGATCTGGAATCGCGCGCCCTAGATTGGATTCCAGGGCGGACGGCGACGATCATGACCGTGTTCGCACTCATTGCGCTAGCCTCCTATTGCCGTTTTGAGCGGCTCGGGGCCAAAAGGCTTTCGAGAGCCGATCCTGGCCCGCTTGATCCTCCCGCTACCAAGGGCACGTCCGAAGCAGTAGAACGGTCCGGCAGTAGCTGGCTTTGGCTCGTGCTTGCATCGCTGGCCACGCTGCTCGCCCTGGGAAGCTACGAGCAAGCAATCATGCTTCCGGGCGCGCTGCTTGCCGTCGCGATCTATCTTCGCATCACCGGGCTGCGGGTGCGCTGGGCAGCCCATGCCGTGTTCTGGCTCGCGCTCGTCGCCTATTTCCTGATCAGAGGCTCGCTCATCGGCTGGGAGCGTTCGGGCTATCAGGAACAGCAGTTCCACAGCGGGGGCCCGGCAAGCATTCTGTTCGGCATTTCGGAGTACCTCACGCCCGAGGCAAAGCCGATCTGGACCTACCTCATGAGCGTCGAGCTGAACTGGTCACTGCTTTTCATCACTCAGTTCTATCAGGTCATTGCCGCAATCGGCTCGACCGTTGCGGCGGCGATCCTCATCATCCGGCGCTGGAGATTGCCGCTGCTGGGACTGGGGCTATCGATGCTTGCGATCTTGCCGATGCTCTGGCTCAACGACTTCGCCCATTACCACTACTGGCCGATGGCGATGCGCGCGCTCTTTGTCGTGGCCTTTGCAAAGCTGGTGGGGCAGCAGATAGTTATCGCAGCTTCCCGCCCAGCCCTGCAAGCGCCGCCGCGACAACGTCCCGCACCTGGTTCGCTTCCTCGTCCGTGAAGTTTTCCCCGAACTTGCGAAGCTGCAGAGCGATGGCAAGGCTGTGCTGCCCTTCAGGAATGCCCTGTCCCTCGTATACATCGAAGAGCCATTGGCGCTCGAGCGTCACGCCGGCAGCTGCCTGCACCGCCCGCTCGATCTGGGCATAAGGCACCGACTTAGAAATCAGCACCGCCAGATCGCGGCGCACGGCCGGATTCCGACTCAACGCTTTGAATTGCGACTCCGTGGCTGGCTGAGCCAGGAGCCTTTCGAGATCGAGCTCGGCAAGGCAGGTGTCGCTTGGAACGCCTATCTGCTCAGCAAGCTCCGGGTGGATCTGTCCAGCCACTCCGAGCGGCTCGCCCCCAATCGTCAGGGCCGCCTGGCGTGTCGGGTGCAGCCTCGGATCGAGGCTCTTCGCGGCCGAGAAGTCCACGCCTTCGCACACACTTTGAACAGCGCCCTTCAGGCTGAAGAAGTCGGCTTTGGGCCAGGACTCCTTGGCTCTGTGGCTTGGGGCGAGAGCGCCGTGCGTCCAGATCGCGAGGCTGGGCCATTCTTCCTGAGGCTCTCGGGAGCCATCGAAAACCGAGCCCATTTCGAAGAGGTGCAGATCGCGCGCTCCATTGCGCTGGGCGGCATCTGCTAGGCAGGGCAGATGGGAATTCCTCAAGTAGGCGGTCTCCGGCGAACCGGCATTCCGAGGCCCGATTCTCACCCCATTTGAAAGATCGAGAGGATGAAGATCGCGCAGGGAGTGGCTGATAATTTGTGTGAAGCCGGCTCTCAATAGTCCCTCGCGGATTTGGTCCAAACGGGCCTCAACACCCGAAACTCCTCCCTGCACCGTTACCCCGTGCAACGCGGTCTCCGGGATGCGGTCGTAGCCGTGCACACGGCCGATCTCCTCCACAACATCGTCCTCGCGCACGATATCCGCGCGCCAAGATGGAGTGGTCACCTGAAATGGCTCGCCTTCTCCAGCTACGCCAAATCCAAGCCGATCGAGGTAGGACCTCGCCTCAGAGGCCGAGACCTCCATGCCGAGTAGCCGCACAGCCCGGCTCATCCTCACTGCCAACTGCCCCTGCACTGGGGGCGCAGGGTAGACGTCCACGACTCCCGGAACCACAATCCCGCCCAGGCACGACTCGAATAGCTCAGCGAACCGATTCAGCGCCGCTACGACCCCCTCGGGGTCCACGCTGCGCTCGAACCGGTAGGATGCCTCGGTCGAAAGGCCGAGCTGCTTGCGGGTGCGGCGAACCGATGTGTTCACAAAATGCGCGGACTCCAGCAGCACGACGGTTGTGCCTGCATCCACCTCGGTCTCGTGCCCGCCCATGACTCCTGCGACCGCAACCGCGCGATCGGCATCGCAGATCATCATCTGGCCTGGCTTTAGGGTGTGCTCGGTCCCGTCGAGCGTCGTGATCTTCTCGCCCGGCTGGGCATCCCTCACAATGATCTTCGCGCCGTGGAGCTTGTCGAGGTCGAAGGCGTGCAGCGGCTGCCCGAGTTCCAGCATCACGTAGTTAGTGAGGTCCACAATCAGGCTGATCGGCCTCCAGCCAGCCTGGCGGATCCGCTTTTGGAGCCATTCCGGCGAGGGCCCGTTCTTGATTTCTTTGAAAAGGCGGCATGCATACCGAGTACAAGCTTCGGTCTCGATAACGACTGAAGCGATGGGCGGCTCCCCCTCTCCAAGATGGCCCGTGCGTGGGGAGGGGGTTGGGGAGTGGCGAAAACGGTCCGCCGCTCGCTTATATAATTCCGTCGCCTTTGAATCCCGATCCTTTGCCAAAACCTCCCGGGCAAGCCCAAACACGGACAGCCCGTCACCGCGATTGGAGACGACCTTGACGTCGAGGATCGGCTCGCCTTCGACATCCTCGATCCCCTCAAGCTCGAAACTCGCCATGGTGAGCAACTCGCCGACCTGATCTACACTCAAAGGCGTGTCGACGAACTCGCGAAGCATGGAAGTGGAAAATTTCATCGGGAGATTGGAATTTTACCGTTAGCTGTGCCCGACGAAGAAAGGAACTTGAATCCCGCTAAACTAGCGGGGATTCATGGGAAGAGATCCCTATTGGATATATTCCAGACACCCAGATTGATATGCACCTGCCAATCCGTCGGGACTGGCCCGGTCTGGTAGTAGCTGAGCCGGGACTTTACGTTCCCCGGGCCATCAATGAAGGGATCAGGATCGCCCGCCACGGTAATGTGGAGCAATCGAATCGCCATGTCGGTGGCTTCCTCGTTGCCGTTGCTTATATCGCAGCGAGCCGCTCCATCGCCACTCCAGACGAGTTGCCCGCTAGAGTTCCAAGCGACGACCGTTATGTCGTTTGCAGATGTTCCATGGTAGGAAGTGCCGCCAACATAAATACGATGCTGCCCCGAGCTTTATAGTTGTCGTTGACGACGAGGCCCTTTACGAGGTCATCACTAGTGGTCCCGGTCGCTGGTCCATCGTAGTTATGAGTCCACTGCCAATCGAGATTGCCCGAAGAGTCGAGCTTGTATTTGATGAGCACGAAGTCGTAGCCATTGGTATCGGACAGGCCAGTCCCCGCGACGTAATTCGTCTCATCCTTGGTGACCAACACCTTGAGACCGCCAAGGTCTTGATTACCCTGGAAGTCCCGGTCGTCGAAGTCGGTCTCTGCGAGTAGAAAGGTGCCATATGCGGCGCCGACGACGAGAGTGGCGGCAGCGCAAAGCCATCGCTTATTGATTCTTAACATGATAAACCCCCTCCGCAGAGTGTTTACTTAGGGTCGAGCCCTCCCTGGATACGCGGCCCTCCTTCTTCGCTGGGCCGTCCAGCCAAATGCCGGGCTAGCTCGGTTTTCTTCGCCTGCGCATCGATAGTGCAAGCAAACCTGTCGTCATGCCAACAACGAGACTTGGTTCGGGCACCACAGAAACGATCTGGAATCCATTAACCGCCCCGCTGTAGAATTGCCCCCTATCCACTCGAATGCTGAACGAGCCGTTGCTCACCTGGATGAAGTGAGTCACATGCGTTCTGCCTTCGATGAATTGATCTACTGCCATGGGGCCAGTCACGAGTTTCGTGCCTCCGCCCGTGACGGTCACCGGCGTCGGGTTGTAGGAGCTTTCGTGCCAGGGATAGACCGCGTAGCTTATGACAATATAGTTTCCCGAGGGAACTCCGTCGAATGTCCAGGTGCTAGATGAGGCGACTTGCCGAAAATCGTTCATCAGGAACCGATTATCAGGCTGTCCCTGGAAATTATTGCCGCCCTCAACCCCCGATGTTGGACCCGAAACAATCATATCCGTCAACTCTCCTGCCAGATTTCTGAGACGTGTCGGAGGATCCCCTGAGGCATCAAGCAGGTTCCAAAATCCTGCTTGATCGGGTCCGGCCGCCGCGAAGAAGCTAGAACTTGGCCGGCCTCCGCCACCCTCAGGAGGGCAGAATTCGCAGTCCAAATCTATGTTGAAAGAATTCTGCCCTAAACCCGCGACCGGAATGGAAAATATGGCAGCCACTATAGCCAGCGTGAGAATTCGCTTGATCGATCCGTGTGTGCTCATGTTCTCAGACCGAAAATACGATCTCAATATATATATATCAGTCCGGAACGAAACGCGCGAGAAAACGTCAAGCTTCCACATCTTTTGCCTGCAAAACTAGTATTTATACGGGTAAAGCGCGAGCGCCGAAGTGCTTAGCCGGTAAAGGTGACAGTTCTTTGGAGGGGAAGTGCTCTGTCGTGCATTATCCATTTAATTCCGACGTAAAATGAACTGGCCGTAGCCGCCTTGGATTTCGCCTTAACATGAAAACCCCTCCGCAGGGTGTTTAGGGTCGAGCCTCCATGGAACTGCGGCCGATCCTTTTACCGGGAGATTGAACGCGGGCGAATATCAATCTCCAACCGGGGAGCCTTCTCTAAAACTGCACCAGGAACCTCAGGTCGTTCTCGGTGAAGTGCCGGAGATCGTCAACACCGCTGGCGAGCATCGGGATGCGCTCGATCCCCAGGCCGAAAGCGAAGCCGCTGTAGCGCTCGGTGTCAATTCCATAGCTCTCGAGGATATTGGGATGCACGAGCCCGGCGCCCCCAAGTTCGATCCAGCCCGTCTGCTTGCAAACCGCGCAACCTGATCCCTCACAGAAGAGGCAGGTGATCGCGTAGTCCGCGCCGGGCTCGACGAAAGGAAAGAAGTCGGGCCGGAACCGAACCTGCACCGACGGGCCGAACATCGCCCGGGCGAACTGGCCCAGCGTGCCCTTCAGATGGGCCATCGAGACGCCTTCGTCCACCATGAAGGCGTCCACCTGATGAAAGGTGTGCGAATGCGTACGGTCAACCGCTTCGTTCCGGTAGCAGCGGCCGATCGTGAAGGCTCTGAGCGGCGGCTTCGTGGTCTCTAGAATGCGTCCCTGGAACGGTGTCGTGTGGGTGCGCAGGAGACGCTTGTCGTCGATGTAATACGTGTCCTGATCGTCCATCGCCGGGTGATCCGGCGGATAGTTCAGCGCGGCAAAGTTGTATCGGAACTGCTCCAGCTCGGGCCAAAGCTGGAAGCGAAAACCGAGGCCGCCTAGGACGGCTTTCACCTTGTTCGCCGTCTGCTGGAGAACGTGCTCTCTGCCCACCCGCCACGGTCGCCCGGGCATCGTGACGTCAATCCGTTCCTCTTCGAATTGTGCTGCCCGCTCGCCCGACTTCAGGCCATGCTCTCGCGCATTGATCAATAACTGGAGCCGGTCCTTCGCCTGGTTGACTTTTTGCCCGAATGAAGGTTTCTCTTCTGGGGGCAAGGAGCCGATGAGGCGCATGAGGCCCGTCACCAAGCCGCTCTTGCCGAGGTATTTGATATCGAGCTCACGCAGCTCTGCGGTGCTCTGGGCGCGTTCAATCTCCCCTGCGGCTTGCCGCTCCAGTTCTTCAATGGCCTGCATGCAAGGCTATGGTATGGCGCATACGGCCACACAAAAGCAACCTCGGAGGAATGTCAGGCCAACAATGCCTGCTCAGCCGACGAGCGAATCGCCCTGGCGCTGGAAGACGGAATGAACAAATTCGGCCACTGCGGTCCGCTGCTCGTGGGTCTCAGGAAGAAATTTTACGCCGCTCGCGATCAGCTCGGTACCGTCGATTCCGTGAGAATATCGAATCTCGCCGGGGATCTCCAGCGGCATCTTGCGGCCTTCACGGCCCACATGCACCTGGCAGGCGTCACCAACGGGCAGGGCTTCCTTGGAACGCACCTGCAGGCCGCCCAGGCCGATATCGACCACGACGGCGCGGTAGGGCTCAGATCGATCGCCATGATAAATCATCGCGCATTCGATCACTTCGAAGCGGGCATATCGCCGGATATCGGGCTGGCTGCTGTTTAAAGACACGATCTCTGATTGTTTTATCGGCATCTCCGGGCAAAACAAAGAGGCCTCCCGCGCAATGTCAGGAGGCCCCTCGGAACATGGCGGGCTAGTTTTTCTTGGCTTGGGTGATCAGCACATGGCCGGTCGCCTTGTCGTAGTCGACATTGACGTCCAATGACTCGCTGATGAAGCTCAGCGGAACGATTGTGCGGCCCCGCTCGATGAACGGCGCCAATTCGAGTTCGAATGGCAGCCCGTTTACCTTCGCGATGAGTTCGCCGATCTTGATCCAGATGTTCTTGCCCATTCCACGAGCATCGACTTCCTTTTTCTGGTTGTCCCAGCTAACCTCGCCGCCGGCCTGCTCGAACAGGTGCCGGAAGGGAGTGAGCGGGACGCCCTTGGTGACCCTGGGCTGGATGTCAAAGTTCACAAACTTGCTGTCATACATGATCGAGAACTTTTCGGCGTCGGGAAGGCGGGCGCCCTTCGTGATCGGAACCAGTCCAACATTAGGGGCGTTGCGATTGCCCGTCGGGGTCATCAGCTTCGCGCTCGTGGATATGGCGGCTCCCGTGTTGGTGGCCTTCAAGCCCGCAGGGCTCGTTACCTTTCCGGAGACGTCGATCTTTGGCAGAATATTTCCCTTGGGAGCCGTCAGCTTGGACCCAGCCGCCTTTCCGTCGCCCGGCGCAACCTTGCTTCCAACGCTATTTGAAACGACGTCGGTTGTCGGGTTTCCAGAAAGGGTCAGCTCGATTGGCTTGACCTTCGGCGTCACGACCCGCGCCGTGTTGCCGCCAGGATTATTGACAAAGACCTTCACCCGCTTGGTTTTCAGGGTCTGGTTGTTGTCATCCACGATCCAGGCCTCGAGCTCATGCCAGCCGTTCTGGGCGCGCTCGGTATCCCAGGTGAATGTGAAGGGAGCCACGTTCAGCATCGACTTGAAGTCGTTATCTATGAAAAAGCTCACATAGGTGTTCCGAAGGGGCTTGCCGAAGCCGACCTCGATGTTGACGGGCCCGTAGACGGTGGCGCCCATCTTTGGCGTCCGAATGAAAACCGGCGTATCGCGGCTGACTTCCGCCATAACCTGCTGCTTTTCGGAGCCCAGCAGCTTTCCAGCGCTGCTGAACAGGCGAATCTCGATCTCATTGTCGCCCTCTCTGAGCGTGGTTGGATCAAGCGTAAAATTGGTCTCGCCATCCGGCTTCGTAGAGTCGAGGTTGCGTGTCGAAACGCTCACCCCGTTCACCCGGAGCTCGGCAAGTGCAGCGCTCGTGCCGGTGTAGCGAACCGTGATCGTGGGGCTGTTGAGCGCCCGGTTGATGACGATCTTCGCCTGATCCAAGACAAACGCGTTCACGGCCGAAATCAAGCCGATGCACACCAAGACAGCAAATCTCTTAAACAAGCCTTTCGAATTCATAACCACCTCGTCCCTCTCCATCCCAAGCAAATGTGCAGAATGTTGCGTCTATTCTACACGCTAAGTGAGAAAAGTCAACCCTATGTTCTTGACGCTGGCATTCTTACCTAAAGTTCAGACTCAGTGGAAGATGAAGCCGTCCCCATCAACAAAGATGCCCCATGCTTAATGCGCTCAGCCTGATAGCCCTTATGCAGCAAGCTCCCCCCAATTTTGCGGAATATTTGTCCAAGCCGGACGGCACGTTCGGCTTCACTCGAACGAAGCCGGCCGAAGGTGTCGAAGAGATCCGGCTGGTTAGCCAGACCTGGCGCGGGATCGCGTGGAAGCATGATCTGACGATCGTGCGGCCGACTCGATCTGGAGCGGGCGATGTGGCGCTCCTCGTCGTCACCGGCGATCGCGTGGCCCAGGATATGGTCGATGCGAAAAGGCTCGCCGAGAGTGCTGAAATGCCGGTCGCGACGCTCTTTAATGTCCCGAATCAGCCTCTTTGGGACCTGCGCGAGGACGGGCTGATCGCTCACTCCTTTTCTAAATTCATCGAGTCAGGCGAAGGTGACTGGCCTCTCCTTTTCCCGATGACGAAAAGCGTGCTGCGGGCGATGGACGCGATTCAGTCGGCGAGCCCCTCGATCAAAAGGTTCGTGGTCACGGGATTGAGCAAGCGAGGATGGACGACGTGGCTCGTTGGGGCCTCAGGCGATCCCAGGGTGGCGGGCATTGCCCCCGGCCTATACGACTTCCTGAACATCCCGATTCAGCTTCAATCTCAGCTCAAGCAATGGGGGAAATACAGTGAAATGCTTGCCGACTATTCCGAGCGGGACCTGCAGAGCCAGGCTTCTACGCCGCGCGGCCAGCAGCTCGTTTCGATGGTTGATCCATATTCCTACCGCGCCAAGATCCTCAGCCCGACGCTGGTAATCCGGGGCTCGAACGACCCGTACTGGACGGTCGATTCAACGAGCATTTATTGGGGCCAGCTGAAGCAGCCAAAGTGGCTGCTGACGCTGCCGAACGTAGGGCATGGATCGGGGGATGGGGCAGCTTACTATGCGACGATTGGTGGCTTTGCGAGAGCGTGTGCCGGATTGTTGAGGATGCCGGCTCTGTCTGCGAGGATCGAGCGGGGCACCCAAGGCTCCTGGGGACAGGAATTCTTGGTGACCTTCACGTCGCGGCCGGGCTCCGTCGAGGACACGGTGTGGATCGCGACCAGTCAGAACAGGGACTTCCGGTTAGCCGAGTGGAAGGCGGCTGCCCGCTCTAAGGCCCCCGGCGCAAGGGCTCTGAGAGCTGCCATCGACCAGTCGCCTTACGTGGCCATATTTGGAGAGAGTCGCTTTCTGATCAACGGCGCCGAGATGGTATTGAGTTCGCCCACCAGAGTATTTGCGAAGGCGAAAAACTGACAAGTGTCTCTTCTAACTCACCCACCCTGCGCTTCTTCGCTCAAGTTGAGTATATCGTTAGTTATACGGCTCAAAATAAATCATGTAATTATCATTACACACAGTCACCGGCCTAATCGCCGGTAAACTCCGGTGATGCCAATTATCGTTGACGTGGCCGCTCGTGAGATCATGGACAGCAGGGGCACCCCCACCATCGAGGTCGACGTTGTGCTCGAAGATGGAAGCTATGGCCGCGCGGCTGTGCCAAGCGGCGCGAGCACCGGCCAGTTCGAAGCCGTTGAATTGCGCGACGGAGATGCGGGCCGCTACCTCGGAAAGGGCGTACTCAAGGCTGTCGAGAATGTCAACGACGTCATCGGGCCACACCTTCTGGACCGCGATGCGACGGATCAGCGAGGTCTCGACGATCTACTGATCGAGCTTGACGGAACTCCGAACAAGGCAAAGCTCGGTGCTAACGCCATTTTGGGTGTCTCGCTCGCATGTGCGAAGGCTGCCGCCAGCTCGCTTCGGCTTCCAATGTTCCGCTATGTGGGAGGGGTTGCGGCTAATACCCTGCCCGTTCCGATGCTGAATATCCTGAACGGAGGCAAGCATGCGGATTCGAATGTCGATTTCCAGGAGTTCATGATTCTTCCCATCAAGGCGGATTCGTTTGCGGAGGCTCTCAGGATCGGCGCCGAGGTGCTGCATGCTCTGAAGAAGGTCCTTAAAGCCCGGGGACTGAGCACCGGAGTCGGGGACGAGGGAGGATTTGCCCCTAATTTAGAAGACCAGGATATGGCCTTCGACTACATCATCGAAGCCATTCAGCAAGCAGGCTACAAGCCGGGCGACCAGGTCTGGCTCGGCATCGACGCCGCTGCAAGTGAGTTTTACAAAGACGGGATGTATCTCTATAAGGCGGGCGATACGCGGGAGCGGTCCGGCCCCAAGCAGGTCGACTATCTGGCAGGACTCTGCGAAAAGTATCCGGTGATCTCGATCGAGGACGGCTGCGCTGAGGATGATTGGGACAGCTGGAAGGCCCTGACAGAGGCTGTCGGGGGGCGCGTTCAGATTGTTGGAGATGACCTTTTTGTAACGAACGTTACACGGCTTGCAAAGGGCATCGCTCAGGGAACGGCCAACTCGATCCTTGTCAAGGTAAACCAGATTGGAACGTTGACCGAGACCCTGGCAGCCATCGAAATGGCAAAATGCGCCGGCTATACAAGCGTCATGAGCCACCGATCAGGAGAGACGGAGGACGTGACGATCGCCGACCTAGCCGTCGCCACAAATTGTGGCCAGATCAAGGCCGGGGCGCCATGCCGGACCGACCGGGTGGCAAAGTACAATCAGCTCCTGAGGATCGAGGAGATGCTCGGCTCAACCTCGCGGTATGCGGGATCAAGCGCCTTCGGGAGGCTCGCCGCACGGATTTCTTAGCTTGGGCTCGGCGCATCCGGAGAAGCCCGCGATTTCCTTGACCGGATCGCCAGCGCCCCATGGATCAGAACAGCCGCCAAGCAAAGCCACACCGCGAGTTCGCCGAGGTTCATGAATAACCTGGACCCGCCTCCGACCTTGGCTAGGATGACCTGCTCGGTGCCAGATCCTGCCTCGGCGAGGATGCGGCCGTCACCATCCACGATCATCGAGTAGGCCGTGGTGTCCGCTCGGATGATTGGCACACTCAACTCGGCAGCCCTGAAGGGTGTATACGCGGCGTGAATGGCCTGAACGACGCCATTTGGCGTTCGCGGATCGAGAGTGGGCAGAGCGATGAGGGAAGCAGTTCGGGCCGTGTCTCTCATGATCGCCGGGAAGCAGGAGTCAAAGCAGATATTCAGCCCGACAAGTGCGCTGTCCCCAAAGGAGCCGCGCAGTTCGACCGCAAGAGCATCTGAGCCTGCTGCATGGATCGCCTTCTCGCCAGCGAACAGCTTCCGTTTGAAGTAGCGCCTCGACTCGCCATCCTTCGAAAAGAGCGATGCCGCATTGTGCGGAAGGGGCTTGGCTTCGTCACGGAAGGTCGTTACAAACGTCGGTTGCAGGACGTCAGCGGCAAGGCTGCGAAGCTTCTTTGTATCTCCGCTGGGGGCGCTATCCGACGCGCTCAGCTCGGGCCAGACCACCAGATCGACCAATCCCGCCTTCGCATTGAGCTTCGCAAGCGTATCGAGATCGGTACTCTCAGTCTGAACCGCGGCCACCCTGATCGATGAGGTTGGCGGCGAGCTGAACAGCCAGTTCCCGAAGCCAATCAGAAGGATGGGTATAGCGATCACTATAGGGATGATTGCTGCCCCGACCCGTCTTGAACTGACCAATGCGGCGAGGCAGATGTTTGCAAGCCATAGCAGCCAACTGACGCCCCATATCCCAAATGTGCCCGCGACGCCCAACAACAAGGGGCTGCGATACTGGGTCAGCGCCAGATGAACCGGAAGGACAGCCATCGAAGCGAATTCGAGGACCACGCCAAGGCTTGTCAGAGTGACGACCCTCGCTGCCGTCCAAATGCGGACCTCAGCAAATGCCCCCGAAACGATGGCCACAATCAGCCCGATGAGCGCAAAGCCCGTGTAGACCCACCCCGGATCGCCATCCAGAATTGATGGCGAATAGAACCATCCCTTTACAGCCATCCATGCAGCGACCAATCCGACCCCGAGCCCGGAACAAAACCCGACTAGAAATCGCTGTCCCGCAACTCCCCATAGCAACGGGAAAAGAGCAACCCACCCAAGCATCCCAACATCCGCGGGCGGCAAGGCAAGCAACAAGAGAATGGCGGAGACCACTATTCCGGCGAGCGCTCGGACTAGCTTCATGATTGGAGGACGCTTATTGGAGCGCAATTCGCCGAACTCCCTTGCCGATCCGCAATAATCATTCTGTGACCCATGCCTTTCACGTGCTCGAGTTCGAATCCATACGGGAGCTACTGCTTGCCCAATGCGAAACCGAACTGGGATCCGAGAGGGCATCAGCCTTGGCGCCTAGTTTCGATCCCGACGAAGTCTGGCGTAGCCTGGACCTGACAGCATCGGCTCACGACCTCCTTTCGCGGCACTCTCCGCCGTCCCTTGGGGCTGTCCGAGATCTCCGGGCGGCATTCGGCAATGCTTCCAAAGGAGCAACCCTGGGCGGGGCGGAGATTCTGCAGGCGGCCAGCGCGCTTCAAGCCATGCGTGCCTGCCGCGCCTTTCTCAAGCTTCGGCAGACGGAGTATCCGGCGCTCTGGACCTTTGCGGAAGCTCTTCCAGAGGCCGAAGCCATCCAAGCGAAGGTTTTCTCGTCGCTCGATCATGGCGGCGAGGTCAAAGACTCTGCGAGCGAAGCCCTTCAAGCACTCAGAAGGAAGAAGACCACCATTCAATCCAGGATCCAGGAGAAGATTCAAAGCTACGTGTCGGGCAAAACCCGCGAATATCTCTCGGATCCGATCTTCACGGTGCGCGAGGGCCGCTACGTCATCCCCCTGAAGGCCGAGCACAAGCACAAAATCCGTGGAATCGTTCACGACACAAGCGGCAGCGGGCAAACGGTGTTCATCGAGCCCGAAGATGTCCTGCAGCTCGGTAACCAGCTCCGCGAGGTCGAGGGTGCGGAGAGAGATGAGGTCTTGCGAATCCTCGCCGCGCTTTCGGCAAAGTTGGGATCGGTCGCCAAAGAGGCGAGCGCAGGAATCGAGGCGGCCGGCTTCCTGGACTTTATCTTTGCCAAGGCCAAGCTAGGATTTCAAATGAAGGGTGTCGTGCCGCTCAAGAGGCAAAGCCCAGGCATCGAGATAGCGAAGGGCGCCCACCCGATGCTCGATCGGGACACCGCGATTCCACTCGACCTCAGCGTCGGATTCGGGCATCAGGGGCTTCTTATCACCGGCCCGAATACCGGCGGCAAGACGGTTGCAATCAAGGCGGTCGGGCTCTTTGCGCTCATGGCCCAATCCGGTCTGATGCTTCCCGCAGGCGAGGTGAAGCTCGGGCCGTTCAGCCAGGTGTGGGCCGATATTGGGGATGAGCAGAGCCTCCAGCAGTCTCTCTCCACTTTCAGCGGCCACATCAAGAACATCGCGGAGGCGCTGAAAGGGATCAAGCAGGGAGCGCTGGTCCTCCTCGATGAGATCGGCGCAGGAACCGATCCGGCGGAAGGGGCCTCACTTGCGCGGGCCATTTTGATCGAGCTGCGGGACAAGGGCGCGATCATTGTGGCGAGCACCCATTACGGCGAATTGAAGGCGTTTGCCTACAACACCGAAGGCTTCGCCAACGCCGCGATGGAGTTCGACCAGAAGACCCTGCGACCCACCTACCGGCTGATCATGGGCGCCCCCGGAGCAAGCCACGCGCTCAAGATCGCGGAGCGATATGGCATCCCCAGGGAAGTGGTCGAGCGCGCGCGGCATGGACTGGGCGAGGCTGCTCAGGATGTCGCCAAGATGCTTGAGCAGCTCGAATCCGCCCAGCGACTGGCAAGGACCGCGCAGGGCGAGGCGGATCGTAGGTCGGCGGAACTTCGCAAGGCGGAGGAGACTGCGGGCCGCAAGCTCGCGGAGGCGGATGATGTGCGACGCAACGCCTTCGCGCGAGCCCAGGCGACCATAGACGAGGCCCTTCGGCAGATCAGACTGGAGGCCACCGAGATCTTTGAAGAATTAAAGTCTGCCGGATCGGACCCGCGCGCTCAAGAAGCAGCAAGGAAGCGGCTCAAAGACCTCCAAACGGCCGGCAGCCAGCTCGCCGATGAGCTCGCACCTGAGGATCAGCCCGATGCGGCAACGGAAGAAATCAAGAAGGGCGATACGGTTCGGGTCGAAGGCTACGCCCAGACCGGCTTGGTGCTGAATGACCCGCGGGACGGATCCGCTTCCGTTCAAATGGGCTCGCTAAAGGTGACGGTGGACACGTCAAAGCTCCAACTGGCAAAGCCCGCGAAGCCGGCCCAAGCGGCTCGTTCATCGGGCCGTATGCAGCTTCAAAAAGCGCAAACCGCCACCACAGAAGTCCACCTCCGGGCCATGCGGGCAGAGGCTGCGATGGAAATGCTCGAGCGGTTCCTCGACGACGCGGTGCTCGGCGGGGTTCACCAGGTGCGGATCGTGCATGGCAAGGGGGAGGGGATTCTCCGCGAGCTGACGCGCGAGGTGCTGCGCAAATATCGCCATGTCGCAAGCTACCGGGATGGCGAGCCGGGCGAGGGCGGGCACGGGGTCACCGTCGCCGTGATGAAGTAGGCCCATAATGCCTTGATGTCCGATCTCTTGGCCGCCGCGATCGCCGCACGCTCTCAGGCTTATGCGCCGTATAGCGGGTATGCCGTTGGCGCCGCCCTTCTCGACGAGCAGGGGCGCATCCATGTGGGCTGCAATGTCGAAAACGTATCGTACGGACTCACGATCTGTGCCGAGCGTTCTGCCGTGGCGCGGATGATTGCCGAGGGTGGCATTCGGATTAGAGAAATAGCGCTTGTCACCAAGGATGGCGGGACCCCTTGCGGCGCGTGCCTCCAGGTTCTGCTCGAATTCGCCGAAAAACCGGAAGAATTGCTGGTCCGCATCGCCGGAGCAGATGGCGAGACGCGAACCTGCACGCTCCGCGATCTCCTGCCACAGGGGTTTTCTTCGACCGAGGTCAGACGAACAGCGCCTGGGCGACTTTAGCGGTCCCGATTGTTTTTCCCGACGCGGCTCTCCTAGCTCGGCACTGGGCCGTGTCGCATTGCTGAGCCTCCAGACGCGAACTCCCTGGGAGACGGCCAAACAGGGCAGCATAGACCAGCCTCCAAGTGGCCAACTTCGAACTAAAAAGCCGTTAGCCAGGTCAACTATAAGGGAGAATATACGATTGTGAGAACCACCTTACTCGTCTTTTTCGGGCTATTCCTGTTCATCGGCTTCGGTTGCGGAGGCGGAGGAGGGGGCGGCGGGACCAACACCGGAGGCGGCACCACTGGCGGTCTCGCGGGGGTTGACGTTGTTTTTTATGACAACTTCGGCGGCGAACTGGCCCGTGCGACGAGCGATGTCAACGGCGACTTCGCCGCTTCGGTTCCGACCGATGTTCGGTTCTTCCAACCGGATCCGAACACGATCAATACTTTGACCCACTACCGCCATTATTATTACGGCGGCAAGAGCTATTCGGCGATCGATCCCAACTGCAGAACGCCTCTGCCCACCATCCCGGATGGTGGCGATGTCACCCTTCCCGGCGGCAATATCGCGGTTCTCAAGCAGGGTCCGCCTCCACCGCCACCAACTGGCTGCTCGGCCTCATCCACTGGGACGGGCTCGGGTGGCGTGGCGACCTTGCGCGGCAAGGTCGTCGAGCTCTAAACCACGCGCAGCTGCTTCTGCACGGATAGGCTCGACAGCTCGCCATAAACGAAGCCTTCTCGAACCTCGTCCAGCCGCACGTTTACAAAACTGCGAGCGAGCGAGGGCGATCCAGCAAACTTGACCGTGAGGTAGTTGTCGGATAGCCCTTCGAGCATCCCATCCTTGCCGATCTTGCCCTCGACGAGCACCCGCATGGTGCGGCCCAAGAAGCGCCGAGCATGGTCCTCGCCGGTCCTCCTTGAGATATCGGCAAGCATCATGGCTCTGCGCTGCTTCTCCTGCGGGCCGATCGGATCGCCCCACTTATCAGCCGGGGTGCCATACCGAGGGCTGAATCGGAAGACGTGCGCTTTCAGGAATCCCACTTGCTCGCACACTTCGACCGTGGATCGGAAGCGGTCCTCGAGCTCGGTCGGGAAGCCCACCATGATGTCGGTGGTGATGGAGATATCGGGCACTTCGGCATAGACCCTGGCGCAGAGGTCGAGGTAGTCGCTCTGGGTGTAGGGCCGGTTCATGTCGCGAAGAACGCCGGTATCGCCTGCTTGGAGCGGGATGTGCAGATGAGGAGCGACGAGCCCGGATTTGAGGAGACTGATCAGCCTCGGGGTCACCTGGGTCATTTCGATGCTGCTTATCCTGATCCTCACCCCATCCATCCCATCCGCCACCTTCTCCACCAGGTCCTCGAAGTCCGGCCCGCCGCTGCCCGTTTCGGGTCCATAGGCGCCGATCAGGACGCCGGTGAGAATAATCTCTCGATAGCCCATCGCCGTCATCCTTAGCGCCTCCTCAATCACGTCGCGATAGGGGCGCGAACTCATGACCGGCCGCGTGTAGGGAATTGAGCAGTAGCTGCAAAACACACTGCACCCGTCCTGAATCTTGAGCGTTGCCCGGGTTCTGCCCGAGAAGTGCTGTGGTTCTCGGTCGATGGAGTTTCCGAGCTCCCCTCTCCCCGATGAATGGCGGGGAGAGGGGTTGGGGGTGAGGGGCTCGGGGTTTCGGCGCTTCGGTGGTCGGGCAAGGCCGGGGAAAACGCGAAGGAGGTATTTGAGCGCGGCCAACTTCTCCGGATTCGGAACCACAACATCGGCACCCTCGATTCCCTCGCCCTTGTTGCTCGCCATCTGGGACGCGCAGCCCGTGACGACCACCTTGGCATCAGGGTTGTTCCGGTTGGCCCGCCGGATCGTGTACCGGCTCTTCGCTTCGGCCTGCGAGGTCACGCTGCACGTGTTGATGACATACACGTCCGCCGGCCCGTCGAACGGCACGACCTCGAACCCGGCGTCCTCAAAGCTTTCCAGGATTTTCTGGGTCTCGTACTGGTTCACCTTGCAGCCAAGGGTGGTGAACGCGGCGGTCGGCATGGTTTGGAGTTTACTGAGATGAGCGCGGACAACGAGCCGAATACGGCAGTAGAATCGCGAGGTGCGCATCGAGGAGGTCTGGGCTGGGCGTGGAGCGGGGCATGCCCTCCTGCGCATCCTTTTTGCTCCACTCTCCGGCCTCTATTGGCTCGGCTGGCAGGCATATCTTGCAGTCTATCGCCTCAAGTTGAAGCGCGCCAAGGAACCCCATTGTCCGGTCATCTGCATCGGAAACCTCACCGTTGGAGGAAGCGGCAAAACTCCTGTAACGATCCACGTTGCGAAACTTCTCCGAGAACTAGGGCAGGAGGTAGTGATCAGCGCCAGTGGTTACGGAAGCAAGGCCGCCGAGGGGGCTAACTTGGCTCGGACCGCCGTAACGAACCAACCGGCGCCCTCATTGCCGGCCCAGGAGTGGGGGGACGAGCCGGCGATGATCCGGTGGCTGCTGCCGGATGTGCCGCTCATCGTGGGCAGAGACAGAGTGCGCGCCGCCGAAATCTGCCACCAGCATTTCCCCGATGCAATCCTCCTGCTCGACGACGGCCTCCAGCACCTGCCCCTAAAGAAGCATCTCCAAATCTGCCTCGACGATCCATCCGCGACAAACCGCATGGTTCTTCCCGCCGGGCCATACCGGGAGCCGAGGACGAGCCTAGGTCGCATGGACCGGGTGATTGATGATCTCCGGTTCCAGCCGACTGGCTTCTTGCTAAACGGAGCGGAGCCGGCAGAGCAGCCCACGAGCGCGAATGCCCTTTGCGCCATCGCCCGGCCCGATCGGTTTTTCGACACCCTGAGCGGGCAAGGCATCGAAATCGCCGCTGCGAAGTCACTGCCCGACCACGCCCCCTTGACCGCAGGTACCCTTTTTGAGGGCCTGCCCCCGGGCCTCCCGCTGATCGTCACGGCAAAGGACTGGGTCAAACTGCGCGATAGATGCGACATCGGAAGCAGGCAAATCCTTGTGGCCATGCAGGAGGCGCGAATCGAGCCCGAAGACGAATTCAAGGCATGGCTCCGATCCAAGCTAGATGAGATCTCAAAAGCGTAAGGAACTGGAAGGCAGGCTCGGTGCCTGGTTCTTCCGGCGCATCCAAAGGTGGGTTGAGAAGAAGGATGCACTGCAAGCCGAGAAGGCGGGCGCGAAGCTTGGCCGTTTCATCTATCGGGTCTCGAAGAAGCACCGGAACCGCGCCCTTGCCAACCTCGAACTTGCAATGCCAGAGCTCTCGATCCAGGAAAGGGAGCGCATCGCAAAAGGCGTTTTCGAGCATTTCGGGATGGTCGGCACGGACTTTATGCGCACGATGAAGCGGTCCGACCAGGAAGTTATCGACAGCATCACGATGGAAGGATTCGAGCACGTCGAGTCGGCCCTCGCTCTGGGCAAAGGCGTGCTCGTGATTACCGGCCACTTCGGAAACTGGGAGCGGCTCGGCCAGTACGCGAGGGCCAAAGGGTTCACGATGCATGTGGTTGCGCGCGACGCGAACGATTCGAAGATGAACCAGATCATGATGGACCTTCGCGGCCACGCCGGGCTGAACGTGCTGCCAAGAGGGAATGCCGCCCGCCAAATGCTGGGCTTGCTGAAAGATAACCAACTGGTGGCGGTCTTGCCCGACCAGAATTCGAGCGAGACCTTCGTGCCGTTCTTTGGCAAGCCTTGCGGCACGGTGCAGGGGCCGGCGGTGCTGCATCTGCGGACCGGCGCGCCGCTGCTCCCCTCGTTTTGCGCCCGCGTCGGGCCTGGCAAGTATCGGCTCATGATCAAGCCGCATATTCAGCCTGAGCCCGGTTTCGATGGACCGGAAGCCTATACCCGCGCAATCAACAACGCCATCGAAGAGGTCATCCGGGAGTATCCGGAGCAGTGGCTTTGGCTGCATGACCGGTGGAAAAGCGCGCGAAGGGCCGGCCTGCTATAGAGTGCGGTAACTTGTTACCGCTTTGGCGAGCCGCACCGCGATGAAGTTCTTGCTCGTCCGCTTTTCCGCAATAGGCGACTGCGTGATGGCAGCCCAAGCGGCGACATCGGTTCGGAGAGCCTGTCCGGACGCGTTCATCGCCTGGGCGGTCGAATCCCGCTGCGCGGCTGTGGTGAGTAGCCGATCCTCTCCCCCTAACCCCCTCTCCCCCGGGGCGGGAGAGGGGGAACTCGTGGACCTCAGATACGAGTTCCCCCGCGATCGCTGGCGGTCAAGCAGGTGGTCACCGGTGACTTGGTGGGACTCGCTCCGAACGTACTCCGGCTTGCGGAAGCACCGCTTCGATTTTGGGCTCGACCTTCAAGGACATTCGAAGACGGCTCTCTGCCTCTACCTTGCCAAGCCAAAACGAAGGCTCGCGGCCCAAGCCACCGACTCCCTGGCAAAGCGTCTGAACCCGGTTGCGGCGGGCGATCCTGGAAGCATGCACGTCGTGGAGTGGAATCACCTCGTTCTGTCTCAGCTGGGAGATTTTCCCGCGATTGACCGGCCGATGATGCCGTCCCTGGAATCCGAGCGTGCTCGGGTCATCCCACTTCTTGGCCCAACTCCAGACAGGATAGCCACGATTTCCACCGGAGCGGGCGCGCTCGATAAGCAGTGGCTCATCGAGCGGTGGATGTCGGTTGGAGAGGCTCTTGAGGAGCGTGGCTTTGCTGTTTCCTATCTCGGCGGGCCCACCGATCCCCATCCTTCGCAAGGCGGAGATCTGGTGGGGAGACTGCCGTTAAATGAGACGATGGCGGCGGTTAAGGCGAGCGCGATTCATCTTTGCAGCGACACGGGAACCGGACATATTGCGGCCGCTTATGGGGTGCCGGTGGTCTCGGTGTTTGGACCCACCGACCCGGCTCGCTACCGGCCCTGGACAGATCGAGGGCGGGTCTTGCGTAATGGACGCGAGACGTCCGGGACGTCAGTAGAGGACGTCCTGGCAGCCGTGGACTCGCTCCTTGCCTAACCATGCGCGAACTGCCGCAGGCTGCGAGCGGGTCCCCGGTCATACTCTGTACGTGGCTCGCTTCTTGATTAGCAGACTCAGCTCGCTCGGCGACGTGGTTTGCTGCCTGCCGGCGGCATCGGCGCTCAAGGCCGGATTTCCCGGTTGTCATATCACCTGGCTGGCGGATCCCCGGTGCGCGGCGGTGGTCGAGTGCTGCACGGCGGTTGACCGGGTGGTCGAGGCTGGGCCGGGTTTGAATCTCTATGGCGAGGAGTTCGATGCCGCGTTCGATCTTCAGGGCCTCCTCAAGAGCGCATTGCCGATTGGCAAGGCCAGGTCGAAGAACAAGCTCGGATACCATTGGCAGCGGGAAGGGTCATGGCTGTTTTCACGGCGAGTCCTGCCCGATCCAACGTCTTTTCACATCGTGGATCAGTATGTGGATGTGGCGCGCGCGGCCGGAGGAGTGGCGGATCGAGCTGATTTCGCCCTCAAGCCGGATCCAGCTGCGGAACAACGAGTCCAAGAGATGCTAAGTGCCAGTCCGAGTTCGAAAATCCCAAATCCGATCCCTGGTCAACATGGAAGGGCCGAAATCCAAATTCCGAAATCGGATCGAGGTGTTGACAAGCCGATAGTCGTGCTGAACGCTGGCGCAGGTTGGGCCAGCAAGCGGTGGCCCACAGCTTATTTCGCCCGGCTGATAGACGACCTTGCCCCATTTGCCCACTCCGTCTTGATCGGAAGCAAGGGCCACGATGACCGCCTTGCGGCCGGCGAAGTTATCGCTGCTTGCAGAGAGAGACCGATCGACCTGGTGGGAAGGACCAGCATCAAAGAATTGATCGCCCTCATCAGCCAAGCCGGAGCGCATGTCGGCGGAGACACCGGCAGCACCCATATTGCCGCTGCGCTTGGGCGCCCCGCGATCGGCCTTTACTCGATCACACGCCCCCGGCGATCGTGTCCGTATGGCCAGATCGAGCGCTGTCACTATGAAGCGGCCGGGCTGGATAGAATCACTCCGGAAGTGGTGCTGCAAACGGTTCTGGAGTCGGTGCGCCGATGATGAGCGTGGCGGACGTGCAGGAGTTGAGGCAGGGGAAGCGGCTGGTCTTCACAAACGGCGTTTTCGACATTCTCCATGCCGGACATGTGCGCCTGCTCGAAGCGGCAAGCAAGCTCGGAGACCTGCTCGTCGTAGGGATCAACAGCGACGTATCGGTGCGCTCGCTTGGTAAGGGAGCGAACCGCCCCATCAATCGGGAAGACGACCGAGCGGTCGTACTATCTGCGCTAAGATGTGTTGACGCAGTATTGCTCTTTCAAGAGCAAACCCCGGAGTTGCTAATCGAAAAGCTGCGCCCGGACGTACACGTGAAGGGGGGCGATTATCAGGAAGAAGATTTGCCAGAAGCTAAGATCGTGCGCGGATATGGGGGCCAGGTGGTGATCTTGCCGCTCCTCGAGGGCCGCTCAACGACCTCCATTCTTGAAAAGGCGGGGCTGGAATGAAGGTATTCGACCCCGATCCGTCGCTGAGGTGGCTGTTCTGCGTCACGCATCCCGATGACGAAATTTCCATCGCGGCCTGGATCAAGCGGCTGACCTCCTCCGGCGCAGACGTTTTTATGAGCTGGACCCACTCGACGCCGGTGCGCGAGGCTGAGGCGCGCGGTGTTGCCTCGGTCCTTGGAGTCAGGGACGAGAACCTGATCTTCCATGGGGCGACCGATGGCTCGGTGATGAATGAGGTTCCGAACCTGCTGCCAAAGTTCCGGCAAATGGTCGCGGAAATCTGCCCCGACAGAATCGCGTGCGGCGCATTCGAACAGGGCCACCTCGACCACGATGCGACAAACTTCTTGGTCAACCACTCCCAATCCGAAATCCGCAATCCGATGACTCCCAGTCACCCTGGAAGGGCCGCAATTTTGGAGATTCCCTTCTATCACGCTTACACGAAGAGACTGCAGACGATCAACCGGTTTGCCGACCCGTCCGGCGAGGAGGTTCTGGAGCTCTCGCCAATGGAGCAGCAGCTTAAGCTCCAGGTCGCCAAGAGCTACCCCAGCGAAAACGTTTGGAGCGTGCTCCTCTGGTACGAAATCTACCGAGCCCTCACCATGCGGCCAGTCGGACTGCGACGCACTGAGCGGATGCGCGTGCAGACGCACACGGCATTTCTCAGGCCCAATCACCAAGGTGTGATGCTGGCCAAGGTCAGGAGGTCCGCAAGTTGGAACCGGTGGGTCAATGCGATCGGCCCGACCGTCCTCGAGCTCACCTCGGACCGAGAGGCCCTCGTCGAACATGGCCGCTCGCTGGTACGCTGATGGGCGCCGATGTTCAAGCGTCTCATGCAGCGTGTCGACCGGATGCTCGGCCGCGGCATCATTGATGAAGAGCTCTACGATGAGCTCGAAGAAGCGCTTATCGAAGCCGACACGAACGTAGGAACAGCCACCGAGATTCTGAGTGAGCTCCGAAAGGCCGTCCGCGAAGAAAAGATTACGACCGGCGAAGGGATCAAAGAAAGGCTCAAGCAATCGATCTCGAAGCGATTTCAGCAAGAAGGCGCTGCAGGACTCGACGTTGCCGACGAAGGTCCGACGGTTTATCTATTCGTTGGAGTGAACGGTGTAGGGAAAACTACGACGATCGCCAAGGTCGCACATCTACTGAAGCGGCGTGGGTTCTCCGTGCTGATCGCGGCAGGCGATACCTTCCGCGCGGCGGCTATCGAACAACTAGAGGTTTGGGCTCAGCGCGTGGGCTGCGACGTGGTCAAAAACCTGCCGGGGTCCGATTCCAGCTCAGTGATTTTCGATGCTATAACGAGCGCTATAGCCAGGAATATCGACTTTGTACTTTGCGATACAGCGGGTCGCCAGCACAGCAAAGGAAACTTAATGGCGGAGCTGGCAAAGGTATCGCGAGTGACAGAGAAGGCGCTGGGAAGAAAGCCGGATGAAGTTTTGCTCGTGCTCGATGCAAACACCGGCCAGAACGCGATTCGGCAGGCCGAGGAATTCACCAAGTCGGCCGGCGTGACGGGATTTGTCCTGACCAAGCTCGATGGCACTTCTCGCGGCGGCGCCTTGATCGGCGTCTATGACAAGTTCAAAGTTCCCGTGAAGCTGATCGGGACAGGCGAAAAGCTCGAGAACCTGAAGGACTTCAAGCCCGCCGAATTCGCGGAGAGTCTGTTCGAGTAGTTTCTGCCGTACAATATGAACATGGAACAGACTGCCGAGAAGGTTTACAAGGATCTGTTGTGGCAGGATTCGGACCGGCACAGCGGTGACATCTGCTTCTACGGCACCCGCATTCCGGTTTCCCAGTTCTTCGAAGCGCTCGAAGCCGGAGAAAGCATCGACGATTTCGACCAGACCTTTCCGCAAATTGGACGCCCCAGGCTGGTTCAAGTACTCAGGCTGGGCATTTTTGAACTAGGCAATAAGCTTGAAGCCGCTTAGATGCGTGTTTATATAGACGAGGACATCACGCCGGATCTTGCGGACCTCCTGACTGGTCATGTCGTGGAGACAACCCGATCCCGGTCGCTATACGGCACAAAGAATGGCGAGTTGTTGCAGATCCTTGGCGGAGAGATCGACGTCATCGTGACTCGCGAGCGCAACATGTTCTACCAGCAGAACTTACAGAAGCATGCGCTTGGCTTAGTCGTTGTTCGGAGCAAATTCAACTCCGTTTAACATCTGAGGCCCTTGGTTGACGCTCTCAACGAAGCCATAATCCGGGTACAGCCTGGCAGGTTCATCGAGGTGGTCGATCCGCGCGAGAGATTCCCTTGAGCTTGGTCAACGAAGCCTGACGACATCGCCATCGACTGCGAGCAAACTCCCGCGAAGCCTTTCTGGTGGGTATTGCGCACTGGGATCTCTGATCAGCACGCCGTCCAGATAGACCCTATGTTCGCGAATTATCGCTTCAGCCCTTGTTCTGCTGTATCGTCGGCCGTCCGTGGAATCTCCTTCGAACGCATTTTTCACCAGGCCATGAGCTGGAATCGGATTTGGCGCATAGTAGCTAGCAATCTGGTCAACGGTGAAGTCAGCGTCGCGAGCCTCATGTATAGTTGCTTGGGATAAGACAAGCCTTCTGAAACTCAGCTTTCCTACGCGCAACACCGTTCCATCGAGCTCAGTGATCGCTAATTGTTCCCGAAAGTCTTCGAATCTCTCTCCATCGATGGAAACCGCACCCTGCTTGATCAGGTCCTTTGCATTCCCGCGGCTTTTAGCCAGTCCGAGTTCCACTATCAAGTCAACAATTCCAAGGAAGCCGAGCTCATCAGCTAATCCTAGGGGGATTGGTGCTGCTTCTGCGTCAGACGGTGCCTTGCGCTCGCTGTACGTTTCCACAAAGTGACGCTCCGCCTCCAGCGCAGAACCGCTGACCGGCACAGTTGTAGTCGTGAGTTTTTCGAGGAACCCGGGAGGCAAGTTCTTACTCAGCAGCCGCGGTAGCTCCCGCTCCGGCGCTTCCTTTCGCGAATCTCTTTGGTCGTTTTCGCTCATCTTAGCTCTTGTCCGGATGATACAAGCTGACGATCTCTCGTGCCAACCGCCGCTTGACGTCCATAGGATGTATTTGACCTTCATGCACCCCGTCATGCATCGCCTGCAACTCGGACATCGGCACGTCCGTGCTCAGCTCGAACCAGTTCCAGATCAGCTCGTCCGGGATGGACATTGTCTTGCCAAACATCTCGTTCGGCTCATCCACAATCGAGACGTAGTTGCCCAGAGACTGCGACATCTTCTCCTTGCCGTCGGTCCCTACCAACAGCGGGCAGAGCATCACCACCTGCGGAGCCATACCGTACTGCTCCATCAGGGTCCGCCCGACCAGATTGTTGAACTTCTGATCATTACCGCCAAGCTCGATGTCAGCCGAAATTTCAACCGAGTCCATGCCCTGGCACAGCGGATACATGATTTCATGCATCGCTATAGGCTTGTGCTCTGCGAGGCGCTTTGAGAAGTCGTCCCTTTCCAAGATTCGCGCCACCGTCATCCGCGAGCAGAGCCGGATCACGTCGTCAAAGTTCATCTTCCCGAGCCAATCGCCGTTGTAGGTGATCTCCGTTCGCTCAGGAATGAGGATCTTGAAGAGCTGCTGCTTGACGGTCTCGACGTTTGCCATCACCTCATCTCGGGTGAGCTGCGGCCGGGTTTTGGATTTGCCGCTGGGGTCGCCGATCATCGCGGTGAAGTCGCCCACAATAATGCAGCCGGTGTGGCCCAAGCGCTGGAAGTCGCGAATCTTGCGAAGGACCACCGCCCAGCCGAGCGTGACGTCGCGCGCGGTCGGATCGAGGCCGAGCTTGACTCGCAAGGGCCTGCCCGACCGCAGCTTCTCGGCAAGGTCGGCCTCGCTGATGATCTCGGACGTGCCCCGGCGCAGAACGTCTAGCTGCTCCTCAATGGTCATTGTGGCGGGAGTTTACTTCGGGAAAGCTAAGCAGGGTGTCCACTCAGATGCACAATACACTTGCGGCAATGCGCTGGTCGGCTAGTTTCGGAGTAAATGGATTTCTTGGATTCGCCGCGGTGCTCGTCTCGACCTCCATGTTGGCTACGGCTTGGTCCGGACAGCGCAAACTGCCCAGGACCGAGGCGCAAAGCATCCTGAACCGCTACTACGATCTCCTCCACAAGTCAAAGACCATTCGAATCGTCGAGGAGGCACGGTATGGAGATCAATGGATGCGGAGCGAAATCTGGCTCATGAAGCCCTTCTGGCGAAGCGTCGGGTCAGACAGGTCCGGATCGGAACAGCGCAGTTACGGGAACGCCAAGTCTGTTTATTCCGTCGATGTCACGAAGAAGACCTACGACATCATGGAGCGTTTCCCCGACTCGCCTTTCCTAAACGGCTTCGAGCCCTTCAACAATAGGAAGCGGCCCAAGTACACGCTCGGTGGCAAGGTTCGAGGGCCAGCCGGCCTACAAGATCGAAACGGGAGAGCAGTCTCTTCCGGGCAGCATGGTCTCTGTCCTAGTGGATCGCAAGACACTGATGCCGGTTGGCTGGGAATACGCCTGACGGGGGCGAAGCGAATTTCATTCCTATAAAGAGGTGCATCTGAACGAGCCGATGAAGGTCGCGGATTTCAAATGGAAGCCACCCAAGGGTTTCAAGCTCGGGCATGCCACGCCTCCAAAGATTGGTGGCTAGCTCACACGCGCTGGCGCGCCGTCTTGTGCGGATGACGTCCAGGCCGCTTCGGTAAGCCGGATTACTTCAAGCCCGCACTCGAACGGCGATTCACATTTCGCCCGCCCAAGAATCGCCTCGATGAAGTTCCGATCAGCCGATCCGTTCTCTCCCTCGGAGCGTTCGACGGGGCTACCAGAGCGATCCACAATTCTCAGTTTGCCCTCGCGCACGAAGAACGCCATGTTCTCGCACCAGATCGTGATTTCCTCATGCCAGCTCATGCCGTCGCCAATAATCGCGATGCTTGCCATCGCGCCCCCGTCAAAAAGCACGGACATCGTCGAGTTGATGTCCACCTCCGTGCCCTTGTTGTCGCAAAACGCCGAGACCGTCCGTGGCGAGAGGCCGGTCGTCCAGAGCACAATGTCGAGCACGTGGCTGCCCGAGTCGTTCAGCTGCCCACCACCCGAAAGCGCGAGTTCCTGCCTCCATGTGCCCTTGGTCAAGCGTAGCCATTCCTGGCTTTGAAGCACCGTGATGTAATGTACAGCCCCTGCCTCGCCGCTTGCGATCATTTCGCGGATCTGCCGGAATTCAGGTTGAAAATGCCGCTGATAGCTGACCATCCCAACCCTCCCCGCCGCATCACGCCCTGCTATCACCCTGTGCGCGTCTTCCACCGACGTAACCATCGGCTTCTCGGTGAGCACATGACAGCCCGCAGCGAAGGAATCCATGATCTGGTTCACATGCTGGGTATGCGGCGTGGCGATCAGGACCGCATCCGGCCGGGTCTCGGCAAGCATCGTCTGGTGATCCGGATACGAGGCCAAGCCCTGGGTTCCCGGATGCTGCTCCCGCATGAGCGCGATCTGCTCCGCCGCAGGGTCTACAAGCGCCACGACCTCCGCCTCATCCACCTTCAACAGATTCCCCAGCCGGTGTCGCTGGAAACCTCCGCACCCGATTAAACCAACACGCGTTTTTCCCATCCCGCTGGGAATGTTACTTCGGCAAGTTCGCAAAAAGGCCTGACGAAGATCGCCGACATGCCCATGGCGAATCCCTGGTAAAAATACTAGATTCTCTCTCTCTCTCTCTCTCTCTCTCTCTCTCTCTCTTAGAGTAAAGTGGGTGGAAAAGGTATATCGACTATGATATATGGCAAGTGGTCGGTTGGTATTATATTCGCTGCAGCGGCATGGTTCTACTGGTTGCCCTCGATAGAGCGATGGCATGATGAACTGGGGATCGGCCGCCAAAGCTCCCATTGGAAAGGTGAGGCGACTTCCAAGGCCGCAGACGCGTTCGGAAGGAAGATTGAAATCGGTCGGTACATTCTCTATGTGATGTCCGATTGCGAGAGCTGCTCGTATAAGAGCATCCCAAGGCAGACCATCCTCGACCGGGCGTCTCGAGAGCGCGTCATAGTCGCGTTTCAAAACAAGATTGGCGAGCTTGAGTCAGCTTGGCGAAAGCCCGTCTCCAACATATACGTATTCGAAATTTCCGACATTCGGATGCCGCAGGAGTGGCTTATTCGTGCTCCTTTGGCAGGAGCGGTTCAGGTGTCAATGCGGGAGGGCGGATTAAAACTCGCGGCAATGGACCAATGACGAGACGTGCGGGTTTTACACTGGTCGAGATATTGATGGTACTCGCGATTATCGCGTTGATTACAGCGATAACGATGCCGGTTTTCGTCCGTGCCAAGATGTCGGCGAAGATCACAACCTCAATTTCGCAGCTCCGGCAGCTCTATGTCATCACCGCCCTTTATCGGTCAGACCATGATGGAGACGGGGTCTATGGCGACAGCGGGTCGATGGGGCTGCCGCAGTTTCCGATTACAGAGGAATCTCTAAAGTCTTACCCGCTTACGGAGGAGCTTATGACGAGCCCGTGTTCCTGCCACCCAGATACCAACTTGGGCGGACCATGCGGAACAAACTGGAACATCCACCTGGTTTGGGCGTATGAGTCGCAATGGCCAGGGTGGGCCACCAAGTTTCGAGAGGGGACGCCGCTCTTCTGGGACCCCCACTGCAATGACCGCTCGACAAGACTATACAACTTGTACGCGATGAAGCGGGGCAATGCTGTACTGCTGAGTGGAACGGCCATATCCAGGGTTGGTACCGGCGACCTATTCAACCCGTCATTCTACTCGACCCCGCAAGATTGATTCCAAGATAGGAGATCTATGAAACTAAAACTGATTATGATGGCGGTGATAGGCGTTGTCGCCCTGCCAGTCGGATACGGGGCCTGGTGCTACGTTTGCAATCTCGTGCAGTGCAACAACGGCACCACGGGCTTGCCCCTCAGCGCCTGGGGGCCCTGCCCTGGGGCAGAGAACATCGACCAGACTATCAACTGCCGAGACTGGGAGAAGAGGCTGCGAAGTTGTATCGGCGGTGGGACGGGCTATGATTATCGATCAACCCTGCACCTGGTCAGCACGTGCCTCCCGGGTGACCAGTTCTGTCCATAGCCCAATGAGTCCGCCCCAAGTGTTGCGCCGCCGAAAGAGGATTGCGCTCTTTTTGGCGACTGCTGCCTTGATCGCGGTTGCCACTTCAGCGTGGTTTCTCCTTCGAGTGAAGACCCTTGCAGGAGTCGTTGACGCCTCATTCGCGGCAATCAACAACGGGGATGGCAATGCACTACTCGATAACATGTCGGACGAGGAGCGTGCCGCATATGGAATGGACGCCGCACAATGGTCCGGTTTCCTCAGAAATTACGTTATTCCGGTGATGCAGGGTTGGACGCGTGTTGAGGAGACCTCGCACGAGTTCCGAGCAGAAACCGACAGCTTCGCAGCGACCCATCGCTTCTTCAAGCCCAACGGCCAGACGGCCGGAATACGAGTCGAGGCTGCGCGCACGGAAGCTGGCCCGCGGTCTGTTGGGCTGGTTAGTAATCTGCTCACGTGTGTAGGAACCATGAAGTACGGCGATATGAAGGTTAAGAACGAGCGAGTGCGCATGTTCAAAGCGTATCTCGATCTGATGGCAAGAGACGCTGCAACCCTGTCGGGTCTCGGTCTTAAGGGCATTTTTGACATCTCCTCGAAGAGGCTGCGTCCGTGGGCGGAAATCGAGGAACAGATCGCCAGGATGGTGAAGATACTCGATAAGAGGGCGGCCACAGGCAAGTAAGTGCGCTTAACGGGGATGTATCTTCTCTCCAACCGGGGAGACATGATCAACGATCAATAACGTCCAGGCCGTCTGATCGGGTGAAGCATGAAGCTCCTGAAGCGGGTGCAGCTCTGGCCAGAGATTGAGGAGCAGTTTGCACGATTCGTCAAGATGCTGGATGACAAGGCTGCAGCCAAGAAAGCACCGTAGTTGCGCCAGTGTCCTAAGAAGAAGCTCTGTCAGGAACCCGCGCCTATCATAATGCAGTCGTGAAGCTGCTCATCATTGGTTCCGGCGCGCGTGAGCATGCGCTTGTGTGGAAGCTTGCCCAGGAGTGCGAGGTTTTCGCCTCGCCAGGCAATCCTGGCATCGCAGCCGAGTGCAATACCTTCGATATTCAAGCGCACAACCATCAAGGAATCCGCGACCTGGCCACTAAGCTCGAGGCTGACCTGGTGCTGGTCGGCCCGGAGGACCCGCTCATCCAGGGTCTTGCTGACGCCCTCAGAAACCATCAGATACCGGTCTTCGGCCCAGGTGGTCATGGCGCGCTTCTAGAAGGAAGCAAGGCGTTTGCCAAAGCACTCATGCGGGAAGCAGCCATCCCCACCGCCGACTATCAGGTCTTTACCGACCCCGGAGACGCCCTCGAATACGCGGTGGGGCGGTTCAAAGATGGCAAACAAGTCGCAGTCAAGGCAAGCGGCGCAGCGCTTGGCAAGGGGGTTTTCGTTTGCGACAGCCCGGAGGCGGCTGAAGAAGCGATCGAAATGATGCTCCTCCACGATGAGCTTGGCGAAGCCGGGCGAACAGTAGTCATCGAGGACCGGATCGATGGCAAGGAGTTCAGCCTGCTGACTCTTTGCAGCAACGGAAGCTACCGGAGCCTCCCGGTCGCACAGGATTACAAGCGCGTCTTCGACGGAGATCGCGGGCCAAACACGGGCGGAATGGGCACATATAGCCCGGTGCCGTGGGTTAATAGCGCGTTGGTCGAGGAGACCGAAGTGCGCGTGGTCGAGCCTATCCTCAACCTCATGGCGAAAAAGGGCATAGACTATCGTGGCGTGCTCTTCAGCGGCCTGATGCTTCAAGACGACACCCCATACTGCCTCGAATTCAATGTCCGATTTGGCGATCCGGAAACGCAGACGATCATGATGAGGCTGGGCGGAGGATTTGCCGAGGCACTCAGGGCGGTCGCAGCGGGAGAAACGGTTCCCCCATTCGAAGTGCTGGATCGCGCCGCGGTGTCCGTCGTGCTGGCGAGCGACGGCTATCCGGGCGACTATCGTAAGGGCTACCCGATCAGGTTCGCCCACGCGCCGGAGCATCTGAAGGTCTTCCATGCGGGCACTGCCGAGCGGGGCGGCGAAATTGTCACGAATGGCGGCCGCGTGCTCACTCTCTCGGCCGTGGGAGACACGCTGGAGGACGCACGGTCCAGGGCCTATGGCGCTGTCGAGTTCGTCAGCTTCCCAGGAATGCACTATCGGCTCGATATTGCGAGCGTGTGAGCAGGGCGATGCCATTTCCGCTTTACACTTAACGCTTTCCGCCTACGCTGAGCCGACCGGGGCGGTACGCTTCCACTCATGGAACATCGCTCCCTCGGCCGCACTGGCGTGCAGGTCTCCGTCGCTTGCCTTGGCACCATGACCTTCGGATGGCAACCCGACGACTGGGGCTCGACCGAGAGCGAAGGCGAGAAGGTCGCTAGACATGGACTCGACCTCGGTATCAACTTCATAGATACCGCCGATGTCTACAATCGCGGCGGCGTCGAGAAGGTCGTTGGCAAGGTGCTCAAGGGGCGGAGGGACAAGGTTGTCCTCGCAACGAAGTGCCACGGCAAGATGTCCGACGACGATCCGAACGCGTGGGGCAACTCCCGGCGCCACATCATCGAGGCTTGCGAAGCATCGCTGGAACGCCTCCAAACCGACTTTATTGATCTTTATCAGCTTCACAGGCCGCAACCATCGATCCCGATCGATGAGAGCCTTCGCGCAATGGACGACCTTGTTCGATCAGGAAAGGTGCGCTATATCGGCACTTCGACCTACGCTGGATGGCAGCTTTGCGAGGCCCACTATGTCGCCAAGCAGATCGGAACGAATACGTTTATAAGCGAGCAGCCGCCCTACAATCTTTTGGATCGAAGAATCGAGACTGAGCTGCTGCCGTTCTGCCGAACCTATGATTACGCGGTCCTTCCCTGGTCCCCTTTAGCGGGCGGAATGCTCAGCGGCAAATATCTCGATAGCCTGCCCAAAGAAGGCAGGTATGTGAAAAGCGATCCGTTCAAGCGGCTCGATCATCTGCCAAAAGAAAAGCTGCGCAGGCTCCGGAAGCTCGCCGAGAGCAATGGAATGTCTATGACTACGCTTAGCCTGGCTTGGGTCGCCAACCAGCCTGGAATCACATCGCCTATCATCGGGGCGAAGTCGGCCCAGCAGCTCGAGGAGTCGGCGGCGGCCTGTGAGGTCAAGCTCAGCGAGAAGATCTTGAGGAAGATAGATGAAATCTTCCCTAAAGGTGGACATTACGTGGACTATTACAGCGCCGACTTTGGCCCTAACGCTAGGCCGGTCTAATCGGCTGCATTGACTCATGGGCCCTATAAGTCCCATAGGTCTTATCGCGAACTTGCTACGTCTCTAACGACAGGTGGGAAATACCATGAAGTTGCGTGCGTACGTCTCGGAGTTTCTCGGTGCCTTCGCCCTCGTGTTCGTTGGCGTCGGGGCGGCTGTTTCGGCCGGTTTCGGCGCAACGGGCAATGCCACGCTCCTTGGCGTTGCCCTCGCGCACGGCTTGGCGATCGTTGCGATTGCCACTTCGCTCGGACCGATCAGTGGAGGACACTTCAATCCCGCCGTGACGCTGGGCGCCTGGGTGGGCAAGCGGATCGCGCTCGCAGATGCCTTGATTTACATCATTGCCCAGTGCATTGGAGCGTGGGTCGCTATCTGGCTGCTGATGCAGGCCATGCCCGCCGATCTGGTCCGGGAGATCAACTTTGGCGTGCCGGAATACTTCGGCAAAGTAGACACCGTCAAAGCGCTGATCCTAGAGGCCGTGGCGACGTTCTTCCTGGTCTTCACTGTCTATGGCACGGCGTTTTATCGAAAAGCGCCACAAGTCGGCGCCCTGTTCGTTGGCCTTTCGATCGTGATGGGAATACTGGCGATCGGGCCGTTTACGGGAGCAGCGCTGAACCCCGCACGCTGGTTCGGCCCCGCGATGTTCGCCGGCGGCACTTCGATGGATGGCGCGCATATGGGCGTGTACATCGGCGGCCCGATAATCGGCGGCTTGCTCGCAGGCATTCTGTTTGCCTATTTCTTTGAGAAGGAGCCGGAAGCAATGGAAGGAACCGGCGGCCCAGCGTAGCCGCCGGGTGGCTCGTCCCGGCGACTCTCATGGCGATCCAACGTAGCCGCCGGGTGGCTCGTCCCGGCGACTCTCATGGCGATCCAACGTAGCCGCCGGGTGGCTCGTCCCGGAGACTCCTCCCCGGCCCGTTGTTCCATGGGAAATCTGATCTAACCAATAAGCTTGGCTACCCGCTCCAATATCTCATCCCGTATCCTTCTAACACTCTCGATTGGCTCGCCCGCTGGATCGTCCAGTTCCCAATCTTCGGAAACGAGGAACCGTGCCGGGCAAGCCTCCGTGTCCACGCCACAGCCCATAGAGATGATCCGGTCCGCCCGATCGGCCATTTCTTGGGTCAGCTGCTTTGGCTTATGGCCCGCCAGGTCGACCCCAACCTCTGCCATCGCAGCCGCCGCGAGCGGGTTGATCGCGGAACCGGCGATCGTGCCTGCCGATTCCGCTTGAACGTCCAGGCCACGTTCCCTGGCGAAAGCGTTGACATACGCTTCCGCCATCTGGGAGCGGCCCGAATTGTGGACGCACACGAACAGGATTCTCATGCGCAGCAGACTTCGTTTCCCGAGCAGCACGGTTCCGCTTCCGCCTTGGTATCGCCCTTGCAGCAACCAGAGACTCCCTCAGCCTCCTCGTGATGGTCCCCCTCCATCATGTCGTCTATCAGCGTATAGACCTCCCATGCATTCCCGTCGGGATCGCGCACCCAGATCTTGTCTTGGCGAGCGTAGCAGCAGGTCACGTTCTCTTCGCTGAAGGTCACGAGGCCCGCCTTTTCGAGCCGGTCCCTTGCCGCGGCGACCTCTTCTGATGAGGGAACGAGAATCCCAAGGTGGTTGAGTGCGCCCCGGCCCTCCGGCTTGCTCTCTTGAAGCGCCAGCTTAAGACCCGGCGAGTCCAGATCGAAGTTAGCATAGCCCGCCCGGCGCTTGTGCACGGGCTGGCCGAAAAACGCCTCATACCAGGCGGCGCTCTTCTCAACATCGGAGACGTTCAGCGACAGGTGCGTCTTAACAGCATTCATCTTTTACTCCTTCGGCAAACGGTCTGAGATACTCCGTCAGCGACTTGAACCCTTCCGGATCGATCGCGCAAAGCATGCACTTTCCGCGGCGCTCCATTCGGATTAAACCGGCTCCTCGAAGCTCTCGCAGGTGATGCGAGATGGTCGAGGTGATCTTGTCAGCCCCGGTAATGCGGCAGCAGACGTCTCCGGCCGTCGGCCCGCTGTCGACCCTTACCTCGCCCTCGTCATCCACCGAGATGCTCTGAGCGCAGCAGGCCAGCGTCTCCAGAATGTTGATTCTGGTTGGATCTGATAAGGCCCTAAAAGCCGCCGCTGGATTCTTCATTTCGTTTGCCATCGAAATGACTATACCATACATTTCGATATATCGCGAAATGTCTACAAGATTTCATGGATTATTTTCGGGAATCGAACGCCGGCTGCGGATCCGGTGAGCTGCTCGCCGGAACCAGCTTCTATAAGACGCTCAGAATGGCGGGGGGCTGGCCGGCCCCCTTGGTATGGCCGCCAATCTTTCTTTTTCCGCTGCCACTGCTTTCTCCACGGCTTGCCTAAACCTGTCGGGAAGCCCTGCCCAGGGCTTATGCGCCGCCCCCTTTACGTACACATCGTCACCTAGCGACTTCCGAAGGACTGCACCGGGCACAAGCTCGATCTCGCAATGGTACATCGTGCGGGTGCCGATGGCGACCGTCGTCGTCGCTCTCCCGTCGCTCCCGTTCCGCTCGTCACGGGCAATGAAGACGCCCAGCAGGTCGGTTCCTATTGACCCGTTCCGATAGGCGCCTGTCGCTTGAGGAAAGATCGCGGCGAATCCCTCCGAGATCGTCGATCTCAGCACGAGTCCGCGAGGGGGGCCGTCGGGCATCAGCTCCGTGGGCTCGCCCCTCCAGGTCCGCACCATGCGGTCTGGCACGTTGCCCTCGGCGGGAACCGTCACCATGGCGGCCATATCGAGAGTGCGGAATGAGTCCTCACTGTAGAGCATTTCACTGAGGAGGGCGCGCTGAGAGGAGGTGAGGCCGTCCAGCGAGAGCGTTCCACCTGATAGGATCGCCCGCTTCTGGTCCCCGTTCAGGGACGCAAACAGGAGCAGCATGTCCCAGTCGTTGAGCTTGTCCCCCATGACGAGCACGTTCGGGCAGAACATTAGATAGGACGGCACGCTAAAACTGTTGAAGGCCCTTTTCGGTTCGGCTGCTGCGAATTCGACGATGTCGGCGAGCCGAGCGTTGCCTGTCCCCTCGCACGACTGGAGCAGCTTGGCCAGCGCTGCCCTCTTCATCCTGCCGTTGCGCGCGCTCGCGCGGGCGGTCGGGACGATACTCATCCAGCCATCGGCCTGGCTAAACGTGAGGCTCCGATTGACCATCATCTGGGCGAGCCATTCGTTGATCGTCTTGGGCAGGCTATCGCCCCAAGCGCCGGAGATCGGCATCAAGTCGTCGGGCAGATTGGCCACGATGTTGACCTTCTTACACTTGGCGACCTGTTCGAGAATCGAAGAGAACTCGAAGCCGAAAAGCTCGTTCACGTCGGGCTTCGAATAGAGCGTGAGCACGCCGGGCGAGGGCACCGGCCCCTTCCCTGTGAACCAATCGGAGACCTCCTTCGACGGCCCGGTGAGCACGAGCGGCTCGTCCGGCTCCTGCAGCTTGGGCAGGACCGCCTTGGCACCGGGTGTGTAGTGAAGCGGGTTTTCGTACAGGTAGACCCGGGTAGCCATCGTCGCCCGGCCAGCGGAGTTGTAGGTGCGACAATCGATTGTCAGGCCGCCGTTCGGAGATCGCGTCACCGAGAGAAGAACCTCCGGTTCCCGGCGGGATTGGTTCGGTTCGTCGACCGATCCCACGAACTGGTCGAGCAACTTGGTGAGCGAGGCCATCGTTTGCTCGATTTGACGGCCGTTGCGGTAGTAGTTGAAGTTCTCGATGACCCTCGCGAATACCTGGTCGTGGGTCATACCCAGCGGCCGTTGCATCCGGTTCGGCGAGGAAGAATACACATAACGCCTGCCATCCTCGAGCATCGCTAGCTCGCGAAGGCCAATGCGCTGGATGAGGGCGGGCATGATTCGCTGGAGACCGCCAACCGCCCCAGTTGGCTGGATCGGGCGCTTGGGGGCCGATCGCTCGGAGAGCACCTTGAGGGACGCCTCATAACGCGCGATGCGCTCGGCCAGCTCCGCCTCCGCCTCCTTCTTCTCGGTCGCCGCCGTACGCGTGAGGCGGTACTCGTTCCCTGTCTTCCGCCACTCGCTGCTCGTCACCGATGCGATCCGCGACATCACCTCAGAAACCGTCACGTCGCTCGCATCGACGAATACGATGTCCACCGCGCTGCTGCTCGCGAGCTTTAGATCGGTCTGCTCCGCGAGAGCGGCGACAACCTTGGTGACGGGCGCGGCGGGGCAACGGAAGCTGATCCGCTTCTGGAGCGCAGGCGCCGAGAGCGGATCCTGGATGGCAAGAAGCAAGAGAAGGTAAAAATGGGTCATAAGAACAACTCCGCCTCATAGTGTAACGGAGAGCCGTGATTATTGCAATGTGGGCCTGACGTCGGATCGCCTTGCAGAAGCTCGACCGAACAGACTTAGACGTTAGCCGCGTGGTAGAAACCGCGCTGGGTTACGAGTCGCAATGCGGCCCGCACCGCGGAACTGCGCCATATTCCGCGGGTCCCGAGATCCCACATGGAGCTTGGACGCCGACAGCACCGCGACAGAAATGAGAACGACTGGAGGCGGATCGCCCCCGGCCCCGTACCGATCCCGAAGCCTAGTTTTTGGACTCGGCCAGCTCTTTCTTCTTCCTGCCGTTGGCGGCAGCTTCCTTCTTGATGAAGATCACCTTTTTGTCTTCATCGAGCTCTGCCTGCACGACATCGCCGGCGGAGAAGCGGCCAAGCAGCATTTCCTCAGCCAATGGGTCTTCGATGTATCGCTGCACGGCACGCCGCAGGGGACGGGCACCAAGATTTGGATCATAGCCCTCGTCCACGAGAATGTCCCTGACCTTCTCACTTAGTTCGAGCTTGATGCCCAGGGCATCGGCCTGCTGGTTCACCCGCTTGAGATACAGCTCGGCGATCTGCAAGATCTCGTCTCGCTTGAGATGATGGAAGACGATGACCTCGTCCACGCGGTTGAGGAATTCCGGCCGGAAGAGCTTTTTCATCTCGTCCGTCATCCGGGTCTTCATCTGCTCGTAAACCTTCGGATCGTCAGGGTCCTCGGTCTTCGAGCGGAAGCCGAGCGCCTTGTCGAGCTCGATCGGCCGCACGCCGACGTTCGAGGTCATGATCACGATCGTGTTGCGGAAGTCCACGGTTCGGCCCTGCGAATCGGTCAGCTGGCCGTCCTCCATGATCTGCAGGAGGATATTGAACACGTCCGGGTGAGCCTTCTCGATCTCATCGAGGAGCACTACGCAATACGGGTTCCGGCGAACCTGCTCGGTAAGCTGCCCGCCCTCATCGTATCCGACGTATCCGGGAGGCGCCCCGACGAGCCTTGAGACCGAGAACCGCTCCATGTATTCGGACATATCAATCCGGACCATGTTGGATTCCTTCTCGTACAGGTAGGCCGCCAAAGCTTTCGCCATCTCGGTCTTGCCGACTCCGGTGGGGCCGAGGAAAATGAACGAGCCCATGGGCCGCTTCGGATCTTTGAGCCCGCTGCGCGAACGCCGGATGGCACGGGAGACGGCCGAAACTGCGTCGTGCTGGCCGATGATCCGGTCGTGGAGGTCCTCCTCCATCCGCAGAAGCTTTTGCGATTCCGCTTCGACGAGCTTGGTGACAGGAATTCCCGTCCAGCTCTGGACGATGCCCGCGATCTCGTTTTCGCTGACCACCGGCTCGGCCTTTTCGATCGCATTCCATGCCTCTTCGCGCTCGCGAATGCTCGCTTCGAGATCTTCGAGCTCCTTCTTCTGGCCCTCGACATCCTCTTCTGCCGAGCGCTTGGAAGCGTGCTCGAACTCGGATTTCATCTTGTTGAGCTTGACCCGGTCCTGCCTGACGTCGATCGGCGGCAGGCTCTGCTGCAGACGGACCCGCGAGGCCGCTTCGTCGATAAGGTCGATCGCCTTGTCGGGCAGCGTTCGATCGGTGATATAGCGCTGGGAGAGCTGGACGGCGGCGGCTATCGCCTCGTCCGTGATCTCCACCTGGTGGTGCGCCTCATATCGCTCGCGCAGGCCCTTGAGAATGTCGGTCGCCTCCTCTTCCGAGGGTTCGCGAACCTTGACCGCCTGGAATCTTCGCTCCAGCGCCGCATCCTTTTCGATGTACTTCCTGAATTCGTCCTGCGTGGTCGCGCCGATGCATTGCAGCTCGCCGCGCGCCAGTGCCGGCTTCATGATGTTGCTGGCGTCTATCGCGCCTTCTGCAGCGCCTGCGCCCACCAGAGTATGCAATTCGTCAATGAAGAGGATTACATTGCCCTCGGCCTTGCGGACCTCTTCCATCACCTTCTTCATGCGCTCTTCGAACTCGCCCCGATACTTCGTGCCCGCCACGAGGCCGGCAAGGTCCAGAGCCACGATCCGCTTGTTGTGAAGCAGCTCGGGAATATCGCCGCTGACAATTCTTAGCGCCAGGCCCTCCGCGATCGCGGTCTTTCCGACTCCAGGCTCGCCGATCAAGCAGGGGTTGTTCTTGGTTCGGCGGCAGAGGATCTGCATGACGCGCTCGATTTCGGATTGGCGACCGACGACCGGGTCTAGCTTGTCTTCTCGCGCAAGCTCCGTAAGGTCGCGGCCAAATTCGTCCAGGGTTTGGGTTTTTGTTGAGCCGCCGTGGCTGGAGGACCGAGTTCCCGACTTGGTGGTCGTCTCGTTGTCCTGAAGCGCCATCACTTCTCGACGCGCTTTTTCCAGTTCCACGCCTAGCTTTGCGAGCACCCTGCCCGCGAGGCCGTCGCCTTCGCGGATGAGGCCCAGGAGGAGGTGCTCTGTGCCGATGTAGTTGTTGTTGAGGTTCCGCGCCTCATCGTACGCAAGATCTATCACTCTCTTGGCACGTGGAGTCAGGGTCATATCCTGACTGGGCCGGGCATCTCCCCTCGGGAGCTGCTTCTCGACCTCGGCGCGAATCCTATTCAAGCTCACACCCAGCTTTTCGAGCACGCGTGCGGCTACGCTGTCGGATTCTCTGACGAGGCCAAGCAGAAGATGCTCGGTCGAGACGTATCCCTCGCCGAATTTCTGCGCCTCTTCCTGCGCGTAGAAAACTACTTTCCTAGCCCTTTCCGTAAATCGTTGCCACATCCTGGTTTATCTCACTTCCGGCTCGCTCGCGTCCTACGAC